>NZ_JAXCWF010000012.1:0-215790 GCF_034044945.1 Flavobacterium sp. CFBP9031
CCCATCCCGAACAGAGAAGTTAAGCCCGCCTGCGCAGATGGTACTGCAGTTTTGTGGGAGAGTATGTCGTCGCCTTTCTTTTGAAAACCCTATCCAAATCGGATGGGGTTTTCTGTTTTTTATATGTTTTGGAAAACTTCCCCATGGCTGCTTATAAATAGATAGGTGCGTTAGTGATGGGAGCGGCATCCTTTTGCGGGGCACGAAGGGCTTCTTTTTCCCCTAAACATCCATCCGCAAAAGATACAGCGGACAGCACGGCCCAGAGGGAAACGCCATTGGCATTAGAAACTTTTCTGTTATTAGTTCTCTTTCTATACTAATTATTGAATTGATGATTAATGAAATTTAGTATATTAGAACTACAAAACGAGATGCTATTAATTTAAATCAAACGAACCTATGAATGTCTATACTAATATCTTTTTGTCAATTGTAAGTATGCTGTTTTTCTCGGCATGTAGTGATAAAAATACTGCTAAAGAAGAAAATTCGGATTTAAGTTCTTATTTGAAAGATGGATCTACAGGTATAAAGACAGGAGGGGTAAAGATGATTGAAATTAGTACCCCGAAGGGGAAGTTTAAGGTCTGGACTAAGCGTGTAGGTAATAATCCAAAAATGAAGCTATTACTTTTAAATGGAGGACCAGGAGCGACCCACGAATATTTTGAGTGTATGGAAAGCTTTTTGCCTCAGGAAGGGATAGAGTTTATTTATTACGACCAGTTAGGAACAGGCAACTCTGATAATCCAAATGATCCAGTATTTTGGGATTTGGATCGTTATGTGGAAGAAGTGGAACAGGTGCGTATAGCTCTTGGTTTAGATAAGAGTAATTTTTATTTATTAGGTCATTCATGGGGTGGGATTTTAGCTTCGCAGTATGCATTGAAGTATCAACAAAATCTTAAAGGACTTATTATTTCAAATATGATGATGAGCGCTATTGACTATGATAAATATGCGGATACAGTGTTAGCAAAGCAGATGGATCCTAAAGTTTTGGCGAGGATTAGGGAAATAGAGAAAAATAAAGATTTTGAAAATCCGGAATACATGCAGTTATTACTTCCTAATTTTTATACTAAACACATTCTGCGTTTAGATGCTGATAAGTGGCCAGAACCTGTAAACAGATCATTTAGTAAAATAAATCAGTCTTTGTATGTGACTATGCAGGGGCCAAGTGAATTTGGATTGTCGGGAAAACTTGAGAAGTGGGATATTAAAAAAAAGCTTCCAAAACTTGTCGTGCCAACATTGTCGATAGGGGCAGAATATGATACCATGGATCCTAATCATATGAAATGGATTGCTTCTCAAGTGAAAAATGGCACCTATTTGTATTGTCCTAACGGAAGTCATATGAGCATGTACGATGATCAGGATGTTTACATGAAAGGTTTGATTAAGTTTATTAAAGATACAGATAATACGACCATTAAATAATACATTGACTATAGAATTGAAAGCTCTCATATTTGGGAGCTTTTTCTTTTTATAGTGCTTTGTTTTAGTTATAGTTTAATTACTGCTTTTTTTTCTGAAACCTCCTCTCTTTTTTAATTTTGATAAAGCGGTATTTCTGATTTAGAAAGTTCTAATTTGCTCTCTATAAAATAATTAAAGCGATTGGCTTTTAATAGTATTAATATTTTTATTATTATTGTAGTATAGTACAGTATAGTATTGTGCTAAATCTTACTAACTAATAATAATAACTATGCAAGAAAAAATTACAAAAGAAAAAGTATCAGCTAAAAGCTTGCTGACTTCAATGCTGTTTTTATTAACGATTTGCAGCTGGGGTCAGAGTTATGAATTTGAAAATGGTAGCCGTACAGGAAATGCCGATATCCAAAACTGCGATTCCTGTTCGGGAAAAATAGTAGGTAATTTAGGAGGAACTGGCAGTGTCTCAGTAAATGTTACTGTCGCAGCAACAGGCTGGTACAATTTGCAATTGTTTTATTGTACAGGAGATCCTCGTACGATTCGGCTAACTGCAGGTTCAGCCACAGCCATTGCAATTCCTTGTGAGCCAAGCGGAGGATGGAGTACAGCAGCTTCTAAAAATATAAGTGTCTATTTGAACAGCGGAACAACCACTTTGCTTTGGGATAATACCAATTTATGGGCTCCTAATCTAGATAAATTTATTTTAACACCTTTGGCGGCAGGAACTAACCAAACCATCGCTTTCGGGAATAACAATAGTATTGTTTATAATTTAACGAATAAAACATATAGTATAAAGTTTAATGGTGCGACTGTAATTAGTAATGCGTCTGCTTATGCAAACAGTGATCAGCAATATGTGAGTAATAATTTTGCTTCGGCTGTTTATAGTTCAGAATCATTTACAGATAATGTAGGAGCAGGAACTAAACACATTTTTAGCTTAAGTGGAAATTATACTTTAGGCATGCAGCAAATTTTTTATACTTATACAAATAAAAATTATTTGGCTATACAAGTGGTCTTGACAGGAAATGGATCAAACTGTTATAAAATGTCTCCTTTAACGAGTAATCAGGTAACACCAAATTTTGGAACGGGAGATACTAGAGCCGTATTTGTCCCTTATGATAATGATGCCTGGATTCGATACAATGCTTATACTTTAAATTCAGCTGACTTTACAGCATCAGAAGTAACTAATATTTATAATAATACCAATCGTAAAGGTTTAGTAATAGGTTCTTTGGAACATACAAAATGGAAAACGGGAGTTACAGTAAGCGGAGGCGGTTCTTCATCAGCTTATGTTTCGGTTGTTGCGGGTTGGACAAAACAAGATGTGACCAGAGATGCGAGAGGTCATGGCTGGGTAAACGTAGGCCAAACAAGCTGTCCTTCTCCAAAAGTAATGATCAATGCTACAGACGATTGGAGAACAGGATTCGAAGAATTTGCACAAGCGAATGCCGCAATGCAACCTAAGTATATTTTTGACTGGACAGCGCCAAAACCAATGGGATGGAACAGCTGGGGAGCTATGCAGACCAATATTAACTTAACGAAAGCAAAAGCAGTTGTTGATTTTTTTCATAATGATTGTCCTGCATTCAAAACAGAAGATAATACTTTATTTATTGATCTTGATTCGTATTGGGATAATATGAGCGATGCTGAACTGGCACAATTTGTTACGTATGCAAAAAGTAAAGGTTATAAGGCTGGAATCTATTGGGCTCCTTTTGTAGATTGGGGAAAATACAATCGTCAGGTTGAAGGCAGTTCATATAATTATAATCAATGTTGGACTATGGTTAACGGAAATCCTTTAGAATTAGATGGAGCTTATGCAATGGATCCAACAAGTCCAGGTACTAAGGCGAGAATTCATTATTTTATAAATCGTTTTAAAACCGCAGGATTCGAAATGATAAAAATTGACTTTTTAACACATGCGAGTATTGAAGCTGATGGTTTTGCAAATAATCAGCTTCATACAGGTATGGAAGCGTATCAAGAAGGAATGAAATATTTAATTGATGAAATAGGAGGAACAATGTTGGTTCAAGCTGCAATATCTCCTAATCTGGCAACTGGCCCTTTTGCGCATGTAAGACGTATAGCTTGCGATGCTTACACAAACATAAATGAAACAGATTATACTTTAAATAGTACAACTTACGGCTGGTGGCAAAATCAAATCTACGATTATATAGATGCAGATCACGTTGTTTTTGGGAATGCTTCAATCGGACAAAATCGTGCGAGATTATTAAGCAGCGTAGTCACAGGAACGGTAATTGCTGGCGATGATTTTTCTGTTGCTGGTCAATGGAAAACAACTGCACAGAATCTTTTGCAAAATATCGATGTGATGGATGTTGCTCGTAACGAAATGCATTTCCTTCCTGCTGATGGAAATACAGGTTATAATGCAGCCAATATTTTTTCTGCAACACACAACGATGTTACTTATGTAGCTGTTTTTAACTACGGAAATACTTCAACAACAAATAATATCAGTTTAAGTCGTCTTGGCCTTGGATCTGGAAATTATACAGTTAAAGAACTTTATTCGGGAGCCACAACTACAGCTCAAAGTATATTAAGCGTTCAATTGCCACAAGCAGATGCGGCTATTTATGCTATTTACAGCTCAGGAACATTAAGTGCTCCAAGTTATAATTGGCCTACAGCTTCTACTAATTATGTTTTTCCTAATCCAGTATCTAGCAGTTTTAGAATTAAGTTCGATCAGGTAATTAGTGGTCCTGCCGCAATTTCAGTATATGATATAACTGGAAAAGAAGTTTGGAAAACCTCTATGGCTACTGAAGGCACGATTAGCTCAGAAATACCAGTAAACGGACTTTCAAAAGGTGTTTATATGGTAAAAGTAAAAGCAACTGAGTATCCTGTTCAACATTTTAAGTTTGTTAAGAATTAAATAGATTTATAGAAGTTTTTAAAAATCCCGATTTTCACTTTAGGTGAGAATCGGGATTTTTTATTTGATTACTTTAGAATATCAAAACAATAATTTTTGAATTATATTCTTTTTTGAGAGACATATTTTTAGTTGGTTTTTTGAGATTACCCTATAAATATTGTCAAAATGACTATTTTAAGTGGAAAAAATATGACTCTTTTTTAAGTGTTTAATTTGTTGATATACAGATTTTTGAATTTCAATAAGAGAAAAAAGTAACCACTAATTTCTGCATTGTTCTTGCGGGATTAATTTTAATTCGTATCATTGTAGTATAGAATAGTATAATAACCAAAAATAGATTTAATGAAACCACACTATTTTTTAGTAAAAAAACTGTTTTTGCCTGTTATAATGATACTTTTTTTTAGTCATTCTACACAGGGACAAAAAACGATCAAAATGACTTTTGGCAAAAATGGCATTATTGCCTATGATGCTAAACAAAAAACAATTGAGGTAAATCAGTTTGGGAAAAAGATTTTTTCTGGAGCCAAAGCTTCTATTGTTGTTAATGGTAAAACAATTTCTCTTAATGATTATGCAGAAGCTGTTTTATCAAAAGAAACTTTCACTGATAATTTAGGAAAAGGAACAAAATATGTTTTTACGTATACCGATAAAAATAATCCAACCCTAGTTCAAAATTTCTTCACGTACAATAATCAATCTTATTTTATAACTCAAATTGAAATTCTAGCCAACAAACAACAAATAGAAACCAATTACATTGCACCGCTAGATTTAGGAAAAATTACTTTTGATAAAATAGAAAACCTTCATACAGTTTTTGTTCCTTATGACAATGATGCTTGGATTAGTTATAATTCTAAAAAATTGGATACAATTTCAAACAATACAAGTGCAGAAGTTGGAATAGTATTCAATAATGTCTCTAGAAATGGTTTTATAGTTGGTTCTTTGGAACATACTGTTTGGAAAAGTGCTGTAAAATCAATTAATAGAGATAAAGAGCCTTTATTTTCAGCTTGGTCTGGTTTTTCCGAAAAAGAAATTACACGAGACAGTATTGCACATGGTTTGGTAAAAGGCAATAAAGTATTGTCGCCAAAATTTTTTGTTGGTTTTTATTCAGATTGGAGAAATGGAATGGAAGAATATGCCAAAACCAATCGCATTGTAGAAAAACCGTATGTTTTTGAATGGAACAAGCCAACTCCAGTTGGATGGAACAGTTGGGGCGTTTTGATGGAAAAAATTAATTACGAAAACACGACTAAAGTTGTAGATTTTTTTTCGAATGAAGTTCCGCAATTTCGAGTGGGAAATACTGCTTATATTGATCTTGACTCTTTTTGGGATAATATGGTCAAAGGTGGTTTTACAGGAGACTTTAGTAAAGTAAAAGAATTCGCAGATTACTGTAAAAATAAAGGATTAGAACCGGGAGTATATTGGGCGCCTTTTACAGATTGGGGATGGAAAGATGGACCAAACCGTAAAGCAGAGGGAAGCGATTATACTTTTGGCGAAATGTGGACAAAAACCGGAAATACGTATTTTGATTTTGATGGCGCACGCGCAATTGATCCAACACATCCTGGTACGCTGAAACGTGTTGATTACGTTATTAATAAGCTGAAAGCATGCGGTTTTAAAATGATAAAAATTGACTTCTTAGGTCATGCTGCAGCAGAATCGACTTCATTTTATGATAAAAATGTGGCTACAGGAATGGAGGCTTATAAAATAGGAATGGAACATTTAGTAAAAGCGCTAGATGGACAAATGCTAATTTATGCTGCAATTTCTCCTAATATGGCCACAGCACGTTATGCTCATATTCGCCGTATTGCATGCGATGCATGGAAAACCATCGAACAGACTCAATATACTTTGAATAGTGTCAACTACGGCTGGTGGCAGACCTATTCGTATGATTATATTGATGCAGATCATGTTGTTTTTGCTGATGTCACAGAGGGCGAAAATCGTGCAAGATTAATTTCGTCTGTAATTACAGGAACATTAATCACGGGAGACGATTACAGCAAAGACGGAATCTGGAGCAAGCGTGCTAAAGAATGGCTTCAGAATCAGGAATTGCTTAAAATTGTTTCAAATGGAGTAGCTTTCCGTCCCGTAGAAGGAAATACAGGAAAACTAACCACTGAAGTTTTCGAACAAAAAATAGGAAACGATTGGTATGTGGCAGTTTTAAATTATGGTGCAACGGCTAAAAATTATGCACTTCCATTAGAAAGATTAGGAGTTAAGAATGGCAATTACAAATTGCAAAATCTTTTTACTGCCGAAACTGTCGAAGTAAAAAATAACACCATAGATTTAAATCTTGGTGCAAAAGATGCTGGATTGTTTAAAGTCGTAAAACGTTAATTGGCAGACTTATGAAAAAATATTTTTTTGAGAAAACGGCTTTAGCATTTACCTTATTCATTCTTTCATCAAACGTAATAAACGCGGCAGTTTCACTTCCATCTTTCTTCACAGATAATATGGTGTTGCAACAAAAAAGTGCTGTTCCGTTTTGGGGAGAAAGCGATAAACAATCAGTATCAGTTACAACTTCGTGGGATAGAAAGACTTACAAAGCCAATGTGGTAAACGGTAAGTGGAATGTAGTTTTAAAAACTCCGGTTTATGGTGGGCCTTATACTATTGCAATAAATGACGGAGATTTAAAAACGCTGCAAAATGTTTTAATTGGAGAAGTTTGGCTTTGTTCAGGACAAAGTAATATGGAAATGCCTTTGGAAGGTTGGGGGAAAATCAATAATTACAAAGAAGAAATCGCAAATGCTGATTATCCACAAATACGATTATTGCAAGCCGAACATGTTGAAAGCACTTTACCATTAAACAGACTAAAAGTACAGCACGACGGATGGAATGTCTGCAACCCTAAAACTATTGCTGATTTTAGTGCAACGGCTTATTTTTTTGCCAGAAAGATTTACGAAGAAAAAAAGATTCCGATAGGGTTGATTCATTCTTCTTGGGGAGGAACTCTTGTAGAAGCTTGGACAAGTTCTGGAGCGTTAAGCACCATTCATGATTTTGATACCGAAATTGAAGCTATGAAATCTGAAACAAGCAGACAAGCTTTGCAACAGAAATATAATGAAGAGCTTGCGGTTTGGGAAAAACATCTTACTAATGCAGATAAAGGATTTGAAGATGGAAAAGCAGTTTGGGCAACGTTTAAAGTTGATGATAGTTCATGGAAAATAATGAAAGTGCCTTCTTTCTTTGACAGCAACGGATTAGGGAATTTTGACGGAATAGTTTGGTTTAGAAAAAAAGTTACTATTTCAGATACTAGTAAAGATTTCACTCTGAGTTATTTTGCTGATGATGACGATATAATTTGGGTTAACGGAAATTATATTGGAGAAACCAAAGGTTATAATGTAGAACGCCATTATACTATTCCAGCCCAATATTTAAAAAAGGGAGAAAATGTAATTGCGATAAGAGTATTTGATGGCGCAGGGAATGGAGGAATTTACGGGGAAGAAAATATCGCTTTAAAATCAGAAAAAGAAACTATTTCATTAGTTGGAGACTGGAAATACAGTATTGGCGCAAACAGTAAAGATTTGCCTGCAAAACCGTATCTCGCGCAAGGACAAAACCGACCAAGCGCCATATACAATGCGATGATTGTTCCTTTATTGGATTATAAAATAAAAGGAGTAATCTGGTATCAGGGAGAAAGTAATGCAGAAAGAGCGTTTCAATATCAAAAATTATTTCCGCTTTTGATAAATGATTGGCGGGAAAAATTTAAAGACAAAAATCTTCCTTTTTTCTTTGTGCAGTTAGCCAATTACAAGCAGCAGAAAGAACAGCCGGGAGATTCTGATTGGGCCGAATTAAGAGAAGCGCAATTTTTGACTTTGAAATTACCCAATACAGGAATGGCCGTTACAACCGATATTGGAAATGGAGAAGATATCCATCCAAAAAACAAACAAGATGTAGGTGGCCGTCTTGCTAATATTGCTTTGGCAAAAGTGTATAATATGAAAATCGAGTATTCGGGACCAATTTATAAATCTTATAAAATTGAAAACAACACGGTTGTACTAGATTTTAATTTTAATACGGATATTAAAGCTAAAGAAGGTGTGCTGAAAGGATTTTCTATTGCAGGATCAGACCAGAAATTTTATTGGGCAGATGCTAAAATAGTAAAAGGAAAAGTGGTAGTATATGCGCAGAACGTTCCGAGTCCTGCAGCGGTTCGATACAATTGGGCAGATAATCCAAATGGAAATTTGACCAATGCATCAGGTCTTCCTGCATCGTCATTTAGAACAGATGTTTGGAAAGGAATTACACAAGAAGAAAAAGTAAAAAAATAACACATAATAAAATGAAAAAACAAAGTATCAATTTAAGGCAGTCTTTTGCGATAGCATTTTTTATTCTCACGAGTTATTGCAGTTCAGTAACAGCACAACAGATCATTGCTGTAAAAACAAAATCTAATGCATTGGTTTTACAGGTAAATTCAGGAAAAGAAGTAAGCACTATTTATTTAGGAGAAAAATTGGCAAACGATTCAGATTATGCCAAAATACAAGGTCAGTTTCGTCAGGGAACCGATTATTCAGGTATTTACAATGCTGCTTATACCGCTTCTGGATCTAAAAATTTATTGGAACCAGCCATTGCTGTAACCCATGCTGACGGAAACACTTCGTTAGATTTGTTGTATGTAAGCCACAAAAGCAATACCGTGACTACAGGAGTTTCTCAGACGGAAATTACATTAAAAGATCCTGTTTATCCTGTTGAAGTTCATTTGTTTATTCAAGCGTATTACGATACAGATGTTATCGAACAATGGTCAACTATTCAGCATAACGAAAAAGGAAGTATTACTTTAAACAAATACGCTTCGGCTAATTTGTATTTAAAAGGATATAATAGTTTCTGGCTAAACCAATATCATGGAGAATGGGCAAAAGAAATGCAATCTGAGGAAGCTAAACTTACTCACGGAATCAAAACTTTAGATACTAAATTAGGCTCACGTACCAATTTATTTCAGCCGTCGGTATTTATGGTTTCTTTAGATAAACCAGCATCAGAAGACGAAGGAAAAGTTTTATTTGCAGGTCTAGAATGGTCAGGAAATTTTAGAACCGATTTAGAATTAGATCCACTAAATAACCTTAGAGTTATTTCTGGAATCAACAATGCGGCAGCAGCTTATAAACTGGCTAAAAGCGAAGTTTTTACAACACCTAAATTTTGGTACACTTTATCAGCTAAAGGAAAAGGGCATGCAAGCCGTAACCTGCACGACTGGTCTAGAAATTATAAAATCTTAGACGGAAAAGGAGATCGTTTGACATTATTAAACAACTGGGAAGCAACCTATTTTAGTTTTGATGAAGATAAATTGAAAGTCCTAATTGCCGATAGTAAAAAATTGGGTGTAGATATGTTCTTGTTAGATGACGGATGGTTTGGAAATACATATCCGCGTAACAATGACGATGCGGCTTTAGGAGATTGGGATGTGAATAAAAAGAAATTGCCAAACGGTATTGGGGCTTTAGTAAAAACAGCCAAAGACAACCAGGTAAAATTCGGAATCTGGATTGAGCCAGAGATGGTAAGTCCAGCGAGTGATTTGTACAAAAAACATCCAGAATGGATTGTAAAACAGCCAGGAAGAACAGAACATTATTTCCGTAATCAGTTGGTTTTAGATTTATCTAATCCGAAAGTTCAAGATTTTGTTTATGGAGTTGTGGATAATCTTTTTACTGAAAACCCAGAATTGGCTTATATTAAATGGGATTGTAATGCCGTAATTTACAATGCATATTCTAATTATTTAAAAGACAAACAAAACAACTTTTACACCGATTATGTAACTGGGCTTTATAAAGTATTAGAACGTATTCGTGCAAAATATCCAACGGTACCAATGATGCTTTGCTCTGGTGGAGGAGGAAGAGTTGATTATGGAGCTTTGAAATACTTTACAGAATTTTGGCCAAGTGATAACACAGATCCTTTAGAGCGTGTATATATGCAATATGAATACTCGTATTTTTATCCAGCATTAACTATTGCGGCACACGTTACAGATTGGGGTAAACAGCCTTTAAAATATCGTACAGATGTTGCCATGATGGGAAGATTAGGTTTTGATATTGTAGTAAAAGATCTAAATGAGAAAGATTTGGCTTTTACACAGAAAGCAATAAAAAACTATAACGAGTTGAGCAATACAATTTGGCAGGGAGATCAGTATCGTTTGCAAAATCCGTGGGGTAATGATGCGGCTTCTGTAATGTTTGTCAATAAAAATGGAAATGAAGGAGTGGTTTTTAGCTATTCTGTTAATTCTAGATATGAGGCTGGAACACATCTTCCAATAAAATTAAAAGGATTGCAAGCAGGTCAAAATTATAAAATAGAGGAGATTAACGTATATCCAGATAAAAAACCAGTGGTAGAAACAGCTGTTTATTCGGGCGATTTCTTAATGCAGGTTGGAATTAATCCGAATGTTACAGCATCAAACAGCAGTGTTGTTTTAAAAATTACTAAGGCCTAAAATAAATTATAAACATTAGTATATATTTGTAATACTATATTTTCTAAATAAATACCTATTAAAACGTTTTATGAAGCAAATTATTCAACAGATCAAAAATCTAGAATCTATAAATTCTTTATCTAAACATGAGCAATTGGTTCAGGGAATAATTAATGCCATTGATGAAAAGGTTGTCACAAAAGGCGATTTACTTCCATCTGTTAACACTTTTATAAGCGAATTGGGTTTTGCGAGAGAAACTATTGCCAAAGCATACAAAGAACTCGTACACAGAGGAATTATCGAATCCAAAAATAGATTGGGTTACTTTGTTGCCACCAATGATGTCAAACAGGAATTGAAAGTGGCATTATTGATTTTTGCATTTGATATTTTTCAGGAAACGTTTTATGAGAATTTTAGAAAAGGTCTTGGAAAGAATGTGCAATTGGATATTTTCTTCCATCACAATAATTTTGTCACATTCGAAAACATTGTTCAGAGTATAAAAGGAAAATACGGAATGTTTGTTATAGCTCCGATTCCTAATAAAAAAACACCTGATATCTTAAAACAATTGCCAACCAATAGAGTGTTGTTGGTAGACCGTTTTATAGAAACAGATGAAGATTACAATTATGTTGCACAAGAGTTTGGAGATTCGTCTTACAATGCTTTTGTGCAGCTTAAAGATAAAATTAAAAAATACGATGAGTTGATTTTCTTCTTTAAACCATCTTCTGCAGAACCTAATGAAATTCTAAATTCCTTTAAGCGATTCATGAAAGATTATGATATCAAAGGAGTTATAAAAGAAGAATATACAGCGGGTTCTCTTGAAAAAGGGAAAGTCTATTTTACTATTCATAATCTTGAACTTTGGGAAATGCTAAAAGACTCCAAAATTAAAGGTTTAAAAATTGGTAAAGACATTGGTTTTATCTCACACAATGATGATATCGTAAAAGAGATCATTTTTGATGGTGTGACCACATTTTCTACAGATTTCGCAGAAATGGGAAAAAGAGCAGCCGATTTTGTTTTAAACAGAAAAAAAACGCAGGAGATTATTCCAACAGTTCTTATAGATAGAAATTCGTTGTAATTTATGAATGTTTTATCCATTGTTAGTTTTTTACTAATAACAGGTTTGGTTGCCGTTATTTCGGCCATAAAAACTCGAAAGAAAAAGGTACAGACAACAGAAGGACTTTTTTTTGCCGACCGTAACAATAATTTTTTCATTGTTGGAGGAGCCTTACTGCTAAGTAATATTAGTGCCAATCAGTTTATAGGCGAGAACGAATCCATTTATACCAATAATATGAGCGTGATAGCATGGGGCGTAAGTTCTGTGCTAGCCATGCTTTTGGTTGCTGAATTTTTCCTTCCAATTTATTTCCGTACTGGAGCCATGACTATTCCAGATTATCTTGGAAAGCGTTACGATCATTCTACTAAAAGATTGGTTTCGATTATCTTTTTGTGCAGTTACGTTGTCAATTTACTTCCAGCCGTTTTATATGGTGGCGCGGTTGCTCTTACTGGCATGTTTAATTTTCTAGAGCCTTTACAATTAACCTATTGGCAAAACATTTGGTTTATGGTTTGGGTAATCGGACTTACAGGCTGTGCTTATTCTGTTTTAGGCGGTCTGCGTGCGATATCAATTAGCGATACCGTTTTAAGCATCGGATTGTTGACTATTGGAATCGCTTTTCCTTATTTTGGTTTCAAATTTTTAGGAAATGGAGACTGGTTCGAAGGTCTTCATATTTTACTTTCACAACACAAAGAACATTTAAACGCTATTGGAGGACCACACGACGAGATTCCTTTAAGTACCATTTTTACAGGAATGTTTATTATGAACCTGTATTATTGGGGAATGGAGCAGTTTATTGTACAGCAAGCACTTTCGGCTAAAAGTTTGTCACACAGCCAGAAAGGTATGGGGCTAGCTTGTCTAGGAAAGTTACTTTGTCCTTTTATTATTAATATTCCTGGATTAGTTGGAGTGCATCTTTATGATAAACTTGAAAATACAGCAGAAGTCTTTCCGCTTGTTGTAAGAGACACATTACCAGGAGTTATGATTGGATTAACATCTGCAGTTGTTCTTGGAGCAGCGATTAGTACCTTTAATGCAGGACTTAATAGCAGTAGTACATTGTTTGTTTTAAATCTGTACAAACCATGGTTGGGGAAAAGAAATAAAGAAGTGACCGAAAAACATCTGGTGTATACAGGAAGAAAGTTTGAAATTATTGTCTCGGCCTTAGCGATGTTTTCAGCTCCATTTATAATATTTAGTAAAGCAGGTTTTTATACCTATTTACAGCAATTGGGAGGTATGTTTTGCGTGCCCATTTTCACTATTATTTTAGTTGGTTTTGTATTTAAAAAAGTGCCGCCTCAAGCGGCAAAAATCGGAATGATGTTTTTTATTCTGAGCTATATCATTTGTAACTACGTTCTGGATATTCAATTGCATTATCTGCATATGTTGGCCATGCTTTTTGTTCTTACTTCTGTGTGCATGTTGCTAGTCTCAAGATTTTATCCTACGTATAGTTATGCTGAAATTAAACTAGAATCTGTGGAATTGACTCCTTGGAAAAACCGATACTGGTATTTTGCCCTTTTATTAATTGGTATGGTGAGTATCTTTATATTGTTTTCAAAGTGGGGTGTAGCTTAGTTTAGAATATAAGTTGCTGAGTTGCTAAGATTCTGAGATACTAAGATTTAAAGTCTTTTGAAGTAGACGCACTTTTGTGCGTCTTTTTTGTTTCAATAGAGGAGTAAAATTTTCCTTTTTTTTTGAGAAATTATAATTATGCTACAAAGTGTCGGATTCATACGATTTTCCTTGTTTTAAGCAAAATCCTCTTCTTGTTTTGTCTGATATTTCTTTAAATTAAAACATTGTTTATTCTCTTTTTCGTTTTTATTAGTATGTATTAGTAATAAAGACGAAATAAATCACAGAAAAAAATAGCAAATTCTTAAACATAAATTTGGATGTAATAAAAATATTTGTATGTTTGTAATGTTGTAGTATAGTATAGTATAAGTCAATTCGTTTTCTCCTATATGCTCAATAAACAAATAAAAAAACTAACTCTCTAATTTATTAACTAAAAACCAAATTATTATGAGAATTGCAATAAGATACTTATGCTTCTTAGTAGTTATGCTGTGTGCCGGTACACTTTACTCCCAAACCATAACCGGTAAAGTTACAGATAATCTAAATTTACCTTTGCCTGGAGCAACCATTCTGGTAAAAGGTACTCAGAATTCTACAGTAACAGACATTGATGGTAGTTACAAATTATTAAACGTAAAATCTGGCTCCACACTAGAATTTAGTTTTATAGGATTTGATTCGAAGACTGCAGCTGCAAATAAATCTGAAATTAATATTTCCTTGATTCCAAGCACTCAGGAACTGAATGAAGTTGTGATAGTTGGAGCTTCAATAAAAAAAGGAGATTTAACGGGAGCTGTAAGCAGTGTTTCTGGTGACAAGCTTAGAGAAGTTCCTACGCCAAACGTAGTGCAGGCACTGCAAGGACGTGCCTCGGGTGTATATGTACAACAAAATGCTGTGCCAGGTCAAACAGGAACAATAAGAATTAGAGGGAATAATTCGCTAAACTTTGGCGGTAATCCAATATTTGTAATCGATGGTTTGGTTACCGATGGCAATTTTGAAAACATTAATCCAGATGATGTTGCGAGTATGGAAGTGCTTAAAGATGCTTCTGCTACGGCATTATACGGTTCAAGAGCCGCAAATGGAGTAATCGTAATTACAACTAAAAAAGGTTCAAGATCTGGGGAAGCAAAAATACAGTATGATACATGGACAGGAGTATCTGAATTTGCAAGAACTCTTCCGTTAATGAATGGCCAGCAGTTATTTGATCTAAGAGTTGATGCTTATGCAAATCGCTATATGGATGAGAATCCTGGAGCCGATCGTGCAGCTTACATTAATCAAATTAAATCAGATGGTTCTACTGTATTTGCGCCTTATGAATTGGAGTCTTACAGAACGGGTAAAAGTTACAATTGGTTAGATCAGGTAACACGTTCAGGTTTTCAAACCAATCATAATTTAAGTTTTAGCGGAGGAGGAGAAAAAGGAACTTATTTCGTAAGTTTTAATTATGTTGATCAAAAGGGACTTCTTAAAAACTCTGATTTTAAAAGATATAATGGGAAAATTAACCTTACGCAAGATTTAAAATCATGGTTGCAGTTTGGTACCAATACTACTTTTTCTAGAAGTGAGACTAATTATCAGGAAGAAAGTGCCTTTGGTGTGGCATTGGGAGCAAACCCGTTATTGCCTATAGACCCAAAATCTACTTATTTGAGATATGGTGAAGTATTTGACCAAAATCTTTACAATCCGATAGTAAGTCTTGATATTATAAATTCAAGTGCACGAAATAGACTTACAAGTAGTAATTTTTTAAGTGCAAAACCAGTAAAGGGACTTGATATCAGAACAAATTTATCTGTAGATATTACTGATCAAGCAAATTTTGATTATGTGCCAAGTTATACAGGACAATCACTTAGAAATTCTATGGATGGGGAAGCGCATCATTATAGATATTCACAATTAAATTATCAGTGGGATAATACTGTAAGTTATAGTAAAGTTTTTGCTGAAAAGCATGACGTAAGTGTAATGGGAGGATTTTCTGTATTGAGTAATTCAGCTAATACTACAGAGGTTAGAGCCCGCGGATTTGTTAGTGATGATTTGACCTATATGGCATTATCAGGAGCATATCAAAAGGAAAATACCCAGTTAGACTCGAAGTTTACAGATTATACAAACCAATCGTATTTTGCAAGAGCTAACTATACTTTTGATGGGAAGTATAATATTACCGGTACAATAAGAAGAGATGGTTCTTCTAAATTTGGTCCTAATAACAAATGGGGAACCTTTCCTTCTATAGCAGGAAGCTGGGATATTGTTAAAGAAAATTTCCTTTCAGGATTTGAAAAACTAAGTCAGCTTAAGTTTCGTGTAGGTTATGGTATGGTAGGAAATCAGAATGTAGATCCTTACAGATACTTTGCATTATATAATGCGCAAGTGAGTAATAATTCTGGAACTTATGTGTCTGATAATTATATCGATAATTTTGATTTGAAATGGGAAAAACAAAAACAGTTTAATATTGGACTAGATGCTGGTTTCTTCCAAAACAGATTGACTGCAAGTGCTAATTATTTTCATATAAATAATGATGATCTTTTGATGCTGCGTAATATGCCAGTTTCATCAGGATATAAATATAAGTTGGATAATATTGGCTCTACAACAAATGAGGGGTTTGAATTAGAACTTAGCGGAGACATTATTAAAAACAAAGATTTTAAATGGAATGTTTCTGCCAATATATCATCGGCAAAAAATAAGGTTACAAAACTTTATGGAGATGCCACAGAGATATACAAATTAGGCGGTTATAGTAACAATGAAATCCAACGTACCGGGAACTTTTTCTTAGGAAAATCAGTAAACACAGTTTATGTATTTCAATATGATGGTATAGCACAACAAGGTGAGGATCTTAGTGGAGTAAATTATGGTAGCCGAACTGTTCAGGCAGGAGATATTAAAATTAAAGACCGTAATGGAGATGGCGTAATAAACGATCAAGACAGATATGTGGTTGGAGATTTGAATCCTGATTATTATGGTGGTTTTTCTACAGATCTTAATTATAAAGGTTTTGGATTAAATGCAGTATTTGCATATTCAATAGGAGGTAAGAGACCAAGTGGTACCTATGAAAGCTATATGAACTCAGGAGGAATGAGTGCAGCACATACAGATCTTTTGGATCGTTGGACTCCAACTAACACGAATACAGATATACCAAGAGCTTATTATGGAGGAGGAAGATATACTTTAGGAGAAACAGATAAGGCAATACAAGATGCTTCTTTCCTAAGATTAAATGCACTTACATTATCGTATACATTACAGGACAAAGTTGCAGAAAGTGTTTTTCTTAAAAATTGCAGGTTTTATGTAACGGGATCTAATCTATTTATTATAACTAAATATAAAGGTTATGACCCTGAAGGAGGAGATTCTTATCCTTTATCTAGAATGGTAGTTCTAGGATTAAATGTATCTCTTTAATCAAATTAATTATAAAAATTATTTTTATGAAAGCAAAAATTATAGCCTTTATGGCCCTAACAATATTATCAGCTTCCTGTTCTTCAGATTTTTTAGATCAAGAGCCTAAAAGTTCACTTACTGCTGAACAGGCTTACGGTAGTTTAGGTAAAATAGAACCAGTTCTTTTGGGAGCTATAACCAATTGGAGAAATATGCAAAAAGACCGTGCGGGGCTTTATACTTCTCTTGGTACAGACGAAGCACAACAAGGAGCTTTGCAGGTAACTGGAGATGCAAACCAGGCGGGACTTGATTTGTACAATGGGTTTCTAAGTCAGGAGAATCAAGCAATTGGACAATTATGGAATGACAGATGGCCGGTAATTGAAGTAGCGGCACAATCTATTAGAGCATTAGGAACAAATACTGAAGACGATAGCGCAAAACGTGATCTTTTAATGGGTGAAGCCAGTTTTTTAAGAGCAACGTTAATGTTTGAGCTTACACAATATTGGGGAGAAATACCGATTAATGATAAAGCAAAATCGGCAGAATATGGGCTAAAACGCCAACCTTTGCCATTGGTTTATTCTTATATAGTTGCCGATTTAGAAAGAGCAGTAGAAAAACTTCCTGTAACACAAAGCAATCCTGCATTTCCTGCAAAAGGAGTAGCTCAGGCACTTTTAGGAAAAGTATATCTATATGCTCCAGAAGCATCAGGATACCGTGATTATAATAAAGCAAAACAATGGTTTGAAGAAGTTATTAAATCTGGAAAGTACAGTTTATTGCCTAATTACGCAGACGTTTTTAGTCCAGATCATGCTAATTCTTCAGAATCTTTGTACGAATGGCAGTATAATAATAACTGGCCAGACAACAACCAGATACAATGGCAGACAGGTTCAAGAGTTTTAGCAAACATAAACCAATATGCTTATTTTGGAGGTTATGATCTTATACTTCCTACTCAATATTGTTATAAAGATAAGACAGATGGAGGAATTTGGGAACCAGGAGATGTACGTAAAGACGCAAGTATTCGTTACGATTTTACTTATAAAGGAGTTAAACCTACGCTTCCTGCTGGGTTTGGAGGCGATGAGTTGGATCCACACATTAAAAAATATGAAGATATTCGTGTAGAAGGGAAACAATCATTCTGGAATTCAGGTAAAAATAAAGCTTATATCAGATACTCAGATGTATTGCTTAACTACGCAGAATGTTTAAATGAATTAGGAAGCACAACAGAAGCTGAAAGTTATGTGAATCAGGTTCGTACAAGAGCTTTTGGAGGAACATTGCCAGCAGGAATGGCTTGGAGCGGACTTTCTCAAACGCAGTTTAGAGATCAGATTCTGGATGAACGTATGCGCGAATTAGCTTTTGAAGGCTGGAGAAGAATGGATCTTATTCGTACAGGAAAACTGGTAGAATTAGTAGGTTCTCGCAACAAATGGGCAAAACAAAACGGTACCATTGCAGCATTTCATAACCTTTATCCTATTCCTATTGGAGAGATCAAGCTTAATGATGAGATTGGTCCAGAAAATCAGAATCCTGGTTATTAATGTTTTTTGAAGAAACTTTAATGTAATTTTTTATTTTTTTGGTTCATGTGGTTCGGTTAATGCCACAGTTTTGATTTGTAATGCCATTTTGGGTATAGGTAGTAACAGTACTGAGTTCTTCTGTTCGAAAAAAGCTTATTCCAAAATGGCATTCTTATTTCTTATAATTCAACATTTTTTAATCATTCAAATAACAATATGAAATTCTATACCTATCAGGTTTATATCTATTTATTTGTTTTAAATGCCATATCATTTAATTTTTATTCTCAGAATAAAGTAAGCCTAAACTCTACTGATATTGTTTGGAAACTCAAACCGCAAGCAGAAATAGGAAAAGACAGCCTTAAAATGTTTACTCCTAATTATGCCGATGCCGACTGGGTAAAAGCAGTAGTTCCCGGTACAATTTTTAATTCTTATGTCGTAAGCGGATTAGAGAAAGATCCCAATTTTGGCGACAATATTTATCAGGTCGATAAATCAAAATACGATCGCAGTTTTTGGTACCGTTCGGAATTTACTATTCCAGAAAATTTTACCAAAGAAATTATCTGGCTTAACTTTGAAGGAATAAATCGTGAAGGAGAAATTTACCTTAACGGAAAAAAAATAGCTGTTTTAAGCGGAATGATGCAGCGCGGTAAATTTGATATTACAAAGCTTGTAAACCGTAAAGCAAAAAATGTCTTAAATATTTTAGTAAGCATTCCGAAACAGCCATTAAATAACTTCGGAAGCCCAACTTATATTTCAAGCGCCGGCTGGGACTGGATGCCTTATGTTCCAGGATTAAATTCTGGAATTACTGACGATGTTTTTTTGACAAACACAGACAAAGTCACCATTGCAGATCCTTGGATTCATACCAATCTGCCAACCAATGCACGCGCAGATTTGGAAGTAAAAGTAGAACTTAAAAACTCATCTTCGCAAAATCAGGAAGGAGTTCTAACGGGTGTAATAATGCCAGGAAATATCACTTTTTCTAAAAAAATAAATCTGGATGCTGACGGAATTACAAATGTAAAACTGACCAAAGAACAGTTTCCTGAACTTTCTATCCAGAATCCTAAATTATGGTGGCCAAATGGTTATGGAGATCCTAATTTATATACTTGTCAGTTTACTTTCAAAATTGGAAATGTAGTTTCAGATAGTCAAAAGATAACTTTCGGAATAAAAAAATATACTTACGATACAGAAGGTGGTGTTTTGCATATTGCTATAAACGGAAAACGTGTTTTCTTAAAAGGAGGAAACTGGGGAATGAGCGAGTATATGCTTCGCTGTAGAGGTGAAGAATACGATTTGAAGGTCAAACTTCACAAAGAAATGAATTACAATATTATTCGCAACTGGCTAGGCTCAACTACAGACGAAGAGTTTTACGAAGCCTGCGATAAATATGGTATTATGGTTTGGGATGATTTTTGGCTCAATGCCAATCCGAATCTGCCATTAGACATTCATGTTTTTAATAACAATGTAATTGAGAAAATAAAACGCGTTAGAAATCACGCCAGTATTGCAATTTGGTGTGGTAATAATGAAGGTCTTCCGCAGCCTCCGCTCAACGGATGGATTGCTGAAAACATCAAAACTTTTGACAACAACGACCGTTATTACCAGCCATGTTCCAACACAGGAAATTTAAGCGGTAGCGGACTTTGGGGCAATAAAGATCCGAGGTTTTATTTTACAAAATACCCAGAACCTTATGCAGGAACTGGCGATGGTCCAAGCTGGGGATTAAGATCTGAAATTGGTACAGCAGTTTTTCCTAATATCGAAAGCTTTAAAAAGTTTATTCCAGAAAAAGACTGGTGGCCAAGAAACGACATGTGGGACAAACATTTCTTTGGACAAAAAGCCTTTAATGCAACTCCCGATTATTATGATAAAAGTATAACAGAACGTTACGGAAAGCCAAATAATCTGGAAGAATATGCTACAAAAGCACAGCTATTAAATATAGAAACCAACAAAGCTATGTATGAAGGATGGCTGGATCATATGTGGGAAGATGCTTCTGGAATTATGATCTGGATGAGTCAGTCTTCCTATCCAAGTATGGTTTGGCAGACTTACGATTATTATTATGATTTAACAGGAGCGTATTGGGGTGTAAAATCGGCTTGTGAGCCTATGCACATTCAATGGAGTCCTGTAGATAATTCGGTTAAAGTAATCAACACAACAGGAACCGATTTTAAAAACTTGAAAGCCGAGGCTGTTATTTATAATTTAGATGGAAAACCGGTAGCGAAGTACAAACAAAATGCGATGGTAGATTCTTATTCTAATACAGCAGTAGAAAGTTTTGTGATTCCGTTTTACGCTAATCAGAAAGATTTGGCTTTTCAAAAAAATGTTACCGCATCCTCTACCGATGGAGGAAATACCAGAGATGTTGCAGACGGAGATTCAAACACGCGATGGGCAAGTAATTCGACAGATAATGAGTGGATTTATGTAGATCTTGAAAAAGATTTTATTATCAATCGTGTCGTTTTAAATTGGGAAAATGCTTATGGTAAAGAATACAAAATCCAAATCAGTGACGACGCTAAAAACTGGACAGATGCAAGCGTGATTAAAGATGGAAAACAAGGACTTCAAACTATTTCATTTGATGAAACAAAAGGGCGTTATGTTAGAATGTTAGGAATAAAACGTGGTTCTGGTTGGGGATATTCTCTATACGATTTCAAAATTTTCGGAGCAGAAACCAATGTTGATACTTCCGATTTAAGTCCAGTGCATTTTATTCGATTAAAATTAAAAGATGCTTCAGATAAATTAATCAGTGAGAATTTTTACTGGAGAGGCACCAATATGAAAGATTTTACAGCAATAAATAAACTGCCAAAAGCAAACGTAAATGTTTCCAGTAAAGTCATAAAACAAAACGGAAAATACATTATAAAATCTAAAGTTTCAAGTCAGTCGGGAATAGCTTTTGGAATTCAGATTCAGGCCTTAGATGAGAAATCGGGAACTCAAATATTACCGGCAATTGTAAGCGACAGTTATTTCACTTTACTAAAAGGAGAAAGCAAAGAAGTGACAATCGAATTTGATGAAGCACTTTTAAAAAATGGAGAAAAGCCAGTTGTAAAGGCGATTCCTTATAATAAATAACAAATTATTCTCAATGTAAACCAGATTTAATACACATCGCAAATCGATTAAATAAATTTACCACAGATAGAAAATTATTCCAATCCCTTTAATCAGTGGCTATAAAAATAACAATATGAACATCAAGAAATACAAAGCATTACTTTTTGTACTATTACCTTTCTTAGGCTATTCGCAAAGTAATTCCTTGGAATTATGGTACACAAAACCAGCTTCTCAATGGGAACAAACGCTTCCATTAGGAAATGGACGTTTAGGAATTATGCCTGATGGCGGAATTGAAACCGAAAAATTAGTTTTAAACGATATTACCTTATGGAGTGGATCTCCACAGGATGCCAATAATTATAAAGCATTTTCTTTTCTACCACAGATACGAGAATTATTATTGGCAAATAAAAACAGTGATGCCGAGAAATTAATCAATGAAAATTTTGTTTGTACTGGCCCAGGCTCAGGAAGCGGGGATGGAGCAAATGTGCAATTTGGATGTTATCAAGTTTTGGGAGATATGACTTTGAAATTTGACTATAAAACCAAATCAAAGGCTATAAATTACAATAGAAACTTAAATATTCAAACGGCGCTTGCGTCTACTCAATTTACAATTGACGGTGTAACTTATAAACGAGAATATTTTGCAGGTTTTGGAGATGATGTTCTTTTTGTAAAATTGACTTCAAGCAAAAAGGGAAAATTGAACTTTACAGTTCAGTTAGACCGACCAGAACATTTTAAAACCGAAATCGGAAATGACAATTCTCTTGTAATGACAGGACAAGTCAACAACGGAATTGACGGAAAAGGAATGAAATACAAAGCTAAAGTTAAAGCTCATGTAAAAGATGGTAATGTTTTGTTTTCTAATAACTTGATGGCAGTAAAAAATGCAACTGAAGTGATTTTGTATATTTCGGCAGGAACAGATTTTAAAGATAAAAGTTTTGAGTCTTCTGTAGATAAAATTCTAGATGCCGCAATGCAGAAAAAATATGATGATCAGAAGAAAACGCACATTCAAAACTATCAGAAATTGTTTAATCGTGTGGCTTTAAATTTTGGAAAGCCAGTTCAAAAAACACGACCAACAAACGAACGTTTGGATGCGTTTTTAAAAGAACCTGATTCAGATACCCAACTTCCAGTTTTGTTTTACCAATATGGCCGTTACTTAAGCATCAGCAGCACGAGAGTCGGATTACTACCTCCAAATTTACAGGGATTATGGGCGCACCAGGTTCAAACCCCATGGAATGGCGATTATCATCTGGATGTAAATGTTCAGATGAATCACTGGGCATTAGAAACAGGAAATTTATCTGAATTGAATCTTCCTTTAAAAAATTTGGTAAAAGGGATGGTTCCTTATGGAGAAAAAACAGCAAAAGCCTATTACAATGCTGATGGATGGGTGGCACATGTAATTACAAATGTTTGGGGATTTACAGAACCAGGCGAAAGTGCTTCATGGGGAATTGCAAAAGCAGGTTCAGGCTGGTTATGCAACAATTTATGGAATCATTATTTGTATACAAACGATAAGGATTATTTAGCAGAAATCTATCCAATTATAAAAGGAGCTGCTCAGTTTTATAATAGCATGCTGGTAAAAGATCCAGAAACAGGCTGGTTGGTAACTTCACCTTCAGTCTCTCCTGAAAATTCATTTTTCCTGCCCAATGGACAAGATGCTCATGTGTGTATGGGACCAACAATTGACAATCAAATTGTTCGTGAATTATTTAATGATGTAATAACGGCATCTCAAAAATTGGGAATCGATAAAGATTTGAGCAATGATCTTGAACAAAGATTAAAATTATTGCCACCACCGGGAGTTATTAGTCCAGACGGTAGAATTCAGGAATGGTTAAAACCTTATAAAGAACCAGATGCACAACATCGTCACATTTCTCATTTATACGGATTATATCCAGCCTCTTTAATAACTCCTGAAAGCACTCCTGACTTGGCAGAAGCTGCAAAGAAAACTTTAGAGGTTAGAGGAGATGATGGTCCAAGTTGGTCAATTGCTTATAAAATGTTGTTTTGGTCTCGATTAAAAGACGGAAATAGAGCTTATAAATTATTAAAAACCATTTTGAGACCAACATTAGCTACCAATATTAATTACGGAGCAGGTGGAGGAGTTTATCCGAATTTGCTTTCTGCTGGTCCGCCTTTTCAAATTGATGGAAATTTTGGAGCTACAGCAGCAATTGGAGAAATGCTCATACAGAGCCATGCAGGATTTATCGAATTATTGCCTGCAATGCCGGATGCTTGGTTAAAAGAAGGCGAAGTAAAAGGGATTAAAGCAGAAGGAAATTTTACTATAAACATCAAATGGAAAGATGGAAAAGTAATTCAGTACGAAATAAAATCTCCAGCTCCTAGTAAAGTGAAGATCAAAGTAAATGGGGAATTAAAAGAAATTACTTCATCTAAATTATAAGTTGGAGTAGTAATCCTGCAAGGTTTTTTAAACCTTGTAGGTTTAATTTTTTATCTCATTTCTAAATATAACACCTACAAGGTTTTGAAAACCTTGCAGGACTAAAACAGTAATTGAATTGCCTCCAGCTTTTACTGGAGGTTTATAAAAGTCTATTAAACAAAGGGCTTTAGCCAAAATCGTAGTGTTTTGGCTAAAGCCTTATTTGAATCTAATTTGATTAACCTCCAGTAAAAGTTGGGGACAATTCAAAAAAAAAAAGAATTCATATTTCAAAATCTTTACAAAATGAATCTCAATAAAATAATACTTTGTGGTGCTATATTAAGTTCCATAATTCTTGGAGCACAAACCAAAGAAAAAATCACTTCACATGTAAATCCGTTTATTGGAACAGGCGCAGCACACGGTTCGCCGCTTTCAGGGAATAATTATCCTGGAGCGACAGTTCCGTTTGGAATGGTACAGCTAAGTCCAGACACCCGAAACACACCAGATTGGAGCGTTGCTTGTGGTTATAATTATAACGATACCACTATTGCAGGTTTTAGCCACACACATTTAAGCGGAACCGGAGTAGCCGAATTATTTGATGTTATGCTAATGCCTTTTAGCGGTGCTATTGTAAAAGAAGAAGTGGGACAGAACGCCTATCAATCAAAATTTTCTCATGACAAAGAATCTGCAAAACCGGGTTATTACAGCGTAGAGCTTTTAGATTATCAAATAAAAGCCGAATTAACAGCAACAACTCATGCTGGTTTTCACAAATACAGTTTCCCTAAAAATAAAGAATCCCATATCATCATTGACTTAGATCATTCGATGAAAAAATCGGATTGGAATACCCGAATTATTGCTTCTCAATTATCTTTCCCTAATGATCATACTATTGAAGGATTTCGAATTATTACGGGTTGGGCGCCTATGCGAAAAGTATATTTTCATGCCGAATTTTCACAGCCAATAATTCGCAATCATATTACAGATGGTGGTAATGTTTATGATAATGCAAAAGTGGTTAATGGCAATGCAATTAGGGCAATATTAGATTTTGATACGTCAAAACAGCAGGAAGTTTTGGTAAAAGTGGGAATTTCTGCCACAAGTATCGAAAATGCACGTTTGAATGTACAAACTGAAATTCCAGCTTGGGATTTTGACGGAACAATAAACAATGCTGATGCCGTTTGGGAAAAAGAATTAAGCAAGATAAAAATTGATGGGACAGAAGAACAAAAACAGATTTTTTATACCGCTTTGTACCATACATTCATTCAGCCGAACACATTATCAGATGTGAGCGGAGATTATCCGGCAGCCGATTTTGCAGTTAGAAATTCATCCAAGCCTTATTATACGACATTTTCTTTATGGGATACGTATCGTGGCGCACATCCCTTATATACTTTGATTCAGCCTGAACGAACTGCTGATTTTGTAAATAGTATGTTGGCGTATTACAAAGTTTTTGGCTATTTACCAATTTGGCAATTATGGGGACAGGAAAATTACTGTATGATTGGCAATCATGCTATTCCTGTTATTGTTGATGCTGTGCTGAAAAAAATCCCAGGAATCGATGCCGAAGAAGCCTTTGAAGCCGTAAAGAATTCATCGTTACGAGAACATCCTGGATCGCCATTTGGCATTTGGGAAAAGTACGGATACATTCCAGAAAATTTTAAATCACAGTCGGTTTCTTTGACTTTAGAAATGGCTTATGACGATTGGTGTGTGGCTGAATTGGCAAAGAAACTCGTTAAAATCGATGATTACAATCATTTTACAAAACGTTCTCAGTTTTATAAAAATCTGTACGATAAAGAAATAAGTTTTTTCAGGGCAAAAGATGATAAAGGCAATTGGATAGGTCCTTTTGATCCGCTGAAGTATGGAGCCAACGGTGGTTATCCGTTTACAGAAGGAAATGGCTGGCAGTACTTTTGGTATGTTCCTCAAGACGTAAAAGGACTTGTAAATTTGGTTGGAGGTGATAATGCCTTTACCAAAAAACTAGATACTTTTTTCACGCTAGAAGATAAACCAGAAGAAGTAAATGATAATGCTTCGGGTTTTATTGGCCAATATGCACACGGAAACGAGCCAAGTCATCATATTGCTTATTTATACAATTATGCAGGTCAGCCTTGGAAAACTCAAAAATACACTGCAGAAATACTAAAGAAAATGTACAATACAACTTCTTCAGGCTATTCGGGTAATGATGATTGCGGCGAACTTTCGGCTTGGTATATTTTTAGCGCCATGGGATTTTATCCTGTTAACCCAGCAAGCAGTACTTATATTATAGGTTCTCCGCTATTGAAAGAAGCTTCTATTGAGTTGAAAAACGGAAAGACTTTTAAGGTTACTGCTAAAAATGTTTCAGATGAAAACATTTATATTCAAAGTGCCAAATTAAATGGTAAAACGTATACAAAGACTTTTATTCACCAATCTGATATTGATAATGGTGGTGTTTTGGAATTTGTAATGGGATCAAAATCAAATAAAGATTGGGGAGTAAAACGAGACGACAAACCGATTCATTAAAATAATTGATTTAGTTTGTTATTCCGAGTAACGAGGAATCACACAAGTGACTCGACAAAGAAAAGACAAATCGTTGCGGAATTACTAGTGCGATTCCTCGTTCCTCGGAATTACAAGATTGTCTAAAAGAAGGTTTGATGATTAAATTGATCAAACCTTTTCATTTTAGAAGATTCAACAGTTTTTTTAACCTTGCAGGAACACAATTCAATTATAAAAAACAAAAGGCTGTCAATTCTTTTTGCACGGCCATTTATTTTTTATTTCTGCATATAAATAAGCCACAGCGGGGCAAAATATTTATAGAAATTCAATCACGTACCTACAAAAGAGCTCCAGAGGAGCGAAATATGCAAGCAATCTAAAAAGATGTCGCTCCGCTGGAGCTTTGTCCTCAATAATAAATACAATTACTATAACTATTTCGCTTCTCCGAAGCTAATCTTTAGTTCCTATTTAAAATACTAACTTAAACTGAAACCGATTCCTCATTTTTTAATAATGAAAGATGTATCGTCACGCCTGAATGGCTTTTCTCTTCAGACAGAACAAGATTAAAAGTCTTTTCAGCTTCGGCTTTTTTATCAAGACCTAGAAGACCTAATCCTTTCATGTATAAGCAGTGAATTTTGTTTCGTTTGTCGAGATCATCTTCCCAAATCATAAGATCCGGAAGTGAAACTGCAAAATAATCAATCGTAACATGATCGTTTACATGTTTTTCGGCGTAAGCAACGAACTTTTCAAAACGTTTATTGGCTTCTGAAATATTGTTCAATCTTAAGAAAGCTAATCCCTGATAGAAAATTTTATCTGGCTGTTGGTCGTTATAGAAAATTGCCGCTGTAGGTTCTTCTAGACCTTGCGTTGCTTTCTGCCACCAGTTTTGAGCTTCTTCCAAATTATTTTTCTTTTCATAAGCAACTCCAAGCCAGTAATGAATATCATTTTCCTGTGCGCCTGGCAGTTTTCCTTCACCTAAATTATCAGGATAAATTTGTGCCTGTTCCAAAAATGCTATAGCTTTATCATGGTTTCCTTGTGCAATTTCCTGTTTGGCAATTTCAGTCAAAGAAATCAGATATTGTCCGCTTACTTTTCCTTCTCCGCCTTCCCAAGGATGAAAAATTCTATTTTGTAATAATGTTAAGGCTTTATCATGTTTTCCTAGTAAATTGTATAAAGCGACTCTTTCTAAATACACATCATCTCTTTGAATAACCAATTCTAAATGTCTTTCTAAGAAAGCCAATCTAAAAACCAAATCTCTGTTCAAGCGTTTGTACAACTGATCTAATTCCATTAAGATTCTAGAATCTTCTACATCTAAAGAAAATGCTTTCTCTAAATTAGCCAGTGCTTTTTGTTCATCATTTAATTTATTGTAATAAGCCAATGACAAGTTACGATCCACAGTAGGGAAAGTATCATCAATAGCAACCGATTTTTCCCAGCAGGAAACAGCTTCATCATAAAATTTCGACGCGTACCAGAAGTTTCCTAAATAATACAAAGCTTTCGCGTCATTAGTTTGTTTTTGAATTACTTGAGAAAGCACTAAAGCAGCTTCAATCTGATTTGGAAAACAATAATCTGGTTTTGCCTGAGAAGCCATTTTGAAACATTTTTCGGCTTGATCGAAATCATTTAATTTTTCATAAAATGAACCTGCAAAATACCACGCCATCGGATAGGTGTTTTCATCTTTAAGGCATTCATTTAGTAAACCTGCAGCTTCTTCATACAAACCAGCCGCATTGTAATCTAAAGCATATTCAATATAAGTATGAATATTGTTTCGGATTAATGCATTTAGATAGGCTAGCTCTTTTTTATCAGTACTTAAAAGATACTTTTCATACAATAACCCAAAATTAAATGAGTCGTTTTGTAAATAAAGGTCTGCAAGCTGAAGCGCTTTTTCTTTTTGATTTAATTTTCTAAGAAAAGCTACTTGCAAATGCAGTGCTTTATGATCTTCGGTATTTTTAGAAATGGCTTTTTGAATGTGTTCTAGAGCCAATTCAAAATCACCATTTAAAGCATCAAGCTGTGCTACATAAAAATAACCTTGATTTTGCCAAGCGGCATTCCAAGTCGATTTGTAAAAAGCATCGTAAGCTTCTTTGTTTTTGTTCTGATATTTTAGACATAATCCTAGATTAAAATAAGCTTCACCATCATACGGGTTCGGATTTCGCTGCGTCAATGTTTTTATGGCTGCTCTAAAATAGGGTTCAGCTTCAGTAAATTTAGCTCTTCTCATGAGCCATAATCCCATTGCATTATTGGAACGAACATCGCCAGAATCACGTTTTAAAGCTTCTTCATAATACGGAATCGGACTGTAAGTGGCGTGTCTGTATTGCTCTAAATGCTGAGCCGTCAGGAATAATTGTTCGTTATTTTCGATGTCTTCTGGAGCAAGTGCAGGTTTTGCAGCTTCAGGAATTTCATCTTCATTTTGTGCTTCGTAAACCCAATCAACTAAAACTTTATCATCTGCATCGGTTACAGAAATCGATAAACCTTCTAAAGAAGCGTTATGATTAAAATCGATGGTTTCTTCAAATGAATTGTATGGAGAAGCATCGTACTGTTTTTGAAATAAAACAACGTCATTGTTTTTTAAAGTAACTGTTGTTTTTGGATAAACTCCTGTCGTATACGCTTTAATAACCAGTTTATCGCCGATGTTCTCTAAATTAACCATCGCATTTTTGGTCGCATTTTTTACAACTCCCAAATCACGATAAGGCATAAAATATTGTGTAAATTCCTTTTGCTCACCCGGCATAATCCAAGTAAAATCGGGCTGATTATCGGTATAAACACCACACATCAATTCGATATAAGGGCCATCTTCGTCGGTAAGATTACGATCCCAAGCACGTCCGAAATCGCCGTGTCCCCAAGTCCATTGTTTTTTTCCTGGCGAAACATGATGATTGGCTACGTGCAATAATCCGCCTTTTGAATCATTTTCGTATCCGCCCACAAAATTATATTTGGAAGCAATCGTCATATAAGAAGTTGGAACGGGAATATTTTTGTAGCGAGAAATATCAGTTCCTGGCGAATAATCTACTTTGTAATAGGTTCCTTTTGCAATTGGAAAAGACGAAACGTCACGTTTACCGTGATCAAAAACAGCATTTACATCTGGCGGAAAAACCGACTGATAATCATCATTTACCTTTACAGCAGGATTCGCCCACCATAAAAATGTCTGTGGAAACGATGTTCTGTTGTATAATTGTGCTTTAATTTCAAGATACGCTTTATCAGGATATAATCTAAAACCAGCCATACCTTTGGTTCTAAACATACGTTCTACCTCACTGCACCAAACAGTTGCACTGCCATCTTCATGTTCTTCTATAGTAAAATCAACAGGATCAAAAGTAGTTGGTCTGTGGTGCTGTGGCCAGTTGAATTCGATTCCACCCGATATCCAAGGGCCTGTAAGTCCAACCAAAGCTGGTTTTACCACCTGATTGTAATACACAAAATGGCGATTTTTAGTTTTATCATACGCCATATGAACACGTCCGCCAAGTTCTGGAAGAATCATTATTTTAACAAATTCATTTTCAAGGTATACAGCCAGATATTCTTTATCGGTTTTCTCGTCAGCGATTTTTTCAATAACTGGATAAGGATATACAGATCCGTTACTTCCTTGATACACTCTTTTCTCAATAAATACAGGATTTTTTTCAGGTTTGCCCACCTCATAAGTTGGCAGGATAATTTTTTCCTTCCAAACATTTACTTTTTGCATGATGTAATGAAATTTAAATTATTGAATATTCTTTGATTCTTTATCAGAAACCATTAGTTTTTCAATCTCTTCGAGACTTTTGTTTTTGGTTTCAGGAAGCTTTTTGAGTACAAACAAGAATCCTAAAGCACAGATAATTCCGTAGATCCAGAAAGTTCCAGATGTGCCTAAGTATTCGTTAAACATTGGAAATGTTTGTACTAAAAGTGCAGATGCAATCCAGAGTGCAAATGTGGCAACAGACATTGCAACGCCTCTGATTCGGTTAGGGAAAATTTCAGATAAAATAACCCAAGTAATAGGAGCAAGAGACATGGCATAAATAGCAATGGCTAATAATACCAGTAATAATAAAGGGAAACCAGTAACATTGGTATAATAAAAATAACCCAATAAAGCATAGATTATAGCAAGTGCTGCTGAACCAAAAAGCATCAGTTTTTTACGTCCAACTTTGTCTACCGTTCCCATAGCAACCAATGTAAAAACAAGGTTAATACTTCCTGTAATTACGATATTCATGAACAAATCATTGATACTATAGCCTGCCGAAACAAAGATTTCTTGAGCATAATTAAAAATGATATTAATACCGCACCATTGCTGGAAAGCAGCCAATACAATTCCGATTAAGAGAATAGGCATCGCTTTTTTATCAAACAACATTCTCAAATCGGTTTTTTCTGTTTCTTCTGTAAAAGTCTCTTTGATAGTTGTAATTGCTTCTTTTCCGTATGACAATCCTCCAATTTTAGATAAAATATTTTCGGCTTTATCGTGATTTCCTTTTTTCGCTAGATATCTAGGGCTTTCGGGAATTAAAAACATTAATATAAAGAAAAGAACCGCTGGGAAAAATCCTGCCCAAAACATCCATCGCCAGCCCGTTTGACCATTCCAAGAAGCCAAAATTTCTGCATGAGAATAATCTGGCGGAATAACATCTGTAATTAGCATATTGGTGATCTGTGCGGCAAGAATTCCAATAACCACGGTTAATTGATTGATGGAAACAAATAATCCTCGGGTTTCCTGAGGCGCAATTTCGGCAATATATAAAGGGGAAATTGTAGAAGCAATCCCGATTCCGATTCCTCCAATAATACGCCAGATAATAAATACAGTAAAAGTTTCAGATGCTCCCGTTCCAAGAGCACATAAGGAGAATAATACGGCGGCAACGATTAGAATAGGTCGTCTACCATAACTGTCTGCCAGTTTTCCTGCAAAGGCGGCTCCTCCAACACAGCCAACAAGGGCGCTACTCATGGCCCAGCCTTGTAAAGCCGGAGAATCTGTAATGCCAAAATAAAGTTCGTAAAATGGTTTTGCACCACCGATTACAACCCAGTCGTAACCAAAGAGTAATCCACCCAATGCCGCAACTAGACTAATTGATAGTAAAAAGGTATAATTGTAATTTTTCATAAAAAGGTTTTAATAGCTTTTGTAAAATTAGCGGAATCGGAACCTTTGATTTATGGATATTTTTTTTGAATAGATGGATTATAATCTGATTTTTTGCTATTGAATGCTTAAATACGAAAACAATTGCGTTACTGCTTGTATTCGGTGCGATATTGTATAGGTGAAGTACTCATGATTTTTTTGAACAAACGAGAGAAATATAAAGGGTCATTGAACCCTAAATTAAAACTGATTTCTTTGATGCTCATAGTTGTGAAACTGAGATATTGACAAGCTTTCTGCATTTTTAAATAATTGAAATAGTGTATAGGAGAATACCCTGTCTGTTTCTTAAATAAGGTAAAAAAATGAGACGGAGAATAGTTAAAATAAGCGGCAACATCATTAATTTTTAAGGAAAGATCAAGACGTTTTTTCATATAGTCAATAGCCGACTCAATAGTATTATCCTCTGAAAATTTTCGGTTCTTTTGAATGAAGAATTTTTCATACAAAAAGGTATTTAATAATTGCCATAACGAAAGATTGGCAAATTCGAGATTACTGGCGCTGTAACCGTCTTCCATAACATCCAGAATGTTTTCAAAAAGTTCAATACGTCTTTCTTCGAGTGATAGTTGAGGTGCAGTTTCAGGATGTTCGGCAATGAATTTATCATAAAGAAAAGGTGCTTGCATTCCCGTAAAATGAATCCAGTAGATACTCCACGGATTTTGTTTTAAGGCATAATAATCATGTGCCACTTCAGGAGGTATTATATAAAAGGTATTGGCTTTGAGTGTTATCGTTTTATTTTCTTTGCTAATAATGCCTTCTCCTTTATAGCAATAAATTAAAATGTATTGCTTGCTTCCATGTTTTCGTTTCATGGAGTGATGGCTTGCATTTGGAAAAACACCAATATCGGTAAAATACAAACCGGCTATCAGTGGATTCTTTTTAATAATCGAAAGGATGTTTTTTGGAATTACAATCATTCGCTGTCCTAAAAAACCTTCTTTGACTTTTATCTTTTCTTTTTGTGCTACATTTTTCATGATTTTTCAAATATCGTAATTTAATCCATGCTTTCGCAAAAAATGTCCATTTTGAGAACAATAATCAAACCTAAATTTGAAATTCTATACTAACATTACCAATTTTAATATTTTTATAAAACTATATGAACCCTCTCAATAATATTGTTTGTGAGTCTTTTGGCTGGCATGACGGAAAAGAAATTTTCAAATTTCAGATCACAAATAGTCATGGCAATTATGTCGAACTTCTTAATTATGGTGCCATAGTAAAATCCATAGTGGTGCCAGATACCGAAGGAAATAAAGAAAATATAGTTTTAGGATTTCCAACTTTAGAAGGATACATAAAAGATCAATCTTACATAGGAGCGACTGTTGGCCGTTTTGCAAATAGAATTCAGAATGCGGCATTTTCTATCGAAAATAAAACATATCATCTCGATAAAAACGATGGTAAAAACAATAATCATAGCGGTTCGGCTGGGGTTAATAACAAAGTGTTTGATTTTGTTGTAGAAGAAGATGCCGTAATTTTTATTCTTAAAAGTAAAAATGGAGAAGGTGGTTTTCCTGGAAATTTGAAGATGAAAGTGAGCTATAAATGGACGGATCAAAACGAACTCAAAATTGATTTTTTGGCAGAAGCCGATGCAGCAACGCCATTAAATTTTACCAATCATTCTTATTTTAATTTATCTGCCTGTAAAGAAAAAATACATCATCATCTGCTTACCGTTCAGGGATCTAAAATTCTAGAAAGCACAGCCGATTATATTCCGACAGGAAAAATTTTGCTTGCCGATGAGTATTTGTTTTTGAAAGACAAACTAAAAGATGTAATGCAAAATAGCGGACTTAATCTCTATTATATTTTTGATAGAAACGCTAAAAATGAAAATTCTGTTTGTGAATTGTATGATGAAAAATCGGGAAGAATAATGCGTGTTTACACCTCTTATCCAGGAGTGCAATTATACACGGGAGATTATTTAAACAGTGATATTATCGGGGTACATGATAAACTATACAGTTCATTTGATGGACTCTGTTTAGAATGCCAATATTATCCTGACAGTCCGAATCATGAACATTTTCCGAATACGATATTCCAATCTGGGCAAGTTTATAGCGAAACTATTATTTATGCTTTTGATGTAATCCAATAACAAAAAGAACTATCACCTCTAATAATTATATAAATGAAAAAAATGTTTTTTAACCGATCTTTAAGCGTGCTGATACCCGCCGTATTTTTGATGCTGACAAGTTGTGTAGCACAAAACGAAGAGCTTTCTCTTAAGTCTAAGGACAATCTAAATAAGATTGAGCTGTCTTTAAGTCAATATGGGAAATTGTCTTATAAGGTTACCCGCAAAGACCAAGCGATAATTTTGGATTCTCCTCTCGGATTAAATTTTGAAAACAACGATTTTACAACAGGATTATCAGTTGTGAAAGTTTCATCAATTGAAGAAAAACGTGAAAAATATGAGCTTAAAGTTGCGAATAATAAAGTCGCAGATCATGTTTTTAAAAGCAAAAGCATCACATTCAAGAATAGCAAAGGCGCTTTAATGACAATAGATTTAATTGCAGGCCAAGAAGGAGTTGCTTTTAGATATAAGTTTACAGAGCAGGAAAAACAAAACAGAGTGCTAAAGAACGAATTGACAGGATTTCATATTGATCAAAAAGCAAAAGGATGGCTCCAGCCGTATAACAAAGCAGGAGATTATACTCCAGGTTATGAAGATTTTTATGTGAATGTAAAACCCGGAGATCCAATAAATGGCGCAAGAGGCGAATCTATTGGCTGGTGTATGCCAGCACTTTTTAATGTAAATGATGCTAAAAATTGGGTTTTAATTGCAGAATCAGGAACAGATGGTTCTTTTCCAGGCTGTCATTTAGATCCAGATTCTAAAGACGGAGTTTATAGAATTGCTTTTGCTAAAAATGACGAAAAATTTACGTTGCCTTTGCCTGATAAAGGAAATGCTTATCCTGAGTCTGCTGAGCCTTGGACAATGCCTTGGAGAGTTATTATGATTGGAGATAAAGCGGGCGATATTTTATTATCTACTATGATTACCGATTTGGCTCCGGCATCTAAAATAAAAGACGTTTCTTGGATTCAATCTGGAAAAGCAGCTTGGTCATGGTGGTCGCATCCCGAAGATTTTACTCCAGAAATGTATAATAAATTCACGGATGTTTCGGCTTTATTTGGTTTCAAATACACACTTTTTGATGCAGGATGGGAAAAAGCCAACAAAGAAGGTAAAATTGTTGATTATGCATTGTCTAAAGGAGTGCAGCCATTAGTTTGGGGATTTTCAGAAGAATACTTTGATCCAGTAAAAAGAAAAAAAAGATTTAAAGAATTGGCAGAAATGGGAATAAAAGGTGTCAAAATAGACTTTTGGTGTTCGGACAGACAAGAAGTTATGGCAGCTTTACAAGGCGTTTTTGAAGATGCAGCAAAAGAACATTTGTTAGTGAACTTACATGGAACAACAGTTCCGAGAGGTTGGCACAGAACATGGCCCAATTTTGTAACAGCAGAAGCTATTTTAGGAACAGAAAGTTATTTCTACGAACCGAGATTTCCAGAAAAAGCAGCAGAACAAAATACAGTTTTGCCTTTTACAAGAAACGTAGCTGGTCCAGCAGATTATACGCCGTTTGCTTTGACTTTTAGAAAATATAAACGTGTAAATACTTCAGTTCATGAACTAGCAATGGCCATGATTTACACATCAGGAATTATTCATTTTGCAGATTCTGAAGAAGTTTTTAATTCATTGCCAAATGAACTTAAGACTTTAATAAAAGAAATGCCCGCAACTTGGGACAAAACCGAGGCTATTGTAGCAGATCCAGGCAAATCAATTGTGTTGTCTCGTAAAAAAGATAACCTTTCTTATATTATTGGAATAAACGGAACGAACTCATCTTTGCCCGTTTCAATTGATTTGGCTAAATATGGAAAAGGCTATTCGAAATTCAAAATCATTACTGAAGGTAAAGATCCATTAATGGATTTTAAAGTTGAAACTTTTCCATTAACCGCTAACTGGCAATATAATATTGCTCCTAAAGGAGGTTTTATTATTGAGTTTATAAAGTAAGAGTTAATGTTAAGTTGAGGTATAAAAAGGTGTTTAAATTTTTAAACACCTTTTTTATTGAATGGTTTTTAACAGAAAGTGGAAAGCTTATCTCTCACTTTAATAAGCAACAGAAATTGAAAATAGCAAGAAATATAGATATTACAGAGAAGCAATTTAAATGTTTATGACGATAAAAAGATTCTTTTTGCTAAATTTATAGAAGCAAAATTTAAAATTATAAAAGTATTGTGTCTTTCAAAAACAATGTTTTTTTATAATAAGAAGTGTTATAAGGAATTAGAATCATTAAAATAATTCTGTATAGATTTTGTCTATTCTCTAAGAATTATTTATGATTCACAGTCAGAATTTTCTTTTTCATTAGTTTGTAATTTAGTCAAAAATAAAATTTTTCAACTATGGACAATCAATCAAATGACATCAGCAAATGCCCTTTTCATAATGGGAGCATTGATAAGCAGGCAGCATCGGGAACTAAAAATCTTGACTGGTGGCCCAAACAGTTAAAGGTAAATATCCTGAGACAGAATTCGTTGTTATCAAATCCGTTAGATAAGGATTTTAATTACGCAGAAGCTTTTAAAAGTCTCGACATTGAGGCATTAAAGAAAGATTTGCATGCTCTTATGACTGATTCACAAGATTGGTGGCCTGCAGATTTTGGTCATTATGGAGGCCTTTTCATAAGAATGGCTTGGCATAGTGCAGGTACTTATAGAGTGCATGACGGGCGAGGCGGAGCAGGAGCAGGACAACAGCGATTTGCGCCTCTTAACAGTTGGCCAGACAACGTAAGTCTTGATAAAGCAAGAAGATTGCTTTGGCCCATAAAACAAAAATATGGACAAAAGATTTCATGGGCAGATTTGCTGATCTTAACAGGAAATGTGGCTTTAGAATCAATGGGCTTTAAAACATTTGGTTTTGCAGGAGGACGTGCCGATGTTTGGGAAGCAGACGAATCTGTTTATTGGGGTTCTGAAACGACATGGTTAGGTGGTGACGAACGTTATAAAGACGGTTCTGAAGGTGTTCCAAAAGATCATGGAGTGGTATCATCTGATGATAATGCCGACGGAAATATCCATAGCAGAAATCTTGAAAAACCGCTTGCAGCAGTGCAAATGGGGCTTATATATGTAAATCCTGAAGGGCCAGATGGAAATCCGGATCCTATTGCGGCAGCTAGAGATATTAGAGACACTTTCGGCCGTATGGCAATGAATGATGAAGAAACTGTTGCCTTAATAGCGGGTGGACACACTTTTGGTAAAACGCACGGTGCTGCCTCATCAGATCATGTGGGAGCTGAACCAGAAGCAGCTGGTCTGGAACTGCAAGGCTTAGGATGGCAAAATAGTTTTGGTTCTGGAAAAGGAGGAGATGCTATTACAAGCGGACTTGAAGTTACTTGGACAAAAACACCAACACAATGGAGCAATAACTTTTTTGAGAATTTATTTGGTTTTGAATGGGAACTTTCAAAAAGTCCGGCAGGAGCACATCAATGGGTAGCAAAAAATGCGGAAGCAATTATTCCAGATGCTTTTGATGCTAATAAAAAACACTTGCCAACGATGCTGACTACAGATTTATCTTTAAGATTAGATCCTGCTTATGAGAAAATATCACGTCGTTTTCTAGAAAATCCAGATGAGTTTGCAGATGCTTTTGCTCGTGCATGGTTTAAATTGACGCATCGTGATATGGGACCTCGTGCTCTTTATCTTGGATCTGAAGTGCCTACAGAAGAACTGCTTTGGCAGGATCCTATTCCAGAAGTAAATCATACTTTAATAAATGACCAAGATATAGAACAGCTTAAAGAGAAAGTATTAAATTCAGGATTAAGCGTGTCTCAATTGGTTGCTACAGCTTGGGCTTCAGCTTCTACTTTTAGAGGATCAGATAAGCGTGGAGGCGCAAACGGTGGACGCATAAGACTTGCACCACAGAAAGATTGGGAAATAAATAATCCAGCTGCACTTAAGGTTGTTTTAGATAAATTAGAAGGTATTCAAAAAGAATTTAATGCTGCAAATGGAGATAAAAAAGTTTCATTGGCCGATTTAATCGTTTTAGGAGGATCTGCAGCTGTAGAAAAAGCAGCTAAAGATGCAGGAGCATCTGCGAAAGTACCTTTTTCACCTGGACGTATGGATGCATCTGCAGAACAGACAGATGTTGAATCGTTTGGATATTTAGAACCAAAATCTGATGGTTTTAGAAATTATAGAAAAACAAAATCGACTGTTTTAACAGAAGAACTTCTTATAGATAAAGCGAATTTGCTAACTCTAACTGCGCCAGAATTAACGGTTCTTTTAGGTGGACTTCGTGTTCTGGATATTAATGCAGACGGAAGTAAAAATGGTGTTTTTACAACGAGACCTGGCCAGCTAACAAATGATTTCTTTGTAAACTTATTGAACATGAATACAGAATGGAAGTCTGTTTCAAATGACAAAGAACTTTATACTGGAAATGACAGAAGTACTGGACAGCCTAAATGGATAGGAACACGTGCAGATCTTGTTTTTGGATCAAATTCAGAATTAAGAGCAATTGCAGAAGTTTATGCAGCTGGTGATGCTCACGAAAAATTTGTAAACGATTTTATTGCCGTATGGACTAAAGTAATGAATCTAGACAGATTTGATTTAAGAAAATAATACTCGCTTATAGCAAAAAGAAAAAGACGCCAATTACGGCGTCTTTTTTTATATGTTTTTAAGAACGTGGTTTAGACAAATTTCGATCATACATAACAATAGTTCCAGCAACGGCGACATTCAAACTTTTTTCTGATTTGAATTTCACTAAATGATGGCATTTTTCCATTACTTTTTTAGATAAGCCATGATCTTCTGCACCCAATATATAAACGCAACGCCTTGGATGTTCAAAAGTTTCTAAATCCGAGGCTTTTTCAGATAGTTCAACACCAACCAATCGTGCTCCTTTTGGTAAGTTTTCAAAAAAAGCTTCAAAAGTATCGTAATGAAAATATGGAATTGCTTTTACCGCATCGTGTGTATCACAAGCTTGTTTGGCATATCGATTTCCGATGGTAAATATAAAAGTAGCGCCCAAGTTTTGAGCCGATCGCCATAAAACACCTAAGTTTTCTGGTGTTTTACCATTTTGGATTCCGATACCAAAGTATTCATTTATAAAATTATCATTCATACCGCAAAAGTACAAAGTGAATGTAGATAAATCAATTTTTTTGGTCAAGTAAAAAAACTTTTACTACTGTAATTTTCATAAATGTAATTAATTACGTGTGACTGAAATACTGTGTTGAAGTTTTAAATCATTGAGCAGTTTTGTCTTATTAAGTTGAAAAACTGCTCTCTGATTTATTCTAAATTGTAACATTCAAATAATATATTAAAACGCTGAAAAACCCATTTTTACACTTTGATACATTGGTTTTTGGGTTAAATTATCAATTCTGTAAGATTGTCCGCCTCCAGGAATATAGTTGCCAGGAATATTTCCCATTGTAAAAGATCCTGACGGTTTTGTCATTCCAAAAGTAGATTCAGATCCCTCTTTAAGGGTAGTTTGATTTAGAAATTGAAATACACAAGCGCCTAAAAAGTTACCTCGCGGATGTGAATTTTGTATTTGAGAAAGAACCCATTCTGCCTGATTCTGTTCAGTTTTTACAGGCCAATTCGGATCTTGTTTGATAGGAGTGCCCATTTCTGCGAAGAAAAAAGGAATAGTAGGAAAATAAGATGGAAATGTATTATCGATATAGTTTTTTATGTAGGCACCATTATTCTGCGGATTTGTTGAGGCAATGAACCTAGTGTTCCAAACATTCTCTAAACCTATGGCTTGAAGCGCAGCATGAAGATTTTGAATAGCAATAAGTCCAGGTATATCTTTATTTGTAGGGTCAGCAAATGAAACTGGCGAAGTAATTGGCAGTAAATTCGATGCAGGAATTCCCATACTGGTTTCAATATTGACAAGAATCTGAATCATTTTGGCAACATCAGTTACAGAAAAACCTCCAGCAAGATCAAATTCATTACCAATTCCCCATATTCCGGCAGCTGTATGAGGAGTAGTTCCAGCATTGTAAATTTCAGTTACCATTGCTTTAATATCGGGAGTTACATCTTCTTTCCCTTTATGTAACTTTTCCATGAAAAAATTAGAAATAGGAACAAAAACCTTAATGTTATTAGCCGCACATTCATTTAAAAAAGACATATGTGATCTCTTATATGGTCCTGGTTCTTGGTCAGGAAATGGAGGCACATTCCAATCGTAGAGATGCAAAAAATTCACTTTGAGGTCATTAGCAAAATTAAAAAGATCGCCGCGACCGCCATTTGCTTTTCCCCATATAAGAGGAAATGTAGAATTGGTAAAATCGGTGTCAAAATACTTGTCAGGAGGATTTAACGCGTCATCTGATGGCGCTGGGACATAAGCACTTCCTCGCATAGGAAATAATGCCGAAGCATTTGCAATTTTTGAAAAGTTGTTCATTTTTGTAGTTTTAACGGTTAAAATTGATATTATTCATATTTATTGAAATGTTACTGTATAATGCACCTTATATTTTGGTAAAATTTGGTCTGCATTTCGTATTAATATTTCATTAGAATCAAAGTTATTTCGATAATAAACTGCTCCATAAGAACCACTTCCAGATTCATATGTTTTTTGTCCTCTTATAGAATCATATTTGCTTTCATTGACATTATCCTCGTTTTCGTACCCCACAGGTACAGTAATTTGATTGTTCCCAGGTACGGTTTCTCTTTTTACCATTGAATTATGTGTTTTATGTCTTTCATTGGATCCATCTTTTACCATTTTTTGATTCCCCTCTATGACATCACTGACAATTAGGACGCCTCCTTGTATTGGATCAAGACCACCATAAGTAGCAGCTTTTGCTGCTTGGTCGCTAAAATAGGAACCTCTTCCAAGCGCACCATATCCTTTCTGGGAATCATGTGCACCTATGTCTGGCCTGTAACCACCACCAACTACTAAATTGGTAACAGCATCTCCATGTCCTGCATATAATTCTCTTGAAGTCTTTCCGGGTTTATGCAGTCCATTAAATTTTGCGTTTTGAAATGCAGTTTTTCTAACGTTTGGGTTGATAATTCTAAATACTTGTTGAACCTCTATTGTAAAAGATCTTCCGCCTCCACCACCTAATATGGCACTTTTGCCCGCCCATAGTTTTCCCAAAAAACCATTTGCTCCCATAATACCTTTCATAAGTGGCTGAGTTTCATGAAATGCATCTGTTTTATAAGGTTTAGTTCTAACGTTTTTTTCTATTTTTCCTTTAACTTGATTAAATTCGTGACTTCCGTTAGGTACAAGTGCCAACTGCCCCTTACCAGATGTATTAGCTTTTGCTTGTTTTTCTGCTATTTTTTTATTTCGAATAGTTGGGTCATTCCAATTTTTAATTTCGTTAGCCTGTTGATTATTACGTTTCTTTCTTTTTAGCTGAACTATAGGTCTAGTATGGGTAATAAGCCTATTTTCGTATTCTTTCGATTTCATCTGTAAAGCCTTTGCCCCCATAACATCAGCTTCATTTTCCAAACCTTCATCATCATTTACATTTACCTTGCCTTTCATTTGTAAAGTAGGTTTTACGCGCCCTTGTTTTTGCTGTACAACATGCCAAGCTTCATGTAGCAAATGTTTTTCTTGCCCTGACGCGATATGAATATCTGCTCCTTGCGCATAAGCGTGCGCATTAAGCTGTTCCGGTTTGTCTGAGTTATAATGAACTTTTACATCATCCATAGAATGACCAGAAAGGTTTTCTATTCCTGATTTTAAATTTTCAGGCAAACCGGTATTGTTTGCTTTTCTTTGTAAAACAGAAACAGGGCGATTGTCCGTAAGTTCTCTTGTCTTATTTTGAACAATTTTTTCGTCGGAGCTATTTGCAGCAAATTGCATTTTTGTTTTATCAGTTGAATATTCCATAAGAACTAATTTTAAATATTATTAGTTATTTTTAGATCTAAATGCTTTATTTTCTTTTTTTACTTGGTCTGCGCATATAGTTTTTTGGAAGTGTTTTTCTATGCAGAGCATGATATTTTTTAAAACCAGTTGCACCAACATGTGCTCGGTTTCCTCGAGAAGTATTACAGGTTCCACAAAATACCCTGCCATTTCTCATGTTGTTTCTTCCTCCTTTTGAAGCGGGTTGTATATGATCAATGTGAAACTGTCCATCGCCCATTCTTCTGCCTTGAAATGTTGCATAATGTACCTGTGAATGCTGAAATCCGCAGTAATCACAAGTATGAAATCCGTCATTTTTCTTTTTATTTGCAGCTAATTTTTTTGCTCTTTGCTTTTTGTCAAATTTTATTAGCTGTACTGTATTAGAATTGAAATTAGCAATAGCCTGATTAGATTTTAATTGTCTAACTGGAATATTATTATTTCTTAAAGTTGAAGTTGAAACGCGATTATCAATTAGCTGATAAGTATTTTTGGTACTGCTGCTATTTGTCAGATGGCTTGCTGCATCCTGAAAATCATTTTCTGTCGAAACTTTGCTATAAGTATTCATGATTCTTTTTTTATACGTTTATGCTTTCTATTAAATAGCCTTTATAATCTTTCGCAAAAAAGCAAAATTTCTAACCTCGAAAAGGCGTAACTTCAACTGGGCCAACACCCCCTAAATAATTAATCGCCGAACAAAAAGGATGATTGTGAATCCTATTTTTTAAATGCTCTAAATCTCGATCAAAATAGGGTAGTTCCACTTTTTCTCCGGTAATCAGTTTTATCAGATGATCATTTTCTAAAGGATAAATTTTAAATAAAGGTTTTCTCGCGGCGTAGAAAAGATTTTCGTCATCAGCTATAATAGAAACCTCGCCACGGTTTTCTTTTAGTTTTTGAGGATTCGTTTTTAATAAGTTAACGATCTGATTTTCAATTTTAGTAACCATTTCTTCTACACTTTTTTCGGTAGTTTGTACAACCAAATAAAGATTTTGGCTTGTAATAAGATATCCGTTAATATAAAAGAAAATCTTGTCGTGGAAATCATTCAAAGCCAATGCAATTATGGTATTCACATAGTTGAAATCAAAATGTTTTTTCCAGTTTCCAATTTTAAGTTTCACTTTATGACGGTGTAATTGAGGCGCGGCAATGGCAACTTTTTTTATGTTTTCATTCTTTTTCATAACGTCAATTCATTTGAGTAACCACAAGTGTTTTGTTCTCTTTTTTAAATTCACGTCTAATCCCTTCCAATAAATCGTGCTGATTGACAACAGTTTCATTTTTCTGAATGGCTGCTAAAGCACAAAATCGCAATACATTAATAATTGCTCCACCAGCAAGTTCATACTCTTCGGCAATGCTTTCTATATCAATATCTGGACTAAGTTTGCATCTTCCTGAAAATGCTTTTTCCCATAAAAGAATCCTTTCCTCTGCGGTTGGCATCGTAAAATGAATCATGGATTGAAATCTTCTGGAGAAAGCTTCATCCATATTTTCTTTTAAATTGGATGCTAGAATAACCACTCCTGGAAAATCTTCAATTCTTTGCAGTAAATATCCCGTTTGCTGATTGGCGTGCCGATCGTTTGAAGAAGAAGCATTTGTCCTTTTTCCGAAAAGCGCATCGGCTTCGTCAAAAAATAAAATCCAGTCCTTGTGTTGTGCAACATCAAATATTTTAGACAGATTTTTTTCTGTTTCACCAATATATTTAGAAACAATCATAGAAAGATCAACCCTAAAAACTTCTCTGTTGGTACTTTTTCCAAGTAAAGTTGCAGTAAGCGTTTTACCAGTGCCTGGAGGTCCGTAAAAAAGGGTTCGATATCCAGGTTTTATTTTATTCTCCAAACCCCATTCTGTCATAAGAGTATCACCATGATTTAGCCAAGCGTTAATCTCCATAACTTGATTCATGACATGTTCTTCTAGAACCAAATCGTCCCAGTTTAATTTGGTCGAAATTTGTTGTGCAGGAAACGAAATACTGTGTTCCAATTTGGGTAAAGTTCCTGTAATAAAAAAGTTCAGCCAACGCTCATTAATCGAAAGGACTTGATTCAAAATAGGAACATTAGATTCGTTATTTTCTAAAACCAAAACCTGTTCTTTTGAAAGTATATTTGTAGTATTCAGAATTTGAAGCACTTCTATTCTTAATTCAGGATTTACAGCGGTAATTAAAAAAGATAAGGTTTGACCTGTAGGCAAAAAACCGCTATGATTTTTATTGATAACTCCGCCAAATTCAGTAAATCCGCGATCGTACATCGCATTTTTACTAAAGAAAATATCCAGAACTTCGGGTTTAATCTGAGGTGCGAGAATTAAGGCAAGACAAAGTCGTTCGTAAAGACTCAAATCCCATTCTCCTATTTTTTTATAATAAGCACTATTTTCAGTTTCTGCATCAGTTTCTGGTAGCGGAATATCCTGCCAGCGGTTTTCATGTCCATCCTGAAGCAGATAACTGCAAATAACCTGATCGATTACCTTTTGCAACCAATCCATTTCATTATACAAAGAGACAATATTGGGATTAGTTTCCATAAACTCCAAATAATTTTTCTACATCGTCCAGATTTGCGTCAGCCCATTTAAAATAAAGCAAAGCCGTATTAGGATTCAGCTCATTGCATTGCAGCATATCCAAATAAAAACCTTGTGCATTTTGCATGATCATTTGTGTGTTATAATCAACATCATTATGAAAACTCGAATCAAAAAAAGAATCTGCCCATTCGCTTGTATTGTTCTCTTTGGCAATAAAATCGGTAATGAAATAAGACAATTTTTCGTCTTGCACGACCAATTTTTTGGCTTTGAAATAAGCAGGTTTTCTTTTGGTTTCTCGGTGGTAATATTCGATATCTTTAGACTGAATGGTTTTAGTATTTTCATGTCCGAAAATATCAGATAATCCAAAATTTTCAGCCTCACAAGCCAATTCTAGTTCGGCATTTGCTTCGCCAGCTATGGCCAGAGTTGTATTTTTTGCAGTTGTACTTTCTGTTACCACATAAAGTTCCCTAAATGAATATAAGGTTTGTGTGAGCTTTATAATTAATTGCTGCTGGATTTCATTCCAATTATTAATTTTTACAGATTCAGGTTCTTCGGCTTTAAAAATGAAGCTTCCTTTATTAGTAAAAGCCAATATTTGTTTGCTAAATTCAAAATTGCCTTCAATAGAACCATGTGCGTGTGATCGTCCTGAATAAGGTTTTGAGATACCATCACTAAAATTCCAATTGGCATCATTTAAGGCAATTACTCCGCTTATATCAGCATCGTGACGCGATATAATGCCATTGCGATAAATGTTTCCAAGAAGAATAATTTCGCCGTTTTTAATCTGAAAATAATCGCCAGGAAAAAGACTTTTATTTAACGGTTTGGTAGGTAGAAATCCTCCAGTTTTGAGATAAAAATGCCTGTAAAAATTCTTATTAGTATGATCCATAACCTTAAAAATTATTGATTAAAGTCCACTGAATGCAGTAAGCAAACAGTGGACAATTTAATTGATCTTAAGAGGCATAAGCAGCAGCAGTTGCCGCAGCTAAGCTAGATTGAAGCGATTGCAGTTTGATTTGCGCTTTGTTTAAATTGGCAGTTGCAATGCTCAATTGTCTTCCCGTTTCGTCATTTGCAGTATTGGCTTTATCATAAGAAATCTGAGCGTTTTTATACGCATTGTATATTAAGGCTCTTATAGAAGTCTTGTCTGAAGGCTGTACTGATAAAGGCGCGTCTAAAGATTTTTCATCTGTTAAAGTCAGATACAATTTTGTTGCTTGTTTACTTTCTAAAGTAATTGCCGCTTCAGATTCCAGAACAGAAGCTTCTGCAGCCAATGTAGATTTTAAGGCAACTAGCGTAAGAGCAACCGCATTATTGGCGTCTGTACCTGCGCTGTTTATTCTTGCGATTAAATCATCAGAAATTAACGGATTAAGTGCTTTTTTGCGAATAACTAGAATAGACAGTTTATTAATTATTTCTACAGAATAAATTAATTTGCTAATCAAGTCACTGATGCTTTTGCTAACTGTTGTTGAGTCTTCTGTTGCATAGGCTGTTTTTGAAAAAGCAACTCTTGAATTGAGAGCTAAGTCGTAAGCATTTTGAATAACTTGATCGATCAAGTTTTTGTTGCTTAATGCATGCGTACGATTGCTTTCAGAAACTAATAAATAACCTTGATATCGGGTTGCTTTTTCATTCAGCGAATTTACAATTGTCTGTTGCTGCTGTACAATTGCTGTTGCATTAACTACTTGATTTTTTAGCAAGTCTAGTTCGGCTTTTTTCTTTTCTGTAATTCCGTATTTCTGTAAACTTGGTCTTAACGGAGTTAATGATATAGTATCCATATAGTTGAGGTATTAATTAGTTTATAATTTCAGATTTTGGTTTTGTAGAATAAGGTATTGGCGGCGTGTTTTGCCAATCAGAAAGACTGTTTTTATATCTGGTTTTTAAAATCTCACTGCCTTTGTAATAAGACAAAATAACAGGAATGTAATTTTTATCTTCAATTAGCGGATTTCCAAAATTATCTGTAGTGGTGCCATCAATATGCACTTCAAATTCTGGACTTGAAGTTGTTTTATGTTTGGCACTTGTAAAGTTTCCTGCCGGAATGTTTTCTGCTAAATTTAAATTGAAGAAAAAGGCGTTGGTGTTTTTAACTGGTTTAGGAGATTTGTCTTTAACTTCTTTCAGTTTAGCGTTCAAATCTGTCAATTGCGCTTTTGCAAGGCGTAATTTCTCTTTAGCATCAGCCAATGCACTTTTCAGACTATTATTTTTCTGTTTGTCTTGATCAGGATCTTTACTGTTTTTGGCTGTTTCGGCACTTGTTTGAGCAGAACTATTTAAGATCTCGATCTCTTCGGTAAGCGCTTTAACTTCAGCATCAACAGTTTTAATTTCCTCATCTAACTCCATGGTTTCAATTTTGGATTCCAAAGTCTGTAAATCCTCATTTGTAGAAAGATTATCGGTGTAAGGCAAGAAGAAACATCTGTAATCAATTTCACTTGCTTTTAATTCTTCTTTCTCAACATTAAAAGTAATTTTAGATAAATCTTCAGAATGTTTTCTAGAAGTGCCAATATCTTTCGCACTTTTTAAAGTATAGACTAACGAAAATATTTCAGAAGGTGCAGATAGATATTCATCAAACGTATTGATTTCTTTCTTGTAAGATTCAGTAAACATTATTAAAAGAAAAGCAACATAATTTTCGCCAAGCACTAGAGGTTCATTATCTGCATCTCTCAAAGATTTATAAGCTATAGATGTGCTGTATTTTCCTTTATCATCTGGTTTTTGCGTCGCAGGAATACTTTTGCATTGATCGGGATTGCCCACCAAATCTTCTGCCGTAGAAGCATTAAAGAATGATTTCTTACTGTCTTTTACCAAAATGATATTGTAGCTTAAAACTGGATTTGCTAATCCTTTATTTTGCGTTGCAGGATCTCTATCTTCGGGAGAAAAAGGACTTTTGTAAGCATCAAATGAAACAGTAAAACTGCCTGCTGAAGGATCAAAATTTGTAGGAACCTCAACAATCAAAGCCTGATTAAATTGTTCGTTGTTATACGTATAGGCTTTCTTTGAAGCATTATATTCTACCTCACAACATTTTATGGCTCCTTCTGCAGCTCTTGTAGCAATACTTGCTTTTGCTCTCGTATCGTTATCTACGGTTAGTACTGCGGTAGTTGCTGTTAAATCTGAAGTGGTTACCTGCAATAAATTATTGACAGAAGAGTTGGTTAGCTTAGCTCCATCTGCCACAACAGAAGTTGAAACTTCAGAAATCGATGCTGTAGCTTCCATAGCATATTGCGAAGTAAGCTCTGCATTATAGGCTGTTTTATTAATCAGATTATAAGCTTCAAGCGTTTGCTGATAAATTTGAGTTCCATAATCGGCAGCATTTACAATACTGTAAATACTTCCAATATCGCTAGCCAAACGCACAATAGAATTTGAAGCAATTTGTATATTCGACGCGCAAACCGCCATATTGGTAACGGCTTGTGTTACATACGTTTTTTGCTGATTGGCAGATAGTAATAAGTTGTCTGCCATATTCTTATTCGTAACCACAACATTATTTATATGTTGCTGTTCTTTGTACAATTTTGCTGTTGCATCGAGTTTTTCCTGCGCAACAATCTCAGCTCCTTCAGCATAATAAAGAGTAAACATTGAAGTGCTCAATTGTGAACTCAATTGTTTTTTGGTCATTTCCTGACTTTCTAATGAAGACAATACACTAGAATGCAGATTTTCATTGTAACTGTTCATAATAGTTCTTTTAGTTGATTAATTTATATTTCAATATTGTATTCAAGGTTCTTATTTGGATAATTGGTTTTTAGAATACTTTTTTAATAAGGCCAAATGACATGCAAAGGCTTATCCATCCAATGGTATTTCATAATCGAAAAAGCAAAAGGAGATCTGTTAATCAATATATCATAAGCTCTTCTCTCTACCGTGAGTTCCCATTTATCTTCTAGTTCTACCAGAATTCCGTCGCGTACAAGCCAGTTGCCGCGAAAACCGTCTACGGAGCAATCTCCAATTTCTGGCCAATGCGAAATCGCCGCTTGTATCAAACCCTTTATCAATTGTTTTTCCTGATCAGTGATATCAATAAAATCAGGCACAGTATCGGCTAAAGGCAAACCGCACAAAACTTTGTTTAGCGGCAAATAAACCTCTTCCGTTTCCTGCATTCCTGTAATTAGATATTGCAAGTATTGTACAGCTCTAACTTGATGTTCGTTGCTTATAAATTTTCTTTCAGAAGTTAGGCTCAATCGTTCAAACAGCATCGCGATATAATCGTTTAAGAGTACAATTCCTGCGTTTCTAACAGGAATTCCTTGTTTAGGGCTGTTTTTTGGGTTTTCTTTAGTTTTATTATGTTCCATTTTCGAAATTATTTCAGTTTGTTTTAAGACGGTTGAGGTTTGCTTTTCGGCTCTTAGAATTTCTTTGAAACCGAGCTGTAAAGCGGGAGGAAATTGATAGATATATTTTTTCATATCGGCCAAAAAGCTTTTTTTTGAGATTCCTTTTTTGGTTACAACTTCCCAGATTAATTCATTCCAGATTTTGTCTATTGCAATAAGTCTCCAATTGTCGTTGGTTACAGCCTTTAAGAGCTTTCGCAATAAGAGATGCTGCATTTCTTTAGCAGCCAATCCTTTTATTTTAACATTGCCCAAAACTTGATTGAATTTTTCCAAAATCCGTAAAGACAATTCTTTGTTTTTATCCAATTGACTAACCGCATTGCATAAATGATGAAAGTTAATATTTCGGCAAAGCCAATCAATTTGAGCTTCAGGAATAAATTCTTTTTTTATTATTCTAAAGAAAATCTTTGGCTCTTTTACCATAATGGCGTTCAGAATGTCTTTAATCTCAATGGTTTTAGAAATGCTGAAAGCAGATGAAACTTGCCTTTCTATAAGGATTGATGAAATCCATTTGTATTTCTCTTTTTCAGATAAACTCTCGATTTCAAAAAGCAAATCTGCGCTAATTGATTCTGCAGTTTCATTAGAAAGTATATAATCAGAAATGCCATTGTTTTCTAAAAAAGGCATAAAATCTGGTGCTGAATTGGCATATTTAAAAGATTTTGTTTCGTTTTGAAGCTGTATTTTTTCCTTCGTCACATTCTTTTTTAAATACAATTTGAGTTCTTTCTGAAGCAGTTTATTAAATAAAATTTCATTGCCTTTATAAGCAGAATATTTTAGAATCGTGTTCCAGAAAAGTTCATTTAATGTTGCGCTAATTTTAGTTTCCGAAACCGATTTTACATTTCGAATTAGGACAGAAGCCGTTTTCTGAATCCAGTTCTTTTTCAGCGCAACTGCATTTGTCAAGAAATAAAGCAATATGTTTTCGCTTTCTTTTCTGTCTTGTTTTCGGAGTAAAACAAATCCTGTATCATTAAAATTAGCACTTAATAATTGCGCTAATTCCTGCTGATCTTGCTTTGACGTGTTTTGAATGAGCAAGGCAAGCGCAACGGGATCTATAGATTTTGTGTTTTTTAGCTGGTTTAAAAAGGTCTTTTTGATAGCCACTCCAAAAGATTTAATTCGTTTGGACTGAATCAGTTTTGCGATAAACTGAAAATAATCATCGCGTCTCGTCTCGGTCACTTTTTTGGATAACTGCACAATAATAGTTTCCAGAAACAAAGAGGAGTTATGCTCCGGATGAAACAATATTTCCTGCATTCCAAGAAGCAATAAATCATCGGTCATTAATTCTTCAGGAAAATCATATTGATCTTTTTCATTTAAAATCTCATACACAACCTGTATCGTTTGTACAAGTTTTGTTTTTTTATAATTGGCTGTTTTTAGCAATAATTGAAGTATTTCTCGATTCAAAACCAACGGAAGTAATTTCCTAAGAATCTCTTTATTTCCGTATGAAAGCATGGCTTCAAAAGCAATTTTAGGATGCAATAAAATAGTTCTAGTCAGCGATCTTTGTAAGTCAATAAAAAAGATACTTTTGGTACTGTTTTTCTGCAATTCTAGTTCTAGTTTCGCTACAAGATTTTTGAAATGAACAGCAGGATAATTAGAATTATTACGGTTTATTTCTTTGCAATAGATAGCATTTAGATTCGTAAAAATAACCGCAGCATTATTGCTTTTTATCGCCGCAGGAATTTTAGCATTGGTAAACAGGGCCAATAAATGCTCATGGCTAAGATTATTTTTTTTGCTTAATTCTTTAATGCAAAATAGCAGAAAAGCAGTATTGTCTGTATTTTTATTTTGGATGAGAAATAGAATTCCAATTTGCCATAAAGCCTTACGGTTTGTTTTTAGTTTAAAAGTCTGGCTCAATTGGTTTAGATAAATAATAGATTCTGTATGAAGCTGCGATGGAGTAGTATCCAGTTTTGAATACAGTATTTTTATCGAAGTTTCATTTAAATCCGGAAGCAGCGAAACAAGCAAACTCTCATCTTTAAAAATGGGCTGAAGCAGCGTATTAAATTTTGTTTTATTCTCGCTATTCAATACCATTATCAATTCGTTTAAATTGTCTTTGTCGGCTTTAAATCTTCTATTGCCTTTATTTTTCAATAATTGCTCTAATAGACTCCAATAATTTGTAGCAGTTTCAAGCTTATAATTCTCGCTTTTTTGGGTTTCATATTCCTGCGTTAGTATTTTAAGACAAGCAATAAAATCGTTGTTCTGCGATGTTTTATCAGAGAGTTTTACAATCGTATTTTCGATTAGAATAATAAGTTCGGCATAAGCAATATTGTAATGATTGGCCATTTGCAGAATACTGCTTTTCATGAAAGCCAGTTTATTAAAAAGCGTTCCGCGTTCGAGCAGCAAAAAGTTCAGAATAAAGAACCATAGATTCTTTTTGAAACTTGCCGTACTCGTTTGGATAATCGTTTCTTTAACCTGAATATTAACCATCGTTGCGCTAAACTCAATAATAGAACTACTATTATTAGGTTCGAGCGAGGCGATTATTTTAGTGATGTTTTTTTCGTCAAACTGCCATGCAATTCGTTTTCTCACTTCCTCATGAGACATTCCCGTTTTTTTAATAATCGCAATAACCTCAGCGAGATTGTTCTGAAGCAATTCTGCCATAATCTGGTTGACAGAACCTTCTTTATTTTGATAATTCCATGGTAAATAACCTTCTAGCAAAAAGACCGTAAGATTTTCTAGAATTGATTTTTCTTTATTGTAAACCGCAATTCCGTTTTGCTTCTGATTGTTTTGATACAGAATTAATTCGGCTATTTTCTCTCTTAATAGATTTTGTATTTTTCGGCTAAGATCAAACTCTAGATCACCATAATCGCAGGCGCCAAGATCAAGTTCAAGCAATTCAATTCTCCAGCTTTGTTCCTGCGGGCATAATTCGTCAAAAATAGAGGTAACTTCTCTAGGCAACGAAATTTTGCTCCAAGCACTTAAACGCTCCTGAAGTCTGTAACCTTCTTTCTTTTGGTCAAAAGTGGTGTCCCATTTTAGACTCGATACAATATGGCTATTTATTTCTTCCATTTTTTGCTTCTAAAATTGAGGTTAGACTATGAATTAAATTTACAGCGTACTGCTCCGGATTTGAACTTGCTTCTGTTTCAGTATAGTGTGTATCTAGTGTATTTTTGAAGCGTAAACTGTCATGCCAGCTATAGTAATTCGATGTAAAATTTTCAAGTTCGTGAAACTGAACAGACAGATATTCACATTGTATATTTGTTGGAAGACTAACCGCAAGAAACTGTTCTAAACGTCTTTCGAATTGAGGAGTTTGCAATTCAGAAATAAAATCTGGAAATAGCAAAATCGCATTTTTCTTAAAAAGTGCATCGTTGATTGTTATGGTTCCGTTTCCAGAAGAAACGGTAATACGAAATGAATAATCAGAGAATTTACTTTTGGTATAATCTATAGATGTTCCAGTTTGAGAATTATCAGTACTAAAAGCATATTTTTCATTAGAAAATTCCAACTGACCTTTTAAAAACTGAGAATCCAAAACGGTTTGACTTTCCGTATTTAAAAGATAATTTATATTGGCAATGGTTTGGAAATCTGTATTTTGTATTTCGTAAAAAGAATTATCACTTTGTTTTACAATTTCAAGATTATATTTTAATTGACTTAAGAGAATAGAGGTTTCAATAAAAAAACTACCTTTTCTATTTTCTTTAAGCCAATATACTTTTTGTATGGTTTTATTGCTGTTCAATTGATCTTCGATAGAAGTTTGTGAAGCTTCAAATTGTGTTGTAATAAAATTGGTATATATGTTTTTTAATCCGAAAAGTAAATTCAGTTTTAATTCTAAACCAGAAAAATTATTGAAATCTGTTTTGCTTAGTTTTTCTTTTTTATTGATTTTATTAGATTGAAAAACAAAATCTGACGTGTTTTCGCTAATATGCTCAAAATGCTCCTTTTTAATGTTTAGCAAATGAGCTTCTGCGGTTTGATTAATTTTTGAAGCCGTTAGAATATTATAACCTTTAAAACGGTTGTAGGATAATAAATCGAGATTCTGCAAATACAAACTCTTTATAATGATCTGATCTTTTTTCTTGTTTCCGGTATAGATAGTATCATGAATGATAGCATCAATTACTTTTGGCGATTCGCCGTGTCTGGCAAGCAAATGATCTAGTATTTTGTTTCGTCTTTCGAAGTTAACATCTTCTTCTTCCATGATTTTCATCATTCCAAAGATGTAGGCATTATAAGGATCTTGCTGATATTCTCGCCAGCTTTTTTCTTTCAGTTCCTTTTTAGTTTCAATTCCATTGCTGTATTCAAAAATGGCATTATTTTTCAATAAAGGTTTGATGTGAGGAATACTATACAGAGATTGATAGAAATAGCTAGGAGAAAACATTTTGTACGGAACAGGATATTCCAAATGCTTTTTCTCGTATGTATCTTTTAGTGCATAAAAAGCATCGTTGTCTGATGGCGCTCCGCATACCGAATTGGTGAAAGAAAACAGTTTGGGAACATTGGCTAATTGCGAAAACTGATTGGCCAAAACCTGATCAAATAAAGTCAAATAGCCTTTTAACTGACGCGATTGTGCCACTTGAACGGGCAAAGAATCGTCTTCGATTTTATCGTCGCCAATGCCATATTGCTGCGGAAATGTATTTTGAATGGAGTAATAACTATTGATGTCTCTAAAACTGCTTTTTGGCAATTTTATAGTCGGTTTGTTGTTTAAGCTCGTTACATTATCCTGATATTGGCCAATATTGATTTGCAACGGATCAAAGACATCTGCGACTATTTGTTTTCCATTAGAATTTAATGTTAGTTTTTTCTCTTTATAAGAATTTATAATATCAACAAAAAATAATTGGCTTTGTGTTGCTTGCAATGCTTGAACATTATTCGTGTTCTGATAAAGCTGTATCCCCGAAACCGAAATGACACCGGTTACAGACTCCATTACAGGAATTAAATCAATAGCTTTTATGGTATCTTTTTTATCGTATAAAGAATCGTCAGAAATCCAACCGTTTTTAAGATACGGGCCATCATATATTGTAGCAGCATCATATCCGTCTTCTTTCATCGTCTCATAATTCGCCTGATCTATTTTCGGAAAAATATAATTGCGAATTTTATTTTGAAGTTCTAATAAAACAGCATTTTCATCTGCACTTTTCTCAAGTTCTATATTTCCGCCAATCTTGCAATTTTGCAGTTGCAATGCAATTGGCATATTAAAAAGTTCGCCAATATTTCGACTCTGATTGAGGTAGTAATAAACCGACTTGCAAATGTTATTGCATTTAATATCATCGGTAATATCTGGATTGATATAAAGATAAATTTGATACACTCTGCTAAATGCCAAAAGATTCTGATTGTAAGGTGCGATTACAACATTGTAAACCTCTTCGATGCCGTCTATAATGTATTTTTTGTAATCGTTAATGGTGTATGGCGCCGTAGTCAGAATTTTATAAGGCATATAAAACTGATTTTCAATTTCCATTTTTCCTGTAGAATCGGTTAAAATATCGGGAATCGAAAAATCGGTACAATAACCTAATTCGGTCATGGCATAACAAACCTGATCTAGAATTGTCATTCCAGGATCGCTCGGGTTAAAGTTGGTCCATTCATTGCCAATGTGATTTTGGATATAATCAATAGCTTCGTCTTTCAGGAAGTTAAAGTCCTGATGCGGCGGAAGCTGAATTTTTGTTATTTGATTATTAGTATCCATTTCTATTTGGTTATGAAATATTATGATGGGGTGCCGAAACTAAAAGTGTCATCGAATCGTTTGGCATTAAGTTTTCCTCTTCGCTTTTTAAAACAGTTTGCAAGCCCGTAACCGGATCAATGTTGTAGCTCGAAAAAGTTACTTTCTCTACCGTAAGAACTCCTTTTATATTTTGCACAAATGTTTTCACTTTGGCATCTATAAGCGGTTTGCCAATTTCTATTTCAGAAGGGCAGTTCGTAATCCAAGGCGATAAATACTTTTTTAGAGCAAGATTTACATTCTTTGTTACCAAGGTGGTCTGGTAGTTTGGATCTACTTGAATATTGATGTTAATGGTAACGTATTCTAGATCAAAATTGGAAACGTTTAGTTGGGTAAATGGAGATGAATTGGCGCTTAAAAACTTTTGCACCTCAATTTCGAGAGCATTTGTCACCAAAGGTGTAAAGGCATTTGAATCGCTATCTGATGCTATTTTTTTTACCAAATAAACATTGGTGATGTTATTGCTTTCGTCAGTCACTACTTTTGAATAATAGACCGTATCAAACTTTTCGGCAATGAGCGTATAATAATCGGATGCTGTGCTGGCTCTATTTTTGGTTTTTATGCTATTGCTTACTCTTTTATTTCGATCTATTTTGTCTTCGGCAGCTTTTCCTCCAAAAGAAGCAAAAGGCTGTATGATAGTACCTATTTCTGGAATCTTAATTTCTGGTTTAGTAATTACATTGGCATCAATTTTCGGACTTTGCGTATCGGTTAGAAACGTCGTTCCAGTTCTTTGCACGATAAAACCATTGGTCTGCATAAAGGTAGTTTTAGAAAATGATTTAAGGTTGCCAACAGCCGCAATAGAAATCCAGTTTTTGTTTCCTGGCATTATACTGCTATTGTTATTGCAATCTGCAGGAATCGGAATTTCTACAATTCCAGAACATCTAAATTGGCTGGTTTGATCCGATAATGGTTTTATATTTTTCCAGCCCAAATCGCTTAAATAGTAATACATAATCTTATTTTGATCGGTAAGCGCGGTTGAATTTCTAGCCAATTCAAAATAGAGGTTTAAAGTGCTGTTGCAAATCAAATTATCGAGTTCTATAAATAAGGCTCCGTTATGGTCAAAAGACGGATAAAGCGGAAAACCTTTTACTGCATCGCTTTCAGAACTTCCAATGATTTCGGTGTTGAATACATTCGTTTCAGTTTTGTCTGCCGTTTCACTATCAAAAACGGTATAGTTTGAAAATGGAGCATAAATAAAATATTGAAACGGATAATCTCCCGCTGTACCATCAAGATTGTAGGTTACGCTTGCATCATATTGAGCAGAAAAAGTCTGTATTTTTGGAACAAATGGAAGATTGGCTGCAGGAATAAAATCATCTTGTTTGTGTGCAACTTTATACCCGTTTTGCAAGGCGATGCTAGCGACAACATTGGCATACAATTCGGAACCAAAACCATATTGTGGACTTTTTAAAGTCATTTTTATAAATCCTGATGTGCTTTCTTCAGAATATTTTAAAGGCTCTTTTTGAATGTTTGGATTGGGATGCCATAATTTTACATCAGGTTTAGTCGAAACAGGTTTAGAATATATATAATCACTGTTAGAGGTGCTAAGAACATTATTAGGAGGAACTACGGGCAAAGTGTCGAATAAATTAACCGGTTGCGAAACTTCATCAGTTGGAATGAAAACTTGGTCATTTTTGGTTCTCAAAATTTTAGTCATTTTTATGCCTTGCCATGATTTGTCTTGCATAATGTTGAAGCATACCATAAAATTGGCATTGGAGAATTCTTTAACGAATGCAATATTTTGATGTTTACGAGGAAAAGCGATTCGATACGCTTTTACAACCGAATTGTCTCCTTTTTTTGGAGGATGTAAATAATCATTATATTCTTTGTAATAAATTTCAAAATTGGCAGGTCTTTTATCCCAATCGATCTGTATTGTGAAACTGTCCAAAGGTTTGCTCAAGATTTCATTATTTCCGATGATAAAGTTGGCATTAACCAACGGAATTGGTCCAAAAGGAGGGAAGGGACTTTTCGTGCTTAATTCCCCATAATCATTATACAATTGAAAAGTTTTGACTCCTTCTACTTTTAAGGCAATAGTGATCGATGTCACTTTAGGAGGATCCTGCGGATTAGGAACATTTTGAAACAACACTTTCATCATAGGCCAATCGCTTTTTAATCCGTCTGGATTAACCAGAAACGGCTCGATTGCTACTACACTTGGATCAAGGATTATAGCAATTGCAATTGCGTTTTGTTTCGTAGCATCGATTGTAAAATTGGAAGGAGCTAAATTCAGTTGTAGCCAATTCTTTTGTGTGCTCAAAAAATAATTGGCTTCTTGGAGGATTTTTAAATCGATCTGAGAAGCAAATTCTAATGTTACTGTTATGATTCTTGTCCCTTCGCGCAATAATAGCATTGGCGAAGCAAATGCAACTCCAATTAATGACGGATTTAGAGAATCGTCGTCTGAGCCAAAAGTCTCCCAACTGATGGCTTTATTTTCTGGATCTAATTGAATTTCGGTTGGTTTTACAATGGTTTGCAAATTGTAAGACGCATTGTTTTTATCCTGATACGAAAGCTTATGAACACTTGCAATTGTGGCAGGATTGAGATTTACATTTTTTTTAGAAGCAAATAGAATAGGATTCTTCTGGGCATCGACTCCCGCATTAAATAAAATCCCCGCAGGCAGAGTATAAACAGATGTTGGTTTTGTTAGTGTTGCACACAAAAACGCCTGATCTTCCACTGCTGGCAATTTGGTTTGTTTCAGGATATTTTTATAATAAAAATCAAGATGCTTCTCAGAAAGTCCGTTTAATTGATCTTGCTGAATTTTGAGAATATTTACAAATGAGCGCAACAAAACAGTATCTGGAAAATGCCCTTTTTTGAGGTTTAATTTCTGGTATTCTTTTGCGGCGTGATGAATGATGGTTTCTAAAAACTGAAATAATTTATCGCCAATTTTGGTTAGAATAGCTAAGCTTGCCTTTAGTACAGCCCTTATTTCATCCAAAATAGGATGTTCTTTTTCAAAACCAAAAACCTGCCAAAATGGGATTTTATCTTTATTGATGTACCAGATATTCTTATCAAAAGATTTAAACTCGTCCCAAGGAACAGAAGTGAGAATTATATTCTCGACAGATAGTTTTAACAGATATTGTCTATAAGATTGAATAGCCCAAAAATCTATGCTCAATCTGTTTTTTACTTCTTGCAGTATATACGTTTTGAGATCATATACCTCACTGTTTTTTAGCATATGATGCGTCCAGCGTTCTATAATTTGATAAATAGCCGTAATGCGATCAAACAAGTTGTTTAAAGCTCGCGTGTTGATTATTATGCTGTTTTTGTTTTCAAGCAATCGTTGAATTTCTAAACAGCCATTTTTATAATCAGCGAACAGTTTTTTGTAATTTGTTTTCGAAATGGAAGCCATCAGAAAAACGGGATCTTTCAGTAAAAACGGACTCCAGTTTCCTTCTATAGCATTACTGTCATTATAGAAATTGATCAATTTGCTAAATTCTGTCAAAAAGTACAGCCAATCCTGCTCGGTTCTTCCGTCTATTAAATACGGATTCGGAACGAGTGCTTCGTTGAGAGAATTTATAGCGCTATTTTGATCAATTAAAATCATTTTTTTCGATCTAAGTTGGTTCCTTCTTTTAAATAAAATGGGAACACATAATTGTGTCTTGTATTGGTTTTAGAATAGATGTAACTAATCAGTATTTCGATTGTTCCGTTTACGATATCTGTTGATGCGACTCTCACGTCTTGAACTAATATTCTGGGTTCATATCGTAATAAAGCAAACTTGATCGTTTCTATGATTTCGCCTTTAAGCGTACTATCAATTTTTTTAAACATAAATTGCTGTATTCCAGAACCAAATTCGGCTTCAAGCGTACGCTCGCCTTTGCGTGTGTTTAGAATGACATTGATAGATTCATTAATGTTGGTTTCATTAGCAGACAAATTCAGCTGGTGATTGTCTGCTGAGAATGAAACAGGAAATGCCCATCCTGAACCTAAAAAAGCGGTATCATTATGTGCTATATTATCCACCGATCATAACATTAAATGCTCCAAGAACAATTGATCCTCCATGAGCGGTTGAATCTCCCATTCTTGCGGCGGGCATACCACATATCATAACCGTTGCAGATCCTTTTACAATAGAATCTGGAGGTCCTACACAAACCAGCATGTCGCCAACTCTGGCAGCTGGTAATCCTACTATTAAAACTGTTGGTGCACCTGGCCCAACTATTGGTCCTCCTACATGCGGAATTGGTGGCACTCCCGGAGTAACCATCGGGCATTGATGAAAATCTGTAAGTCTTGCTGCTGGTGGCATATCTTTTTGTTTAATCGGTTAATTATTTATTTGTTTAATTGTTTTACTCTTGATTCGTTTAATCGTGATTATCGCTTCTTGCTTCTATTCTCTTTCCTCTATTCTCTATTTTCTATTCTCTATCATCTCACAATAAACAATCAATTAATCATTACCATTGCGCCTTTCAGCGTCAATTGCATTCCTCCGGAGACTTGTGCCATTTGACCGCCTTGAGCGCTGTATTGCATATCTGCATTTTCTTTAATGTTGAGACCTTTTATTGAGACATCTCCGCCGCTTGACTGTATGTTCACACCTTCATTTCCTTTGATGGTCACATTTTGATTGGCTGAGATATTGATGTTTTTCTGACTCGATAAATCGATACCACTGCTTGACATTACGATGCTATTATTGTTTTCGTCCTGAATCGTAATTTTCTTGTCTTTATCGCTAATAATGATCGTGTTTTTGTTGGGTGTTGCAACAGTCCAAACTTTGTTTTCATCATCAAACTGTACCGAAATTCCCGATTTAGAAACAATGGCTTTTACCGAATTTTTCTGATTGGGGTCCAAACCCGTAAAAGGTTTTATGCTTGTACTGCTGTAGATACTTCCGAGAATTATGGGATATCGTGGATCTTCATTTATAAAACCCAAAATAACTTCATCTCCAACTTCGGGCATAAAGAAAGCTCCGGCTCCGCTTGTTGAATAGAAATTGGTTAGCCTTGCCCAGATTCCTTCGCCTTTTGGGTCTAGCAAAGGAACATCGACTAAAACTCGGTATTGAGAATCGGGATCTTCATCCATCTTTTTTACGGTTGCGTTAAAAAGCCCCTTTGCACCTGGAACAAGCCCCGAAGCGGGTGGTGCCATAACATCTGGTTCTTCGGTAAACCAAAATGGAGAAAGTCCGAGTGTAACTTCTGAAACCCAATTTCCTTGAGACAAATCATGCACAACTCCGCCAATGAGGTAGTCGCCATTAAAACGATCTCCAATACCGGCAAAAGTCATGTACTTTCCAGGATCAATTAAATTGGTTCCTTGAAATTTAGCTTCGCCCATTATTTTAGCATATTCGCTTTTAATAATTTGCGCTTTAGACCAATTGGTTAAATCAGCACTTTCTAGCGGGGCAGAAGTCTGCAATTGATACGTCGAGAGTCCAATAGCTTCCGATAATTTTTTTGTGGTCAAATTTCCAGCTCCGCTAACATTTGGCGCTGCATTACCGTTTACAACCGCTTGAGTTTTAAAATCCCAGCTATTGGCAGCTACGTTTCCTAATTGTGTCACAGCATTTAATTTGGCATTAAATTCAAGAAGATTATCGCCATAAGTTACCGTAAGCACAGATGTGGTGCTTTTATCAGGAGGAAAAACAGAAACTTTCCCGTTTAAAGTGGTTACGATTAAACCATTTGCCTCGGCTAGAGCCAAAATATAATCCCAATCGGTAGCATAAAATTGCACTTGTTCTGGCCAAACCGTAGTTGTGGCAGTAACATCTGCGCTTAAACCGGAATAGCTTCCAATTATAGAAGATATAATATCGCTGTCTTTCTGTTTAGAAAACGTGAGACTTTTTCTGCCTACAATCATTTTTATGGCATTATCACGACATTCAATTTCTAGAGCAGATCCTACTAAATTATCAATGCGAATGGTCTGGCTCATGATTAAACCAGAAAAAATAACAGCGTTATTATTGTCATATCCTGCTTCTATGCTAATTGTTGCGCCAGGCACAAAAGTAGAAGAGGAGCTGGCATCAAATTTACCCGTGTTTGGTTCTCCGTCTAGGATTATGATTTTTGCAGATGCAATTCGGTTTACTTTTTTTTCGATGTGAATAGAAAGCACGCTAAGTTCATCGGCTATTGCCGATCCGTTAACTTTAACTGCGAATGTTGCGATTCCGCCACTTTTTATTTCGGTTGAAGCACTCATTAGTTTAAAGGGATTATGGGTGGAAAAATTAATTTGTCGATACCGTTGAGGTTTCTGAATTTGTTAAGTTTATTATGTTCTGCAACTTGTATATAAAAGGAATCGTCATTCCAGATTTTCTGGCACAATTGCGGTAAAGACATGCCTTCAGAAACGCTTACAATATGAGTAAGGTCTGGAGATTCTGGAGCATCTGCTCTGGTTACCGTTTTCGGAGAAATATAGCGACTGAACGATAATGATATCTTGGCTCTAAGCGGACTTCCATCTGGTTTAAAAAGAGTGTAAGAGATGTCAATAGAATCGAGAACTCCGTTGAATGTAATATTCTGTCCCCATTGCACTTTTACAAAATTAGGGCGATGTATTTTACCGTTATAAGTATAAATAATCGTTTCTAAAGCGGTTATTTCTTTAGACATATCGGTACGTTTGGCATCTATGATTCCCGTACAGTCTATTACCATTTCAAAACTCAGTTTATCGCTTGGAGTGCTTTTGTATTTTTGCGAAGCCGAACTTGTTGCTGGAGCCTGCTGTTCGTTGTATTCGATACTTTTTTGTATTTTGATATTATCAGGATTAATCATGAAAGCATATGGATTTCCGGAGAATCTATTCTGAAATTCCTCGTCTGTATATCCCGTAATTTTCATTAATTCTAAACTTGCCATTTGTGTCTTATTTTAAGTTTAAATTTTTTTAAATCCTGGTTGGTCTTTGAAATATTTTCTCTCGCAGATTTTGCAGATCGTGCGGATTTTTTAATACTTTATGCGATAGATGTCGGGAGTGGTTTAACGTTTATAACTATTCTCCTGATTTTTTTCTGCAATTAATCTTTTACATTCTTCCAGCAGCTGTTTTCTCAGAATAGACATTTCTCGTTCTTTGGTTAGCGCCGAATTTTTAGTGTTGTTTGTTACGATTTCTGTTTTAATGACAAGTTCTCTTATTTCGATTGGCATAATGGTTTAGGTAAAAAGTTTATCAAATTTGGTATCCTTAGAAATGTCAAAATAGGTGTAGGCCAGCTCAATAGATTCTATCGCAATATTGCTTTCCTGAGAGTTTAAGTCAGAAACGGCATATTTTACTGGGTAGGCATTGTTAAACGTCCATTGCATGCAGACTACGCCCGAAGCATTAAGCAGTTTTAAGATCACATTTTTGGGCTGTATTGGGTTTGATAATCCTTGATCGATGCAGTTGGAACACCAATTGACCAACTGAGATCCTGCAGGCACCATGGCTCTTTTAAGCACTAAGTTTTGACTGTTAGAAATGGTTGGGAGGCGATATTTAAATCTATTTTCGCCTCCGCAAACAATTTCTTCTACGCTTAATTCTTTAGATATTCCAGATACCTCCTTGAAAGCCGCATCTACACCTGCAAATGAAAGTGTAAAATAAAAGCTAACGGGATAATCGTTACTTACCGCCATTTTTAATGATCAGTTGTTCGTGTGCAATTTCTATCGTGTCTACCGCAACTTCGTTACCGTCGGACTTCAAATCGGTGCTTGTAATTTTGGTTGGCCAAGCATTGTTTAGCGTCCATTGCATGGTTACGCCGCCTTTTTCGTCCAATAATTTGATCAGAACGGTTCTTCTTTTAATCGTATTCATTACGACTTGCTGATGCCAATCCCAAAAAGTATTATCATTTACAAAAATGCCACGTTTCATAGTTACGTTTCCGTATTTAGTAATACCAGGCATTTTCTCCACAGAAAAAAGCGGACTGTTACTTTTGCGGTATTCTATAATTTGATTTTCGACATCCATTCCCGTAACTTCCTGAAAAGCTACTTTGGTTAATTCTGTTCCAAGATCTACTTCGAATCTAAACTTTGGCATGGGCCATGTTGCGCCTTGTGCGCTTCCGTCATCTGTTGCCATATTATTTTATATTTAAATTAAAAATTTACTTAAGTGAGTTTTTGTTTGATTAACTAGAAGTTGCCATTTGCTGTTGAAATGTCAAGACAATGAATTCAGCTGGATGAACAACTGCAACTTTTACCGTTACATTCATGAAACCATTTAAAAGATCATCTGCTGTCATTGTAGAACCCAATCCGCAGGCTACAGAAAAGGCATCAGAAGCGCTGGCTCCCTGCAGACCTCCTTGTTTCCAGATCGAACTAAGAAAACTACTGATCATAGAAATTACAGCTTCCCAAGTATTTTTATCATTAGGCTGGAAAACATAAGCTTGAGCGGCCAGTTTACAAGATTGCTCCAAGAATATCATAGTTCTGCGTACTGGAATATATCGCCAATCTTGACTGTTTCCGTCCAATGTTCTGGATCCCCAGATTAAAATTCCTAAACCATTAAATGTTCTAATGGCATTGATCGATTTACCCGAAACGGCATCAACGTTTAAATTGGCTTGCTGACTTTCAGAAATGGAAATTGGCAATGATGCCGCACCTACAATAGAAGTATTAGCAGGAGCTTCCCAAGGGCCAACAGCATTGTCTACCGTTGTAATAACGCCTGCCATAGCACCGCTTGGAGGAAGAATATTAGCATCTGCCACAATGTGTTTTATCATTAAGGAATACGTCTGACTTGCAATAAGCAAAGCATTGTGATTTTGGGTTACAGTCAAAGTGCTCGATGGATTCTGAATATTGGCAATAATAGCGGCAACGGCTGGGTTAGGAGCACTAGGCGGATTAAGAACGGCTTCTAGTTGTTTTACATCTCCACCAAATAAATTAGTGTAATCAATATCAGAATTTTGCATTATTGTAGTTCCTATAAACGGGTAATACGCCATTCCGTAGTTTAATCCAACAGAACCGGTGTTCATTCTGAAGTTTGTAATGTCTTCCGTATACAAAATAGGATCTGGGGCGTCGCCACCAATAATGTCAAATAAGCACATTGCCGTTTGCATTTGCGTCGACTGAAGAAGCATAGCCTGCATTAGAGTCCCGTTGTTTTCTACGCTTAATAAAGTAGCTTCGGGACAAATATACATAGTTGGTTCCTGCTCGTTTAGCAATAGAGAAAGACCCTTTGTCAAATCATTCAATTGCACATTCGGGTTTACAACTGGAATTCCCGGAGTTCCTGGTTTTTGCGACGCAGGTCCATAAGAACCAACAGAAACAATATAAGCATCTCCACCGCCATTTTCATAAAAAAGCTTTACGCTATTGTATAAATAATAAACCGTGTTCGGATCTGGAACTATCGAGTAATACGTTCCTGCAATTAGCATGTAGTCTCCTTTTAAAGGTTGACTTTTTTCTGCTACTAAGTAGTATTCAGGTTTGTACTGTTTAGACGGACTTGCAGGAGCAGGTGGATCTGGCAAACAGAAAAAAGCCTGAAAATCAGCAAAAGATGTGATTTTTACTGGCACATTCGTATACGATTTTCCTTCGTAAGAGGCCTGTGGTGTGTACCCTATAAATGCTGGTATAGCTGTAGCTACTCCAACAACAGAATTGGGAAAAGCATTTAGTTCTTGAATGTAAACACCAGGAGTTTGAATGGTAGATAAATTCATTGATTTTAGTTTTTAATGTTCATTTTTAATAGTTTTTTATAAATAGATATACATTGGCGATGCGACATGATTTGGGTCGCTATTCTCGATTATTCCTATTCTAGAGACATCTGGATTAGGCAGTCCTTTTATAATTACTTTGGGCTTGGTATTGTTTTGATTTGCAGATGATGAATTGCTTATTAAATCAAATTTATATTTAGGCTTTTCGCTGAGCGTGATATAGGTTTTGTTTGAGGTAAACAGTAATGCCGATTCTCCTGTTTGGATCGTTACATTTTGCGGACCGTCAAATTGTATGTTTTCTTTTTCTGTAATCGAAGGATTGTTTAACTGCACCGCATTTCTATTGATAAAATAGTATTGCCATTGTGTGGCTCTTGCAGTAAAATTGATTTCAAAAAGCGCAGCATTATCAGAAGGCTTTTCTTTTAATATATCTTCAAAATAAATTTTTAAATGACCAAAATGAGTCGATACAGGTTTATTCTCTAAAGTTTGATTTAGGACTATTTTACCTTCATTGTTGAGATTTTTAGGATCTTGACTAGAGTAAGTAACCGCTCCAATCCAATTAATGGGTAATGTTGTAAAGAGAATAAAATTAGGATTAGAGCATTTTATATCAAACTCAAAGTAGTTTTGCTGTGTGGTTTGCGCTATATAATTGAATAACTCTGATAATGATGATTTTGTATTCGAATATAAATCGAGTCCGTTAGAAATATGATTTATTTTAAAGCCAAATTTTTTGAATATCTTATCTGTATTATGATTGGGAACAAAGTGAAGACAATTACATTTTCCGCTATCAAAAAAAGTATGATAGGCTGCAATACCAAAGGTTTTTATGTAATTGCTCTGTATCATTTGGAAATGGTGTTATTCGTGTTTTTTACAGAAGGTATGATCTCCATAATTTCATGACTCTGAACTTTTATCAGCTTCATTTTGTAAATAATAGAAGGCTGATATTTTGCTGCCATCGCTGTCCACAAACTGTGCATTTGATGGTAAGAGATCTTTTCGTACTCAAATTCTAATCGGCTTAAGCCATCTGGAATAGAAGAAGAGGACGACGCATCGATATAATTATTAATCTGAAAGAAGGCGATTATGGCGTCTAAAAACTTTAAAGATTCGGAATAATCATCAAAGTTGCTGCTAATCAATAAGTCAATGTTGTATCTTTCTGTCGGATTGAAATTAGAATAGTTTCCGCTTTCTAATTTCTGGTTTCTAATATAAAAAGGCTGATTGGTTTCTTTTTCAATATTTATTAGAGATAAAACGACTTTGTTTTGGTTAACTTTAGGTAAAGTTCCACTTGGTTCAATAAGATAGTTCACAACGGTTTTGTCTTCGGTTAAAGCAAAACGATTTTTTAAAAACTGTCCCAATAATTTATTCGTAAATTGAAGCGATTGATGTATCATCGTATTTAACTCTTAAATTAATTCAGTGCAATAGCGCATCGATTGGCTATTTGTATTTGTAAAAGTAACTGACAATTAGATTTGTACGAGAATTTTGCAATATACTTTTCATAGACAGGGACAAAAGATGTTTGGCATTTTTGTAGACAAAATATAGACAGAAAAAACTTTGTCTACGCTTTGTCTCAAATAGAGGCATAAACGGTTGAAATGTAGAGAAAAGTTTTAGCAATATGGAAAAAGCACCTTTAAAAAAAGTACTGATTAAAATGTTTTATGGAAAATTTAAAAGAGTGTAATACAAAAGAAGAAAATCATAAAATGGATAGCATAAAACTATCTTTTGTACTGCTAGAATAGAATAAGCATTACAATTGCAGGAGATATAAATAAGAGAAAAGATAATTTATGAAACTGTTCTGAGGTACGAAATGATATCATCTTCTTTTTTAAGCGTTAGTTTCTTTTTAAGACGATATTTATGAGTTCGAACACTTTCTTGATTAATGCCAAGAAGATTGGTAATATCATTGTTGCTCATATTCATTTTAATATAGCAGCAGTATTTTAAATCTCGAGAACTTAAAGACGGATGTTTTTTGGCAAGAGCCAGAAGAAAATTTGGGTTTGATTGTTCAAAATAGATTTTAAAATCGTCCCAGAGTTTATTATCATTTGCGACTGTCTTTATCGAATTTACAATAGACATTAGCTCAATTCTAGTGGCATCGTCTACGTTTGGATAAAGGTAAGAGATACGTTCTTTTATTTTTAAAAGCACTTCAACCTTTTGATCCAATTCCATTACATAATGGCTTAATTTATCGGAGTTATTCTTCTGGAAAGCCGCTTCTGCAAACGTCGCTGCCGGTTTGATTTGCGGTTCTGTTTTTTTGAGAAGAAAGATAGATTGAATTCGATAAATTAAAAAATCGGTATTTTTAATCTGATTGTACGGATAAGTAAAAACAATGTTTTGTTTAGTCCAGCATAATGATTCGCATTCATAATTTTGAGTCAAGTATAAAATGGGAATATTTCTTTTATCAGAATTGAAATTGGTATCATTTAAAACGAGCTGGTTTTGTCTGAATCCTAAAATCACTAAATCAGGATTTAAAGAGTTTATGGCATTTTTCAAATCTAATCCTGTTGTTACAGAAACGGTAGAAAACGTATAAGCAGATACTATTGATATAGCATTTAATATCATAGTCAGTATCGTGACATCGTCGCATCCAATTACTATAGATTTTTTTTCGAGCATTTTTGGGGTAGTTTATTGCTTTTGTATGCAGTACTAATTTCTAATACTGTATATGAAATGAAAAATAGATAATAACATTTTCGTCGTTATAAACGGCTCTAACCATCAGATCGAGTTTAATCAATGGATAAACTCAAATCTCCCACCAACATTAATAACTTGATTTAACAAAATAGAATAGATATTTTGATGATTTGTGGCTTGTAAATTAAAGGGATGTAAATTTATTTAATATATAGGAATATTACTATAAGTACTATTACGTGTTTTTATATCTATTTGTGTTAATTAACAATTTTATGACTTTAAGTTTCAAAAAATCTACAAAAGGGCCTTTCAAAAAGTATCTGAAGTATTTTAATCTATCTAAATTATTATAGAAGTTCGTGATAAGGCGACAGGCACCTTTTTGATATTGGCAACAATGCGTCGCTAACCGCAGAATTTCTAACCATGATGATGAGGTGTGATTAGCGGTGCATGATGTAAAAACACCTGATTTTACCATTGTTGCATTTTAACGGTTCAAGGTTCATTTTACTATTTCTGGTTTCAGATTATAATCTGAAACCATTTCAAGAGGTTTAGACAGAAGGATTAAAATTTTTCATTTTAACTTTAAGTATTGTTTCAATCCAGTTTTTTTAAATGATAGAAGAAGAGCTGATTTTAATTGAGTGTGTAATGAACTTATAAGGTAAAATAAAGTATTAATTTAAATACAACTAGACCTATGGCCGCTATTCCTGACGAATTGTACAATGTTAAATTTGCAGCGTATTTTGATTCCATGAAAGAATTGTATATTCTCGATCAAAAATTTAAAGTAATATGTGATGCTTACTGTGCAAGCACTGCAAAAACGGAACTTTATAAGGATAGAAGTGAAAAAAATTATCGTCGTAAGATGAAGTTTGAAAATCTTTCTAGGGAATTGGAAGAAGAAATACTGTTCTATATTATGAGAAATAGATAATTACTTTTTTTAGTCTATTTTGAAAGTGCTATTTCGGATACCGTTTTCCATTGTGCTATTTTTTTCTCTTTCGTTAAACCTGCATTTAATCCGCTAGTTGAAGGCAGGGTTATATAAGTGATTCCTTCTTGCGGAGCTGTATGTTTTAAAAAATACTTTGCAGCGGCTTTGCTTTCAAAAAAGACATATTTTATATTAGGATACTGTTTATGCAAACCTTCAAAATCATTAATTGTTTCTTCGGTAATAGAGGCATCGCTGCTTCCTTCTCTTTTACAGCTTTGTAAAACATTCCAAAGACCAATGTTGTACTTTTTTACTAGTGCTTTTCGATCTTCATAAGAGGCGCTAAATTCTTCCTCAAAAATAGCAAACAAAATTTTCCAGAAAAGATTTCCTCGGTTTGCATAATATTGTTGCTTCGCAATAGACTGCTCACCCGCCATTGTACCCATAATTAGAATAATTGTAGAATGGTCAATTAAGGGATCAAGGGCTTTTTTTAGCATTTGTTTGTTTTTTTGCAAAATTACCGATTATTTAATAAAGTATAAACAAGATAAAAATCCTTTAGAATTCAATTATTTCTGAGCTTTTTCAAACTTTCTATTTGTAGTAAAATATTTATTTAACATATTTTGTAGTATTTATATTGCAATATTGTAAATAATTCTTTTATATTCGTAAATCCTAATTGTAGGATTTTTACCATATTTAAATGAATTATTAACCAACCAATGTAAATGATTATGAGAAAAATTAGTAAGTATTCCGTCTGTTTTTTTGTTGCACTTTTTTTATTGTCGTGTAGCAATGATGAATTAGAAACAAATCAAGAAACAGTAAAAGATGTTAAGTCCAAATTAGAATTAGCAAAATTTTCAAATCCCAATATTGCCCAAAATGTTGAAGCCGATTTTGAAAATGCCAACGAAATTGAAAAAGATAATTTTAAAATTTCTGAATTTTCAGCCAAAGAAAAAGTTGTAAATTATTTTGAGTCTGATCTGCTGCAAAATCAATTGAAATATCAAGGTGTTACAATTGAAAATGATGGCAAAACGCATTCTTATTTTTTAGAGGTTTATACGTTTAAAAAAAGCGCCACTTATCCGGAGAGTATCACAAAGTTTAAAGACTTTTCAGGAGGATTGAATGTGTATTCGTTTGAAGGGGAAAATTTGGGTTCAGTTGGAGTTATAAACGGTAAGGCAAAAAATATTTCTGGAAAGGAAGAGTTGGATATTTTGACAGAAGCAATAAATTTGTTTTATGTTCCTTCGGATATTACAAGCAAAATACCTTTGTGCGACGCAACATATACACAAACTGTATGGCTAACTCAAGACGTTTGGCGAATAATTAGTAACGGTCCGAAGATTTTAGAGGTTATCTATGTCGGCGAAAAGGTTACAAAAAGTACTATTATCTTGCCTTATCCTTGTGATGGTTCAGGAGATGTAGAAGCTATAAAGTTACAGCGAATGGCACATTATTCGCATTATAGCGAAAATGGACAATATATTGGGGAGAGTTCCATTCCAGAATCTGCTTTAGCCGATTACTATATTCTTATAAATAAAAACAGATTATGTGGAACATACAATTTCAAAGCGGTAGGTAACGCCTATGTTGCAAACATATCAGGACTTGGGTTTTCAGCATCTAGTCCTAGTGGAGATAAAGTATTTACAAATTTACCAACAGTCTGTGTAACAATTCCCAATTATAATATGAAATTAGCACAATCTTCTGTCCAATTCAACACTGCTTGGGCAAATACGATGAATGCATTGATGACTTATTTAAATAATACTTCAGGAATTATAAATCCAACTCCATGGAAGCTTCGAGAACTAACATTGGAGTTTTTAACTGCCAATTTAAATTATTCAGCAGGTTTGAATTCAGGCGTTTCTATTATTACTGGAACATGTTCGGGTGTTCCTTCTTCAACAGCTATTTATTGTAAATAAAATCTTTTTCTTATGAATGACAAATTTTTAAACATTAGCATTGATGATCTTTCTGATAGCTTTTCAGAGATAAGTAATTGTATTAAGAAATATTATCCAATAGGGCTAACAAGAGAAGATGAAAATTACTTTTCGTATTCAGGAATAGTTGCATTGAATGAAATAATTAAGAAAAACGATGAAAAAGAATGGAATATTGGGCTTTTGGAAAAGTTAAAATTAGATTTTCATGACATATCTGAGACAACCGCAGGATTAGTTCCTAATTTCTCTGGAGTTATAAAATTAAACAACACTTTTGAGGGTAGGACAGAATTACATTTTTATAAAAGCTTGATAGGGAATTATTTTACTATTGAAGTCTTAGAAAATATCCATCTTAAGGAAATTTCTCATCCTGTTTTTGGCAAACGAAAAACTTGGGCTATTGAGAATATAGTTGTTTCGCCTGTTGGAGAATATGAAGAAGTTTTTCTGAAAGTATATCAATCAATTGTTGAAAAATATAAGGGAGTAAAATTTCTTCCTTATATTTTTGATTTATATAATATAAACAATTTAGATGTGCCTTACAAATCGAATAATGAGGTAGTAACTATCGCTGGAGCATTTTTTCAAAAATTTTCATCTTATGAAAAATCAATCACAATAATTGGAGATATTAATTATCAAATTGATCGATTAAAAAAGGATGGCGACAATGGAAAGCTAGCACAAACGTCCCACTCGTGAAAGAAAAATACGAATGCTTCACATGAGATGATGAGTACAAAATACTTAGATGTCATGTATCCATTTTTAAAAAGAAGTGGCGAAAAGTGAGTCCCAAATGCTTTCGGCATTGCGCAGCACTAATGAAGAATACTTTATGGAAAAGTATTAATTACTAAAAAAATAATTTTATGATAGAACAACTTCTAAAAAAAACCAACGATAAAAAGTTTTATAATGATTGCGATTTAAAACTTGAATCTTACAGGTTTCAAACTTCAGATCACACTTTAGAAATGATATTTTCAATTAATCAGAACAGCTATGACATTCCTATTGAATATGAAGAATGGAAAATTACTTGTTTAAAAACAGAAAAATTCGACGGATTCTTTTGGAGTTTAACTTTGCCTTACGTAAAGATGAAAATCTTGGAGCATCATCCATTATTACTAATTTTTCATGAAAACATAATCGAATGTGAAATCCAAGGTAAACCTTTGAACGTAAATGAATTTATAGGTGAAATAAGTAATATTCTGGAGAAAGAGACTGGAAATTGGATTACTGTAAATGAATACTTATGGAATAATGAAGAATTCTACCAAAAATATTCAAAGCGAGCAATTACGATACCTAAGTCTCTAGGTAACTCTATAATGCAAGTTTGTAAAAAGCATGACATGGATTTTCAAATAAAAAATGAAGTTATTGGTGAAAAGAAAGGTTATAAAGATAAATCAAATGTTAAAATTCTAATATTTGGTAATGAAGATGTTAGCCCAAACGATTTTAATCTTTGTCAGCCCTATATAATTGCAGAAGAATTTATCGCAGAAAGAATTAAATAATGCGAATAGATATAGTTGAATAGTAAATTTTCTAGAACTAGAGGAGATTTAAAAATATTCTTGCTCCTTGAAGAGTTCCAAAACTGAATTGAAAAAAATGCGCAAATGTCTCTTTTAAGACTTTTGCGCATTTTTTTTATATTAGAAAGATATCAGCTTTTTAAACCACAGAACAAGCACTTTTATTCTCTTTCACCAAAGGTTTAAGTCCAAGATTTTGAAACATCTGCATGTCTTCAGAAAGTCCTGGGTTTGGTGTTACCAATAGCGTTTCGCGTTCTCCTGTAAAAATAGAATTGGCACCAGCCATAAAACACCAAGCTTGTTCTTCTTCGGTCATTTCGATGCGTCCGGCACTTAAGCGTACAACAGCAGCAGGCATAATGATACGCGCAGTGGCGATCATTCGAACCATATCCCAAAGAGGCACTTTTGGGTTGTTTTCTAAAGGCGTTCCTTTTACTCTTGCCAAAGCATTTACAGGAACAGATTCCGGATGAACAGGCATAGTAGCCAAAGTTGCCAGCATAGAAACACGATCTGCAGGAGTTTCTCCTAAACCAATGATTCCGCCAGAACAAACTGTGATTCCCGCTTTTCTGACATTATTAATAGTATCAAGACGCTGATCAAACTTACGTGTACTGATGATTTCGTCATAATAACTTTCAGAAGTGTCCAAATTATGATTATAAGCATACAAACCCGCTTCTTGCAGACGTATAGCTTGTTCTTCGGTAAGCATTCCTAGCGTACAGCAAACTTCCAGTCCAAGATCGTTAACGCCTTTTACCATTTCAATAACACGATCAAAATCTTTGTTATCACGAACTTCACGCCAAGCGGCAGCCATACAAAAACGAGAGGAACCGCCATCTTTTGCTTTTTGTGCGTGTTCCAATACTTTTTCGGTTGGCAATAAAGCTTGAACTTTAATATCGGTATGGTAACGTGCAGCTTGTCCGCAGTAAGAACAATCTTCAGGACAGCCGCCTGTTTTTACAGAAAGCAAGGTGCAAACCTGTATTTCTGAAGGTTTATGCCAATTGCGGTGTACAGTTGCAGCCTCATAAACTAATTCTAATAAAGGCTTATCGTATATAGCTTGAATTTCTTCTCTGCTCCAGTCGTTTCTTATTTGTCCGTTCATTTTTTCTTTTGATGCTTTATGATTTTTAGCCAAAAGTATTGTTTTGCTGTATCATCAAAATGTACCACTTTTTAGATTTTGAGTAGTCCGGTTTATAAGTGCAAGTTCGAAGCGTTTAGAATAGAAGTGCTTAATTATTCATAAAAAACTAAATATATTGTTGATACATTATAAGAAAAGGAAATGAAACAACTGTAGGAACAACGAGAACAAATATTACAGATTAAGCTTTCTGTATTGCAAAGGAGAAATCTGTTTTAGTTCTTTAAACTTTCGATTGAAATTAGAGATATTATTAAAACCGCATAATTCTGCAATTTCCAAAACGGAGAGTTCTTCATTATTAGATAGTAATTTTGCTGCTCTTTCAATACGCACTTCAATAAGAAAATGAAAAAAAGATTTGTTGGTACGAACTTTAAAATACCGACAAAAAGCATTTTTAGTCATGCTGGCGATAGAAGCTATTTCATCGAGCGTTATGTTTTTGTGGAAATTCGTCATTACATACTCAAACACAATCTGCATTCTTTTGCCTTCATTATCCGTTATTTTCTTTTGATATAAATAATTAGATAGAGGAGTAGTTTCTGATGTTGAAAGCCATTTTAGAATATCAAGAAACAGTATAAATCGTGTATAGTTATCAGCATTCTTCAATTTCTTAAAATACTTAACCACTTTTTTGGGTGCGTTATGAATAATAAATCCATTCTTGCTGCTTTCTAGAAGGGGTTGTATATTTCGAAAAGTAGACAATTCAAAAAAATCTTTCCCAAACGAATTGAAAGTAAAGAATAAAGTCCGCATTACCGAAACCTCATTTTCCTGAACATCGCTTCTAAAAACATGAGGCAAATTACTTCCAATTACGAGTATATCGCCCTCACGATATTGCGAGATTGTATCGCCAGCAAAAACGTCGCCTTCTCCTTTTTCGATAAAACTAATTTGAATTTCTTCGTGCTGATGCAATTTATCATAAAACGATACTTCTATATCTTCTTGATAAATAAGGGGATCCTCTCCAGATTTTGGAATTTTAAACGGGAAAACTTTCATATAGTGGTTAGTTAGTTACTATCAAATATATTGTATTTGATCAAAAAATGATGCTATAATGCTCTATTTTTTAAGTTTTGTAACTGTACAGGGTAATATAGTATTGTTTTGTGGTAATTTTTGAAAGGCTAACTCTCTTGTTTCTAGATAATTTTGGCTTATATAAAAAATTAAAATTATGAGTATTCAATGGAATGGCGTTATGCCAGCGGTAACTACAAAATTTACTGCAGATGATAAATTAGACTTCAAAATGTTTGAAGTTAATATGAAAGCGCAATTAGATGCTGGAGTGTCAGGGATTATTTTAGGAGGCACTTTAGGCGAAGCCAGCACACTTTTAGAAGACGAAAAAAGAGAATTAGTAAAACATACTGTTTTGCTTACCGAAAATAAAGTGCCTGTAATTATGAATATTGCAGAGCAAACTACAAAAGGAGCCATTTTGGCAGCCAATAAAGCAGAACAAGATGGAGCAAAAGGATTAATGATGTTGCCTCCAATGCGTTACAAAGCATCAGATTTTGAAACGGTGGCTTTTTATAGTGAAGTAGCTAAGAATACAACACTTCCTATAATGGTTTACAACAATCCTATTGATTATAAAATCGATGTTACTCTAGACATGTTCGAAGAGTTATTGAAATTCGATAACATTCAGGCTGTAAAAGAATCTACAAGAGATATTTCGAACGTGACTAGAATGATTAATCGTTTTGGAGATCGCTTAAAAATATTATCGGGAGTTGACACATTGGCTTTAGAAAGTCTATTAATGGGGTCAGACGGTTGGGTTTCTGGATTGGGCTGTGCTTTCCCTGCTGAAACGGTAGCCATTTACAAATTAGCCAAAGCAGGAAGAAAAGAAGAAGCTTTGAAAATCTACAGATGGTTTTTGCCTTTATTAGAATTGGATATTAATTCATTCTTGGTTCAGAATATCAAATTGGCTGAAGTTGCAACAGGAATTGGTTCAGAACATGTTCGTGCACCGAGATTGCCATTGCAAGGAGCAGAAAAAGAAAGAGTTCTAGCGATTATCGCTGAAGGAATACGTACAAGACCAACTTTGCCAGAGTATAAAAATTTATAAAAGCATTTTGCAGATTGGCTTTTAGTTATCAATCTCGGTCCCAGCGCCAGTCTCAGTCATAATGTTAGGGGAGATTTTTACTGAGACTGCGACCGAAAACTGCGGCTAGAAAATATTCATTTATAGCATAAAAACATGATTACAGGAAAAAATTATATAGGAAGCCAGCTTAAAGCCAGCGGTTCAAAAGTCTTAAAAACGTTCAACCCGCTATTGAACAAAGAAAATCCTTGGTTTTTTGTAGAGGCAACTCAGGATGAAATTGAAGAGGCGGTTACTTTGGCCAATCAAGCATTTGCGATTTATAGAAAGAAATCAGGTCTTGAAAAAGCTAAATTCTTAAACACAATTGCTGATGAAATTTTAGCTTTAGGTGATGTTCTCTTAGAGCAATACTGCATCGAATCGGGTTATCTGAAAGGGAGAGCAGAAGGGGAACGCGGACGGATGATAGGTCAGTTGCGAGCTTTCGCCGAAATGCTTACAGAAGGAAGTTGGGTTCAAGCAACGATTGATACTGCAATAGTCGACAGACAACCTGCACCAAGAGAAGATTTGCGCAAAATGTTAGTTCCTCTAGGGCCCATAGTGGTTTTTGGATCAAGCAACTTTCCTTTTGCATTCTCTACAAGCGGTGGAGATACAGCTTCGGCTTTGGCGTCGGGCTGTCCGGTTATTGTAAAAAGCCATTCCATGCATATCGGAACAGGCGAAATGGTAGCTTCAGCTATTATAAAAGCAGCTGAGAAAACTAATATGCCAGAAGGTGTCTTTTCTAATCTTGTAGGCGACGGTAGAACTCTTGGAACAAGTTTGGTAAAGCATCCGTTGGTAAAAGGGGTAGGTTTTACGGGAAGCATTAAAGGAGGTCGTGCTTTGTGCGATTTAGCGGCTCAACGTCCAGAACCAATTCCGGTATTTGCTGAAATGGGAAGCATCAATCCTGTGGTGCTTTTGCCTCAAGCGTTGAAAAAAAATAGTCAAAAATGGGCGACAGCTTATGCAGGTTCTATCACTTTAGGAGCAGGGCAGTTTTGTACCAATCCAGGATTATTATTAGCTTTAAAAGGCGAAGAATTGAATGAGTTTGAAGAAAACCTTAATCAAGCTATCGAAAAAATTCAGCCTGGCTGCATGTTGCATCCTTCTATTTATGCTGATTTCAATAGCGGAATTGCAAAAATTGAAGCACAGAACGGAGTTTCCAAAATTACTCAGTTTAAAGGAGAGACAATTCCAAATCATGGTACTCCTACAGTTTTAAAGGTTGACGGAAAAGAATTTTTAGAGAATAAAATATTACATAACGAAGTGTTTGGTCCATTTTCTATTTTAATTGAATGCGAAAAGGAGACTGAACTAATAGAAGTGATCTCTAAACTAGAAGGGCAGCTAACGGGAACAATCATAAGCGAAGAGAACGAAATAGAAACGCATAAAGAGATTATTTCTGCTTTGCAAAATCGTGTGGGGCGCTTGATTTTTAATGGTGTGCCTACGGGAGTTGAGGTTTGCGCTTCGATGATTCACGGCGGACCTTATCCGGCATCGTCAGATTCACGTTTTACAGCCGTTGGTATACACGCAGTTTACAGATGGGTTAGACCCCTAAGCTATCAGAATTGGCCAAATGAATTATTGCCTGCTGAATTGCAAAACGAGAATCCACTGCAAATTGTTCGTACAGTAAATAATAAACTAACACTATCTCAAATATAAAATGGTAAAGAAAACTTTTTTTTGCGTAGATGCTCATACATGCGGGAATCCAGTTCGGGTTGTTGCTGGGGGCGGACCAAATCTACAAGGTGATTCAATGAGTGAAAAACGGCAGCATTTCTTAAAAGAATACGACTGGATTCGTAAAGGCTTAATGTTTGAACCAAGAGGACATGATATGATGAGTGGCAGTATTTTGTATCCGCCAAGCGATTCTAAAAACGATGTTGGTATCTTATTTATAGAAACTTCGGGCTGTTTGCCAATGTGCGGACACGGAACAATAGGAACTATTACAATTGCTGTAGAAGAAGGTTTGGTCACTCCAAAAGTTCCCGGAATTATCAAAATGGAAGCTCCTGCAGGTTTAGTGCATATCGAATATCAGCAAACGGGCAAAAAGGTAGATTGGGTACGTCTGACCAACGTAAAATCGTATCTGGCAGCCGAAGGTCTTACCATTGATTGTGAAGAATTGGGTGAGATTGTTTTTGATGTGGCTTATGGAGGAAATTATTATGCTATCGTCGATCCGCAAAAGAATTTTTCTGGTGTTCAGAATTTTACGGCAAGCAAAATTATTCAGTATAGTCAGGAACTTCGCAAAATGATTAATGAAAAATACCCAAATTATTTCATTCATCCAGAAAATGATACTATTCGAGATGTATCACATCTGTTATGGACAGGAGCGCCTATAGATTCTACTTCGTCTGGAAGGAATGCTGTTTTTTATGGCGATAAAGCAATTGACCGTTCACCATGCGGAACAGGAACATCAGCCCGAATGGCACAATTGCATGCTAAAGGAAAACTAAAAAAAGGAGAGGAGTTTATTCACGAAAGTTATATCGGAAGTAAGTTTATTGGAAAAGTGGTAGAAGAAACTTCTATAGGAGATATTCCCGCAATTGTTCCAAGCATACAAGGCTGGGCAAAAGTATATGGATACAATACTATTATAATTGACGAAAGCGATGATCCTTATGCTTTTGGATTTCAGGTTATTTAAGAAAATCAATTAGTAGTAGTCTCAAAAAAAAACGAATTAAAATTTATGAAAAAAGTTGCTGTTATTGGCGGTGGAATCATCGGCTTATGTTCTGCTTATTATCTCGCAAAGGAAGGTTACGAGGTGAACGTATTTGATGAATCTGATATGAACAATGGCTGTTCATACGGAAATGCAGGTATGATTGTGCCATCGCATATTATTCCGCTCGCGCAGCCTGGCATGATTGCACAAGGAATAAAATGGATGTTTGACAGCCGTAGTCCATTTTATGTAAAACCGCGCTTAAACAGAGATTTAATAAACTGGGGAATGCAGTTCTATAAACATGCCAATTTGAATCATGTTGAAAAAGCAATGCCCGCTTTACGAGATCTTTCTTTGTTAAGTAAAGAATTGTATCAGGATTTTGCCAAGGAGAATAATTCTTTTTTTTATGAAGAAAAAGGACTTTTGATGCTTTATAAAAGTGATAAAGTGGCAGAAGAAATGCATCATGAAGGTAAAGAAGCAGAACGTTTGGGGCTTGAAGTAGATTATCTCTCAAAATCTGAAGTAGCGCTTTTAGAAAAAGGAACCACTACAAATGTTATTGGTGGAGTTCATTATAAGAGTGATGCGCATTTGTATCCGCAAAAATTTATGGCCTTTATAAAAGAAGAATTGTCTCGTTTAAAAGTCGAAATTTATTCGCAAACTAGCGTTAAAGATTTTGTTTTAGAAAGAAATAAAATAGAAAAAATTGTAACCAATAAAGGGCTTTTTAAAGCTGACGAAGTAGTTTTGGCATCAGGATCTTGGAGTCCTTCTTTGGCTAAAAAATTAAACATTTCTATTTCTATTTTACCTGGAAAAGGATACAGTTTTACTTTAAAGGATAAAAACCAAAAGCCTAGTATTCCTTCTATTTTATGCGAAGGAAAAGTAGCCGTAACTCCAATGGCCAATGATATAAGATTTGGAGGCACTATGGAAATTACACATACAAAAGACAATAAAATAAATGCAAACAGGCTTCAGGGAATTATAAATAGCATTAATGGTTTTTATCCCGATTTGAAAGTCGAAATGCCAAAGAATGAAGATACTTGGTTTGGGTTTAGACCCTGTACGCCAAGCGGTATGCCGATTATTGCCAGAGACAAAAAAATCGTAAATTTGACCTTAGCAACAGGACATGCCATGATGGGATTAAGTCTGGCACCGGCGACAGGAAAAATCGTGACAGAGATTATTTCTGGCAAACCTGCTTCTGTGGCTATTGACCGATTCCAAATATAAATTATGAGATACAATGCGATTCCGGTTTCTTTGTTTGTAGAAAACCGAAAAAGATTTACCGAAAAAATGAAGCCGAATAGTTTGGCTATTTTAACTTCAAACGACGTAATGCCAAATAACGCAGATGATGTTATGGGCTTTTCACAAAACAATGATTTGTTTTATCTGTCTGGAATTGATCAGGACGAAACCATTCTAGTGCTTTATCCAGATGCTTTTAAAGAGGAAAACAAAGCCATACTTTTTGTAAAAGAAGCAAATGAACATACGCTAATTTGGGATGGTAATTTTTTAACTAAAGAACAAGCTACGGCAATTTCTGGAATACAGAATATCAAATGGATTCATGAGTTTGAAAAGACTTTACAGCTTTTTGCTTTTGAGGCCGATACTTTTTATTTAGGGCATAACGAGCATATCAAAAGAGTCACTGCTGAAATGGAAACCCGACAAGATCGTATGATAAAATGGTGCAAAGAAAAATATCCATTGCATCAATACGAACGTGTGGCAAAAATAACGCGTGAATTGCGTCCAATTAAATCAGACGAAGAAATTGATTTAATCAAAAAAGCAACGGCACTAAGTGTTGAAGGTTTTCATAGAGTTTTAGGTGCAATTCGCCCCAATATAAAAGAATACGAATTGGAAGCCGAATTGCTGTACGCTACCGTTAAAAATGGCGGAACGAGACAAGCATTTAAATCAATTATAGCATCTGGAGGAAATGCGTGCTCACTTCATTATAATTCCAATGATGATGTTTGTAAAGAAAACGACATGGTGTTGCTTGATTTTGGAAGCTGTTATGGCAATTATAATTCAGATACAACAAGATGCATTCCGGTTGACGGAACTTTTAGTGCGAGACAAAAAGAGGTTTACGAATCGGTTTTACATTGCTTGAAAGAAGGTTCAAAATTATTGAAACCAGGAGTTTTATCGAAAGATTACGAACTTCAAATGGCAAAATTAATTGAAACTGAATTGGTCAAATTAGGTTTGATTACAGAAGACGAAATTAAGAATCAAGATCCAGATAAACCTGCTTACAAGAAATACTTTATGCATGGAACAGCACATCACTTAGGATTGGATGTTCATGATGTGGGATTGTATTCTAGACCTTTTGAAAAAGGAATGGTGCTGACTTGCGAACCTGGAATTTACATTAGAGAAGAAGGAATAGGCTGTCGTTTAGAAAATGATTATCTGATAACAGAAAATGGAAACATTAATTTGAGTGAAGCCATGCCAATCGAAATTGCAGAAATTGAAAATTTAATTAAAAATAAAAAATAAGATGAAAAAGTGTTTGTTGTTTTTTCTGTTTGTATGTACATCTGTTTTCGCACAGCAGGATATTGATATTAACGATCTAAATTGGCTGCCAAATTCTCATTCGTTTTGGGTAAACAAAGACAATAGCGTGGTGGTTTATGATGTTGATAAACTAGATAAGCAAAGTACAATTTTGTCTAAATCGCAATTAGCAACAGCGGGATTTACGGGAGAAATCGAGAAGTTGGTGTGGAATGACTCAAAAACAAAAGTTTTGGTCTATACCAATTCAAAAAAAGTATGGAGAGAAAATACCAAAGGCGATTATTGGTTTTTTGATTTGACTACAGGAAAAGGAAAAAAATTAGGTAAAAACCTTGATGCATCATCATTAATGTTTGCTAAATTTTCGAGCGATAATGAAAATGTTGCCTATGTTTCCAAACATAATATTTATGTGGAAAATCTAAATACAGGAAAAATTACTCCTTTAACCACAGACGGTACAGATAAAATCATCAACGGAACTTTTGATTGGGTTTATGAAGAGGAGTTGGCTGCCCGTGACGGATTCAGATGGAGCCCAGACGGAAAAAGTATTGCTTTTTGGAGAGTAGATGCCACTTCTACTAAATTTCATTTCATGATCAATAATACCGATTCGCTTTATCCAGTTATTGTTCCAGTTGAGTATCCAAAGGCAGGAGAAAAACCTTCTTCGGTAAAAATCGGAATTGTAAATATTGATTCGGTGCAAACCAATTGGCTAAATATTCCAGGAGAGCCTGATAATAATTACTTAGTTCGTATGAAATGGCTTAACAACGAGTCTGTTATGGTGATTCAGTTGAACCGAAATCAGAACCAAGTTACTATGTATGATTGCAATGCAAAATCGGGATCTGCTAGAGTTATTTACAAAGAAGAATCGACTTCGTGGATCGATGTTTTTGATATTTCTGCAGGAGAATATGATACTTTTCCTTGCCAGTTTGTTGATAATGGAAAAGCCTTTTTATGGAGTTCTGATGCAGACGGATGGATGCATATTTATAAAATAAGCCTTGACGGAAAATCAAAAGAATTGGTGACCAAAACTAATTTTGATGCTTATTTTAAAGCCTACAATGAAAAGACAAAAACAATATATTTTATTGCAAGTCCTACAGATGCTACACAGCGCTATTTATATGAAACGAATTTAAGTTCAAAGAAAACAAAAAGAGTAACTCCAGAAGCTTTTGAAGGTACAAATGCTTACGTTTTTTCGACAGATGCATCATATGCCAAACATACTAATTCAAACATTAAAAGAGACTACAATACAAGATTAGTGGCGCTTTCGGGACATAAAAAAATATTGCCGAAAGAAGCAGATGTTTTTGATAATCCGAAACTTAATTATTCGTTAGAAAAATTTAAAGTAAAAACTAGCGACGGTATTGATATTGATGGAATTATGGCAAAACCATTAGATTTTGATCCTTCAAAAAAATACCCTGTGTTCTTTTATGTATATGGAGAGCCGATGGCTTCAGTAGCAAACGATGAGCCTTATTTTAATTATTTTATTGCAAAATTAATTCCAAAAGGATACATCGGAATTGCGATGGATAATAGAGGAACTCCTGTAATGAAGGGAACAGAATGGAGAAAATCTATTTATAAAAACATCGGAATTATCAATACTCGCGATCAGGCAATGGCTGCCAAAGAAGTTTTAAAATGGAATTTTATTGATTCTGATCGTGTAGCCATTCATGGATGGAGTGGTGGTGGTGCTGTAACTTTAAATTTAATGTTTCAATATCCAGATATATACAAAACCGGAATCGCGATTGCAGCGGTAACAGACCAACATTTTTATGACAACATCTACACAGAACGTTACATGGGATTGCCAGAAGGAAATGAAGCGAATTACAGTAAAGCTTCGCCGGTTACTCATGCAAAAAATCTAAAAGGAAATTTATTGTATATTCATGGAACAGGCGATGATAATGTGCATTATAAAAATGCTGAGGTTTTAATAAATGAATTAGTTAAGTATGATAAAATGTTCGATTTAATGATTTATCCAAATCGTTCTCATGATATTTCTGAAGGGGAAGGAACAGTGAAACATTTAACGGATACTTTTATTCGATACATAGAAAAAAATTGTCCGCCAGGAGCAAAATAGAAAATAGTGCATTTATAGAAAAAGGAGAATTTCATTCATTTGAAATTCTCCTTTTTTTTGCGTTAAAAAATATTGGGATTTGGAATTTTAAAATTTGATTTTTTTAAGTTAAAATATGATAATTATGTATTAATTCTGAGTAAAATACTATCAGAAAGGTAAAAGTATGTAAGGTAATTTTGATATATACTAATTAAAAAACCTAAATAGATGAAATTAAAATTACTAATCTGCTTTCTGATTTTCAGTGGATTGAAAGTTAGTGCTCAAGTTTTACCCTGTAGAACAAGCGAAGAAAATGCTAAAGTGTATCGGAATAATCCAAATGCACTAGAAGAGAAAAAGAACTTTGATGTTTTTAGTAAAAATTTTGCAGCACAACGTAAATCTAAAACTTCAAAAACGGCAGTTGTTACCTATACAATTCCAGTAGTGTTTCATATTTATGGAGATGTACAGGGAGGAAAAACGGTTACTTACGAAAAAATTGTAAACCATCTCGCGCAGCTCAATGATGATTTTAATGGACGTAATGCAGACTACCTAACGGTTGAGCCCTTTTTTCAGCCTCGACGCGGAACGATGAATATTGAATTTAAGTTAGCAAAAAAAGATCCAAATGGCGGTTGTACAACGGGAGTTATATTCCATCCAACCAAAAACGGATTTGGAAATGGTGGAGGATATGATGATCAAATTGCTGCCGACGCTTGGGATAATACCAAATATATGAATGTTTATATTCAGAATGATTTGTACAACGACGGAGCTACCAATAATTCTGGAGTTGCTTGGTATCCCAATTCAGATATGACGGCAAATAATACTGCTCGTGTTGTTTTTAATGGAGCTTATTTATATGACAACTCCTATAGTAAAGAATTCTCTGCCACCTTAACGCATGAATTTGGCCACTTCCTTAACTTGATTCATACTTTTGAAGGAGGATGCACAGGAACTGATGAAGTTGCTGATACACCAGCAGAAGACGGAAATCATACCTTAGGTTGCACCCCGGGAACAAATTGTAGTGGAGACAAGGTAAATTTTGAAAACTACATGGGCTATAATGGCGCGCAAGGCTGTTATAAAATGTACACACAGGGTCAGATTGATAGAATGTTGGCTGCCTTGGAGCATCCAGCCCGAAAATCTTTATGGCAACCGCAAAACTTAATTGATACAGGCGTTAATGCTACAGGAAGTGCTCTGGTTGCTTCAGCAGTAACTTTCAAAGAAGCGGTTATCAACGATGGTTCTTTTGATACTTCTTCCATCATAAAATTAAACGGAGGTAAAACCTTTGCTTTGTCTTCTGGAACTTTAGTAGCAGGAACCCATTTCACGCATACTTTTCCAGCTGGAATTACGCCAGTACTTACTGTAAACTCCAACAATCAAATCACGGTTACATTAACTGGAAAAGCAACGAATCATGCATTAAGTAATAATGCCTCAGGCGGAATTAATTTTTTATCCGCAGCTTTTACAGGAGGAACAGCTGACTTGTCTTGTACTTCTTTATTTTTCAATTTTAAATTTTCAGATCCATACGGAATCTTTTTTGTAGATATGCCAGATGTCACGGTTTCGTCGGCATTAACTTGGAAATATTTTGAAATTGCTAAAGGAGATGATCCAGCTTTTGGAGGTTGGCGTTATGCTGCAAATGCTTTAAAAATGGAGACTTATTCTAAAAGATTGGTTTGCGAAGCAGGCACTAGAAATATTTCGCTCTTAAATGCAAATACAGCCATTGGGCAATCTAGCAATTTGACCGCTCCAAGCGCCTATCCAAATCAGCTTGATTTGCGAACGTCCAGTTACACAGCTTGGGATGGCAAAACAGCTTATGTAGGATTTGATTATGTAATCGACGGTCTTACCTGTTATGGATGGTTTAAAGTAAAAGTGAATGCAGATGGAGATGGTTACACTATTTTGGAATATGCTTATAATACCAAACCAAACACCCCAATTTATACTGGAATGAGCGATAAAACCGCTACCGTTTTATCTGCCGATACTTTATATGAAGCTGAAGTAAATGATGGAAGTATTACAACAAATACCGTAATTTCATTATCTACCAATAATGGAACATTTACAAAAAGCAGCGGAACTTTTACAGCAGGAACGGATTATACAATTACAGGCGTTCCAACTGGTTTAACGGCGATTTTGACATTAGAAAGCAATAAAAAAACGGTCGTAACTTTTACAGGAAAAGCTACCGCACATAATGTGGCAGATGATGCTACTGTTGTAATTACTTTTAAAGATGCAGCCATCACAGGAGGTGTTGGCACATTAGATATGGCTTCGAAAACCATTAATTTGAAGTTCGACTCGCCTTATGGAATCGTTTATGTAAATAATCCAGATTATACAGCCAATGCGGCATCGACTTGGCAATATTTCAATTTAGGTATTGGAGACAATACAGAGTATGGCGCATGGCAATATGCAGCCGCAGCTTTAAAAATGGAAACGTATGGAAAAAGACTAGTGGCCCAATCTGGAACCAGAAATATATCCTTTTTATCGCAAGGCACTTCTATTGGAGCTTCAAGTAATTTTGCGACTCCAGGAAACTATCCTAATCAGCTAGATTTACGAACAGCTACGTATACAACATGGGATAATAAAACAGGATATGTTGGTTTTGAATATACTAGTAGAGGACGTACTTGTTACGGATGGATGCAGATAAAAGTAGAAGCGGGTGGAGTAGGTTATACCGTTTTGGATTTTGCTTATAATACCAAACCCAATGAGCCAATTCTAGCTGGAGCACAAACAACAAATCCAACAACTTTGCCAGCACCAACAAATATTTCAAATGCAGGAGTTTATGCATCTGGATTTTATGCTTCGTGGGCAACATTTCCTGAGGCAACATCTTATGAAGTGCAATTAAATTCTTCATCTGGATGGGTAACTGCTGGAACTTCTACCACTTATTATTTATGGATTCCGAAACAAGGAACTCAAACCATATATGAATTTAGAGTCAGAGCAAAAAACGGAACTGCTTCTAGCGAATGGAGCGTTTCTCATACAATAAACCTACAATCTGGAAATTTAGGTTTGTCAGGATCTGATAACGCGAAATCTTTTACCATGTATCCAAATCCCGCTACAGATGTCGTGAATTTTAATTTTGAAAATTTAGATGCAAGCAAAGTCAAAATATCGATTTACAACAGCGTGGGTATGCTAGTAGATACGTTACAGGGTACCACTGTGTATGCTCTTACATATTTAAATAAAGGAATTTACATCGTGGTGGCAACAGATGGAAATTTTACAGAGAAGAAAAAATTATTGGTTGAATAATAAGTTGATTTAGTTAAATGAATAGGGCTGTCTACAAAGAGACAGCCCTATTTTTTTACTGTTTATTACTTGATGTACTATTTGGCTCCTGCGGAGCTTTTTCTTTTGGGGACATACTATATTGCTATAAATATTTCATCCCTCCGGGATTTTTCAAAATGGTATTAAAGCTTTGGAAGAGCTTTGTATGTATAGGAAATCCAGTTTACCAAAGATCAAAAAGCTCCGGAGAGCTGAATATTTATAGAAAATTCAATTCTCAAAGATTAAAAAAGCTCAAGCGGAGCAACATATCTATAAAAAAAGAGCCATCTTCAAATAGACAGCTCTTTTCTAAATTTAAATTCCATAGTATTTTAAACCTATAACCCAAAAGGATTATCAATACTCTGCATTGGTTCAGTAAACCATTTAGGCCCATCTGCAGTCATATAAAAATGATCTTCATGACGAATACCAAATTGTCCAGGCATACAAATCATAGGTTCGTTACTCACTACCATTCCTTCTTTTAAAACGGTTTGATTGCCTCTAACCAAATAAGGATATTCATGAATGTCTAATCCTGTGCCGTGTCCAACGCGATGTGGCAAGCCTGGAATTTCATAATCACCGCTTAATCCCGCTTGCGCTAAGACTTTTCGCGCGGCATCATCAACAGAACCACATGTAGCTCCAATTTGTGCCGCATCAAAGGCTGCTTTTTGAGTTGCTTTTTCAAGGTTCCAGATTTTTATGTGTTCCTCATTTGGAGTTCCGTAAACATAGGTTCTAGTAATGTCAGACAAATAACCTTCCAATCGGCATCCAGTATCAATCAACACAACATCATTGTCCACTAAATTTTGAGGGGCAGTAACACCATGCGGATATTGCGAATCTTCTCCAAATAGAACAATACAGAAATAAGAGCCAGATGCAATACCTGCCTTAATGTGCGCTTTGTGTATAAAATCAACAACAGTGCTTACTTCAATTCCGGGATATAAAATACTCGCTGCTGCTTTTTGAACAGTCATTGTAATATTTTTTGCTTTTTGAATAATAGCAATTTCATTAGCCGATTTATGCATTCTGCAACCTGCCGTTATAGGCTGTGCATTTACAAAACTAAAGTTTGAATTTGCTTTTGAAACGCCATCAATAAGAAAAAAAGAAGCCGATTCGTCTAGCGCAATAGTGCCGTCAGAGATGTTTTTACTTTTTAGGATATTTCCAAACAACTCATACGGACTTTCATGTTCTTCCCAGAATTTTAGATTTCCTTCAACTTTCATAAAAGTCTTGAAAGTGCCTTCTTCAAATTTCGGAACAATATATTCAATAGTTTCGTCTTCAAAAATGATTGCGCCAACCATACGTTCAGAAGCATTCCATTTTGTTCCTGTAAAATAATACAGATTAGTTCCAGCATTCACATATAATGCTTTACAATTATGCTCTTTCATTAAAACAGCTGCTTTTTTTACACGCTGTTGGTACTCCGATAAAGCGATTGGTACGACATCTAGTGTCATGTTTTGTATTTTCCCTAATTCGATATCTATAGTTGATCCGCCAACTCCAATTGTCATTTTTTTATTTTTTAGTTATTATTTAAATGTGTGAACTCTAGCAAAGTTCAATTTTTCAATAAAATTAAAAGTATTATTTCGATTTTATCCTATGTTGATACAAACTAGATAAAATATTATATTTTCGAGGTAATATAGTATCAGTTTATGCTTCGTATGGCTCTTACTTTTAAAAACTCAAAATAACAAGATTAAAATGAATCGAAAAACTTTTATCACAACGTTGCTCTTTTTTTGTTTGAATTATTTTGCAGCAGCTGCACAAGAACTTCAAGAAACATCAACAAATCTGCAACAAAGGTTGAATGAATTGTTTCCTAAAGCTAGTATAACTCGAATTGAAAATTTAGAGCACTATACCGAAACCTATCAGCTTATTTTAGATGAGCCTTTAGATCACAAACACCCAGAAAAAGGCACATTTCAGCATTATATTTATCTTTCTCATCTCGGTTTTGACAGGCCAACTGTAATAGAAACGCATGGTTATAATACTGAAAACGTAAAAAGCGAAGTAAGTAGTTTGTTGCAAGCAAATCAAGTTGCAGTTGAGTATCGTTTTTACGGAAAATCAAGACCAAATCCGATTCAATGGAAATATTTAACTAACGATCAAGCGATTGAAGATTATCATGATATTGTAGCGAAATTAAAAAAGATATATTCGGGAAAATGGATTTCAACTGGAATAAGTAAAGGAGGGGAAACAGCTCTGATTTATAAATCTAAATATCCAAATGATGTGGATGTTGCCATGCCTTATGTCGCTCCTTTAATTAATACTTGCGAAGATCCAAGAACAATACAGCATACTAGAACAGTTGGAACATTAGAATGCAGAGAAAAGATAACGGCATTTCAGAGAGCTGTTTTAAAAAATAGAGAAGCAGTTTTAGCCGTTTTTCAAGAATATGCTACAGAGAAAAAAATGCAATTTACAGAAGTTCCTTTGAACGAAGCCTTAGAATATGCCGTTTTGGAATTTCCTTTTTCATTTTGGCAGTGGGGAGGAAAATGCGAAGAAATTCCATCAGTAAATGCCTCTGCAAAAGATCTATTCGATTATTTGAATAAGATTGTTGGAGTGAGAACTTATAATGATAAAATGTTTTTTGTCTATTTGCCTTCTTACTATCAGCATTTAAGCGAGTTAGGTTATTATGGATTTGATCTTGAGCCTGTTGCTGATTTGCTAACAAAAGTAAAAAGTAGTTCTAATGCACGATTTGCACCAAAAGATGTGGTCATTAAATACAATCCAAAATACATAAAAAAAGTACGCAAATATGTGGAAAATAGGGGAGATCGTATTTTATATATCTACGGAGGTTATGATACTTGGTTCTCTTGTTCACCAACTCCTAATCCTGGTGTTAATGCTCTTAAAATGGTACTTCCACAAGGAAGCCACTCCACGAGAGTTAAGGATTTTGCCGAAAATGACCAGAAATTGATTATGGATACTTTAGGAAAATGGCTTAATTAAAAGCAGGTAAATAAGTTTAATTTATTATTGCTTTTAGGTTTCCTATAATTTTTGTCAAGTGAGTTTTTCACTTGGCAGCAATTATTTTATTGGACTATTATTAATAAAGAAAAAAATAAAAGTCAGAAAAGAAATAATATTAACACTAGATGTAGCGTTTCAACATTAAATCAGGTATTTTAATCGAAAATTAACATATAATGTTGTTGTTTTCAGATATTTATAATATCTTTAACTTATGATATGGGAATTGTATAAGATTTGTGTATAATTTTGCAACTGAAAATTAACAATTGACCCCAAGTCATAACTATTAACTTAACATTTGCCGGATATGAGAGTATTTTTATTGGCACTGCTATTTTCCTTAAGCTCGTTTACCTCATTAAGTATGTGGGACGAAGATGAAATTTTAAACGAAGTCGAATTTGCAAGGCTCAATGAGCATGTAAATGAGATTAAGTCTTTTACAGCGTCAAATCGCAAGTATAGCAATAAAATCGCTTTCCTTGTTGATATGAAAATCAAATCAGGAAGAAATCGTTTCTTTGTTTACGATCTAGAAAACAATCAAATTTTGGATCAAGGCTTAGTAGCCCATGGAAAAGGTTCTGAAACTGGAATAAAAGGAGATATTTTACAATTTAGTAATTCTCCAGAATCTAACTGCACTTCATTAGGAAGATATTCAGTAGAAAAACCATATAAAGGTATATTTGGTAAAGCTTTCAGACTTGCTGGATTAGATGAAACCAATAATAATGCAATGAAACGTGCTATTGTATTGCATTCTTACAAAGAAGTTCCATCTGATGAAAAAGAATACTATATCATCAATAGCCACGGCTGCCCAATGGTTAGTCAAGAATTCTTAACTAGACTTTCAAAATATATAGAAAGTACAAATTCTAAAATCTTATTGTCTGTTTATTACTAAATAAAAGACATTAAAATATAAATGAAAAAGAGAGCGTTGGCTCTCTTTTTTTATGCCATTAATCTAAAATTTAATCATTCTTCCCTTGTTCCGAAACAGGGACACTTTCTCTTAAAACCTCATTATTAGTAATAAATTAGGATAAACTTAACTCGTTTAATAAAGTAGATAGCAAATACAAGTCGTAAATTAGTAAAATAGTAATCAAAAGTTTATTTTATGAAAGCAGTACGTTTTTTTGGACACAAAGATGTCCGTGTTGTTAATGATCTTGAAAAACCGGTTCCTAAAGGTGATGAAGTTTTATTAAAAATTGGCGGTGCTGGTGTTTGTCACTCAGACCTGCATATTATAGACGAGGGAACTGTTGTGGGAACAGTTTTTACTCTAGGACACGAAAATGCTGGATGGATCGAAGAAATTGGCGAAAATGTTGAAGGCTATAAAAAAGGCGATGCCGTTTTAGTTTATGGTCCGTGGGGTTGCGGTCATTGCAAACCTTGTCAGCAGTCGAAAGAAAATTATTGTGATCATCAATCTGAGCAAGCGTATGGCGGCGGATTAGGATTAGACGGCGGAATGTCCGAATATATGCTAGTGCCATCTTCTAGACTTTTGGTGCCTATATTTGACTTAGATCCTGTTATTGCTGCTCCACTGACAGATGCGGCACTTACGCCTTATTCTGCTATAAAACGTTCACTTCCTAAATTAATGGCCGATGAATATGTTGTAGTAATTGGAGTTGGAGGATTAGGCCACGTTGCGTTACAGATATTAAGAGAAATAAGCGGAGCCGAAATTATTGCTTGCGATGTTACCGAAGATAAATTGGCTTTCGCAAAAGAATTGGGTGCAGCTTTTACAATTAATTCTAAAGATGCTGATGCCGCAGAACAGATTCAGAAAATTACAGGAATCAAGAAAGCAAAAGTAGTACTTGATTTTGTTGGAGCAACTTCTACAATAGATCTAGGAACAAAAATAGTGAGCCTTGATGGAGATCTTACCATTGTCGGACTTGGAGGCGGACATTATCAGTACAGCATGAACGGATTGCCTTTTGGGGTGAGTATGACCAATCCGTATTGGGGATCAAGAACAGAACTGATGGAAGTTGTAGGTTTGGCAAGGCAAAAGAAAATTCATATAGAAATTGAAAAGCATAAACTAGACGATGCCAACGAGGTATACGAAAGAATGCGACAAGGGAAAATAAAAGGTAGAGCCGTTTTAATACCTTAAAATTCAAAACAAAAAATCCGTCACAATAGAGACGGATTTTTTGTTTGTGGTAATAATGTTTGCAGATTAAAAAATATCGATATATTTGCTCATCAAATCAAACAAATGAAAAACACAATTAACATTACTGCAATTATCGCGATTATCATTAGATAGTGGTGCAGGGATGTTATATAAATAAGTAAAAGATACAATTTAGAAAACCTCCCCGCAACGGGAGGTTTTTTTGTTTACAGCAATTATGAAAAATTCAATTCAGAATAGCATTATTATTTCAATTATCATTATTCGTATTCCATGACGAGTTAGGATTCTATTGTCTATTCATAAAAGCCTTTCTCAGTCAAATGAGAAAGGCTTTTTTATTTCTCAGTAACCCATTCAAAAAAGAAGTACAAATAAAAATTTAAAAATGAAAAATGAATTTACTCTAACCATCTACTCCGAAGATCAGATACGATTAATCCCTAAATTATCTAGCATGTTTTTAAGGAAACAAATACAGATTTTGAGTCTTAATATATCTATTTGCGAAATAGAGAATATGTACAGACACACCATTGTAGTAAATGAAAGTTTAGATACAGTAATAAATTTAGCAGCACAGATAGAGAAGATTATAGAAGTTTTTAAATGTTATTATTCTTCAAATGATGAAATTGTTTCTAAACAGATGGTATTGTTTAAAATGGCAACAGAAGTATTTCTTACTAACGCGAATATGGAAAGTTTGCTTCGTGAAAACGATCTCAAAGTTTCTGAGATTGAAAGAGAGTATGTTATACTTCAAACTGTGGGAACAGATAAAGAAATGGAGCAATTGACTGAAAAATTAAAAAGATTTGGATTAATTGAATTTATAAAGAGTTCTAGAATAGCCCTTATGAAATCTAGTGAAGGTTTTTGTGTGGAAATTTAAAAAAAGCAACATAAACAAGTTATTTTTCTGCTATATTTCTTATTTTTAATAGTCTAAGTTACTAAAGCACAAAAATATGATTTTAGGTACTAAACGTTTATTTCATTTTTTACTGTTGATTTCAGTCTTAACAATAACTCCTTGTAAACTAGAAGCACAGCTTTTAGGCGGAGCAAAAACTACGACTGAAGAACCTGCAAAAACTCCTGACGATTCTTTAGGAAGAAGAACCCCTCAAGGAACTGTCAACGGATTCATAAAAGCAATCGGCGATCAGAATTATCTGCGTGCGAGCCAGTATCTTGTGTTAAGTAAACGTTCTTATCGTAAAACAGCCGAAAGAATACGAATAGCAAAAACTTTTCAGCAGCTGCTGGATCAGGGAGGTAATTTCTCGCCATCATCAATTCTAAGCAATAAAGAATTAGGACGTCTAGACGATAATTTGACAACGGGCATAGATTTGGTTGGAAACATATCTACAGATAAAATAAATATACCGCTTTACTTAGAAAATCAGGCAGATGATAGCCAGCCTGCCTTATGGCTTTTTTCTGCTGAGACCATAGAAGCAATTCTTGCTGCAGATGTTAGTGGCGAAAAAACTTTTTTAGATAGGGTTTTACCCAAATTTTTGAAAGATAGAAAATTAGGAAATGTTCCAATTGGTCACTGGGCAGTAGTGGTGGTGATGGCAGTGGTTACTTATTTATTGTCGAGACTTCTTATTTTCGTACTCATTTTTCTGATTCAAAAGATATGGAAAAAAGCAGATAGTGAAAAAGGAACTGCGATTATAGATGCCTTTACGCTTCCAGTTCAAATGTATCTTACGGTGATTTTATTCATCGCGTCAACACAACGAATGGGAATTTCGATAATAGTTCGCCAGCGGTTTAGCATTATCATAATCACAATCGGGATTTTAGCTTTTCTAATTCTGCTTTGGAGAATGACCGACTTCGTGAGTATGTATACCAGAAGCAGAATGAACAGTAGTGGTAGAGCTTCTGCGGTATCTGCGGTATTGTTTTTAAGCCGTACCATGAAAGCTGCAATTGTGGTCATTGGAATTATTGCAATCTTAGGAATTATTGGAGTTGATGTTACAGCTGGACTTGCGGCACTGGGTATTGGGGGGATTGCATTGGCCCTAGGAGCACAAAAAACAATAGAGAATTTTGTAGGTAGTGTTAGCCTTATTGCAGATCAGCCATTGCGAGTTGGTGATTATTGCCGAGTTGACGATATAAAAGGAACTGTAGAAGCAATCGGAATGCGTTCTACTACACTTCGTACTGCAGCTCGTACTATTGTAACAATCCCAAATGGGCAGCTATCGGCTAGTAAAATAGAAAATTATGCACATCGCGATCGTTTTATATTTAATCCGATTTTTGGCTTTAGGATGGAAACTACTCCAGACCAGATGCGCTATCTGCTGGTTGAATTAAGATCTTTGCTTTACGCACATCCAGCGGTTTTAAATACGCCGCCAATAGTTCGTTTTACTGGAATTACAGCCGATGCTTTAAAAGTTGAAATTACGGCTTATATTGAAGCTATAAATGTAGAGACATCTCAAGAAGTTCAAGAAGATCTTTTATTGCGAATGATGGATATTATAGAAAAAAGCGGTACTTCTCTAGCTTATCCGTCACAAACATTATACATGGCGCGTGATACTCCTTTTTCTAAAGAAAAGGCAGATGAAATTTCCGAAACCGTTAAAAAGTGGAAAGAAAATAACGAACTGCAATTGCCTAAGTTTGATCCAAAACGAGTAGAAGAATTAAAGGATAGCATTAAATATCCAGATAAAGGAAGTTTTGATCCTAATCGGGATAATACTATGTTTTAAACTGAAAGAGCTGTCAATTTTGATAGCTTTTTTTGTCTAAAATTGATATTGAAAAGACTATTCTTTGCCTTTTTTCTGTCTTCAAAATATATTAAAATTAAAAAATAAATCGGTTTTTTCCTATAATGGATTCTATGCCAAGGAATTAAGAATTTTCATACTTTTTCTTGTTAGTATATTTATTTTGCAGGAAAAAACATATATTTGAATCCAACTATTTTACCTGCCTAATGCTTTATATTCCAGAATCTTCATATGAAGATTATTTAACCTACAAGATTAAAAAAGGAGATACTCTACTTAGTGTCGCTCAAGATTTGGGCGTTGAACCTTATCTTCTCAGAAGTTATCATAACCGATATGTTCCATCTACAAAAGACTTAATCGAAGCAGATTTTCCTCATCATCTAGAATATCTTATTCTGGAACCTCAAAAGGTTGCATTTAGTGATGAAGAAAAAGAACAAAACCGAACAAAAATCAATACTTCAGGTTCCTTTAAACTTTCTCTTGACAATTCGCACATCAACAATTCATACTCCGTTCTTTACTCTATTGAAAAGGGACCAAATGTATATCATATAAAACAAGAATTCAATGTAAGATGGAGAGCTAGAAATGAAGATGGCTATTCTTTTTTTGAAGTAGACCGAATTGGACATCTTTATATAAATGACACACAAACTTCAACAATGGCCGATGAAATTGCAGAAAAAGCTTCTGCGGCTTTATATCCACTATTAGTGGTCGTTGATCAATATGGAAAATGGGTTTACATTAATAACTTTAATCAAATTGAAGAACGTTGGATTGAAGCCAAAAAACAGATCAAAAAATATTACAAAGGCGAGCTGGTCGAAAAATATATCTCTATTTATGACCGAAATTTAGAAGACAGCGATTCCTTGTATATTTCACTTTCAAAAGACTGGTTTCTTAATGCCTTTTTCAACGAAGTTCATATTGAATATCCTGCCTCTTTGAGCATTCAAAAAGAGCAAGAATTTCCATTCATGGCTAAAAGTGACAATCTTAATTTTAAGGTTGAGCAAAAAGTAGATGAATACTTAGACATAGATAATTTTTTAGTGATTGACATTAACGGACAATTAAATGATCAGCGTACTAAGACTGATCTTGAAAAAGAATTAGGTCTGCCCGTAAAAGAATATTCCGAAGAAAAAGCTACAGGAAATTACAGAGCAAAATATTTTCTAAATCCACAAAAGCATATGCCTGAAGTCGTTTTTATAAGCTGTGATCTAGCATTAGAAATACCTCAAAAGTTTTCGGTCACCATATCCAACAAAGACGATCAAAAAGAAATGAGCGCAGAACCCGAACCACAATTATTTGTTGAAGAAGTCGAACCTAAAAAGAAGTGGTGGCAATTTTAAAAATAAAATTATGAGCGAAAAACATTTTGTAGTACAAGGCGCCACTTGCAAATGCAAGTTTAGCGAAGATCCTTCTAAAACAGATAAAATTAAAGTCAAATCGCAAAATAAACATTTTGGAAATGATAAAGAAGGTTCAGAAAAGCTTTTGGCTACCTCGAAAGAAATTGGTCAGACTTTAGAAAAAAATACCTTTGGCAAATGCAAAAAACAACCTGTAGGAAACAGTTTTATGGTCTGCCAAGCCACAATCACCAAATGGAGTGGTTTTTATGAAAAAGTGACCCTTAGCAATGAAGGCAAAATATTATTGGAAGACAGCAAAGCAACATGCCCGATGGGAGCGCCCGATTGTATCGAAATTACAGATCACGGACAAACCGCAGAACCTGGCGAACAGAATTTTAAAAATACCGAACCGATGGTGCACAATCTGATAAACCCAATGGTGGATGTGAGAGATATGTACACAAAGGAAGCGAAGCATGAGGGAATAAGCGATGCATAATTGATTAAAAAATATTTTTTATAATGGCAAAAGGTGTTAAAAAAATAAAATGGACAGGGCAGGGAATTGTAAAAAAAGATTTATCAATTCCGAATAAAAAAGTAGTTATTGCGCCAGATCAGCATGTGTTTTTTGAAGTTGATCAATGGTACGATGGAACTCCTGAAACAGATAAAAAAAAGAGTATAACTTGGATTTTTCAGGATCGTAAAGTAAAAACTATTGTTTTGCAAAAAACTTTACCTTCCAATAATCGATATGGCATAAAGCTTCCAAAAGCTTTATGCGGTCCGTTTGAATATTATCTTGAAGCTAGTCTTTCTGGTAAAAGAGATGTGATTAACCAAACTGGTTTATTGATTAGCGGCTCTTGCCCAGCAAAAATAGTAAGCAGCAAATGGTGCACTACAAACGATGGAAAAGATGTTCGAAAAGAACACGTATTTAGCTATGGCGAAACGGTTTATTTAAATCTAAAAACTGAAGGGCTCAATGGTAATTTAAATTTAAGTGTTGACGTTTTTAGAAATTCTGGCGATGGCAAAACAGCTTTATTCAGATATACAAGTGTCGATGTAATTGATGGCGAAATAAATCTCGAAATTAAAAATACTTTTTCTTGGTTTCCGCTTATAAAAGGTATAAAAGAAACAGAGGAATTTTATGTAAAAATATTTGATCCAGCTATCAAGCATTATATTCCAAATGGTCAAAACGAGACCAAACATGCCAGTTTTTTAAAAATCAATAAAAAAATTGTTTCGCAAACTGCAAAACCACCAACAAACTTATCTCCTTTAAAAACTGGAGAACCAGATAAAAATGCCACACGATTTGAACCTTGCAAGTTTGAAACCATTACTATTATTGAAGACAAAAAAGAAGATGGAAAAACGACAAAAGTCAAAGCCTTAGTCTTCGACAATGGTAAAAACCTAATAAATAAAGTTCCTAAAAAGAACCCATCAAAAAGTCAATTCTCTTTGAATTCGATAAATATGACATTACAGCAGAAGCAAAAACAGTACTTAACAACACACTACAATTTTTACTGGAACACCAATTTTCAAGCATAAAAATCGATGGGCACGCCTGTGTAATAGGAAAAGAAAATTATAACCAAAAATTATCACAGCAACGAAGCGATGCTGTTAAAAAATTATTTGTCGATGGCGGTTTAGATGCTAAACGCATCACCTCTATTGGTCACGGCGAAGTAAACCCAACAGACGATAAACAAGGCCGTGACAATTTAAAATATAGAGACGAAAAAGAATACAAAGAAAACCGACGTGTAGATATTTCGTTTGATTATTATGGACATGATGCCCAAACGATAGTTTATGAAACTATTGCGCCAAGCCAAGACAAAAACATTACCATTGATATTACCGAATATCAAAACAAAGCCTGTTTTAGAGAAAAAGGAAAACACACAAAGAACATTAAAGTTAGCTCTCCTGAATACAACAAAGCAATCGATCAGGTTACCAATAAATTAGACTTTCCTATAAAGTCCAATTTAAGCCAATTCAATCTTTTTCCTTTAAAATATATTTGGCCGAAAGTTTTTGCCAATGAATATAATATTGATGTACACTCTTGCCGTTATTTTTCTAATGATACAAATTCTACGGTTAAGATTATGGCCTATCCTGATATTAAATGGGAATTAGCTTTAGAGTTTTTAGTAAATGTTTCAAATTATAAAGCCGCAAATATGCCCGCTGGTAATATTTTTGCAAAACATCAAGAAAAAGCAAGAGAGGCAGGCTATAAAAGATGGCTAATGAATAAGCAGGGCGAGATTCCAATTGAAATTGGAGTTGGCTTATCTGCCGAATGGGATGATAGTCGTCATAAAAGAAGCTACACTCAATTATTTGAAAAAAAAGTAGAAGATATTGCAAAAGTTATTGCGAAATCAACAGATCTGTTGCAAAACGCCGTCAATTTTGCACAAAGCGCAGCTAAAGGAACTGGAATACCCGTAGCCTTCGATGTAAGATACCCAAAATTTGCTATCGTAGCCAAATGGTATCTCGAAAGACCTGAAAACTCAACAATTGTTGATGTAAAAGGGGAAGTTGGTTTTGGTTTCAGTCCTTTAATCGGTGCAGAAGTTATCATTGATATTATAGGTTCGGCAATTGCACTTGCGTCAAATGTTGGAACAGGAAATCCTGCAGCCGCAAAAATAATAGAACGTTTTAGAGATCGAATAGAAGAACTTGGAGGCAAAGTCACTCTTACAGCAACTTTTTATGGAGAATTATCTGTAATGGTTGAAGATTTAAAAATTAGTGCCCTTTATGGAATTGGAAGTCCTGGAAAGTTAGTTATTGGAGGCAAATTTGGTGTAACAATTAAATTTGAAATGAAACTTGAAATTGGAAAAATAAAAGGGAAAAAATCAAAACCAATTGCCAAATTCAAAGCAGAAGCTAAATTAGATGGATACTTTGGAGGAGACGTTGTTATAGATAGTGATGAAAAGGGAGTTTTCATAGAACCGGTAGTAAAATTTTCAGGTATCATGTTCATTGCTGAAATTGAAGGAGAAGTAGCATGGTGGAAAAGTAGTTTCAAAGTTGAAGAAAAAATAATTTCTGACGAAACCAAAAAATTAGATAAAAAATATATAAACTAAGAGATAATGAATAAATTAGAAAGACCCTTATATACCATTGCCCCTCATATATATTGTTCAGGTACAATTTTGGTAAACGACATTCCAGTTATAGACTGGTATGGAAATCAAACAGAAGATGGAGGTTATCTTGGTGCATTAGATATAAATCATGTTCTATTACAAAGTGGCCAATGCAGAGTCGTTGGCAAAATGTTTCCAAGAAAAGGGCAAAAAACATTGACAGAAGAAGAGGCAATGCTTATAGATTTTTATTGCGCTGATGCAGATCCAAAAATATGGAAATCCTCTATATACAAATTCCATCCTAAAATAGAATCTCCATGGAGTGGCTTAAGTGAAAACATTAATTATCCTTACTTTGAAATAGCTACAGAAATAGAAGTTGAATTACCTTTTGTTTTAGATGGATGGCAAAATTCTGTCGATTTATCTAAATTGGACAAAAATGTTTTAAAAGAAAAAGTTCTGGAATACTACAGACAAATTCATGCTGTGCTTAAAGAGCATAATGCTGGTAAGTTTTTAGAATTATCAAGAGAAAAACAGAAATTACAGGAACAAGCTTTTTACTTTAATGAAGAAAGAAGACAAAGTTTTAAAGAAGGGCTTACAGCATTATTTAATCAAAACCTTGAATTGGAGCCTTTGAATGAAAACGAACTAAAATTAGAGTTTTTAGGATATGGAAAACTAGTGAGATTAATGAAACTAGACGGCTCTCAACCTCTTCAATTTAAAAGTCCAAATCCTAAAGAACAGAGCAACATAGAATTAGAAATTAAATTACACGTCCGAAATGCTGAAAAAGGATTAAGCATTATTTAAAATCACATTATGAAAAAAACAATTCTTTTTTTAGCACTTATTATATTATATAGCTGTAATAACACACTGGATTTATCAACAGTTGAATTAGGAAACAAAGCTGATCAATATGATTTAGAAAGCAATAAAAATCTTGAACACAATACTCTTAAAGGCCATTATGAATGGAAAACTACAGATGGAAAAAATACACTTGTAACAATAGATAATGGAGAAATAATAACCAACTACCATGAAATTAATAAAATAAAAAATCAATTCAACTATTCAGGAATTCCTATTGATTCAACATGGGATGTGAAGATTGTCATCTACAAAGGAGAAATTGCCGAAGTCAATGCTCGTTTTGCAAAAGAAAATGCGTTTTTGTTTTTAGGAAAAATATTAAAAAAACTTGGAAATCCTTCAAAAATCAATTTTGATACTGCGACCATAAATAATAAATCTGATCGAGAGATTTATTTAAAATTACAAAAGTTTTTTCCAAAAGAAACAAAACTTTATAAACCAGAAGGAATTGTAGAGGAGGATTTCACTTATCCCAGAGATATTATATGGGATAAAGATAAAGTCTTATACATTGTAAATATTATTATGGATAGCGAAAATTTTAGTGTTAACTACAGACCAATGACTAAGAAAGCATGTAAAGATCGAGTACTCTATCCTCCGCCTTTACCAGAACAAAAAGATAACATTCCTTTTTATGAATATTTAAAGTAAAAAAATGTCAATAGGAAGTACGATAAATAATCCTTTCTACGAATTATATCCTAACCTAAATTGTTCAGGAATAGTTTTAATTAATGACGTTCCTGTATTTAGCTTTCTTGGTAAAGACACTAAAGACGGAATATTAGATGGCTCTGTTCCTATAAATCATGTGGTTTTGCAAAGCGGAAAATACAACGTTGTTGGAAAAATATTCCCTAGGTTTGGGCAAAAAACTTTAACAGAAAATGATGGAATGGAAATCAGTTTTAATGTATCCGATATTGATAACTGGAAAGAAACAAAACAAAGCTTTTTCCCTCAATTAAGTACACCTGAAGCTTCATTTGATAGAAACAACAAAGTTACGAGTCCATTAAAAGGTCTCCCTTATTTTGAAATTAAAACAGAAATTGAGATTGAATTACCTTTTGTCTTAGATGGATGGCAAAATTCTATCGACTTAACAAAACTAGATGAAACTGTTTTGAAACAAAAAGTTATAGAATATTATACTCAACTTCATGCTATTTTAAAAGAACATAACGCATCTAAATTTCTAGAGCTATCAAGAGAAAAAGAAGAGTTACAAACTAAAGCATTTTATTTCAATTCGATTAGAAAACAAGAAATACGAGATAGTATTATAAATTTATTTAATAAAAACTTAGAAGTACTTCCTTTGAATCCGGACGAATTGAAATTAGAAATTTTTGGTTATGGTAAATTAGTTTCATTGCTTCGAATTGATGGGGGGGTCAGCACTTCAGTTTAAACGAAATATTGCAGAAGGAGAAAGAAATATCGAGTTAGAGGTTAAGCTTCATGTTAGAACTTTAGAAAAAGGATTTAGTATAATCTAATATAGTTTTATGAATAGACGAAAATTTATAATAAATACAGGATTAGGAGGATTAGGTTTATACTTTATCCCTTCATTAGTAAGTTGCTCTAATAAAAAAGTAAACCTGAATACTATTTTGGGACAATCAAATTCCTTGTTAGATACATTTGAATTTTTAAATAAAGAAGGAAATAAGAATTTTGGCTATTACCACTTTGCAAAAGATGATTTGATAATAGAAAACTATGAAGGGAAAGAAGCATTTATTTTTTATAAAAACGGAAAAGTTATTGGGTACACTTTACAAATTGAAGGGAACGATTTTTATGAGGAGAATATAGGCTTAATTTCAAAATCATTAGGAAAATTTAAAATCAATTTTAAAAATGATTTTGGGCAAGAAGTACAGTGGAATAGCTCTGGAAAAATAATAAAATTAAATGTCAATAATTTTAAAGATATTCCTAAGCTATCTTTTTACAGTGAGTTTATAGATAATAATTCAGAATTAATTATTTAATGAAAAATGTTATCAAATTACACGTTCTATTCATTTTACTACATAGTTGCACTTCGAAAGAAATGAAACCTGATGATATAAAAAACATTCAGGAAATATTTAAAATTAAAGGCAATGTAAAAGAAATTCAAGAAAAAATAGTTACTGAAAATTTTTATTATTTTTCAACAACAACTTTTGACAGAAATGGAAATCCTATCGAAACAATACAATATGACAAAAACGGAAAGATAAAAAGTAGCGATCCATGGATTAAATTAACAGATGAAGAATTGAAACAGATAAAAGTTAAAAAAGAGTATGATAATCAGCAAAGACTAGTAAAACAAATAGAGTATAGTAATTCTGGAACAATTGAAACAGAATTTAGATATAATTCAGCTGGTAAAAAATCAGAAGAAATTAGAAAATTTGGCGATAGGAAAATTCAATCATTATTTGATTCAAATGGTTTTTTAAAAGAATTTATAATATCAATTTTAGAAGACAATAAATTTTATGAACAAGGTAGAGAAAAGTATATATACAATAAAGGATATTTAATTGAAAAACATAGTTATAACAATCAAAATGAAAATAAAATTTCCAGTAAAGAATTATATCAATATGATAATGTTGGAAGTCTAATTAAAACAACAACTTATTATCATGACAGCAATTTACCAGAAATAAAAAACCGCAAAATTATATACTATTAGATGTTCTAATTATTTAAACGATAATTCAGAGCAAAAATTAAAATCTTATGCAAAAAACAAGTATGCTTTTAATGATATTGTTTTTCATATCCTGTCACAAAGATCAGCCAAAAAAAGATTTGGCAAAAATTACTTTTACTGAAAAGTACGATACTTTTTTTGGAGATATTCCTAATGAATATATAGAAAATAGTTCTATGATAGATTATAATTTTTTTGATGTCTATGGCTCACAATCGGAAGATGTGCTTAATTTTAACGGAGTCGATTTGAGTGGATATAGAAATAAAAAGGGAGAATTTGGAACTAATACTATAAGTTTTGAATTTTCGAAAAAAGATAATACATTAAATTATTATCATATAATATTGTTCTATAATAAAAATATAAAACAATTAATCAACACTTTAAAAAACAGCATAGGCAAACCTGTTTATGTGGATAAACTTTTATCTGAACCAAAAGAAATTGAGCCAGATGCTTTATTATGGGAAGATAAGGAGAATTACTACTTATTACGAGGAGTAACACAAAACACGTCATATTTTGATGCATTTAAAAAAAACAATCTAATAATTCGAAGACATAAATTCTCAGCAGGACCTTTTCAATATTATGGTGATTATCTAGATTATCTCGACAAACAAAATAAAACAAGTAAACAAATTTCGTATTATCAATATGCAAAAATCATGGAAAGTGAAGGGGATGATTATAAGATAAAAAGTTATGTAAAACCTTGATAATGTTAAAAAAAATAATCACATCAACAATTATTTGCATTTTAATGCAAAGTTGCAACTCACAGAAAAAAGATTTAGCTCAAATTAAATTACCAACAAGTAAAAGTACTTTAATCAATAATGAAATAGATCAAAAAAAACAGCCATTTATCTATGACCCTAATCTTACTGCTTATGAGTATAAAGATTCTGAAATGTTAACTTACGATAATAATGATTTATCAAACTCAATAGACGAAGATGTTTCAGCAACTTACAGCGGAAAAAACTACCTCAATCTATTAGTCAATGAAAAGACAAAAAAAATAGAAGGATATCAATTTCATACCTATACAAAACAAGAAAGTGAAAAATTATTCAATTCTCTTAATAAAAAATTGGGGTTACCTAATTATGATGATAAAGATAAAATTGATCGTCATGTTGTTTGGGAGGACGAAAATGAAATTTATGTTTTTAATATTGGTTATAATGCTATAATACAAAATATAAAAACTGATGAAGTTAATTTAATTGTGCTAAATAATCAACTGGACAATTTAATAATGTATATAAACAGTACAACTTATTATGAAGCTTATCTTAAAGAAAGAAAAAAGAAAAATTTAAATGTAAAAAATTACAGTTATTCGGTTTTTGCAAAAGAACAAAGCAATAAGGGAAATAAATATTATTTAAAAGGAATTTAAGAATTATAATAATGAGGAAAACAACACTTTCAAATGATCGTCGTATTAACTATATTTATCATAATCATAAAAAAAGCCCTGAATAATCAGGGCTTTGTTCTTTTTGCATATTCGGTAAACTATCTTCCTTTCAATAATTTTTCCAAATATTCCACTTTATCTTTTTCAGCTTGTACTAACCTTTCATATAACTCAACAACTTTATCAAGAGGATTAAATGTCGGCTGATACTGAATATTTGAATTCATAGATGCATTATCATTATTATTGATTGTATTTCCAATAATATTGAATATCGCTTCTTCTGAAAAATTCTTGATTGCTTCCACACTTACGCCTAAGGCTTTTGCAACTTGGATTAATTTTTCTTCATCAACATTTTCACTATTCTCCATAGCTGAGATTGCCTGTTGATTTGTTCCCAAAGCTTGTGCAAGGGCTTCTTGTTTCATGTCTTTTAGTTCACGAATACGGCTTATTTTTCGCCCGATATGATTTGATTTTAGTAATGTACTCATAGCTCAAAGATAATAATTAAGAATAAAAAAATAGAAAATGTATCCTACATTTTGGTGCTGTAAAATACCAAATCACCTTTTTGTCTGACTTAACAAAAATACAATTTTTCAGACAGAAAAAAAGCCCTGATTATTCAGGTCTTTATTCATTTTGCATATTCAGTAAATTATTTTCCTTTTAAAAATTTTTCTAAATATTTTATTTTGTTACGCGAGGGAGGGGAAGCAGAAGAAATCTCCGAAACCGTTAAAAAGTGGAAAGAAAATAACGAACTGCAATTGCCTAAGTTTGATCCAAAACGAGTAGAAGAATTAAAGGATAGCATTAAATATCCAGATAAAGGAAGTTTTGATCCAAATCGGGATAATACTATGTTTTAAACTGAAAAGGCTGTATGTTTTTCAAGTATAGTTTTTAATTATTTAAAACTTCTAAGTATTTAATTATGAAATAAAAAAAGAATCTAATTTAATGGATTTGTTTAAATTAGATTCTTTGAGTTTTACAATAATTATGATTCTTTATGAACTTTCAGTATAAGATTCATTCCATAGCGAATTTGGTTTCAAGTAAACTTTATTTTCCTGAAAATCCAAAATGGTATTAAATCTTTTTAAAACTTCGCTACCAAGAATATGGGTTTTAAATCGTGCCGGATTGTTTGCTGTTAGTAATTGTACGGGAACATCATTTAGACATAAATTGCCTAAGTAAAGTTTTTCGTTTTTCACGGTCACAACTGGAACTTCTTCGCCTTGACCATTTTTTAAAATTACTTTTTTAAGAACAGGTAAACTTTCTGTTGGATATTGCTGTTCTTGTACCATTTCTTGATCAAGCATTACGGTACGCTGATAGCCATTATCAAAAAGAAAACGGCCTTTATAAGCTGTATTTTTTATTTGAAGTTTTCCTTGAACGCAAAACAAAGTATGCGTAAATTCCATATCCAATTTTGTGTACTCTTTGTTTCGTTTGGACAACTTAGAATGAATTATAAAAAGCTTTTTATCATAATCGATTTCTACTATTTTTCCATCAAATATATTCCAACCAAAACGGCCCACAGTTCCTTGTCCAGAAAGCTCTACAGGATAAATTTCCTGATCTTTCCAGATTTGATTTCCAAGTTGGAAACTATGTCCTTTTAAACTGCTTAATTTTAGCTGACTGATCATATCATTCGTTAAAAGAAAATCACTAGTTCCCGAATCAAATTTTAAATCGAGTGTTTCTTTGTCGTTTAATTTAACCTTGAAAATAATGTTGTTAAACTCTGAAAGAACAAAAGGAATTGTATCGTGTATTTCAGGTTTGAGTTTTGAAAAGTTTTGTAAAGACGGACATTCAATACGTGTATAACAGTTGTCGGTATTATTTAAAATAACGGCAAAATCAAACTTTTTTCCAGGCTTTAGTTTTATGAAGATGGAATCTTCATTGGTATAAAAAGTAACCGTTTTCTCTTTCGGAGTTTTATTGGTTACGTATAAATCTGGTTTTGCTTTTGAATCTAAATACCATTTCGTTTTTTCTTCATTATCTTCTTTTATATAACAGATTTTAGAAGAAGCTTTAATTACAGGATTTTTTACTTGGTCCTGAGAAACCGTTACGGCAGCCATCATTGAAATAAGATAAATCTTCATTGGTTATAATTTCTATTTTTTGGACTAAAGTTGTGGAGGAAGCAAATTGTCTAAATCTGAAAGTTTATAGAATTTAAGATCATTCAGTTTCATGTATTTGCAGATAAATTCTAAAGTTTCGATTTTCACCTGATAATTTTCTGTGATTTCTTTTACCGGTTTATGACCGCATAAAAGTAGAATTTTATTGTTCTTTTTGGCATAATCTAATAATTCTAATACATACGGAATACTAAAATGAATGTGGCTGTTATCGATATCAAAGGCAAATACAATTTTTGAATTATTAAAATAACTGTCTTGCTTTTCTGGAATTTCGCCTCCAAATGCTCTTCCTCTAATAATTTTGAAAAGAGGAGATAGTGCTTTGTCCAGCGAATCTGATCTTTCGCCATATGGATAAGCAAAGGAAGTAACGTTGAAAGACTTTTTTTTCATAGAAATAATCATCGGATCGATTTCCTGTTTTAGATATTCTTTGACGCTATATTTTTGAGTGAACTTAACGGCATTGTAATGATGATAACCATGTCCGGCAATCTCATGACCGTATTTTTGCATTTCGAGCAGTTTTTTAATTTCAGGAGCTCCAATCGAATCAATTCTGCAAACGTTAAAAGTTGCTTTCCAAGAATATTTTCGTAAAACTTGATCGGCTTCCGACCATTCGTCGACATAAGCATCATCAAAGGATAAAATCACACCCGCTTTATAGGCCGGTTTTGCGACTGGTTTTGGTTTTTTATTTTCACAAGAAAATAAGGTTAAGAAAAGTAAAAGCAATACCGTTTTTGTAAAAAGTATTTTCATAGATTTTTGCTTTCTGGTGAATATGAATTGAACATATAAAGAATCAAATATAAAAAATATTCTGAGCGACTAAACCTGATTTGTTTGGAATGAAACCACTAGGTGTTTGATAAATTAATTTTGTATCATAATCCTCTTTTCAAAACGCCCATGATGACTAATTGAAATATCTTGAAGCGCATTGGAAGAAATTTTCAAATACGGAATACCGTTTTCGTCTTTTACAATTTCTTTATTTTCAACTTCAATAACATTTTTTAGATCTTTAAAATTGGCAACAGCAACCGTATGAATACTTTCTAGAGACAAAATAGTTTTGGTGTGATAAATATTTTTATCGCAAACTACTTTCCCGCATGAATTATTTATGTCTAATGCTTCTATAAAACAAACAAGCTTTTTGGGACTAAACTCACGAATTTTGGTCTGACGATTATAGATTTTATACGCAGCTTCTTTCATGCTCCATAAAAGCCAAACCATGATTTCTGGTTCATCATACTTTTTTATAAGCTGTTGCTCCTCGGCCGTGAAAAGCTTTTCTAGGAAACCTTTCCGTTGCCAATTGCTTTCTTTACGGGATAGAGCGAGATCTATAATGTCATTGCCAATCATTTTGCAGCAAGTTTGGTTTCGATGATTTCCAAAGCAGTTTTAACATCCAGCATTCGTTCCATATCGGCATTGTCAATTACGATGTCGAATTCTTCTTCAATATCAAGCACGATATCCACCAAATTAGCCGAATTTATATTGAGATCTTTAATGAAGTCTGTTTCTTCAGTTAAATTGTTGTACGCTTCTGTATTGGTAGCAAAAGGCTTTATAATTACTTTTAATCTTGCGGTAAGTTCTTGTCTATCCATTTTAATTTTCATATTTTTTAAATATTACGCATGCGTTTACATCGCCAAAACCAAAACTGGCTTTTGCAATTATTTTTGGGTTATTTTTAATAGTTTCTATAAGTGCCTTTGAAGGATCAATCAATGCAGCAATTTCGGGATGAAGATCAGAGCAGTTTTTATTTCCAAATAAAAAACCTTCATGAAGCTGTAAAACTGTTGCAACACTTTCAATACTTCCAGAAGCACTCAAACAATGTCCAGTTAAGCTTTTCAGCGAATTAATATGCGGAAAATCAAAACCGTTTCGTTCCAAGGCTTTAGTCCAGTTTTCAATCTCCAGACTGTCTTTTGTTGTTGCTGTTAAATGCCCGTTTATGGCATCAATTTCATTGGGATGGATTCCGGCATTTGCAATAGCAGTTTTAATACATCTTTGCACAGCTATACTGTTTGGAGCAGTCATGCTTCCGCCGTCGCGCTGTCCGCCCGAATTGACATTTCCACCCAATATTTCGGCATAAATAGTAGCGTTGCGTTCTAAAGCGCTTTCCAAATCTTCAATTACAAAAGCTCCTGCACCGCTTCCAGGAACAAATCCGGCAGCGGAAGCACTCATTGGTCTTGAACCTTCTTCGGGATTGTTATTATATTTAGAAGAACAGACACGAAGCGCGTCAAATCCACCCCAAATATAGGGACCGCTGTCAGAAGTGCTTCCCGCTAATATTCGTTTTGCTTGTCCAGATTGTATGCGGTCGTAAGCCATTAATATGGATTCAGTTCCTGTTGTGCAAGCCGATGAATTGGTCGTTACCTGATTTCCCAATCCGATTTTACCTCCAAGATAAGCGCTTACACCGCTGTTCATCGTTTGTGCAACAACTGTACTTCCTAATCTTCTGACTTGCAGTTCATCAATTTTATAAATGCTTTCACGAAATTTATCAATTCCAGAAGTTCCAGCTCCAAAGATGGCACCGCTATTCCAATCTGGATTTTCGTTAATAGGCAATCCTGCGTTGTTCCAAGCTTCCATACCCGCAATAACGCCGTATAAAATTCCTGTGCTGTTAAACCCGCGAAGTTCGAGTTCTGTAAAATACTGCGCTTTCAACTCTTCAGATATTTGCGGCTGACCTACAATCTGACAAGAAAATTGCAATTCTTCCAGCTGAGAATCATGACGAATACCCGAAATGCCATTTTGCAGCGCATGAGTAAACGCAGGAATTCCAACCCCATTTGGCGCTGCAACTCCAATACCTGTTATAACGACTCGTTTTTTCATAATCTTTTTGTTATCATTCCTGCCAGAACGCCTCTGCAAACTTCTTGTCCAGCTTCATTTTTCATGACCGCATTGCATTTTAATTTTCCAAAGCGAAAGAACAATTTCTCTGAAGTTACCGTTACTTTTTCATTTGGATACACGGGTTTTAAAAATTCCATATCGGCAGAAGTGAAGGCAATCACAGTATTTTCTCCCAATTCATTTCCCAACAAAAATATTCCCAAGCAAACCATTCCAATCTGAGCCATTGTTTCAGTTAGAATAACGCCTGGAGTAACCGGATTGTCTTTGAAATGGCCTTTGTAAAAATCAAGATTTTCTTTGAAGGTATACGTTCCAGTTACGCCATTTTCATCTGCGTGAAGCAATTCATCTACAAACAAAAAAGGTTCGCTGTACGGTAGCTGTTTTATAATATCATTTAATTCCATAAGCTTTTAAATTACCATTGCAATAAAACTCTTTGTGCCGAAAATCCTGGGCCAAAACTCAGCATTAAACCTTTTTCTCCTTTTTTCGGATTTCGATTCATAATGTTTTCTAAAACATACAAAACCGTAGCGCTCGACATATTGCCGTATTGTTTGAGAATTTCTTTAGTATCGTCAATATTTTTTTCCAATCCAGCAAAAAGCGATTCAACCGTTGTTACGATTTTTTTTCCTCCGGGATGAAAAATCATGTGGTCAATATCTTTAATTTCAAGATCATTCTGCTTTAAAAAAGGATGAATAATATCGCCAAAATGAGAAGCAATGGTATCTGGAACTTCAATATCGAGAACCATTTGCAGTCCGCCGTTGGTTAACTTGAAACCCATCATATGTTCGGCATCATAAAAATGATACATCTGTTCGTCGAGAATTTCAGGACCAGCATCTTCTTCTTTTGAAGACAATAAACAGCAAGCCGCTCCATCTCCAAAAATTGCAGCGCTTACAATATTTGGCATGGAGAAATCATCGAGCTGAAAAGTGGCAGTTGGCGATTCTACTGCTATTACCGCAGCACGTTTTCCAGGATTTGATTTTAGAAAATTCTTAGCGTAAATAATTCCAGAAATTCCTGCTGCGCAGCCCATTTCGGTTACAGGAAGACGAACAATATCTTGTCTTAATTTCATTTTATTAATCAGATAAGCGTCAAGCGAAGGAATCATAATTCCGGTACAGCTTACCGTAATAATATAGTCTAAACTCTGCGGATCCCAGCCTGTTTTTTCTAATGCTTTTTCGAGAACTTGATGTCCTAGAACAATCATTTCGCGGCTATAAATATCATTTTTTTCTTCAAATGAAGTAGCGTTAAAAACTTCCGAAGGTTCCATGATAGAATAGCGCTTGTCTACAGAAGCGCCTTCGAATATCTTTTTTACTTTTTTGATAAAACGCTCTTCCTGACCTTCAAGCCATACGTCTACAAGCGGAAGTATTTCTTCGGTCGTTCGAGAATATTGCGGAAGCTGTTTAACAGCCGTGATTATCTTTACACTCATATTTTAGTAATTATCCACTGGTAGCGAAAGGCCCATTTCCAGTTTATGGAATAGTTTTTTAGATTTAGTTTTTTGGAGAAATGCTCCAATTCGTTTTTTTTGAATCCTTTTAAAATAGAAATCAAACCATCGTTGCGCGACATTGTATTGAGATTGAACACAACGCTTATGAGCTCAAACAATCGATACGCAATTTTACTTCTATGAAGATCGTTTACCACAATTCCAATCGAGGCATTTTGGTTTAAAGTTTTCATTACTTCAGCAATTTGACTGGTGGTAAAATGATGCAACGTTAGCGTGCACAAAACAATATCGTATTTTAGCTGATTGAATTCTTCGCTAAAAATATCCATACAGCTATATGCTATGTTCGGGAAATCTTTTGAAAGTTTCGTGGCATAATCAATTGTAAAAGCATTGGCGTCGATTCCAATTAATTTGAACTTGAGATTTCGCTTTTTCCCATATTTGGCAAGCATTCTCAGCATATCTCCATTTCCGCATCCAATATCGGCGATGGTAATGGTTTGAGAAGTATCCGTCTTTTTTAAGAGTTCTTTTATGCCATGAAGCGTGAGTTTATTTCCGCCAAGCAATTGATTAATAGAAGCAATTTGATCTAACGCGCCAATAAGCTCTTCGCTTTGAAGCGAAAAATCATCCATTATTTCAATTTCTTCTGTTCTATATTTAGTGTTTACACCCATTTATTCAATTGTTATTGGTCGGCCATGCGTTTGTTTTATAATGAACGAAAGTAAAGCAGGAATTGATGCTGCAACGGTTGTCATGATATGAGTCAGATTTTTATGTGTCAGCGCTTTGGCTAAAATTCTACCAAAGAATAATCTTTTGCTAAAATGCTTTTTCCATTCTTTAATGTATTCTTTTTCAAATTCGCTTCTCGATTCTATTTTTCCATAATAAAAATCAAGTACGAGCTCAGAAGCTATTTTAGCGCTATGAATTGCCATTGCCATTCCGTTGCCGCACATGGGATGAATTAATCCGGCAGTATCTCCAATCATTAAAATGTGATTTTCGACAGGTTCTTTTTTATGGAATGAAATCTGACTGATTGTTAAGGGTTTTTCGAATAGGGAAGTGCTGTTTTCAAAAATCCCTTTCAATTTTTTATTTTTATAAAGCACCGATTTTTGGTACTCTTCGATGTTTTTGTATTTTTTGAAAGTATCAAAATCGGCTAAATAGCAAATATTGATAACGTCGTTTTCAACTTTTGAAACGCCGCAATAGCCGCCTTGAAAATTGTACAAAGCCACAAGACTTTCGTCAAAATTTCCTTTGTAATGTCCTTTTACGGCTAGCCAAGGTGATTTTTTAGAAATGAAATCTCGAGACAAAACCTGATCTATATTCGATCTTTTGCCGTAAGCGCCTAAAACTATTTTTGATGAAAGAATTTCTTCAGAAGTAGTTACAGTAAAAATGTCATTTTCAAAAGAAATATGAGAGACGTGATCGGTTATAATGGTACAGCCATTTTGGGTTGCTTTTTCAAACAAGAAATTATCCAATGCATAACGGCTGATTCCAAAACCGCCTAATGGAAGTTTAGTTTTTGCCGTTGTTCCGTTTTGGGCTGTAAATTCAAAGTTAGAAATACGGGTTGGCTGAAGTTCCCTAACATCTAATTCCAACCAAAATAAATATGGCAGGATTTCATTTGAGATATATTCTCCGCAGACTTTATGTTTTGGATAGGTGTTTTTTTCGATAAGAATCACCTTCAATCCTTTTTTGGATAAGTGTAAAGCACTTGCCAGACCAGCAAGACCGCCTCCAATAATAAGTACGTCAGGATTTGTTCTCATACAACCAATTTAATCATAAAAACTCAAATGATCTTACTTAATTTCATAAGAAATTAACAAAATTTCAACTTTTATTTTAAAATTTTACAATGAGTTATTATTAGAAAAAAATGGTAGAAAATTGATTTAAAAGATAATTTTTACTTTTGCAAAAAAATAGCGCATTAAATAAATGACAATACAAGATTTAGTAGGCACTTATTCCATTTCTGGAAGCAATCAGGACGAAAGTAATGAGATAACATACAAAGGTGTTTTGACGCTGACGTTAGATCAAAACAACCGCATAAAAGCAGATTGGATTATCAACTCGCACAAACAAAAAGGAACGGGTTTCTTTAAAGATAATATTCTGGTAATTAATTTCAGTTATAAAGGAGATGACCATAAAACCTATAAAGGAGTTGCGGTTTATAGATGCATTACAAAAGATGTTTTAGACGGATTTTGGTCGGAGAAACATGGAGATCCTTTGTATTTAGGAAGTGAACATTGTTTGAGAATGGAAACTACAGAACGATTAAATTAAGGGAGAATAATTTTTAAGTTTTAAACCATGGGTGTAAAGAACTTCGAGGAAAGATAAATTATAAAGTTGGTTTTCACATTTTTGTCATTTCGACCGAAGGGAGAAATCTCCGTTAGTAGCTCGACAAAGATTGGATTTTCGTTGCGGAGCTACTTGTGGAGATTTCTCCCTTCGGTCGAAATGACAATGATTGGGGTTATTTTATTGAAGATAAAGGTTCATTGAAGTCAAAGTTTAGGGTTTAAAGTCTATGTTGGATTTACTACAGTTTTATATTTTCTGTTATAAAGAATAATAAAACCAACCCATATTACTAATAACACAACGATTAAAGTAAGCTCTGTTTCATGCAAGCCATTACGGAAGAAATTGTTTAGTGAATGCACTCCTGCAACTGCCAATAACGATCCTGTAGAAGTATATACTTTTCCGATTCCCCAGCTTCCGAAGAAAATGATTCCGAAGAAAATCATATTGCTTGGTGTTATTTCGAAGTTTAAATGCCATGCAAACCAAAGTATCGCAATAATCAAGATAGAAGTAAATTTAGGAAGCGATTTTAATTGTTCTTGTAAAAATCCGCGCCAACCGATTTCTTCTAAAAGTCCGTAAGCCAAAACCGTAAACATTAATAAAATTGGGAATTTACCAATTGTAAAGTAATAAACACTTGCAATTAAAACCGCTGGAAGAATCCAATAAACGGCAAACGGAACTAGAGCATTTTTATAAATCCCTTTTAATGACATCGGATTATGAAGCGAGAATATTTTTATTACAGCCCAAGCTCCTAAAGCAGGACCAACACCGCGCAGCAAAATGGCTAAATACGGATTTTCTATTCCAGATAATAAATTGGTTTTAACAGCTGCATATCTGCAGATTACAGCAATTACATAATAAACTATAATAGCGCCAAAGTTGATTTTATTTTTCATCGTTTTAAATTTGTTTGGTTTAGTGAAGCAAACTTAGGGCACGAAAATGAAAATAAAATTGACTTTGGGTAAGAAATCATTTTTCCATAACTCTTTTTCGAATTCGGCTTAAACTTTCGGCCGTTAATCCCAAATAGGAAGCAATGATTTTAGGTGGCGTTCTTTGAAAAATTTCTGGACGTCCTTCTATAAGTTTTAAATAACGTTCTTGTGGCGAAAGTGTCAAAAGGTTTATTTGTTCTTGCTGTTTACGAACATAAAGCATTTCAGAAATAGCTTTTCCGATTCGCAAACCCGTTTCCGATCTTTGGTACAATTCATTTAAATCTTGATTAGAAATAGACCAAAGCGTTACATCTTCTAAAGCTTCGGTTTTAATAACAGACGGCTGCTGATTTAAGAAAGACATATAATCGCTAATAAAACTATTTTCGTAAAGAAGATTAATGCAAATATCTCTTTTGCCATCCCAAACAAATAGTCCAGCCGATCCTTTAATAATGATGTTAAGATATTTTTCGACACCGTGATAATCTTTTATAATTTCAGATTTGTCAAATTCACGAACTCTAATTTTTTCCGAAAATCCCGTCCAGATATTCATATCGGCAGTAAAATAATTTTCGAAAATTCTCTTTACATCTTCTGGAGAAGGACTATGTGGCATTTTTTAGAATTATCAGTTTGGAATGCCAATATAGGTTTTATCTTTCAAAATAAAAACAGCTTTATTATCCTGTTTACTTATATTTTTTGAGAAGACTGGTAAGACAACTTTGTCAAAGTTCTAAACTTTGACAAAGTTTAAGACGGCAAAAATCTACTTTAAACAAGGCAATTGTAACACATTTGCATTCAATGGCTGTTCTATTTTTCTTTCTAGTTTTTCAGGATTCACTGTGATATAAATTTCCATAGAACCCGTTCCTACTTTCAGTCCAAGAATATGACCGCCGTAAGCATCAAATTTATCATCGGTTGCAACTCCGTGCATATGTATTGAAGGTTTGTCGCCGCTCCAAGCAATAGATCCCGTAATGCTTCCCATTTCTACTTTATTGAAAGTTTTGGGGTGAAATTTCTTTTGGTTGAAATCATAAAATCCAAAAGTGGCATCTTGCGCAAAACCTATTCCAGTAAAATTTGCTGACGGAATATTTTGCTCTTTGGCTAATTTTTCAATTAGTTCCAAAACATTATCGCCTTCGCGAAGAACCATCAGATAACCTTGAGGTGTTCTGGTATAACGGCATTTTTCAGCATCTTTCTGTTGGGCATTAGCAAAATTAAGAGACATTAAAAGTATCAATGCCATACCGATTTTAAGGGGTTGTATATTCATAAGTATTTAAATTAGAGAATTGGGTTGTAATTCATTATCATATTTTTCAGGATCAGAAGCTGCGTATTCGTTTTCTGGTTCTGGAATGACATGAATTTTAGAATCGCTTATCGAAATTACAGCCGAACAGACATAGATTCCGACTTTTCCTTCGTTGTATTTAAAATCCAATAAAGTTAGTTTTACAATGTCATTTATCGAAAGTTCATAATAATTTCCGTAGCGGATAATTTTAAAAGAAATCTGTTTTTCGTCACTAATTTCAAACTGATTGGTTTGGATGTTTTCAAAGATAAAATTATTCTTCACATCCTTTTCATTAAATCCCCAAGCTCTAAACTGCACGAAGCCATTCATAAAATCAATCGAAATATAATAGCCCGTTCCTTCTTTATCACATTCAATTACAAAGCCCGTTTTTCCCATTCCTTCAACAGACAATGTTCCTTCCCAAACAAAATCATTTGATGGCTTTTCGAAACCATAAATTTCATAACCGCTTCGGCATCCAAATCGCCATTTGTTTTCGTTTTCCAAAACAAATTCTGCTGTCGGATTTCCTAAAATAGGTAAGGGAAGGGGCAGATCTTTTTGAAGTATGGTTTTCTGATACAGTTTTTGCCAATAATAATAGCTTTTCAAAAGAAGTCTTCCGCTCTTATCGACATCCAATTCTTTCGGTGGCGGAATCACACGATGCGTATTGACGTTTCCGTCTGCGAAATAGAAATTGTAAACCAAGAAATGTTTTCCATCTTTAACCACTCTGGCGGCATAGTTTCCTTGTGGCATTAGTACATTATTGTGAAATGCAGAATATTCTCCTCTAAATTCTGGCGAAGACCAATACCGAATTTTAATATCTTCTCTGATGGATCCCAAAAGATAATGCGTTCCTTTAATTTCAAAGACACACGGGCATTCTACATCATCATACACATACGGAATATGAAGCGGTTTTTGCAGCACATAACCTTCTTTTTCTCTTTGGGCTACACCAATACAGCCTCTGCGGTATGTTGGTCCAGAGGCGCTTCGGGCGCAGATTAGCAAATAATCTTCTCCTTTGTATTGGTATTTAAATGGGTCACGAAAGCTTATCCATTGACGCGGATTATTATTCTTGCCCTCATAATGTGGCGCTTCACTTTTAAAAGGAAGTCCGTATAGATTTTCTTTTTTCCAATTGAGTAAATCGGTAGAAATTGCTCTTCCTACTTTTTGTTCGATTCCTTTATCTTGGCGTTTAAGACCTGTATAATACATTTCATAACCTTCCCCGTCCGACTTTTTGCTGATATGCATTGTCCATAACATATCATCGTCCCATTCTCCGGGATCGCCAACAAATAAGGCATTTTTTACTCGTTTCCACGAAAGGCCATCTTTTGAAATGGCATGAGCGATATAATCGTGATTGGGAATGATTAAATGAAATAAATGATGGATTCCTTTTTCATCTATAAATACATCAACATCTCCAATTTCCCAGTTGCTAAATCCTGAACCTGAATACATTTTATTATTTATTTTAAACTGTTAGTATATTTTTAATTTTTTAAACACAAAGAATCATAGTTTTACTTTGAGTTAAAAAAGGCATTTTATTTAGTTAAAATGAACATAGATCTTTTAACCGTTAAACTTTGTCAAAGTTTTGAAAGCAAGAGTGTAAGGAACTTTAGTATTACACAGTAACCACAATCTTTGTCATTTCGACCGAAGGGAGAAATCTCCGCAAGTAACTCCGTAACGAAAATCCAATCTTTGTCGAGCTTCTCGCGGAGATTTCTCCTTCGTCGAAATGACAAAAATGCATAAACCAATTTTATAATTTATGTTTTATGTTCATTATACCCTTGGTTTCAAAACTTTGACAAAGTTGACCCTTGAGTTTGTTCTATGTTTGAAAACTAGTTTCTTTTTCTTCTCTTTAAGTCAGAATAAAACCTATGTTTCTATGTGTTTAGAATTTTTAACTCAACAATATTATTTTATAACTTTATAATGTTTTAAACCTTCCAAAATTCCTTCTGAAGCTGAATTTTTAGCGACATAAATATTTTTGGTCGTTTCGTAATCGGCAAGTTCAGAACTTCGATTTCCAACAATAATTCCTTTCACTGGACCTCTAAACATATCAACATCATTTCCAGAATCTCCTGCAGCAATTACGTTTCCTAAAGGAATCGACCATTTTCGGCATAAAAATTTAATAGCATTTCCTTTAGAAGCCCTTTTCGGAATAAAATCTAAAAACTGACCGTGACTCGGAATAATATTGACTTTGTACCAGCCTGTTCCTAAAATTTGAATTAACTCATCATGATTGTAATGTTCTTTATCATAATAATATGAGATTTTAAAAGGGTTTTGCGCTTCTTCTTCCTGTAGTTTAATCCATTTTATGCCTTTCAGTTTATTGACAATTTCGTCTCTTTTCCATCTTCCAGAGAGAAATTTGGCCCAACCTTTATCTAGAATATAATCCTTTCCGTTTGTATAATAGATTTCAGTTCCAACCGAACAGATAATGAAATCGGGCAGAGGAAATTCTTCTTCGTCAATTACTTTCTTTACGAGTTCCAAATTGCGTCCAGAAGCCATTGCAAAAGCCATTTTATCGGTTCGATTGGTTAAATGGGCTTTTAATTCTTTCAAACCTGGATTTGCAAGTTTGGGTTCTATTAATGTGCCGTCAATATCTGAAACCAATAAGTGATCGATTTTTCTTTTTAATCGGTCGATATTGATATTCGGATAATGCTGTTTTTTAATTCCAGCACCCGAAGAAAGGGAGAGGTTTTCTTTTACAAGATCAACATATTGATTGACGTGACTCAGCCAGCTGTAGTATTTCTGGATATTGATGGCTCCATTATTTGAATAATATTTCCATTTATTTTCATCGGTTAAAATATTACGAAGCGCTTTTTTAATCTGACTTTCTTCTTGCGGATTGACTAATTCTCCGTTTTGACAGACCGGAATAATTTCAGATGGTCCACCATTTTTAGTTACCACAACAGGAAGTCCAGAACTAGCCGATTCGATAACAGTCAAACCGAAGTTTTCATGTAAAGCTAAATTCACAAAAACACCTCTTTTTTCTGCAGCATAACGGTAGATAATTGAAACTTCATTTTCAACATCATGTTTCTTCGGAATGGCCATTTTTCCGTACAAATCGTATTTATCCATCAAAAGAAGCAGATCTGTTAAAACGTTCTTTTCAGATTCGGGCATTTTGGCAATGTCTTTTCGAATACCAGCAAAAATAACCAAATTGGCTATGCTTTGGAGTTCTTTGTCTTTTCCGTAAACTTCAATTAAAGTGTTCAAGTTTTTATGACGGTCAGGTCTTGAAAGTGCCAGAATTATAGGCTTGTGCGGATTGGTTAAAAATTTAGAAATGCTTTCGGCAACCCAATATTTTCGTTGCGCTTCTTCCATATGTTTGTCCGAATCGTTTTCTTGATAATAATAAGGAACAAATTTTCGGGTGTCAATTCCAGGAGAAATGGCGTGGTATTTTCCTAATTCGAAGTTTTTGTATGCTTTGTAGGTTTCAATTTCCTGTTCGGTAGAAGTAACAATAAATTCTGCAAGTTCTAATGTTCTTTCTTCGGCGGCGATTCTGGCTTTAAACTTGTACTTTTTTTCAAGTTCTTCTTCCGTTTCTCCGCTTTCAATTAGTTTTTTCTTTTTGTAGAATCCTAAAGAATGTCCTGTGTGTGCGAAAGGAATGTTTAAAACGGCTGATAATTCGGCTGCGGCATAACCCGCGTCTGCGTAGTGAGAGTGAATCCAATCTGGGAAAATATTGTGTTGTTTAATGTGTTGCATCGCGCCGTTCACAAAAGTATCAAGACCTTCCCAAAGCTGTTCTTTTGCTTTATACTTTTTCCCCAGAAACGGAATTCGCCTTATGTCTAGTTTCTCATTAATAATCTCTATAGGCACGGCGTATTCTGGCGAAAGAGCGGGATCATCTATTAATCTGGTAAAAAGATGAACGTGTTCTACATCTTCATGTTGCGATAAAAATTCTGCTAATTCGTATATGTATTTGGTCTGACCTCCGTTGTCAGCATCTCGACCGATTTCGAGACCAGAACCCTTCAAAAGTCCGTGTATATTGATAAGAGAAATTCGTAATTTTTTCATCATTCTTCATTAATTATTTTAAAAATGCAAGTTACAGCGCTTGTATCGATTAGGAAGAAATAATTACGTTTTAAATTTACATAGTTCCCATGTTTTTAATAGAAACTGTATGTTTTAAGTATAAAAAAAAGCCTGATTTTTTAAATCAGGCTATAGTTTTTTTCTTTTAATTTTTATTGATCAGATTTTCAATGTCAAAGATTGAAATTTCGGGATTTCCACCTGCAGATCCGGCGACCAAAGCGCCCGTCGCACAAGCAAAGTTTAAGGCTGCTTGTGGTTCTTTTCCATTTAAAAGTGATGTGACCAAAGCTCCTAAAAATGAATCTCCTGCACCAACTGTATCTTCAACTTTTATGGTATAACCTTCGTTTTCGTAAAGATGTTTATCCCATAAAAGTAAAGCTCCATTTTTTCCTCTTGTTACACATATAGCTGTAGCATTGGTTAAAGAGCAGATGAAGTTCATGTTTTCTTCTAAAGTATTGTAAGGAGAATCTAATGCAGCACTTATTTCCATTAGCTCTTCATCATTAAATTTGATGAAATTTGCTGCCTGCATTAAGTGTTGTAGAATTTCGTAATCATAATGTGGTTTTCGAAGATTGACATCAAAAACCTTATAAGTATGTGTGTGGAGTAATTCTTCTAATGCTTTTCTAGAGACTTCATCTCTGCAGACCAAACTTCCATAAATTAAAACATCTGAGTTTACGACTAATTCTCTCGTTTCTTCGTTTAGGATAATTTTGTCCCAAGCAGAAGGATAAAGAATCTCATAAGTAGCCGATTTGCTTTCGTCTAATGTTACATTTACCAATCCTGTCGGGAAATCATTAGATCTTAAAAGAGTGTTGGTTTCTAAACCTAGTTTGCTGACTTCGTTTATAATTTCCTCTCCATCTGCATCATTTCCTACACAGCTAATCATATTAGAATCAACGCCTAAGGCTTTCATGCGAAGCGCTACATTTAATGGTGCGCCACCAATTTTCTTTTCATTATCAAAAATATCCCAAAGTACTTCTCCGAAAGCGACAGCTTTTAGTTTTTTGTCGTTGCTCATTTTAGTTTTCTCTTATTTGTAAATATTAAATCGAGTGATTAGAGTTTCACACGATTTCATAAAAATAAAAAAGAATAACGGTTTCTGCAACCCAATTCTAAAAAACATAACAATCTGTTCACTTTACAAAACGTAAGGTTTTGATTTATATTTACTTAATAAGTAGTCTTTTTTCTATAAAATTATAATTTATAAGAAGATAATAAGGGTTAATGTTGTACTTTATTATATATGATGTAGAAGTTGCTTCTGATGCATTTAAGTTTAGAAAACTTGCACTATAACAGTTTGATAATAAAATTTTACTTTCAAAAGCTATTTAAAGTTATACATATGGAAGTTCGTAAAGTCAGAAATGAGATTTTTAAAGTAGCTAAAACGGTATAAAATGCTTGTTCTAAAAAAATAGATTTTAATGGCAATCTTTTAAGAAGTAGATCTTTTTGAAAAGCAAGAAAATAGTAATGTTTGGTTTTTAATTATTTTTTAAGAAAGTTTTAATCTTTTTCTAAGAAATCAGTTCTCATTTATATATTTGTAACCAGTCTAAATAAGGATAAATTATAAATTTTATATGAAAACAATTTTTAAAACACTTAAAAACAATGTTTTAACTCAAGTGTTTGTTGCCTTTTTGATGCTTTTCTCCTGTTCAGAAACGGCTTTTTCTCAATCAACTGTTGGTACAATTTCTGGTAAGGCTGTGCTTAAAGACGGAAATTTTTTACAAGGTGCAACGGTTAAAATTTCAGAATTAAATAAAACTACTACGACCGATTCTGATGGTACATATCAATTAAAAAATATTCCTTTCGGAACTTATTTCGTTGAAATAAAACTAAACGGTTACGAATCTTCTCCAGCATCTGTTATTGTAGATCAGAATAATACAGAAGTTACTCTTGATTTTGAAATGGCTTACACTTCGCAAAAATTAGAAGAGGTAATTGTAAGCTCGGGAGGAAACCGATTTGCAAGAAAAGAAAGTGAAGAGGTTTCTAAAATGAAACTCAAAAACATGGAGAATCCTCAGGTTTATACTATTGTGAGTAAGGAATTGATGAAAGAGCAAGTAATTACAGATTACAACAGTGCTTTTAAAAACGTTCCCGGTGCTGGTATTGCCGAAGTGAGAAATCAAGGTAGAACAACTAACATTTCTAGAGGTTTTGCAACGCCTCAATTGGTAAGAAATGGTGTTGGAAGTTTTACCTATAATACGATTGATCCTTCTAATTTAGAGCGTATTGAAGTTATTAAAGGACCATCGGCAACTTTGTTTGGAAGTACCATCTCTTCTTTTGGCGGATTGTTTAATAGAGTTACCAAAAAGCCTTTTAATTTCTTTAAAGGAGAAGTTTCTTATTCGGCTGGCGATTGGGATTTGAATCGTTTAACGGCTGATATTAATACGCCTCTTAATGAAGACAAAACGGCTCTTTTTAGAATTAATACGGCACTGCACAGCGAAAGAAGTTTTCAAGACGCTGGTTTTAATAAAAGTTTTTTCATCGCGCCAAGTTTTTCTTATGAAGTAAATGAAAGACTGACTTTGTTAATTGATGCTGAATTTAGTGTTTCTAAAGGAACATCTCCAACACGATTGGCACCTTATACAAAAGCAGATGCGACTGCTCACAGCATCGAAGAATTAGGAATTCCGTATAAACTTTCTTTTGCCAATAATACAGTAAACTATACAGGTCAGCAGTATAATATATTTGCTCAATTGAAGTATAAAATTTCAGAAGAATGGACTTCACAAACAATAGTTTCTCGTACAAGATCTTCATCTGAAGGATATGTTGTGGCTTTGACTATGTTGAGTAATGAAACTCTTAGACAGCAAGTTACCAATCAAGATTATCCATATTATGGAACTGATATTCAGCAGAATTTCAACGGTGATTTTAAAATAGGCAAATTACGTAATAGAGTAGTGGCAGGTTTAGATTTTTACAGCCTTCGCGCTACACGTAACGACGCGACGGTAAACATGCCAGCGCTTAACTTTAGAAAACCTGGAGATGCTTACAACAATTTTACAATCAATAAAATAGAGCCTTTATTTGCAAATGCTACATACACTAATTTGGTGTCAAATGATGAAAGAACGTATAGCGCATATGTTTCTGATGTCTTGAATGTTACAGATAAATTATTGGTAATGGCTGGTGTTAGAGCTGACCGTTATATCAATAAAGGAGTGTACTATCCAAGTCGCGATTCTATTGCTGGAAATTATAATCAAACAGCATTTTCTCCTAGATTGGGAGCGGTTTATCAAGTGGTTAAAGATAAAGTTTCTGTTTTCGGAAATTACATGAACGGATTCAACAATGTTGGCGGATCTGATTTTTACGGAAATACTTTCAAACCAAATCAGGCAAACCAATTAGAAGGTGGAGTTAAATTTGATTTTAATAAAATTAGCGCAACTTTTAGCTATTACGATATCAAAGTAACCAATGTTACGCGCGATGATCCAGATCACATCAACTTCCAGATTCAGGACGGAACGCAATTGAGTAAAGGTTTTGAAGCTGAATTTATTGCAAACCCAATTAAAGGTTTAAATATCGTTGCGGGTTATACTTATAATGATAGCCAATATACAAAAGCAAACCCAAGCATTAATGGTTTAAGACCAACAACCGCTGGGTCGCCTACAACTGCCAATCTTTGGGCAAGTTATAGATTGACTGAAGGCGCTGCTTCTGGTCTTGGATTTGGATTTGGAGGAATTTATGGAAGCGAATATTATCAAACCAATACAACAACTTTTAAATTCACTATTCCTTCTTATACTGTTTTGGATGCCTCTGTGTTTTATGACCGACCAAAATTTAGATTAGGATTAAAAGTAGACAATCTTACCAACGAAAAATACTGGTCTTATCGTCTAGCGGCTCAAAACCCAACAAGAGTTACAGGAAATATTACGTTTAAATTCTAAGATTACAATTCGTCATTTAGAATCATATTATCTACATTTGGATTTTATTGCAAATTATGACCAAAGGTTTTAAAAATACTATTAGACAAATACATTTGTGGCTCGGTTTAGCATCGGGCCTCATTGTTTTTATAGTGAGCATTACAGGTTTTCTGTATGTTTTTGAAGAAGAAATTCGAGACTTTTCGCAGAAAGAATATCTTCATGTTCCGGTTCAGGAAAAGCCCTTTATAGGTTTAAAAGCTATAATTGAAAATTACGAACTTCTGGAACCGAAGCAGAAAATCACGGCTTTAAAAATTGACAAAACAGAACCGAATGCCACAGTTCAAATTTCGACAAAAAAGAAAAAGACCTATTATTTCAATCCATACGATGGAACTTTAATAAATCAGCAGGGAGCAGATTGGCTGAATACAATTCTGGAAATACACCGCACTTTGTTGTTAGGAGAAGTGGGCGAATTTATTCAAGGTTGTGCAGTTGTGATTTTTATCGTTATGTTGATTACGGGATTAATTTTATGGTTTCCAAAGCAAAGGCGTTTACTTAAACAATCTTTAAAGATAAAATGGAGCGGTTCTTTTAAAAGAGTCAATTTTGATTTACATCAAGTTCTCGGATTTTACGCTTCTATTTTTTTGCTTTTAATTGCTTTTTCAGGAACTTATTTTAAATATGAAACGGTAAAAAAAGGAGTAAGTTTAGTTACAGGCGCTAAATTAAGAAAAGGCGATGAAGTGGTTTCTAATGCAAAAATAGATTCAACAACAATTCCTGTTCGTTATAATAATATTTACGAAAGTGCTAATGCAAAATATCCTGGCGCAACTTCAGTTTCATTTTCGATAAGAAAAACAGGAGAGTTGCGATTAAGAATGACGTATCCAAATGATTGGGCAAGAAATCAAAATACTATTTTTTTTGATGGAATAACAGGGCAAATGCTCAGAACGAAATTATACAAAGACAATAATGCTGCAGATATTTACGAAGCAAGTAATCATGATCTGCATACAGGAGTTTTCTTTGGACTTACTGGCAAAATAATTTGGAGTTTGGTTAGTTTGATTGGAGCTTCTCTTCCTATAACTGGATTTATTATTTGGTGGAAGAAAGGGAAGAAGAAGGCTAAGAAGGTTAGGGCATAAAAAAATCATTTCAAGTAAAATATAAAAGCGCAAAATAAATCTATTTTGCGCTTTTTTCGATAAATCGCTTATGTTCCGTAGGAACATCTGGTCGGTAGAATCAGGTTGTTGCCATTTTTTTACCAACGAAACATTCCTACGGAATGATAACAGCTTGTGAAGCATTTTTATTTTGAAATAAAGAATTCTGTTTTTGTTTGATTTCCATTAAACGAATTGGCAGATTCTATTTCACTACAAATTTTCCCCAACTCATTACAAAATGTAATTTTTCGTATTTATTTTATAAAAAAAATAAATTTCAATATCCTAAATTTGGTCATAATGCAAAAATCAAGACCATGAAAATCAATTTAATTTCAGATTCATTTTGGGGAAATAAGAAGAAAATCTCTCTCTGGGATAGATTATTTAGAAGAAATAAAACGATAAATAAAGCACTATCTACACCAGAAATGATTAGTAAAAACTGTCGAGGATTACAGCTAGGAAATGAAAACTTAAAATCATTTCTCTTCTCTACAGATATGGCGCTTATTGAAAATAATGATGCCGATGCTATTTTGGCGGTTTATCCTTTTCCACCATCGCCAAAAATAATCAAAACGCTGATTGATTTTGCAGGAAAACCTATTGTATGCGGTGTTGGAGGCGGAACAACTAAAGGAAAAAAATCTGTAGAAATGGCAATTTATGCGGAAGAAGCAGGAGCATCCGGAATTATTGTAAATATTCCGTTTGAAAATAAAGACATTAAGAAAATAAGAGAAAAAATTGCGATACCAATTGTAGCAACTGTTGCTTACTCTGATTATGATTTTTTAAAAGGAAAAATCGAGGCAGGCGTAAATGTTTTTCATGTTTCTGGAGGAGCACATACAGCTAAAATTGTAAAAGAAATTACGGCTAAATTCCCCGATTTTCCTGTAATGGCAACTGGCGGGAAAAGTTTACATGATATCGAAGAATCTATAAATTCTGGTTCGAGAGCAATTGTGCTTTCGCCGCCATCCAATAAAGATTTGTTCAAAACAGTGATGGATAAATATCGAAATACGTTTGGCAATTTTTGATTTGATAATAAAGCAGATAAAATAAGAAAGGCAATCGTATGAGATTGCCTTTCTTATTTTAAATTGGAAATTAATTAACCATGAGCTTCAACCGAAACGTCATTCCATTTTTCCCAGTTTTCTAATCTTTGCTCGTAGCTTTGTTTTACGAATGGAAATGCTACTTTTCCTAGCAACAATCGTAACGGCGGATTTTCTGATTCTACCAAATTCACAACTGCTGGAGCTGTTGCTTGCACTTTACCGAATATGTTTTCTCTTTCTGCTAGAGCTTTTTTGATTTCGTCATAGTAAGGTAAACTTTCGCTGGTAATTCCTGTATGCCAGATATTAGATTCGTATCCGTTTGGTTCCAATAAAGTTACGTTGATTCCGAATTGTTTTACTTCAGATGCTAACGTTTCGCTTAAACCTTCAATTGCAAATTTAGAAGCACTGTAAAGTCCCATTCCTGTTGGTAAAGTTGCTAATCCTAAAATAGAAGAAACCTGAATAATATGACCGCTTTTTTGTTCTCTCATTATTGGAATAACAGCTTGGGTTAACCATAATGTCCCAAAGAAATTGGTTTCAAATTGTTCTCTAGCTTCGCTTTCGCTTGCTTCTTCAACTGCGCCTGTAAGTGCGTAACCAGCATTATTAATCAAAACATCGATAGTTCCAAAATGCTGTTTTACTTTTTGAACCACTTCTAGTGATTCTTGACGGTTATTGACATCCAATTTTAAAGGTAAAATTGCATTTCCGTATTTTTCTTTTAAATCGTTTAAGGTTTCAAGGTTTCTAGCAGTTCCTGCTACATTGTATCCTTTAGCTAAAAAAGCTTCTGCCCAAGCTCTTCCAAATCCTTTTGAAGCTCCTGTAATTAAAATTGTTTTTGACATGGTATTTGTTTTTATAATTAATTAATTTTTAAAAATGACCAATCGGTCACTTTTGAGGTAAAAAAAATTATATCAATTTTTCAGATATAATTTTTTTAAGCGTTTTTTCTATTATTTTCATATTATCGTTATTGCCAGACATACGGGACATTAAATGGCCTCCTTCAAGCATGGCAAAAAGCGCGATGGCAAATTCTGATGCATTCCATTCAGGATCAAATTCTTTATTAGCGATTCCTTTTTCTATAATCGAAGTTAAAAGCTGCTGTCCACGTTTGATAGCGGTGTTTACTTTTTCTTTCACAATCGGGTTTGTATCGTCGGCTTCGGTTCCAAAGTTTAGCAAAGGACATCCGCCAATTACCGGTGGATTGATCGGATTACTAAAAAACTCGATATAGGCAAAAAGCTGGTCTTTGGCGCTTTTTCCTTCTCTAAGTGCCATTTCCAGTTTAGAGCTTAGTATTTTCATATTATGATCTACGGCGGCACAAGCTAAAACATCTTTGTTCTCAAAATGAACATACATACTACCTTTAGACAGTTTGGTTGCCTCCATAATATCGCTCATAGAAGTTGCTGCAATTCCTTTTGTATTAAAAATAGGAGCGGCTTTTTCTATAATAAATTGTCTGGTTTCTTCACCTTTTGTCATGATAGGTTGTATTTAACGATGCAAATATATGACCGATTGGTCATATATGCAAATTTTAATTGATTTTTTTAATTTAGGATACAGAAATGTTTCGAAAAGCATCATAAATAAGAAAGTCATTTGTCTATATTTGTTTGAAGTAATTCTCATAATCTAAAGATAAGAAATGAAAAAATTCGAATTGTATTGGAGAGACCTTAATATTGGATCGATTGTTAAAACGTATTTTGATATGAGAGATTTTGGAATAATTACTTATAAGTTTGATTATTTAGCAGAACCTTCTAAAAATAAGCATCTTGCAGATTTTATTAAACATTCTATATTGGCAAGTATTCTTATAGAAGAAGGAGACGAGGAGGCTAATGATAGAATGGTTAAAATAGAAAATACAGAATTTCTTGATTTAGTTAACACAACAGATTGGCATCTTATCAATGAAAATGGAGAAAAAGAAATAATCCTTTGCCCTATATTTCATGAAGATGATGGAATAACCTGGATGATAGATATGAAAGCTCTACAATCGTAATTGTAAAGCTTTTTTTATTTCTTAATTCGCTCTATTCCTTTCCTCTTCATTTCCAAAGTTTCTCTCTTTAGATTTTACACTTTGGTTTCCGAATTTGTAGCTTAAAGCAATTCTAAAAGCTCTTGAATATCCATAATTTTTCATTGTATTCTTAATTCCGTTTGAATAATAAGAAATTAAAGGTTTTTGTGCATTCAATAGATCTTCTCCTGTCAAAGTAATCGAAAGGTTCTTTTTTAAAGCTAGAAATTTCACCGAAACATCTAAAATATTTAAAGTTGAAATATTAAAAACCTGATAGCGTCCTGGCAATTGCAAACCATAATTTAAACCCATAAAAAGAGTTTTAGATGGATTTACCGTAAAATCATTATTGGTGTAAATATAACCATTGTAACCATCTACAGAAGCAATTAAATTGGTTCTCGATTTTACATTTTGATAGTTTAAATTGAATCCCATAAAGCTGTTCCACCAAGAATATTTATTGAAATTGTAATACGTTGAAAGACCGATTTGGTAAGTGTCAGCATAATTGATTGGCGTGCTTTTCGTGATATTGGTTTCAGGATCAATAATCGCTAATTCTTGACCGAAATCTGAAACTTGAGAAAAATAGATATTATTTACCCATTTTTGATTGCGAATATAAGAGAATTGTAAATTGTCTATAATAGAAGGCTTCAAAAAAGGATTTCCTTCAGAATAATAAAACGGACTTGTTCTAATCACAAACGGATTCAAATAATCAAAATCAGGTCTGCGGATTCTTCGGCTGTAATTTAAAGAGTAGGAATTGTTATCATTCGCATTGTAAGTTACATAAGCGGTTGGAAATAATTTAATATAATTGTTTTTGTTAGTTTGATCTAGGTTTTCAGAATAGCCTTCGGTTTGTGTCGCTTCGGTTCTTAAACCAATTTGCGTTTCCCATTTTTCGCTTATTTTTTTATTTGCAGAAAAATAGATTGCTTCGTTGTACTCTTTGTACGTGAATATATTAGAATAATTTACGTCCAGAATTGGAGTTCCTGTTTCGTTGTCAAAAACCGTTAAATTATTTTTAGTTTTCGTATAAAATCCTTTTCCGCCAAAGCTAATATTCGCCCAAGAATAAGGAATAGAAACATCTGTTTTTGCCGAATAATTTCTCAATTGGTTTAAATTAGAATTAATTGCCGCAAAATAAGTTCCAGGAATATTTCTTTTCTGATTATCCATTTCATTTCCCGAAAACACACGTGAATCGTCTTTTTGGTAGTCAAAATAATCTAAATCTACTGTAATGTTTTTGCCTTCATTATTTAAATTAAAAACGTTATTCCAGTTAACCGAATTCATTTGAGGTTTGTTCTGTGCATGTACATTAGAAAACACATAAGAATTGATTTCTCCAGCTGTATTGTAACGAGTTGTAAGCGGATTATTTGCTGAATTTCTGTCATTAAAACTTCCTAAATATTTTACTCCAGAAGTCCAATTTTCAGTCAGTTTATAATCGGTACCAAAACCAATGCTCAATAAATCTGTTTTTGATTTGGTTGCAATATCTTGTTTCCAAACTTCATTAGGATAATAAATTCGGTTATCTGAAGTCGTGCGAAATTGCTCTGTTCCTTTATTGATTGAAGCTTGAAGCGAAAGTTTATTGTAATTGTAAATAAACAATCCGTTTATGTTTCCGCTTGCATAACTTCTTTGTGTATAAGTAGTTCCAAGATTAGCGGTCCACGAATTCGCTTTAGCAGTTTTCAATTTAATATTGATCAAACCACTATTGCCTTCCGCTTCATATTTTGCTGGAGGCGTTGTAATTACTTCAATACTTTTAATGTTATCTGCGGGAATCGATCTTAGAAATGCAACAAGATCTTCCTGAGTCATTTTATTCAAACGATCATCAATCATAACCAAGACTTCTCCTTTTCCAACAATAGAAATTGTTTCGTTCTGGACTCTCACGGTTGGCGTAGATTTTAAAGCGTCCAAAGCCGTTCCGCCAGTTGCAACAACAGAGTTTTCGACATTAAAAACCAAACGATCTACTTTTTGTTCTACCAATTTTTTTCGTGATTTTACAGTTACGCCATCTAATTGCACCAATTCTTTCACTTCAATTATTCCTAAATCAAGATCTTGATTTACGATTATTTCTTTGTTGCTAAATTCAGTTCCAAATTGTTCTATAATTAATCTATAGTTTCCTTTTTCAGTGTTTAAAATAAAGTTACCTAAACTATCAGTTGAAGTTTGTTTGTACAGAATTTTATCTGCTTTTAATAAAGTTGCCGTTGCAAACTCCAACGGTGTTTTGTTCTGATTGATGATTTTTCCTTTTACTAAATATTGTTGGGCAAATACGTTAATTTGAAATAGAAATAAGACTGATACTAAAATGATTCTGTTCATGATTTGGATTTTAATTACAGGGCAAAACTGTTAGAATTAAAACCCAAAAACCACTTTTATCGACAAACCCCTTCGATTAATCTGCAAACCCGTAAAAATGCTTTTTATTGAATGTATATCTTTGTTTTAAAAATATACCGAATGTATAAAGGAACCGTTACCAAAAAACTAGAATGTATAATTCATCTTATTTATTGGATTTTAATTTTCTATTTCACTTTCGTGAAAAACCCGATTGGAAGACAATTTTTTTTACCTGATCTCTTTCTTTGTACTTACTTTATCGTTTTTATTATTACGTTCTATTTTAATTATTTGATCGTAATGAAAACGGTTTTTAAGACTTTTAAATGGAAAAGGCTTTTTGCAGGAGTTTTTGTTTCGTATCTGGTTTTTACTTTTTTGAGATTCTTTTTTGAGCAAATTGTAACCAAACTTTTATTTGATAAAGTAAATTATACCGATGTTAATTTTCTGAATTATATGCTCGATAATTTGCATTACAGCAGTATGGCGATTATTTTGAGTTCGTTTCTTTGGTTTGTTATTTATTCGATTCGTCTTTTAGAATATAACAAGCTTATTCTAGAAGAAAATAAGAATACCGAAATTAAATTTTTGAAAGCGCAGATTAATCCGCACTTTGTATTTAATACTTTAAATAACATTTACTCCATGGTTTATTTTCAGTCAGATAAGTCATTGGTCGCGATTGATAAATTGAGCAAGATTATGCGTTTTACAACGTACGAATCTCAAAAAGAAAAGATCAGACTTTCAGACGAAGTGGATTATATAAAAGCGTATATTGAACTCGAACAATTGAGACATCAAGACAATGTTCGGGTTGATTTGAATGTCGAAATCAAAAACGAATTTGAAGAAATTCCGCCATATATTTTGTCGCCTTTGGTAGAAAATGCTTTAAAGCACGGAGAGGTTTCAGACTCAGAACCCATAGAAATTCAGCTAAAGGTTTCTTCTGAAAAATTGATTTTTAAAGTGAAGAATAAAATCGGAACGCAGAAAAAAGATAGTTTGGGCGGAATCGGATTAGATAATTTGCAAAAGCGTTTACAGATTCATTATCCCGAAAAACATCAAATAAAAATCACAAACAACGAAAACCATTTTACGGCTGAACTAGAAATAGATTTAAAATGACTAAAAAAATAAACTGCATAATTCTGGATGACGAGCCGTTTGCTGTCAAATTAATTGCCGATTACGCTTCTAAAATTTCAAGGATAAATGTTTTGTATGCAGATAGCGATGTCTTTAAAGCGATTGAAGTTTTAAATACAGAATCGGTCGATTTGATTTTTATTGATATCCAGATGCCGCAATTAACGGGAATTGAATTGATGCAGATGTTCAATCAGAAATATAATTTTATCATTACATCGGCTTATCCACAATATGCGCTTGAAGCTTTTCAATTTCATGTGATTGATTATTTGCTGAAACCCATTACGTTCAATCGTTTTTATCAAAGTGTAGAAAAGTTCATTCGCTGGCAGGAAACTTTTCAAACTACTGAAAAAGCGGGAGATGATTTTCTATTTGTAAAAGCGGACCGAAAGCACTATAAAATTGCTTTAAGCGATATTTTATATATTGAAGGATTACGAGATTATATCCGAATTCATACCAATGACGAAAAGATTATGGCATTGGAGAATATGAAAGATATTTTGGAGAAACTTCCGAATCGGTTTATTCGAATTCATCGTTCGTATATTATTCCAAAGGATAAAATTAAGGTTATTGATGGAAATCAGATTCTAATGAAAAGCGGTAATGCTTTACCAATAGGAGAGACGTATAGAAAGTTGGTTAGTGAGTGGTTGGTGTAAGTTTGGAATGTTTTATAAATAGAGAATTAAAATAAACTAAAAAGAAATGAAGAAATTCGAATTGTACTGGAGAGACCTTAACATTGGATCGATTGTTGAAACCAACTGGGATATGAGGAGTTCAGGAGATATTTCGTTTAAATTTGATTATTTGGCTGAGTCATCTGAAAATGAACATTTAGCAGACTATATAAAATTCTCTATAAAAGATAGCATTTTATTGGGAGAAGGAGTTGAGGATGATGATTTGGTTTTGGCTCAATCAGAAGAGGAAAAAAAATATCTTGATTTAATAGTTGATACTACTACAGATTGGTACATTCTCAATGAGAAAGGAGATAAAAGTATAATTCTTTGTCCCATATTTCATGAAGATGATCAAATAACCTGGATGAAAGATTCGGACTATTTTTAATTTTTGTTTTGATCCCTCGAATCAGCGAATGCTTTTTCGTGGTTAAAAAATTTCGATATATTTACAAAAGAAAAATTCTGTTACTAATTTTAGAAAATAGCTTCTAACTTATTTATTTTTAATAGTACCAATGCATATTATTTATCAAAGCCCTAGAATAATTATCCGCGAATTTTTGCCTGAAGAAAAACAGACATTCTTTGATCTTTTTATAGACAAGCAGGTGACGCAATACCTTCCTGATACTTCACCAGAAAGATGTGCCGAAATGTTTAATGAACTGCAAGAAAATTATAAAAACAAAAATCTCAGCCGTTGGGCGATATTTGATACTTTGGATAATAGTTTTATCGGAATGTGTGTTGCCCGTATTTTTGTACACAATACAGATCAGATAGAGATTGGGTATGTGCTTAGTAGAGCATATTGGGGAAAAGGTATTGCCACAGAAGTATGCAGGGCTATGACTCAATATAGCTTTGAAAATACAAAGACAAATGAAGTTGTAGCCATAACAGATCTCGATAACACCGGATCGCAAAATGTGCTGCAAAAAGTTGGTTTTAAACGATTAAGCAATCTGATAAGAAACGAGGAGGAACTTGCTTATTTTAAGATTGAGAGATTGTGATTTCATTTATGATTGGGGTATTTAAAAAGTCTCTTTTTTAAAACCTCAGCGGATAGACTTTTAGCATTTTAAGCAAAATATTTTTAAAATTTGGATAAAATCATCCATACTTTTTTAGACTTTCCCATTTAAATTTTAAATTTCGCCTAAGTTAAAAAACAATGGACAGATACAGCTTTTTGGAAATAGCGGCACTTATAGGAATATTTTTGGTGCTGTTTCTTGCCTTATTTCTGTTTACCGTTAAAACAAAATATAAATTGGCAAATTGCCTTCTTGCCTTTTTTCTTTTTGCATGTGCTGCAGATGCATTGAAATTTTTGATGCGTGATTTTCCTGTTAACTACATCAATCTCGAAGCATTTCGATGGAGCATCAACTATTTGGCTCCTGCCTCTTTTTATCTCTATGTATTGTCGATCTGTTTTTCTGGATTTCGATTGAAACCGAAGCATTTACTGCACGCCATTCCGTTTGCCGCTTTCAATCTGTATATGATGGCGGGGATATATTTTGAGGATAGAGCTGCAAAAGTGAGTTTCATAAACGCTATGAATCAGACGCCAGTCATGCAGTTTTTTTATTTTCTTTTCGAAATTTTATTTCAAGTTTATTTTATCGCTTCATTTTTGGCGGTTAGAAAAGCTAAAACCGTCTATCTCGAGAATTATACGAATCCGGATATCTCTTTGCTTAATGCACTTTATAAAGTGACAATTCTATATTATGCTTTACATTTTATAGTGCTTTTAAGGTGGCTGGTGACTTTTATCTTTGGTTTGGGAGAAGTAAGAGCTTGGATTGTGACCCTTGATGGGTTTGCGTTTTTATTCTGCACTTGCTGGTATCTGTTTGCTGCCTTAAATAATCCAGAGTTTTTCAGGGGCATCAATTCCCAGTTTAAACCGATTGCAGATGCTGTGGCGAAACAGAAATCGCCTCCTGCAATAGATGAGGAAAAAAATAGACAGATAGAATCCTTGAAAGATTTTATGATTGAAAAGGAACCTTACCTGGATTCTTCATTGACGATCCAGGATTTGGCTGAACAATTGAAAATGCCCGTTAAAGATTTGTCTGCGCTGATTAACCTATATATGGATAAGCACTTTTTCGATTTCGTAAATGAGTATAGGATTGAAAAAGCTAAAGAAATTCTAAAAGATCCTCTGGAGAAAGAGCTTACCATTCTTGAAATTCTCTATAAGGTAGGCTTCAATTCCAAATCATCGTTTAGCTCTTCTTTTAAAAAATATACCGGAAAAACTCCGACTGATTTTAGAAAAGACTCGAATTAATTCATTTTTTTCCAAGAAAAGGGTTCGACTTTTTTTAATCGGTCGCGTATTGAAGCGTTTTAAAGCATATTTGCAGAAAGTTTTAGACAATCAATCAAAATTCTATCTCCGAAAAATTTATTAAAAATGAAGATCAAGTTTTTATTATTGGCAGCCATTCTATCTGCAAATTTGCTTTCTGCCCAAAAATCAAGTGACGTTAAAGAAGCGAAGAAAACACGTCAAAATTCGACCCCACAGCATTCATCGGTTTTCAGCCAAATTGATTCCCTAATGGCAACATCCTATGAAAGAGGGATATTTAATGGGAACGTGCTTATCGTTAAAAACAATAAAATTATCTATCAGAAATCATTCGGTTTTACCGATGAAACCAAGAAGACTCCCCTAAGTGAAAATTCAATATTCAATATTGGCTCTATCGCAAAGGAATTTAATGCCGTTTCGATAATGATTCTAGCTGAACGTGGACTTCTTAATCTTGATGACCATATATCCAAATTTGATTTGGGACTGCCTAACTGGTCAGAAAAAGTTACGATAAGACATCTTATCAATTATGCCAGCGGCATTGCCAGAATTGACCCCATAGTGCCTAAAAATGACCAAGAGGCTTGGAAAATCTTAAGAAACAGCGACAGTTTGCTGTTTGAGCCTGGAACTGCCTACAGGTATGACAATAGCAATGTATTTTTACAGAGACGAATTATTGAAAAGGTATCCGGAATGTCATACGAGGAATTTGTCCTTAAAAATATAGTTGGACCATTGAAAATGACAAATTCGGCATTTGATCCGAAATCTGGCTATAAAAATCGAACGTCTTGTTACGATTTGGATAATGTGAGATGTCCAGAATTGGAATTTATCAGCGGATGGCTCTGGACGGATACAAATGATCTTTATAAATGGATTGAAGGAATGAATAGCAACCGTCTGATATCCGAGAAATCCTTTTTTACACTGCTAGAAAACCCATATGCAGTCGACGAAGGCGGATCACTTGGCAGATACTTCGAAAAAGACGAGCTGCAGAGGCACAATGGGGTATCGTATAAATTTGAATCTATTTTCTTAAACGATTTTAAAAATAAGATAACGATAATCCTATTGTCCAATAATCTGAATAGGGTTTGGGATCTAGGCTACAGCATCCACAGCCTAATGTTAGGAAAGGAATACGAAATCCCTAAAAAATCTATTCATTTGGCTATCAGAAAGCAAGCGCTTAATGATACGGAGAAAGGCATCGAGGCATACTATCTGCTCAAAAAAAATTCTGAGAAGGAATACAGCTTTGGAAATCCGAGCGAACTCAATGCATTAGGATATGAACTACTAAGGGCCGGAAAAACTAATGGGGCAATAGAGATATTTAAACTGGCAACAAAAGAGTTTTCTACAAATGCTAATCTGTTTGACAGTTTAGGTGAAGCCTATTATATTAATAAGCAGTACGATTTGGCATTAAACAGCTATGCAAAAGCAATAAAACTTGGCGGAACAAACGGAAACGCAGAAAAAATGATAGAGAAAATCGAGAAAATAAAAGTAAATAATTAGTCATGGCATAAACTTGGCTTTTATCACAAGAGGGAATTATTGAATTCCCTCTTGTACTTTGTAGTTAGTTATAATTTTTATCTTTTTTATCAGACTTATTTTATTTTTGATTTTAACTGGTGACGGGAGGGAATGAGAAGATTATTTAGGGACAATTTATTTCTAAGGATTAAATAAGATTAGTAGAATTATTGGTAAGGTTTGTGGTTTCGCTACTATTTTACGCCCTAATTTGTTGAGGAAATTTAAATTCTAAAATGTCGTTGGACTGAAGTTCAAAATTGATTTATTTCTTTAAGATATTGTTAGTTTTTCCAGCTGGATAGAATATTGAATTAATTGTGTTTTAAATTTGATTAATTTGATAGAATTAATATATTTACACCGAAATAAAATCTGACAAATTTTTATTAATGATAATGTGATTATGATTTTAAAATACATCTAAATCAATTTGCAAAAAAATTATAGAAGAATGTATTATAAAATATATTAACAAGTGTATTTGTATTTTATTTAATTAATGTGTAAAAAATTTATTATATAATTTAAAAAACAAAACAAAAATCAGAAAAAGAAGTGAGATTAATTAATGGAGGTGGAATTTTTTTTTGACTGCCTGATGGCATACTCACTATTAGAAATCAATTTTGATTATTGTTACAGTACGGCTTAATTGGAGATATCGATCATGTGAAACAAAGAACAAAAGAGTAAATCTATAGCAGATAACTATAAAAAACAAACCAAGTGCACGTGGTAGATTTTAGAGTAATGATCTGCGAAAGATTTTCAATTAATTATTAACTATAACAAACATGAAAATCATGAAAAAAATGAGTTTTAAAGACATGAAAGAAAATGCTCTTAAAAGAGATCAAATGAGAATGATTTCTGGAGGCTGTGACGAGTGCGGAGCTGCAACGAAAGAATGTGGTGAAGAATGCGGAGGCGATGCAGGAGGCTGTGATGGATACTGCGACTACTGCAGGAACGGAAAGTGCGACTGCTAAGATTATCCAAATCCTAGTTAACAAAGTAAAGGAATTGCATGCAATTCCTTTACTGATATTAAAAAATAGAAATGCAGGAATTGTCATTCCTGCTTCTTTAAATAGATAAGCCAATGCATTATTTTAAAAAAAAATCCATGTTAAACTGTCCTGAAATTAGCTGTTTAGGAAACACAAAAAAAATGTTCAAAACGGCTCTTCTTCTTTTTTTAGTTTCCATTTCTCTATCTGCACAGAAATTAGGCAATAGAACTGCATTCGAGTTAAGGGGTACAGGTAAAGGATTAAGTATTGATAAGATCTATCTGGTTTACGAAGTTGGCGACAAAAGAATCTATGACTCGTCTAAAATAGATAATAACAAATTTATTTTGAAAGGAAATATCGATTATCCCACAAGAGCCACTTTATGCAATAATCGAGAGTTTAGTATGAGCAGAAGCAATTCTACAGAATTGTTCCTTGAACCAACCATAATGGAAATAAAGTTGGATTTTTATGATTTTTCAACAGCAGAGGTGAAGGGCAGTAAAACACAAGACGAATATTCCCAACTTCAAAAAGTAAAAAACGGCGTATATAGTAAAAGAGATTCTATCTCATTGCTTATAAGATCGTATTTTGAAAGGATTACTGTCGCCTCAGACCCGCAGATTAAAGTGGAACTGGAACATCAATTGGAAATTTTGGAAAAACTGTCAGATCAAAATAAAATCACAGAAATGGAGATGGATTTTAATTTTATCAGGCAAAATCCGTCTTCGTTTATAGCTCCCTCTTTACTTTATTACAGATTGGCTAAGAAAGAAGGGCTTTTAAATTATGAAACTATTATTTCTCTTGTTGATGGACTATCAAAAGAAGTAAAAGAATCTCCATCGGGAGTGAGGCTTTTTAAAAGGATTTCCGACTTTAGAAACAGTAAAGTGGGAAGCATTGCTCCTGATTTTATATTAAAAGATTATAATGGAGAGGTGATCCCTCTGGCAACCTTTCGGGATAAAAAATATGTTCTGATAGATTTCTGGGCCAGCTGGTGCGAGCCTTGCAGGGATGATCTGCCTTTTCTTAAAGATGCCTATGAGAAATATAAAGATAAAGGATTTGAAATTATCAGCATATCCAGAGATAAGAATTTAAATTCATGGAGGAAAGCAATCGCCGATGAAAAAATTGGTTTGTGGAAGCATATATCCGTTGCTGAAAATCAGACCAAAATTGAAGATAATTATCTTGTGACAGCAATTCCTGTCAAGATTCTAATTAACAAACGGGGCGAAATAATTGGACGATGGAAAGGCAGTGGAGATGAAAATAAAATGGAATTAAAAAAAATACTTGAAAAAACTTTTGACAAAGAATAAAATTTCTAAAACATTTAGATTAAGAGCTTATATATGACCGAAAATTTCACTTACCTTTTTCAGTATTTAGAAAAAGAAGAACTACCAATTGATAAATCTGAATTTTCATTCCAGGTGCAGTCGCATCCTGATTACCCTACTTTACTGGCTATATCGGATACTTTAAATTTTTTCTCTATAGAAAATTTTGCTATAAATATTGATTTCGATGATATTGAAATTTTGCCCGATAGATTTATTGCCGTTCTAAAAAATGACAACGGTAAAAAGACGCCCTATTTTATTGAAAGGAGAGAAAGTTCCTATTTCACATATAAAGGAAAAAAAATAGTAGAACATGATAGAGAGCTTTTGCAGCAAAGATGGGGCGGGACTGTTTTATTGGCGGAAAAGACTAATGAAATTGAAACAGGATCTAAGAATAATTATCCATTCATTTTGCCATCTTTATCTTTAATTCTGCTTGGCATCCTATATTTCAATGCTGATGAAAGCCTTACGACAAAGATTTTTGCCATTTTCCCGATAATCGGCCTTTTGTTTTCAATTGCAGCACTAAAAGATCTGTTTGGTACAAAGAGCGCATTAATTGCAAAATTCTGCAATATTTCAAACGATACAAGCTGTGAGGCTATACTTAACTCAGATAAATGGAAATTGTTCAAGTTTTTAAATTTCAGCAGTTTAAGCATCGTTTTTTTTGCGTCTCAGTTTATAAGCCTCTTTGTATTGATACTTGCCGGAAATTCAAATGATTTTTTTATAATTCAAAAAGCATTGCTCTATTGTAGTATACCGATCATTATCCTATCGCTTTACTATCAAAAAATAGTTGAAAAAAAGTGGTGCCCGATATGCTTGGCAATAATATTTACTTTATTGGCAGAGCTATTGTATGTCGAAGTATTTCTTGAAAACAGTGTAGGCATTTCGCTCAGATCAATTTTAATATTTGCATTCCTATTTCTGACTATATCATTTATTTGGTCACTGCTCAAACAGATGTTGGCAAAGCATAATGAGCTGAAAGACATGAATTTTAAAGCGACGAGATTTATACGCAACTATAAAATTTTTAAGATTGTCTTGTTATCCAGATCAAAATTAGATATGCTTCAAAGTCCAATCCAGCTTGGAAATGCAAACAGTAAAGTCCAAATAACCATAATCACAAATCCTTTTTGTGGCTACTGTAAGGATGCCGATGCATTATTGGCTAAAATTTTGAAGCTTCATGGAGAAAAAGTAAAAATCAATGTGCTGATGGGGATTGATATTGGAAAAGAAAGGGATGAGAAAAAACTGCTGTTAAGGAGCCTGATGGCAATTTATCTGGAAAAGGGACAAGAAGCTTATAGCGAAGCATTAGCCAATTGGTTTGAAGAGAAAAATATTGGCGAATGGCTGCAGAAATATAAAATAGATATTGATATTGTGAAAATCGATCAATTATTTGCCAAACAGTTCGTCTGGTGCCAAAATAACCATTTCCAATTAACGCCTACACTTTTTATTAATGGATATCATTATCCTAAGGTGTATGATAGGCAAAATTTGGAATATTTCATAAATGAATTGATTGAGGATGATCTTTAAATGAAGATAATTGAGGTCTTGGGAAGGTAATCCAAAAGCAAATACTCCCTCTAATATTTGTGGAAAATCAGATGTTTATGGCGATATCTCATAAAAATTAAAACAGCCTTCGGGCTGTTTTTTATATTGTTTCTAATTCAAGCTGCTTGCCAGTTGGTTTAGATTTTTTAGTTTTTTGTTTTTTCCAGCGAAGATGAAGCCGGCCAGACAGGTTTGTTTATTTGGATGAAAAATTATTTAAGAGTTAGTTTTTATATCTGCCACTTTTATTTTCTGTTTATTATAATGTGGTTATAATTAATTACTTGTAAATAATTGAAATATAATGTGTTGCTATCTTTTTTTGATTAAATTTATATGAAAAAAAAGGCAATATGGTTACAGCTATACTTAGAGCACATCCTGAACTGGCACTTTTCTTATGCTTGGCTCTTGGATTCTTAATAGGACGTATTAAGATAGGTACATTTAAAATTGGTGTCGTATTAGGAACTTTATTCGCTGGAGTGCTAATTGGTCAGTTGGATATTGAAATTCCTGATATTGTAAAAACTATTTTCTTTGACTTTTTCCTGTTTTCTACAGGATATAAAGTTGGACCTCAATTTTTTCAAGGTTTTAAAAAAAATGCATTTCCGCAATTACTGCTCACCTTGGTAATTTGTTTATCGTGCTTATTAGTGGCATATGCTGTCTCTACTTTTTTAGGGTATGATGTAGGAACGGCAGCCGGATTATTGGCAGGGGCGTTTTCTGAATCAACTGTAATTGGTACTGCATCAGATGCTATCAGCCACTTAAATCTTGCTGATGCAGAAAAAAGCCGATTAATCAATAATATTCCAGTAGCCTATTCTGTAACTTATCTTGTAGGGGCAGCCTCTTTTGTTTTTTTTCTAACTGGAATTGCTCCAAAATTGCTTGGTATTGATTTAGTGAAAGAAAGTGATAAATTGGCTGAAACCATTTCAGGAGAAACTGAATATGGTCCAGGAATGAAAAGCGCCTATCAGAGATGGATTATCCGAGCCTATAGAATAACCAATGAGAAATGGACCGGAATCAGTATAAGCGAGTTTGAAAGATTAATTTCTAACAAGAATATTGTTATTCAGAGAATACGCCATAAGGATCAATTGCTAGATCCCAACCCCGATATTATAATTCAAAAAGATGATGTAATGGTTATTATGGGACAGCATGGAATCATTTTGGATAGTCTCTTTTCTATTGGACCAGAAGTATTGGATGAAGAATTATTAAATTTTCCGCTGGCTCATTTAGATGTTACGATTACGAATAAAGCTATTGAAGGGATGACAGTAAAGTCTCTTCGAAAAAGCAGTTTTTATCATGGATTAATGCTAAACAAAATAACCAGAGAAAATCATGAGATACCGCTTGAATCGAAGACAGTTTTAAATAGAGGTGATATTTTGAATCTTTCAGGCAGGCCTGCAAAACTAGAAAAAGCAGCAAAAGAAATAGGTTATCTGGATCGTTTAAGCCCCGAGACCGATATCATTTTTGTTGGTTTGGGTATTGTCCTTGGTGGACTTTTAGGTTTGCTTTCGGTAACCTTATTTGGAGTTTCGGTAACGTTAACAACAAGCGGCGGTGCATTGGTAATGGGATTAATTTTTGGTTGGTTGCATTCAAGAACTCCGGTTTTTGGCAGAATTCCAGAACCCGCTTTGTGGATATTTGACAACGTTGGTCTAGCAGCCTTTATTGGACTTGTTGGTCTTGCTGCTGGTCCGAGTTTTATCTCAGGTCTTAAAGAAACTGGATTTGGTATTTTATTAGCGGGTGTAGCGGTTGCCTTAATTCCTCATATCATCGGAATGTATTTTGGGAGATATGTATTAAAGATGAATCCCTTAATTTTACTTGGCGCGCAAACAGGTGCGGGCACATCAACAATTGGATTAAAAGCAGTTCAAGATGCATCAGGGAGTAAATTTCCCGTTTTAGGCTACACTATTCCTTACGCATTAGCCAATATACTATTGACTGCATTCGGCCCTATACTTGTAGGAATGATGTCGTAACTAATGCGCTGTAAAGTAAAAAACGCAATCCCAAAAAAATCGAGATTGCGTTTGCATTAAAAATCAGTTAGTTGAGTTAATTAAATTCCGCCATAACGCAGTGTCGATCCTAAAACTAACATTGCAACTCCTATTGAAGTAACCGTTAGAATAATTATGGCAATTCTGTAAATATTATTTTTATTAAGATTCGGAATAACAAAAAATTGAGCGCAAACAGCACAGATAAAAGTGCAGAAAAGTAAAATCAGTTTTATGGAAACTACTTTTTCAAATCCGCTTGAGAAATGAAACCAAGTTTCGGCTGTTACGCCAAAATCATACGCCATCCAGACTCCTGTAATAATTAATAAAGCAAGAGAAGACATGCCTAGTGCTTCAAATTTCTTTTCAAAATTTAAAATAATCTGTGGATCTTTTTTCTTCAACGCTGTTGGAAGATAGCAAATAGCCAAAAGTAAATGTCCGCCAACCCAAATTGTCGCCGCCAATAGATGAATTATAAGTACAAAATGATGTAAAGTCATAACGTATTCATTTTGAGTTATCAATCTCTAAAAATAACTTTTATTTTTGGAGTGGAGAAGTTTTTAAGCTGTATTTCTTTACTTGAATCGTCTAGTTTTGAAAGTGTTGGGACATTATTCATAAAATGCTGTACATAATAATTTCCTTTAAAATTCTTTGTTTCTAAATATTCAATCATCTTCACAAAATCATTTTCTTTAATTAAAGAAGAATGAAAAGTGGTACGAACTTCAAACGGAATATTCGAGTGAATCAAAATTTCTAAGCTTTCTTCAAATTCTGAAAATAAGCCTGATTGCGTTAGTTTTTTAAAGGTATGAGGAAGACTTTTATAATCTAACGCGACATAATCAATTAATTGATCACGAATCAGGCTATTTAATATTTTTGGATTGGAACCGTTGGTATCTATTTTAACCTCAAATCCCAATGCTTTAATTTCTTTTATAAAATCAATTATTTTTTTGTGTAAAGTGCATTCGCCACCGCTTAATACAACACCGTCTAATAATCCTTTTCTAGTTTTTAAGAAAGATAGAACTTCATTAAAATCAATCTTTCCTTTTCCTAAAACAATGTCTGGATTGTAGCAGTATAAACACCGCATGTTACAGCCCGCAAACCACACTATGCAGGCTGTTTTATGCGGAAAATCTAATAAAGTAAAAGGCGTGAGGCTAAATATTCCTTTAATAGATAATACTTTCTTCGAAATGGGTACGCTGTTGGTGTTCACCTTTTTTTCCAATATTAAAACTTTCTACAGGTCTGTGATATCCCATTACACGTGTATAAACCAAACATTTGCTTCTTTGGGATTTTTTTTCTTCTAGAATTTTAAGCGTTTTCGTTTTCATAAGCCAAGTGTTTTTGATTGTTTTTATTGAGTAAAATTTCGTCGCATTTTGGGCAATATTCATGTTCTCCGTTTAGATAGCCATGAATAGGGCAGATGCTAAAAATTGGTGTTACGGTTATGTATGGCAGTTTAAAGCCAGTTAAAACTTTCTTCACGAAGTTTTTACAAGCTGCTGGACTGCTTATTTTTTCTCTCATATAAAGATGCAAAACTGTACCTCCAGTATATTTGCATTGCAATTCGTCTTGAAGTAATAAAGCTTCAAAAGGATCATCGGTATGATCGACCGGAATTTGTGAACTATTGGTATAGTAAATGTTTTCGTTTTGACCCGCTTGTAAAATCTCTGGAAAACGCTTTTTATCTTCTTTTGCAAAACGATATGTTGTTCCTTCGGCTGGTGTTGCCTCTAGATTGTAGAGATTTCCAGTTTCTTCTTGAAATTCCTTCATTCGCATGCGAATATGATCTAGGATTTCTGTAGCGAAATGTATTCCTGATCTGTCCGTTATATTTTGTTTTCCTTCAGAAAAGTTGAGCACCATTTCGTTCATTCCGTTTACACCAATGGTAGAAAAATGATTTCTAAAATGTTTTAGATAGCGCTGTGTGTACGGATAAAGTCCGCGGTCGTACATTTGCTGAATAAAGATTCTTTTTTTCTCTAAAGTCGATTTGGCTATTTGAAGCAATTCGTCTAAATGTTCAAATAAAGTAAGGATATTTCCTCTATGCAGATATCCTAGACGCGCCATATTTATAGTTACAACACCAATGCTTCCCGTCATTTCAGCACTACCAAAAAGGCCATTTCCGCGTTTTAACAATTCTCTTAAATCGAGCTGTAATCGGCAGCACATACTTCGTACGGCATTTGGTTTGTAAGCTTCTGGGTTTTCAATTCGGTTTCCATTTTCATCCAAAACATATTGGCTTCCAATAAAATTCTGGAAATAAGAGGAACCTATTTTAGCTGTATTTTCAAATAATAAATCGACATTTTCTCCTTGCCAGTCAAAATCTTCTGTAATATTTACGGTTGGAATCGGAAACGTAAACGGCTGTCCGTTTGCATCTCCTTCGGTCATAATGGTATAATAGGCTTTATTAATAAGATTCATTTCCTTCTGAAAATCGCCATATTTTAAGTCTATCAATTTTTGAGCACCTCTGTTTTGAGCTTCCGCAATTAGGTTTTTATCATTTACATTCAAAAACAAATGCTGATCGCTTCTTGTCGGAATCTGTTCTTTTAAATCTTCTGGAACATTCCAATCCAAAGTAATGTTTGTAAAAGGCGATTGTCCCCAACGTGCAGGCACATTAAGATTGTAAACAAAACTTCTAATTCCTTTTAAAACTTCTTCACAAGAAAGCCGATCTTTAAAAACATAAGGAGCCAAATAGGTGTCAAAAGAACTGAAAGCCTGAGCGCCTGCCCATTCGCTTTGCAGAATTCCTAAGAAATTAGCCATTTGCCCCAATGCTTCTCTAAAATGAGAAGGAGGTCTGCTCTCGACACGGCCACGCACGCCATTAAAACCTTCATTTAATAGCACACGTAGGCTCCAACCAGCGCAGTATCCGGTAAGACAATCCAAATCATGGATGTGTATGTCGCCATTCCTATGAGCAGAACCTTCTTCTTTATTATATATTTTATCGAGCCAATAATTGGCAATAACTTTTCCTGCAGTATTGCTGACCAAGCCAGCGTTTGAATACGAAATATTGGCATTGGCATTAATTCTCCAATCGGATTGATTGATGTATTCTTCAACAGTTTGCGTACTGTCTATATAGGTAGTGTCATCATTTAAACCATTAATATGTTCTCGCTGTAATTTCCTGGTGTGACGATAAATTATAAACGAACGCATGGTTTGGAAATATCCATTTTCAAAAAGCACCCTTTCTATCATGTCTTGAATTTCTTCTACAGGCCACGAAAACTTTACCTCAAGACCAGAAAGAACGGTTTTAAAAATTCTCTTGTCTATAGGCTGATTGACGCTTTGAAAGGCTTTCTGAATGGCATCCTGAATTTTATAAGCTTCAAAAGGCTTATAATCTCCGTTGCGTTTGATAACATATTTTTCCATGGTATTCTTTTAATTTAAGACACTTTTTCAAATGTTTTTTCAAGTTCAATTGCTTTTGGAAATAAGATGTTGTTTTCCAGATGTATATGCTTCTTTAAATCTTTGTCAAATTCTTCCAGCATCAGAAAAGCAACTTTATAAGTATTGCATGAGTCAAGAGGCGGTGTATAATTATTGGTTAAAGCCGCAATTCTTTTAAAACGTTGTCCTTCGGTTATATGATCCTCTTTTAATGTTGTAATTGGAGTTTCGATAGATAAAAAAGGCGGTGTTTCCAGTTCTAGACCTTTACTGTGTGCGATTTTCATTTTTTTTATAAAAGGAAAAACAACCAACTCTTCTCGTTTCATATGAGCTGTGAGATCCAAATACGTCTTTGAAAAAATAGTATGAATTTCATGAAGCTCAGGATGAATCGCACCGTGAACACCGCATAATTTATTTAAATACTCTAAAATAACAGGAGACTTTTCTTCTACATATCTATGATGGGTTTTGGTTATATAATCTGCAATCATGTCGGCTGACCAACTTTTGTAATCAAAAGACTGATTGGCAGAACTGCTTCTTGCTTTTTCAATGTGTTCTATAAGAGCACTTTCTTCAATATCTCTTTTTTTACAAACTTCTTCGATTGTTCGATATCCTTTACAGCAAAAGTCGATATGGAATTTTGTAAAAATGGCTGCTGTTTTGAAATCATCTGCGACGATTTCTCCAATGGTTGTTTTGCTTGTTAGTTTCATAATGGTTGGGGGTATAGATTAATTTTGGTTTCAGCATATTTTTTGGTCTGTTGCAGTTTTACATTGCTTAATAATTAATAGAGAAACCGCAATCATATTCGAAAATTCGATAAACGGAATCGTAATTTCGTGTGCTTCTGTAAGCGAAACAGCATAATTATGAAGCTCTTTTATTTTTTCAAAAGCCAATTCGGCATCGCGTTCTTCGCTTGTGTAAAATGCGGTAACCAGTTTTTGCAATTCTTTTTTAAGTACTTCAAAAGCAAGGTAATCGTCGACTTGATGTGCCTTTGGAAACTTTGGAATTAATATTTGGGATGAAAAAAGAAATTCAGCAATAGTTCTATCTACATTTTCTGAAGCCTGATGTGCAAAGACTAGACCTTCAAGAAGAGAGTTGGATGCCAGACGGTTTTTACCATGAAGACCTGTTCTAGCGCATTCTCCAATGGCGTAAAGATTTTTTATTGTCGTCACTCCATTTTTATCTACCTGAATACCGCCACATTGATAATGTGCCGCAGGAACAACGGGAATTAAATCTTTTTCAGGGTAAATTCCCAACTCATTGCAATGTGCTGTTATCACAGGAAATTGATTTGAAAATGCTTTTGGATCTAGATGTCTACAGTCTAGATAAACATGTTTTTTTCCGCTCGCTTGAAGTTCTTTACTAATGGCAGTTGAAACCATATCTCGTGTAGACAATTCGCCTCGAATATCATATTTAAATAAAAACCTTTTTCCTTCATCATTTACGATATGAGCGCCAAAACCCCTTACAGCTTCAGAAATCAAAAACAACGGATTTTCTTTTCCTGTAAATAAAGCGGTTGGATGAAACTGCATATATTCCATATCTGCAATTTCTGCTCCCGCGCGTGCTGCCATTGCAAGTCCGTCTCCCGTTGCAATTTTAGGATTTGTTGTATTTTCAAAAAGCTGTCCGCATCCTCCTGTACTTAGAACAATAGTGCGCGTTCTCATGTATTTAATGCGATTGTGTTTTTTTTCATAAAAGAAGACTCCGGCACAAGTAGTTTTAGCTTTTTTTGTTTCGGTATTGATATCAATGACCAAATGATTCTCTAAGAGTTCAATATTGGGCATCTTCTTAATAATCTTGAGTAGTTTACTCTCAATTTCCTGTCCGGAGCTATCTTTATGATGTAATATTCTGTGTTGTGAATGTCCTCCTTCTAAACCTAGATTCCATTGGCCTTTTTCATCTTTGTCAAAAGAAGTTCCAATTTCAATTAATTCCTGAAGTCTTTCTGGAGCTTGCGTAATGACCATGTTGACAATTTCTTTATCGCACAAACCACCTCCAGAACGAAGGGTATCATGTATATGCTTATTAAAACTGTCTTTTAAATGATCTGTAACTACAGCAATACCACCTTGAGCGAGCTGTGTATTGGTATTTTTGGCTGTTTCTTTCGTCATTATAACAATAGATAAGTCTGGACGTTTTTTTGCTATTTTCATGGCAAAAAATAATCCCGAAATACCAGAACCGATGATAAGTATATCTGTTTTAAGCATGTTATTTTGATTTAAGGTTATTGCGTTTTTTATGATAATTCAAGCATTCTTTTAATAGGCTTTAGCGCTTCTATTCTCAGTTCATCTTTAATAAGCATTTCTGGTCTTTCATTTTTAAGACACAAATACAATTTTTCGAGTGTATTCATTTTCATAAAAGCACATTCGCTGCAAGCACAGATGTTGTCTTCTGTGGTAGGAGCCGGAATCAACGTTTTATCAGGTACCGCTTTAGTAAGCTCATGCAAGATACCGGCTTCTGTGGCCACAATGAAAACGGCAGCAGGATCCGTTTTAATGAAATTAATAATTCCCGAAGTCGAGCCAATGAAATGTGCTACTTTTAAAATATGACTTTCAGATTCCGGGTGAGCTGCAATTTTTGCAGTCGGATTTTTGTTATATATTTCTATTAATTTGTCTAATGAAAAGGCTTCGTGCACAACGCATGAGCCTTTCCATAAGACAAGTTCGCGCTTGGTTTCTTTTTGAAGATATTTGCCTAAATTTTCATCTGGAGCAAATATTATTTTTTGTTCTACTGGAATAGATTCGATTATCTTTTTGGCATTTGCCGATGTGCAGACTAAGTCGCTCATAGCTTTTATTTGTGCAGAACAGTTAATGTAAGTAACCACAATATGATCGGGATGCTGTTCTTTAAACAATTTAAACGCTTCAGGCGGACAGCCATCTGCAAGAGAGCAGCCAGCATTCCAATCGGGTAATACTACTTTTTTATTTGGGTTTAAAATTTTGGCTGTTTCTGCCATAAAATGAACTCCCGCAAAAACTATAATATCAGCATCTGTCTTTTGAGCTTTTTTAGCCAATTCAAGACTATCTCCAATAAAATCTGCTATTTCCTGAATATTCTCATCTTGATAATAATGAGCTAGTATCACGGCATTTTTTTCTTTTTTCAATCGGATGATCTCCTGTATTAAAAAATTCTTGTCCATATAAATTCTTGAATTTTGTACTAACAAAAGCTGTTGTTGCTTATTTTTTAGTTTGTTTTAAAATATATTTAAGCATATAATTTTAATAGGGTAAATATATTATCATCATTTTTTTCAAAACATGATTCTAATCATACTGTTTAATTTTTGTTTTTATATGTTAACCTTGATAATTTGATGTTTAATGGAAATTGAAAGTAAGATTGATGAAAATATTGCGCCCCATTCGCGGAATTTTATTCCAGTCGGCATAAGTGGTGTAATATCGATCCAATATATTTTCAACACCTGTTTGCAGTTTCAATATGTTTTGATTCCAATGAAAAGCATATCCAGCGTTAAGCCCAAAAATTAGATAATCTGGCGTTTTGGTTTGTCCGTAAGTTTTGGCAAATTCATTTTGAGCCAGATTTCCTAAAACACTAATTCCAGCATTAAAATTTTCTTTCTTGAAGTCGATTCCAGCGCTGTATTTGATCGGACTTATAAAAGGTAAATTGTTTCCATCATTATCTTTTCCAGTGCTATAAGTAAGTTGTGATTTGAATTGCCAATTTTCTAAAAAGTCGTACGTCAGATTAAAATCGGTATTCAATATTTTGGCATTGTCTATAGCTTCATATCTTTTTACTCCAGAAGCGCCAATAGTCATAGGAAGCGTATTCGGGTCGATTTTACCTATTATATAATTAGAAAAATAGAAATAAGAACCTGTAATTTTTGCGGTTAATTGCGATGTTTTATAACCAGTAGAAAAGTTTCCTTCAAAAGCATTTTCATTTTTTAGATTTGGATTTCCGATATAATCATAAAAATCACTGCTGTTGTAGAGATAAAATCCGTAGCCTTCAGATACAGAAGGTGCTCTTTCGGCGTAAGCCAAACCAAATCCGAACTCAAAAATGTTGTTTTTTTTGGTATAATTTGCTGCAAAACTTTTTAAGAAACGGTTTTTTGAAGCATCCATTTCCGGATAAAAAATGCGTAGACTCGCTAATCCGAAATCATTCGCTATGGTATTATTTTGAAATCCGAGATTAGCACCAATTCTTAGATGATCATTTTCAGAAATTTTAATATTATCTTCTAAAGACAATCCATTGTATAAAGTTCTGACATCGGGCCATGTATACATAAACATCAGATTTTCGTTTGGATCTGAAGGATGCATTGTCATCTCTGCGATAGATTTATTGTAAAATCCGTTTAAGTCAGCTAGAAAACTATGCTTTTCAAATTTTCCTTTCATTCTTGAATAATAGCCGTACGTATCAGACCAGCCAGGCATATCCATATGTATAGGTACGCTAGGTCTTTTGGTGTCATCCATTTTGTGGGTTATAGAATTAAAATATAATTTTGTTTCCCAATTGGTTACGAAATTAGATTTTGGCAAGTATTTATAACTTAGAGATACAATTTTAGCTTCAGCCAAAGAAACATCCATAGGAAGTGCTGGATAGCCAATATTATTGGCTTTGTCATAAATTGCAGAAGCTTCTAAAAGTTTCTGTTGGTTTATAAAATAACCCACGCTAGCAGAAATATTGTATTTAGTAAATTGAGAAAAACGGACTTCTTTATTGCCACCTGCTTTATAATTATCGGCATCACGATGCATAAAATCGATATGAGTATAAAAATGAGAATCATTGTATCCTAAGGATGCTCCTATAATTTTTTGCAGATTATTACTTTCAAAACCAGAATTTAAACTGCCGTTCCACCCCGTATTTTTATCACTAAACGGATTACGTTTTAAATCGACCGATCCGCCAATTCCTGCGCCGTGACAGCTTGCCCGCTGTCCAGATGCTATGGTGGCTTCGGCTAAATTTGAAACCTCAACATAAGAAGTGATCGGATCCATTTTATCGGTACAAGCTCCAAAAATGCGCATTCCATCAATTGTAATCACCGTACGTTCTGTGGCCATATTATTAATAATAGGTTCCCATGCATAAGATCCTCTTTTAATCATATTCACTTTTGATGATTTTGAGAGATATTCTTCTACAGATGTAAGAGATTTGGATTGTTTTAAATGTAAAGAAGGTTTATTTCCAATAACAATTATTTCATTTAGTTTTATGGTTTCAAGACTATCATTTGCTTTTTCCTGCGCCCAGCATATTGTTGAAAACACAGCCAAAAAGAGTGCTGTTAGATTTTTCATCATTTCATACTTTAAGAGAAAGAGACAAATTGTGTTTTGCCTCTTTCTTGTTGTTTTTTAGATCTAAAACTCAATTTCAAAATAAAGACTGCTTGACGGATTGTCTGTTGTAACTGCTTCTCCTTTTAGAACTTCATGACTAGCGTTTAAAACCTGAAGATTTATTTTCCAATATCCTGTCATAGTTAGAGAAAGTGTTCCCATGTAAGGACCATAAACGTCACGTTGCATTAAATCAGTATTATTAGGAGAACCATGATTGCCCATACTTGGCATTCTTGGATCGATTTTGACTCTTAAATTATCAACGAAAGGAAAAGTCATCATATCCTTCATTTTATAAATTCCCACTGTCATATCGTTTAGTGCCACTTTTGGAGAAGATGGTGCGATATAAGCAATTACATAATTGTTTCCATCGCTTCCTTTAAACGAGCTTACGGTACGTTTTGCTGATGCAGGAACATTTATTTTGTCGCTTGCAGTATAAATGGCACCATTAATTTTGTATGAAATGCTTAGTTCCCAATATTCCGTTTCGTTTTGCGCCATTTGAAAGATGATATCTCCTTCAAAAATTGTTTTCTTGTCTACTTTCCCTACTTCAGATCTTGGGCAAGAATGCTGCATCATAGCCATATGCATTAATGGTGTCCAGCTGATTTCGGCATCTGTAATATAAGTGTTGGTTTTCTTGTCTTTTATTCGAAGAGAAACATGATTATAACCTTGAACCAAAGAACCTGTTGACGAGAATAATTCTATTGTATGAGTGTCATTTGCGATTTCCTGTATTTTATGAAGTCCCGTGGTTTCATCTGCTGGAATTTCTGAAGCATCATCAGAAGAACAAGAGAATAAAACAATTGATAAAAATAAAAGTGCTGTGTATTTTAAAATTTTCATGTGATTATGATTTAAATAATGATAATAAAAGGTCTGCCGAAACTACTCGGAAGGAAAAGAATCAAATAAAATCAGATGAAAATAGGAGGGCGAAAGATATTGACGGCCTCTAAATGAGAGTATAAGTTGTTGTAAAATGTATGTATTATGAAATGGATAACCCTGTTTTCATTAAAGGAAAATACTGGGATTTTGACCATAAAGAGCACCAAAGTTTCTGTTGTTTCACTTTTCTTTTCGTTAGAAGCTGGCGTATCGTTTTTATAGCTTTTTGCCAGCTCTTTTTTCAAATGGCATTTTCCGTTACAATGAAGTTCGGGAGCATTTTTGTTTTCGCATAATTCAGTTGCAATGTAATGGTAGTTGACGATGTAATCCAAAAACGGAAAAGCGGGTCTAAACACGATCGCAAATAAAAATATGTAAACGCAAAACTTCATTGGTTGTTTTTTGAAAATACGAAGGTATTATGAACTTTTTTTTGAGGATATGATTGTAATCATACTTTATGAAAAACAAGTTTTAGAATTTTGATCAAAAGTTTAACAATTAAAAAAACAAACTAATGAACAAATTATTCTTATTAACAATGTTTGGTTTTTTCCTGATGGTATCCTGCGGAAAAGAAAAGTCAAACAGCGATCAGGATTTTTCAGCCCCTGCCTCCGAAGAAAAAGCAGCTGATGCAGAATCCTACGATCCTAAAAGAGGTATCGGAAAATATGAAACAGTTGAGTTAGGAGCTTCTTTAGATAAAGCACTGGCTGAAAAAGGACTTAAAACTGCTGAAGTAAAATGTACTTCTTGCCATAAATCTACCGACGAAAAATTGGTTGGACCAGGATGGAAAGGAGTTACCGAGAGAAGAACACCGCAATGGATCATGAACTTTATTACCAATCCAGACCCCATGATTGACAAAGATCCTGAATTGCAAGCGCAACTAGAGCTTTGCATGATTCGTATGCCTAATCAAGGTTTAACGGAGGATGAAGCAAGATCTATCTTGGAATATATGCGCCAGAATGATGGGGTAAAATAAAGAAATCAAAATCAAAAATAAATAGCCTTATGAAAAATAAATTTTTAAAATCGATTTTCGTTGTTACGCTAGGGTGTGCTCTTTTTGTTTCTTGTAAACCAAAAGACTCTACGGATGCTGTTGAAGGCGATGCAGCCTCAAAAGTATATGTGGCACCTGGAAAATATGATGAATTCTACAACTTTGTATCGGGTGGTTTTAGCGGTCAGGTTAGTGTCTACGGGCTTCCAAGCGGAAGATTGTTAAGAGTGATGCCGGTGTTTTCTGAAGATCCGCAAAGCGGTTACGGGTACAGCGAAGAAACCAAACCTATGTTGAATACTTCGCATGGTTATGTGCCTTGGGATGATCAGCATCACTTGGATTTATCGCAAACAAATGGAGAAGTTGACGGACGATGGATTTTTGCCAATGCCAATAATACGCCACGTATTGCACGTATTGATTTGAAAACGTTCAAAACTGCTGAAATTATCGAACTGCCAAACTGCGGAGGTAATCACTCTTCGCCTTTTATTACTCAAAACACAGAGTATGTGGTAGGAGCAAGCCGTTTCAGCGTTCCTGCTGATAATGATAATGGAGACGTTCCAATTAATACCTACAAGAAAAACTTTAAAGGATATCTGAGTTTTGTAAAAGTTGGAAAAGAAGGAGAATTGGATCTTGCTTTTCAAATTGTAGCTCCAGGTGTAAATTTTGACCTTAGCCACCCTGGTAAAAAAGAATCTCATGGATGGTTCTTCTTTTCGTGTTATAATACAGAACAAGCTAATACTTTATTGGAGGTTAACGCTTCTAAAAATGATAAAGATTTTATCATGGCTGTAAACTGGAAAAAAGCAGAGGAATATATTAAAGCTGGAAAAGGAAAACGAATTCCTGCAAAATATGCTCACAATACTTGGGATGAAAAAACTCAAACTGCTAAATCTGAGATTAAAAATGAAGTTCTTACTCTTGATGCTTCTGAGCTTAAAGATATCTGTTATATGATTCCTTGTCCGAAATCGCCTCATGGTTGCGATATTGATCCAACAGGAGAATTTATTGTAGGTAGTGGAAAATTAGCGGCTTTAATTCCGGTATTTAGTTTCACAAAATTGAAAGATGCTATTGCTAAAAAACAATTTGATGGCGATTATGCAGGAATTCCAGTTGTAAAATATGAAGCTGCTCTTCATGGAGAGGTTCAAAAACCAGGTTTAGGGCCTTTACATACAGAGTTTGACGGAAAAGGAAATGCTTACACTACAATGTTTGTTTCGTCTGAAGTGGTTAAATGGAATATTAAAGATTTAAAGGTTTTAGACAGAAAAGCAACTTATTATTCTCCTGGACACTTAATGATTCCTGGTGGAAATACAGAAAAGCCATTTGGAAAATACATGGTGGTTTACAATAAAATTACGAAAGACCGTTTCTTGCCAACTGGTCCAGAATTGGCACAAAGTGCTCAGTTATTTGATATCAGTGGAGATAAAATGAAATTGCTTCTAGATTATCCAACAATTGGCGAGCCACACTATGCACAAGGTATTCCAGCTGAAAAAGTGATTAATAACGGACAGTTGAAGTATTACAAAATTGCAGAGAATAACCATGCATATGCTACTAAAGGAGAAAAAGAAACTAAGGTAGTGAGAGAAGGTAATAAAGTGCACATTTATATGACTTGTATTCGTTCTCACTTTGCACCAGATAATATCGAAGGAATTCGTGTGGGTGACGAAGTTTATTTCCATGTTACGAATCTAGAACAAGACTGGGACGTGCCTCATGGATTTGCAATTAAAGGAGCCAATACTGCCGAATTACTTATTATGCCAGGAGAAACCTTAACATTAAAATGGGTTCCTCAGAAAAAAGGAATATTCCCATTCTATTGTACTGATTTCTGTAGTGCACTGCACCAAGAAATGCAGGGTTATGTACGAGTTTCACCAGCAGGAAGTAATGTTCCAATTACTTATAGTGTAGGTACTAATCTGCCTAAAGAATAGCCAGTAACCATAAGGGAACAAAGTATTCTTTGTTCCCTTTTATTTTGAATTATTATGAGAGATAAAAAAATAACCGCTTTTTCTAAAATTGCGCTCTTCTTGTCAGGACTTCTATTGATTGGGGCTATATTTTTTCCAATATGGAGAATAGAGCTTACAGCGCCACAATATCCTGAAGGTTTGGTATTAAAACTTCACGCCTCTAAAATTGCGGGTGATGTTGACATTATCAACGGTTTAAACCATTATATCGGAATGAAAACGTTGCATACAGAAGATTTTATTGAGTTTAAAGTTCTACCATTTATTTTAGCTGGATTAGGCGCTATTTCGATACTATGTGCATGGAAAGCAAATAGAAAAGGACTTTTTGTATTCTTCTTTTCTTTTGTTTTGTTTGGAATATTGTCTGCCTGTGATTTCTATAGATGGAATTATGAATATGGGCATAATCTCGATCCTAATGCTGCGATTAGAGTTCCTGGCATGGCTTATCAGCCACCGATGCTCGGATACAAACAATTATTAAATTTTGGAGCTTATTCAATTCCTGATCTTGGAGGCTGGATGCTTATTGCGGTTGGAGTTTTGCTTTTTGCTGTTATTGTAAAAGAAAAGTATGCTAAACCATCTGGTCGGCTCTTGGGCATTTTGCTGGTTCCCGTTTTTCTTTTTTCATGCTCTAGCGACAAACCTGTTCCTATTAAACTAAATGCTGATAATTGCGATTTCTGTATGATGGGAATTAGTGATGGAAGACATGGAGCCGAAATTATTACAGAAAAAGGTCGAGTTTACAAGTTTGATGATATTGCGTGTATGTCGCATTACTGCAAAGACAATGCAAACATTAAGATTAAGACATATTACGTGCATGATTATACAAAAAACAATGAATTGATTCCTGCTGAAAGCGCCTTTTTTGTTTGGGGCGGAACCATAAAAAGCCCAATGAATGGAAATATTGCCGCTTTTAACAATAAAAGTGAAGCAAAAGCATTTGAAGCACAATCAAAAGGAGAGGAAAAGGAATGGACAGCAATTTTGAATAAATAAAATGCGGTCTTAAATTAAAATATTAAATCATGAAGCTACATTTTTGTCTTTCACTCTTATTTTTTTTAAACTGCCTTTGGTCTCAGAAGATTGAAGTAGGGCAAGACAAGTCGATTAAAACCATTAAAAAGGCGATCGAACTCGCAAAATCTGGTGATACCATTATAGTAAATAAAGGGGTTTATCGCGAAGGCAATATAATTGTAGATAAAAAAGTAATTCTGCAGGGAAAAAACTGGCCAACTCTGGACGGACAAAGAAAATATGAAGTAGTTTCTATTAAAGCCGATAGCGTAATTTTTTCCGGATTTAAAGTTATCAATTCAGGGTATGCCTCCCTGAATGATCCCTGTGGAATTAAAATATACAACAAGACTGGAGTTGTAGTAAAAGACAATTTTCTAGAGAATAATTTTTTTGGAATTTATGTTCAAAAAGGCGTCAACTGCATTGTAAAAAACAATACTATAAAGGCCCATCAAAAAGAAGAACAGCGTATTGGAAACGGAATTCATTGCTGGAAAAGCGAGAATATGCAGATTATAGGAAATAGAATTTCTGGACATCGCGACGGAATTTATTTTGAATTTGTTTCTAATTCTGTAATCTGGCGAAATGTTTCTAAAGCAAATATACGTTATGGTCTTCATTTTATGTTCTCGAATGATGATGCCTATATTTCAAATGTCTTTAAAAATAATGGAGCAGGAGTAGCGGTAATGTTTACCAAAAATGTAAAAATGTTCAACAATTATTTCGAGGAGAATTGGGGAGACGCCTCTTATGGTTTATTGCTTAAAGAAATTTCGGATAGTTATATAAATGGAAATAAATTTATCAGGAACACTTCAGGAATTTATATGGAAGGGACGAGCCGTGTAAAATTGGAACGAAATATTTTTAAGGATAATGGCTGGGGAATGAAAGTTCAGGCAAGCTGTATGGAAAATGTGATCTCGTTTAATAATTTTCTTTCGAATACTTTCGATATCAGCACAAACGGCAGTTTAGTTTTAAATCATTTCAATAATAATTACTGGGATAAATATGAAGGGTATGATTTGAACCGAGATGGTATTGGCGATGTGCCTTTTCATCCGCTGAGTCTTTTTGCGGTAATTACCGAGAATAATCCGTCGGCGATGCTTTTATTTCGAAGCTTTATGATTACGCTTCTAGATAAATCAGAGAAAATTCTACCAAGTATAACGCCTGATAATTTTGTTGATGAATCTCCTATAATGAAATCTATTGTATTATGATTACTTTAAAAAATATAAATAAAAAATTTGGCAAACTAAAGGTATTGCAAAACATCACCCTTGAGTTTAAAGCCGGAGAATGCATCGCTTTAATTGGTCCGAATGGCTGTGGAAAAACGACATTAATAAAATCTGTTTTAGGAATGGTTTTACCCGATAGTGGTGACATTTTGCTGCATGACGAATCTATTTTAAAGAAGTTTGAATACCGAAAAAGAATTGGTTATATGCCGCAAATTGGCCGTTATCCTGATCATATGACCATTGCCCAGATTATAGCCATGATCAAGCAGATTAGAAATTCGAAAGACGAATTGGATGAAGATTTGATAAAAGCTTTTAAGCTCGACAAAATGAGTGAGAAGCAAATGAGAACACTTTCTGGAGGAACAACACAAAAAGTAAGTGCAACATTAGCTTTTCTTTTTAACCCCGATGTTTTAATTCTGGACGAACCAACGGCAGGATTGGATCCGTTGGCTGCAGAAATTCTGAAAGAAAAAATCATAAAAGAGAAAAACAAAGGAAAGCTAATCTTGATTACTTCACATTTGTTGAGTGAATTGGACGATATGATTACTCAGATTATTTTTATGCAGGACGGAAAAGTACATTTTCATAAAACGATTACAGATCTTTTGGAATCAACGGGCGAAACTAAAATTTCGAAATCTATTGCTACTATATTAAAAGAGAAACAGCATGAACAGAATAATTAAAATTATCTTATTAGATATTCTTAAAAATAAGATTATTGTGAGTTATGCCTTAATTCTGGCATTGCTTTCTTGGGGATCTTTTATGCTTGAAAACAATACAGCCAAAGGTTTACTGACGATTCTGAATGTCATTCTATTTACGGTTCCGTTGGTGTCTATACTTTTTTCGACCATCTATATTTACAATAGTTCAGAATTCATCGAGCTTTTATTGAGTCAGCCTATTAAAAGAAAAAAGATCTGGATTAGTTTGTTTGCTGGATTATCAATTGCAATGTTTTTGGCTTTTTTTCTCGGTGCAGGAATTCCGCTTTTGATTAATGTGCCTGGTATGGCAGGATTGATGATGCTTTTGTCGGGAAGTTTAATTTCTATTGTTTTTGTGTCTCTGGCTTTTTTAAGCTGCATTTTAACTCGAGATAAAGCAAAAGGAATAGGGGTGGCCATTTTATTCTGGATGTATTTTGCTATTTTGTTTGATGCATTGGTATTGTTTCTTTTGTTTCAGTTTGCAGAATATCCAATAGAAGAAGCTATGGTAGCTATAACCGCTTCTAGTCCGATAGATTTAGCGAGAATTCAAATATTACTACATTTAGATCAATCTGCCATGATGGGATATACAGGAGCTATTTTTAAAGATTTTTTTGGGACAGTAATTGGCCTACTGATTTCTTTCTTACTGCTCATTTCATGGATCGTTGTTCCGTTTGTAATTTCTATTAGAAAGTTCGAACGAAAAGATCTTTAAATGTTTTGTTATTTATTCAGAATTAAGAAAATATGAAAACAGACATTAGGAATAAAGAGGATATAGCAGTACTGGTTGATGCTTTTTATTTGCAAGTAAAAACGGACTCAACTATAGGATATTTGTTTACAGAAATCGCTGTGGTAAATTGGGAGAAGCATCTTCCGATTATGTATGATTTTTGGGATAACATCCTTTTTCATACCGGAAATTTTGATGGAAACCCGATGTTGAAACATCGAGTGCTAGATCAGAAAAGTACGCTCACAGAGGCTCATTTTAAACATTGGACTAAACTTTGGAAAAAAACGGTAGATGATTTGTTTGAAGGAGAAAAAGCGGATGAAATAAAATCAAGAGCAGAAAACATTTCGAATTGGATGATGAATAAAGTTATTTCTTAATACAAAAACGGGAACTTCAAAAAAGTTCCCGTTTTTATTCTTAAAGAGATTAGATTTGAATTAATAATTTCTTTTAACCTTATGCAAAAAAAGAAAAAATCAAGCTGTTTTAGTATGATTCAAATCATAACAGATTAAATTAATAAAATAGCTTATGGTCGACAATTTCAATTTTTTTGTTTTTGTTCATGAGTGATAGGGTGCGTATGACGGTTTCTACTCTAAGACCAGTAAAATCTGCAATTTCTTGTCTCGTGTACGGAATTTTCATTTTCATGGAAGAGGCAATATTTTGCTGCTTTTTTAAATTATCTAAAAAATACTGAATGCGATATTCGGGTTTATGATTGACTATATTTTTAGAAAAAACAATTTTATTATAGATTTTCCATGCAAACAATTTTAGGATTTTAAATTGCATTTCTGAATTTTCTTCAAGAAAAGAAAAAAAGTTTGTTTTGGATAGTTTTAAAATAATACAATCGGTTTGTGCAATTGCAGAAGCAGGGTAGGGTTGCCCAATAAAAAGCGGTGGCTCGCCAAAGCTATTTCCTTCATTAAAAATGCCAACCGTTAAATCTTTGCCATCTTCGTTGGTATAGCTCATTTTTACAGTCCCTTCTAAAATTTGGTAATAAGATATGGCGGCATCATTTTCGAAGAAAATAATGGAGTTCTTAGGAACTTTTTTGGCTACAGCTCCCCAGGTATAAAGTAAGTCAGTATCAATGTGCATGGCAAAACAATTAATACGTTGTAAATGATTGGTTAAATGTTTGGAATAGTTTTAATTAAGACAAAGAACGATTTTAAACGGAGAATAAAATATGATAATTGTTAGCTTTTGAATTTTATCAAAAAGAAAAAGCATGAAAAGGAAGTTCTTTTCATGCTTTTTAAAATTATAGATTTTCAGAATTTATCTATCTACTAATGTAAGAGTTACTCTTCTGTTCAGCGGTCTATTTTCTACTGGAGTATTTGGAACCAAAGGTTCGCTTTCACCTTTCGAAAATAAATGCATGCGATTAGATTCAATTCCTTTATTCTGTAAATAATCTGAAACTGCTTGTGCTCTTTTCATTCCAATTTCAAGATTGCGTGCTTCTGTTCCTATATCACAAGTATATCCTGTAATATTCAGATCTATGTCTTTATTTGATTTTAGAATTTTTGCAATTTCATCCAATCTTGTAGCCAATTGTGGCGTTACATCGGTGTTTCCAACTTCTTGGAAAGCAAGCGGTTTTTCAACGTATGTGCGCTCTGTTGTTGTAAGTTCCTTTTTAGCTGGTGGAGTTTCAACTACTTTTTGCTGCACAGGCGCTTTTTCTTGAACAGGCGCTTCAGTTTTAGTTACCACTTCTTCTTTTTGTTGTACGGCTACTGGTTCTGGCTTGTTTTTATTTAGCATAAAACCTAATTTCAGTTGAACACCTGCAGAGAAGTAACGGCTTTCTTGAACAATTTTTCTATTGCCACTCGTACCATTTGCTTGAATGTTATCCAATCCGCTTGGGTTGTACGCAACAATGTTAAGATTGGCATTTTCTTTTGCCATCTCTGTCAAACCGTAGTCCACATATACACCAGTGTAAAGCTGTGTATTCTCTTTTAGTTTGAAAGTAAGACCTGTTTCAACACTTAAAAGAAATGAAGGATCTAAGCTTACGGTTGCTTTATCCTGCCAATTGGTTACTTTACCAAATCCGTGAGAAGGCAGATCATCAATTAAAAGATTCATATCAGGATAGTAACCGCTCAATTGCAATTCTGATGCAGAAGCTTTTGCTGTTTGTTTTCCTGGAAACAGAATTTTTCCTCCAAATCCAAAATAAAGTTGTGTTTGAGATGCAATTGATGTTCTGTACTGCATCATAAGCGGAACTGCAACAGAAATGAAATGCTGATCTTCTTTGTAGTTTGTCGGCGTTACTTGATACTCAAATGCAGAAGTTTGGTCATCAACTTCGTAAGTCGAAATTGTTATTCCATTTTTTAGTTCAAAACTATTCTGATTGTACATTGCATCAATTCCTGTCGAAATTCCCCAATGGCTGCTGAAGAAATAGGTGTAACCGACACCTATTCCTCCGCCAAATTTGAGTTTGCCATCTCCAAAAGTACTATCATAAAGAATTCCTGAAGGGCCTCCATTAATCTTGACATTAATTTCCTGCGCTTTTATTGTGACACTACACAGTAGTAGTATGGCTATTGTGGTTTTAATTTTCATTGCTTGTAATTTTAAATTAAATCTCATTTTTATTTCACCAATAAGTTGATTGTTTTTAACTGGCCGTTTGCCAATTTAAGAACGACAACATATAAGGCTGCCTGCGATGGAGCGATGATTTCATTTTTGGCTTTTACATTTGAAATAGTCTGAACTAATTTTCCTGTAATGTCATAAATAACCACCTCAGATCCATTTAATTGAGAATCGCTAAAATCACACTCTAAAGTAAATTCAGCTCCAGGTTTAACTGGGTTTGGATAGATTTTTATCTTTTTGGTAAAAACTGTTCCAGTAGTCTCAATTGGACAAGATTTAATTGAATTTCCGTTTTTGTCTTTTGCAATTACGTAATAGCTTCCGTTTAAAGGCTGAGTCTCGCTGTAATATTGGCGAGTTGCACCAGAAATAGCTACTCCGTTTTTATACCATTGCCATGCCACGTAATTGTTCGATTTATTATCAAAGAATAGCACATTTGCCCACTGTTGTGTTACAAGTCCAGAATGGCTAACTTCTATTGGTTTAACAACCGCTGTAGCAGCATTATGATTTTGATCACCATTTTGTACAGCTGTAATTGTTGAGCTTCCTGATCCAGTGATGTTTAATGTTGATCCAGAAATTGTTCCTAATGCTGCATTTGCAATAGTGTACGAAATTGGTAATCCGCTGTCTGCTGTTGCAGTTAAGGCTACGTTATTAGAATCTATACATCCAAATTCTAAAGTTTGGTCCCAAGTGATTGTTTGGTCCGCTTTAGTAATTTCAAATTCTGCACCAGTAAAAGCAATTGTATAATCTGCGCCAGCACTAATTGACCCTAACTTAATATTGTATTTTCCAACATTTTCACCAGCATCTCTAGAAAGCAGACCTGTAATTATTGAAGGTGTATCTCCGTTAGCAAAACCTAGTGGTGTGTAATTAAATGCAGGATCTTCTGTGCCGTATACTTTTGTATGTCCTGCTGCTGCAGTTATAGTAAGAGTATATTTTTGAGTCGTGAAACTAACTTCATTTCCATAATTAACAAAACCATTACTATTTATAGCATAAGTTCTAACATAATAAGTTCTGTTTCCTCTAAGACCGGATAATGAATTTGTGAATGTTCCTAATGCGGCAGAAATATTTATTTTAGTATCTGCTGTAGTAGGGCTTGCATGCTGTGCATATACAAAACCAACTTCTGTTAAACAAGATCCACTATCTGTATTTATTCCGTCTGCAGAAGCAGTTCCAGATAAAGAAGCACTATTGACAGTTATTCCAGATACAGCAACAGTATTTAAGGTAACAGGATTTACAGGCTGCAATATTTGTACAGTTAATGAAGCAGTACAAGAATTGTCATCTGTTACAGTTACAGTATAAGTTCCTGTTGTAAGACCCGTTGCTGTTGCAGCCGTTCCTCCAGATGGAGCCCAAGAGTAAGTGTAAGAACCTGTACCACCAGTTACATTTACTGTAGCCGATCCGTTGTTTCCATTATAACATGAAACTTCTACAGTAGTAGCGGTTAAAGTTAAAGCATCTGGTTCTGTAATTTCAATCGTATTAGTAACAGAACATGAGTTTTCATCTGTAACGGTTACCGTATAAGTTCCTGCTGTAAGACCAGTTGCTGTTGCAGCAGTTCCGCCAGAAGGTGCCCATAAATAGCTGTAGTTTCCTGTTCCTCCAGAAGCCACTACAGATGCGGTACCATTATTTCCTCCGTTACAAGATACATTTGTTTGTGTGTCTGTAGCCGAAAGCGTGTTAGGCTCTGTAATTTGTACAGTTTGTGTTACAGTACATCCATTTGCATCGGTTACGGTAACAGAGTAAGTGTTTGGACTTAATCCGGTTGCTGTTGCAGTAGTTCCTCCCGATGGAGACCAAGAGTATGTATAAGTTCCAGTTCCTCCAGAAGGAATTACCGTTGCAGTACCATTATTTGCTTGGTTACATAAAACATCTGTTTTGTCTATTGTTGCAGTAAGTAAAGCAGGTTCAGCAATAGTTACACTTGCTGTTGTCTCACATAAGTTGCTATCTTTTATAAGTACAGTATAGGTTCCCGCCGATAGGCCAGTTGCAGTTGCAGCAGTTCCTCCAGAAGGAGACCATTGGTAGCTATAAGTTCCAGTTCCTCCTGTAACGCTTACAGTTGCAGATCCGTTTGAACCACCATTACAAGAAACATTTGTTTGAGATACTGATGGAGTAAGTGCATTAGGTTCTGTTATGGTAAAACTTTGTGTTTTGGTACATAGATTAGCGTCTTTAACAGTTACCGTGTAAGTTCCAGCAGAAAGTCCATTTGCAGTTGCTGCAGTTCCTCCAGAAGGAGACCATGCATAAGTATAAGTTCCCGTACCTCCAGTTACAGTTACTGAAGCAGATCCGTTTGATCCAGTGTTGCAGGTAACATTTGTTTGTGATGGAGTTATATTAATTGCTGAGGGTTCAGTAATGGTAAAAGTCTTGACAATAGAACATCCGTTTGAAGAAGTAATAGTCACCGAATAGTTTCCTGCGCTAAGATTCACTGCTGTTTCAGTATTACCGCCATAAGGTGCCCAAACATAAGTAAATGGTCCAGGAGCTCCAGATGGAATTACAGAAGCGCTTCCAGTTGATGAACCGTTACATAGTACATTGGTTTGAGCGGCGCTAGCAACGAGAGTATTAGTTGTAGAGATAGTAAAGTTTTTGGTAAGAGTACATCCATTTGCATCTGTAATTATACAGCTGTAATTACCTGCTGCTTTACCTGTAATGAAAGGTGTTGTCTCACCTCCTGGCGACCAAAGATAGCTATAACTTGGTGTACCACCAGATGGTGATACACTTGCTTCTCCACCTGTTGAACAGGTAGCGTTAATGTGAGTAGTAGTAGCGCTTAATGGAGCAGCTGGCTGAGTAATAATGAATGTTTTTGTTATGAAACAACCATTGTTATCTGTGATGGTACAAGTATAAGTATTAGCGGTTAATCCAGTTGCTGTTGCAGCAGTTCCTCCAGATGGTGACCATGAATAGCTATAGTTAGGAGATCCGCCAGAGGCAACAACTGTTGCTGTACCTGTTGCAGAACCATTGCACAAAACTTCCGTTTGTGATTGTGTTGCTGTTAGGACTGCTGGTTGGTCGATAGTATAACTTTGTGCAATCTGACAGTTATTAGCGTCTTTAACTGTAACTGTATAGGTCCCAGCTTGAAGACCAGTTGCTGATGCTGCAGTTCCTCCAGTTGGAGCCCAAGAGTAAGTATAAGTTCCAGCTCCGGTTCCTCCACTAACAGATGCCGTAGCCGTACCATTCGTACCTCCGTTGCAAGAAACATTAGTTTGGCTTGGAGTTATTGATAGAGCAGGTGGCTGGGATATAGTAAAGTCTCTATTTGCTGTACAGCCATTAGCATCGGTTACCGTTACTCTATAAGTGCCAGCAGAAAGTCCTGATGCGGTAGCAGTTGTTTGGACAGGAGTTGTATTCCAAGAGTAAGAATAACTAGGAGTTCCTCCTGATGCTATAACCGTTGCTGTTCCATTACCGCCTGTATAACAAGAAGTATTGTTTATAGTGCCTGCTGTGGTTGTAAGTGCCGTTGTTGGCTGTACGATTGTAAATGCTTGGGTAGCCTGACAATTATTAGCATCAGTAACTGTCACGGTATAATTTCCTGCAGCAAGTCCTGTTGCTGTTGCCGCAGTTCCTCCAGAAGGTGCCCAAGAATAAGTGTAGCCTCCTGCTCCTCCTGTTGCATTAACAGTAGCAGATCCAGTTAGATCATCACGACAGGCTATATTGGTTTGAGCTGCTGGACTTGCAACTAAAGCCCCTGGTTCTGTAATGGTAAATGATTGCGTTGTTTGGCAACTATTAGCATCAGTAACCGTTACGGTATAAGTTCCAGCAGTAAGACCTGTTGCTGTTTCAGCAGTTCCCCCTGATGGAGACCAAGAATAGGTATAACCTGGAGTTCCTCCTGTTGCTGTAACAGTTGCAGATCCAGTTGCAGATCCGTTACATAAAATATCGGTCTGTCCAGCTGCAGATGCGCTTAAAGCTGCTGCTGGCTGGTTAATTGTAAAACTTCTAGTTGTTTGACATGCATTAGCATCAGTTACCGTTACCGTATAAGTACCTACTGCAAGCCCTGTTGCTGTAGCAGTTGTTTGAACAGGAGTGGTATTCCAAGAATAAGTGTAAGTAGGAGTTCCGCCAGTTGGCGCCACAGTAGCAGTACCATTATTACCTCCATTGCAAGATACATCTGTTTTTCCTCCTCCCGTTGCTGCACTTAAAGCTGCTGCAGGCTGATTAATAGTGTAGGAGAATGTTCTTTGACATGAATTAGCATCAGTTATCTTAATGCTGTATGTACCGGCGGTAAGTCCTGTCCTGTCTTCAGTAGTAGGCCCATCATCCCATATGTAGGTGTAAGGACCGATTCCTCCGCCAGGGGTAACGTTTATAGCTCCTGTATTTCCTCCATAACACGCAACTTGGGTTGTAGAACCTATCCCTGTAATTGCAGGAGGCTGAATTACGGTAATGCTATTAATCGTTACTTGGCATGAATTAGCATCTGTAATAGTGACAGAGTAGGTACCTGCTGTTAGGCCTGTTCTATCTTCTGTAGTAGTTACTAGATCATTCCATAAGAATGTATAAGGTCCAATCCCTCCAGTTGGAGTAAGATTTATAGCTCCTGTATTTCCTCCGTTGCAAGCTACATTGGTTACAACAGTTGTTCCGCCAAGTGCTGCTGGCTGGCCAACTGCTATATTACTTACAACCACACTACAATTGTTAGAATCGGTAATAGTAACAGAATATGTGCCTGCTGCAAGATTTGTTCTGTCTTGCGTTGTTATTCCGCCTCCCCAGTTATAAGTGTAAGATCCACTGCCTCCTATAGGAGTTAGATCTATAGATCCATTATTGCCTCCGTTACAAGATACATTACTAATGGTAGTTGTTCCAGAGATAATAGAGTTTTGAGTTATATTAAAGATTTTGGTTATCGAAGTTCCTTCGCCATCTGTTATATTAACAGAATAATTAGATGGCGATAAACCTGTTATTGTTGCTGCAGTCGAACCATTAGACCATGCATAAGTATAAGGTGATTTTCCTCCCGAAGGAACTACTGTTGCTGTCCCATTATTGGTACCATTACAAGTATTTGTTTGTGATTGTGTAGCAGATAGAGCTGCGTTAGTTGTAAATGAGACCGTATTTCCGTATCCAATTCCTACTGAATTTTCCGCATATGCTCTATAATATATCGGTATTCCTGGAGGAAGTCCAGTTACATTTACGGTAAAAGTACCAATACCATTAAGTGTAGCCGTTGATAATTTTGTTACTCCACCACCACCTATCACAGGATTTGTCGTTAATGACCAAACGATACCTCTATCTAGAGTACCAGTATCGCCACCATTATTGTTAAAGCCTCCTAATGTAGCAGTTAGTGCTCCAATATTTGTAGCAGGAGTTGTTGTAGTTACTGTTGGAACTGATGTACAAGTTAAATTTGGAGAATAGTTGCTAGGTAAAATTCCTTGGGTAGTACCAGGAGGAGTTGTACTTGTGGATGTGATTGTCCAATTAGAATAATTATTGATACTTGCTCTTAAAGCAGTAGAAGTACCAGTTAAAGTACCTGTATATTTTGCGAAATATTGACTTTGCTCTGTTACACCAGGAAATAAGGCAACACAGTTTACTCCGTTAGTTAATCCCGGTGGTATGATACTTTCAGCACCGCCGAGATTTAATAAAACTTCGTCATTATTCCAATGTGTATCAGGGTCATAATTGGAAGAATTAAAATCGCCATGAATACCTGCTAAGAAAGTTATGGTAGTTGGTGAAATTACGGGTCTCATGACATTACTAACACTCTGGTATGCAAGCATCTGATCTCCTGAAGATAAGTTAAAACTGTAAACGGGACCTTCTGGATTAATTACAAAATCAGCCACTGATCCGTCTGTTACTGTAAAAATATTGTTTGTTGAAGTTTCTATAACAGAAATGATTTTTCCACAAGTAACGCCAGCAGGTATTGTCCATTTGATGTGTGGCTCGTTACTGCCTATCCAGCCATTTGCATAGAGCCCTTCTTCAGTGAAGTATACAATTTCTCCTGCTGGTAGATTTTTTAGGGCTATAAAGCTGAAACCATCTAGGCCTCCAGTATCAAAGCCGATAAAAGCAATATCACCGGGTCCTAAAGTTTGTCCTTTTATATTTTGATGTAAACCAAAGACGCAAAAGAACGTAAAAAATAAGAGTAATTTTTTTTTCATAACATACAATTTAGTTAATGACATAGATAAGCATTGTCCCAGCCTCCTATATGGTCGGGTTTTGTTAGTGAGGCAAAAGCTTTAATAAAACCGCCATCGTTTAATAACGTTTCAATTTTTCTAAAGCTTATAGTGTTAAAAGAATCCAAATTTAATTGGTATATATAGTGATTGAATAGTGTTCTGTTGGTTGTGGTATCAAATCGGATATTACCTCTTGGGCCATCAATATCTAATTTGTACATTTCTTCAATTAAAGAGCTTGTTTTTAAACTGTCAGCATTTAAAAGTATATTCTTTAATATTAATCCATTTTCGTATCCTAAGACTGAAAAAAGAGAAGGAATATCGTTGTAAACCTCTTTATAAAGTGAAGTAAAATTGGTTGAAGTAGTATCATTTTGCATCCAGCTGCTCACTACATAAAGCTCAGAAGGATTATTTTTATACTCCTCCAAAATTTTATCGTTAATAAAAAAAGGAGTTACATAAAAAGGATACTTTTGAGTAAGTTTATTTTGTTTCAGAAAAGTAGCATTCTCTTCAGCATATAAACCACTATAAAACGCAAAAACAGCATTGGGTTGCTGTGTATTTATAGTATGATCCATATGTAATGCTTCATTTTCTCTTGGCATAAAAGGAGTAATATAATGTCCCGTAAATTGATTTTTTTCTTTAAATGCATATTCTAATGCAGCAAGCAAACCATATCCTGAATCATAAAATGAAGTAGAAGAGGCTATTTGATATTTTTTATTGGTAAAGTATTGGCCTAAATAATAGCAAGAATCTGTTAGTCCTAATGAATTTATAAATATACCTTCATATTCAGATGTTTGATAAGGAGTTGTTGCTCCTAAATCTGCGGCCAAAAATAAGATGTCATTATTAGAAGAATAATTATAAACCTCAGACATGTTGCAATGTCCCATAAAACCAATTATAATTGATACATCTTCTTGAAAATTAAGTTTCTGAATTTTGTCAATTATTAGTTTTTCATCAGCGCCAACACCAATACTCTCTACAAAAAATTTTACGTTTAAATTATTGAGTTTTAAACCCCTTATAAAATCTTTGTCTAATGAAGGATACTGTTGCGACTTTGGAATTAAAATGCCTATTTTAACGTCGTTATCCATAAAATGAGATTAGAAAATAGAGGCAAAAAAATGCCTCTATTTAAGTTTGTTAATTTCTAGAAGGGAAAATCCCAGATAATGCAATACACATATTGATAGCAAGATATGGACTGTGTAAATCAAAAGGTTGAGTGCCTCCAGCTATACTTGTGCTTCCTCCTAAAGTTGCAGTTGCAGAAATACCGCCTATTTTAGCAGTTCCAGTTCCTGGTTCACTGTAGATATTTGGTGTTGAACCGCCTGAAGATAAAGAGTTGTTTCCATTATCAGTGTCGTTAGAAATCGTTCCTCCAGTTGCAGAATTAGTTGTTAAAGCTAATGAAACAGTACCAGTTGTAAGGCTATGTACGTGGGCAGGCATGTTTGGCGTTAATAAAGTCATCGTTTCGCTACCTGCTTTTTGGCCTATTACAAAATTGCTTAAACCTGGTCCTTGACCAAAATGAATAGGAGTTCTTCCTCTTAGATCAGGTAAACCAAATGTGGTGACACCATCACCGCCATAAATTGTGCCAAGCAATGAAAATAAAGCTGAATTCTGAGTGATTGCTACCAGCTGGCCATTACAAGCAGCCCAGCCTCTAGGTGGGTAATTAAATGCGAAACTCAAAATTGTTCCCATGTATACTTCCATCATAATTTTTAAGATTTAATAGTTAATGTTAGTTTTCGTAGTATTTTACTACAATGCTAAATTACTTTATAACTAAATTGTGGGTACACGGGTTTTTACCTGTTTTTAGTAAAATGCTATTATTTAACATATTACTATAAAAAGATAGAAAAATTGCAAATTGTAAGGCATAAAAAAAGGCGGTAATCAATTACCGCCTTTTTTGTCTTAAATCTAACTTGAGAAAGTTAAACCTTTGTTTTTGAAACTGATATAAAGTTCCTGTCGTGCCGAACTTATTGTTTCTTCCGTTCGATAAATACTGCACCAAAACTTGATTAAAAGTTTATATTTTCCGTCAGAAATTGAGCTGTAATATATTTGTGATGGTTTTGAATTGTTTACCAATGGTAGATTAGCAAGCGTTTCATTTACTACAGTATTAATTTCTTCTGGGATTGTTTCTCCATTAATTTCAAAAGTGATTTCAACCAGTTTAAAATTGTCAGTATATGTCCAGTTGGTGATATTTTGAGATAACAAGTTACCATTCGGAATAATGATTTCAGCGCCGTTTGGAGCATTAATTTTAGTGGTACGAAGTCCCATAGACTTGATTCGGCCAGATTCTGAACTAATTTCTACAACATCGCCAACCTGAATTGGCTTATCAAAAATCAATATGATTCCCGAAACAAAATTATTAACCACATTCTGAAGCCCAAGTCCGACACCGACACCTAAAGCTCCCAAAAGAATACTCAATTTATCTAATGGCATTCCAGAAGCTGCAACAGCAAGCAGATAACCGCTTATTAAAACAACCAATCTTGTAATAAGTAATTTGGAGTGCTGTCTTTTATTGATGTTCTCTTCGTTTTCATCGTCAATTTCGCCAAAGAAATAAGCAACATATTTCTGTAGTAAGTGCGCCGCCCAAATAATAATAAAGAATAAAACAACATTGCCTAAAGTAAACGTAATGCTTCCAATGGTATTTGGATGACTTAATAACTTCGCTAAAGCAGCGCGAAGTGATTCCCAGATGTTCAAATTTGAAGCAATTACAATCAGCCACATATAGCTAATGGCAATAATAAATGGCTTTTTCAAAGTGTCGGATAAACTTTCGTAATCAAACATTTTTTCAATTCCTCTTTTTACTCTAGTCGTGTAGATTTGAAGCAAAATAATTTCCAAAATAATCTTCAAAAGCACACTTAAAGCAACAATTTGAGTGAGCGATATAAAAGCTGTAATGCTTAACATATTAGAAAGAGAAACTCTCCCGAATAAATTATAAAGAATAGACAAGACATTTAAGCTAATAAAAATGATACTTGCCCATTTAAAAAAGCCTTTTATATAAAGTTCTTCTTTAAGTGTTTTAATCTGAACCAAACCGTAACGAATACCTAAAATATTAATGGCTACAAAAGCCAATCGTTGCAATAATCCGATTGTAATAAATAAGTCTAGGAAACAAAGAGCAAAGAACAATCCTAAAAGGAAAAGCCAATTTCTCATGGCAACTCCAGACCATTGATTTTTGAAAAGGAAGATTAAAACCCCAAGCAGGAAAAGCTGAATTAATTCTAAAAATAGAGCAGGAGCGTATAAATTGGAGACTACAGCAATGTTTAGCGCAATGACTAAAACGGGCAATAAAACCCCTCGATTTAAATATTTAAAGTTTAAAAGCTGTAGGTTTTCAGCATAACCGTTTGTAGTAAGGTATTTGATATTTCGAGAAATATACCAAAATAAAAGACCCATAAAGAAAAATAGCGTAATAAGCCCGCCAGCTTTGTAACCTAAGTAATACGCAGCGACATTTTCTTCAATTATGATTTTTGCCTTTATATTGTGGGTTACTTTTTTCTTTGTGGCAGAATCGTTAATCTGCCATAAAGAAGGATATTCTTTATTGAAAATACTGATTCCAGATTTCTCCAGTTTTCCTTCAACGGCTACCAAGGCATTAGAAACAGAAATTTTTCGCTGTACGGTAAGTCGTTTTTTATTGTTTAAAGTAGTTTGATTTTTCGTCATTAAACTATCAGTTGCAAGATATCTTTTTTTAAGACTTCCGAATTCCTTCTGAAACTGTTTGCGACGAATAGTGTCTTTTAATAAACTAATTAAAGTTTTGTCTTTACGTAGATCAATTACACGTTTTTTGATGTTCTCAAGATCCAGATTTTTAGCATTAATTGCTTTGTTCTGTTCTTCTAATTCTTGTTGGATTTCTTGTAGAACCAATCGGTACATTTGTTGGTTGCGCACATTCGGATTTGCTCCTTTTAAACTAGCTAAGATCAAATCCAGCTTGCTTTCTGTACGTTTCATTTCGCCAAAAAGATGACGCGTATCGCCTGCAAAATCAATATCATTGTAGGCAGATTCTAATACTTCGCTGGCTTTTTCAATAGCCATTAAATAATCGCTGTCTGTGGCTGTAGAGTCGTTAAATAGTCTTCCGCGGCTTTCTTTTTTAACGGTTTGTTGCTGTTGCGCGTAGTTGAACTGCGAAAATAATAGAAGTAAAAATAAGGAGGAAAAATAAAAAGTCTTTTTGCTAATAATCATAATTTATGGGCTTATTTAGGGAGCCCAAATGTAATTTTTTTTGCAAGACTTTTAGTTAAGAAAAATGAAATTTAAATAAAGAAAAACGATCTCATTTTGTGCTTCTATTCGAGGTTTCGTGTAGCGATTTCTTCTTGAATCTCTTTTAGAAAATTAGAATTGACAATAAGAAAAGCCATAGATAAAGGAAAGACCATTAAAGATAGAAATCCTTTTTTGAGGAAAATAAATACAATAAGGAGAAGTAATAAGATGGCAATTAGAATCAAAACCTTAATGGTTGTTTTAATTGTTTTTTGCGTTTTTAATAACTCTTCGATACTCATTTCGCTTGGTTTCTTTGCTTTCATTTTATATTTTTACTTAGAATTAAAGCAAATTTTAATTAAAAAACGTTCGAAAACAATAGGTCAATTTTTTTTGACTACCCCAATTAATTATGGAAGAAATAGAAACTTGTCCAGCACAAAGACTCTTAAAAATGTTATCTGGCAAATGGAAAGCAGAAATTTTTCGTTTGGCTACAGAATCGCCTTTACGTTTTAATAATTTGCTACGCCAAATTCAAGGCTCAAATAAGCAATCTTTGGCTACAGCTTTAAAAGAATTGGAAGAAGAAGGTTTGTTGGAAAAGGTAACTATTAAACTAAAACCTCTTCATATCGAGTATAATTTAACAGAAAAAGGAAAAGCTTTAATTCCTGTTTTTCAGCAATTGGAAGGTTTGGCATAAATTTTTAGTTTTTGTTTTAAAAGTAGAAAGATCCTCAAATACTATTCGGCGCTACCATAGCTACAGAAGTTCTCTGAGAATCATCTCCTACATCCAAAAAATAAAAACGTCAGCTAAAAAAAGCAAGACCGGTTAGTCAATAAAGCTGAATTTATCTTCAAAAACTTGTCCAACTAACGGAATAGGTTTCTTTTGTTCGTTAGCCGCATTTATGATTCCGAAAATCCATAAAATAAAAATAACGTATCCGATATAGCTTAAAAAGTAAAGCGCTGGAACGATCGTTACAATAATAGACAAAGCAACATTTACGACTAAAGAAACCAGAAAAATTCCGAATCCTTGTTTTAAATGGTATCTTACCAAATCACTTTTAGGTGTTAAATCTTTACTTTTAACAAAAGCTATAATCCAACCAATAATAGTGACATAGCTAAGAATAGAAAGGGTTTTATTATTCATAGTTTAAGTTATTTATTGGGTCAAAAATAGAAACTAGGAATAGGACCTGAAACAGTTACTTTGTCTACTGTGCTTTTTGGTTGGTATTGGTTGCATTTAAATCGGTAAGAGGTAAAATGTGTTTTTTAAAAGGTTAAATTTCTTCTTTCATTAATTTGAAAAATTGCTCCTTTTTTCCTCGTGAAATGGGCACAACCGATTTGTCATTCATATGAACCATTCCTTCGCGAGAATAACTTATAATAGAATTTACATTGATTAAATGCGATTGATGAATGCGGAAAAACATTGGAGGCTCCAGCAAATCTTCATAATTTTTTAAAGGTTTAGAAACCATAATTTTTCGGCCATCGGTCAAAAAGAAAGTGGTGTAAGAACCCGAAGTTTCGCATCTTGTAATTTGTTCTAATTTAACTACATACATAGCCTCTTGTGTGGGCAATATAATGCGGTCGGGAGTTTTGGTAAGGTTATTTTGCAGTTCGCTTAATTGCTGTTTTTCTAAAACTCTTTCTTGTAAAAGCGAAATCCTTTCAATTGCAGTTCTAAGTTCGTCTGGATCAATTGGTTTTAGCAGATAATCTATTGCGCTGTATTTGAAAGCATTAATGGCATGCTGCTCGTAAGCGGTTGTAAAAATAAGATGAAAAGAGTTGAAGGAAATTTGTTTTAGAACATCAAATCCAGTTCCGTTTTGAAGCATAATATCCATAAAAACCAAATCGGGCTGCATGCGGTCAATTAATTTTACAGCTTCTTCGACACTTTCCGCGTAAGCGATAATTTGAATTTCTTCTGGAGCAACCATTTCCAACATAATGGATAAAGCTTCGCGAATGCGCTGTTCGTCTTCTATAATGATAGTTTTGTACATTTTTTTACAATATTGGAATATTAATAATAACAATGCAGCCCGTTTCTCCGTTGTCTGCATTGCGCTCTAAAACCTGAAAACCAGCATACGGATGGTCTTTTTGCATTTTTGCTAATCTTTCGTCAGTAATTGTCGTAGAAAGAGAGGTATGATTTTCGTTTGTTTTCAATTTTCTCGAAGCTGTAAGTCCGATTCCGTTGTCTTTTATGGTGCAGATTAGATTTTTTTGTTCCGTTTGCTGTGAGAAATTAATCTGCAATAGACCTTTTTCTTCTTTTGGTTTTGGTTTTAATCCGTGTTCAACAGCATTTTCAATAAAAGGCTGAATTAAAAGTGGCGGAATAAGAATGTCCTCTTTAACAGATTCGTCACAAACAATCGCATATTCAAAACTATTATTAAGACGCAACTGCTGCAATTCGATGTAATTTTTTAAAGTACCAATTTCTTCTTCTAACGAAATGGTTTCCTTTCTCGATTGTTCTAGAATCTGGCGTGTGAGTTTGGCAAATTTATTCAAATAAGAAACTGCCGGAATCGTATCTTTCTGCAAAATCATACTCTGAATATTTCCCAAAGCATTAAAAATAAAATGCGGATCCATTTGAGAACGCAATAATCTTCTTTCTAATGAAAGTCTAGTTGCAAGGTTTTCAATGGTTTCTTTTTCCATTAATTGCAGTTTTAATTCACTATTGGTTTGTTCTTGCTTTAAAATTTCCTCACGCTTTAAATAATAACGCTGCCTGAAATAGTAGGAACGAAACATAAAAACAAGTCCAAGCAACAGAACTCCAGCAATTCCGTAGCCTAAAAGTTTATTTTGCTGCTCCAACTCATTTTCCAATTCAAGCTGTTTTATACGCTCCATTTTCTTAGAAGACTCAAATCTGGCATCTGCGTTTTGTAAAAGCTTCTGAGTGGTTTCATTATATTTTAACTGATTGTATTTCGTAAACAAGGTATCGTATGCATAATATGCTTCAAAATCATGACGTTTTGCAGAAACTTCTTTTAAGCAATTGTAAAAAGTAGCCAATAAATAATTATCGGTGTAAGGTAGGCTAAGCTGGTATTTTATTCCTTCAATAAAAAGCATTTCGGCTTTTACATAATTTCCTTTTTCGGTATAATAAAAACCTTGAAGGCCTATGGCGCTTCTGTAAATGATTTTAATATTGTATTTTTTGGCAATTGCAGTAGCTTTTTCGAGGTTGTCAAGCAATGCAGTTTCATTAATTGGTTTCGGACCTTTAGAATAAAGATCTGCCAGATTGATGTAGGCGATTCCGATGTTGCTTTTGCTAATGATATCAAAAGATTCTTTTTCGGCAAGTGCAACTGTAGTTTTTAAAAAATTTAAAGTCTTTTGCCAATCTTTCTCTGTTCCAGATTCGAGTTTATCGGTCAAATAACCTCCGTAAGCCAATCTTGCATACAATTTACTTTCGGGATCTTTTGCTTTATAAGCATGTTCTAAAGCCTCTTGCGCATATTTATGAACTTTTTCTGACGATGCTGGAGAAAATAGATACGATATGTCGGACGCAATTTTAGCGCATTGATCATGAGCATTTATTTTTGAGAAAAGCGTATACGAATGCAATAAATGGTCGATGGCCTGAGGTTTATCATCTATATAAGACTTTAAATTTCCCATTGCTAGAGAAGCAAAAGCTTTAACTCTTATTTGGTTGCTTTTTTGAGCTAATATATAAGCTGTGTCTGCATAACGAGTAAATTCTTTTAAATGCAATAAACGCCTTTGTGTAAGAGCGAGATATGAATAACAAATAACCTCATCGTCGATATTCTTTTTTTTCTTGGCTAAAGCAAGAGCTTGCTGCTGAATTTTTTTACTGGCAGACGAATCAGAAAAACGTTTGGAATAGCCATAGGAAGCAATCTTTTCGACAGCCGAAATTTGTGCATTTATAGGGGCGATGAAAACCAAAAAAAGAAACGAGAACAAGCATTTCGTTTTCCTGTTTTTAATCTGATTTAAAGTAGTTTTTTTGTGCATATATTGTGGTAATTGATGCCAAAGTACAAATTGAAAATAGACTGACCAAAAAAATCACTCCTCAAATTTGACAAGAAATTCCCTTGTAAAGTCTCTGTTTAGAAGTGGTTAAAGAGCACTTTTTCTCGATACTGGTATAGAATTACCAAATAAAAATCTAAAGCATCCATTTGCCAATTTCGAATTGTAGCAAGTTGATCTTAGTAGTAATCTTGCTGATATAAATTATTTTTAAAACTATAAAATTATGAATAAGATTTTTTTTACATTGTTAATGGTTGCTTGCCTTTTTATATCATCATTAAGTTATGGGCAAGAAGATAAACGCATTAAAATAGAAATCGCTTTGAAAGATGGTAACAAAACGACAAAAGCGGTATTGCGATCTGCTACATTTTCTTTTACCAAATCTACCGTTAGTGGAACAGAGTCGGAGGTAAAAAACAATTATTATTTTTCTCTTGATTTTGAAAAACAAGATATTGCCTTACTGGCAGTTTTAATGAAAAATAAAGCTGGAGTCGATGGTCAGATTACCATGACTGATACATTTGGAAAGCTTCCGACGAGAAAATTTGATTTCACAAAAGGAAGAGTAGATTCTTTAAGCGATCAATTAACTGCCGATTATACGAGCGCTTACATTTCACTTCTTTGTGATTCTCTGATTATTGATGGCGTTAAAATTGAGTAGAGAGATGAATCAACTTAAGAAATTCACAAAAGAAGGAAATCTGTATGTCATGAAAAGGCAATACGGCTTTGGACTAATTGTGGTACTCGGAATGATTGCTTTTACTATTGGAGGCATTTATTATAAAAATAATGCAGTAATTGGCATTTTTGGAGTCTTGGCTGTTATATGCTTTATTTCGATTTGGCAGGAAGGATTTAGTATTGATCTCGACAGAAAGGAGTTTAGAATAAAAAACGGATTGATTAACAAACCCGTTCTGATTCCGATTGCTGATTTTCTCAATTTTGAATTGGTCAAAGTGAAATATAATCTTATTACAACAAACGTTTCCTTAAATCTTTATTACAAAAAAGAAAACAAGGAGAAATGCACCGGAATCGCTCAAGCTTTTACAACTAGATCCATGCAGAATTTGATGAATGAAATTAATGAAATTTTAGATGAGCATTCGAGAAAGATATAACATCGAAGAAACGCTTCATTCATTTTCATTAAATCCGCAAAAGCCATCACTAGATCAATCATGGTGGTTTTTGGTTGGAATAGCGGCAGGAGTAATAGCTTTACTATTGTTTTTTAATGATCTAGGAGAAGAAATGCGCTGGGTGATTGGTGTATTTTTAGTATACTTTTTGGTTCATTTTTTATATGATATTCAAATAGCTGCTAAAATTCAGTTTACGTTTGATGCTCGTAATAATGCCGTTTATAAAACAAGTCCGTTACTTTCAAAAAAGAAAATAATGAATTTGGATGAAGCTATAATTTTTGTTCAATCAGAAATGGGAAGCTGGCATTATGCTTTAGGAGCAAAGAAAAGCCAGTTTATTAAGAATTATAGAATTAGTGAAGGATTTAGTTCAGGGAGAAAAAGCGACAAAAGGCAAGACGCCTACGAGAATCTGATTTTAGTAAAAATAGGTAAGCTTCAAGAAAATGCAAATTCCAATCGCAATACTTAAATTCTGTACTAAAAATACAGTTGCAAAAAATTAAAAACACAAACGGGTTAATTCAATAAGAATTGACTCGTTTTTGTTTTATAAAGAAGAATAGCAGCATTGAAAGCTAGGAAGATAGGATTAGATTTTGACGATTTGATAGTAAACAAGCTTCATCAATATTGGATGCAGTAAAAGCGGTATTGCATATTTCTAAATTGTTAAAAGACCCTTTTGCTAGTTTAAAAAGATGAAATCTTAGAGAATTTAAATTAAATTTGCTTCGTGCGAAAACTAATTGTCTACATATTCATTTTTCTAATCGCTTCAAACAGCAGTTTTGTGCAGCAGTTCTATAAACTGCCAATTCTGATAGAACATTTTCAGGAACATAAAAAACTGCAAGGCGTAAGCTTTATAGATTTCTTGTCTATGCATTATTGGGGAGAAGATTTAAAAGACAATGACGGAGATCGAGATATGCAGCTTCCTTTTAAAACCATTAGCAGCAGTTCGGTTCACTTTGTTTTTATTTTAGACGACAAAGACTTACTTCCGGTTCCTTTCAATCCAGAATTACCACAATCAAAAATTCCAACTTACAGATCAGATCTTTTTTCAGATCCGAATCTGCTTTCTCTATTTAGACCTCCGATTGCATAATTAATTTTTAAATTTTTCTTGAAGTGACTGATACATAGTGTTTTTAGTTGCTCATTTATTATTTTTTAATTAATAAAATATGCTTAATAAAGTAATTCAGTTCTCAGTTAAGAACAAACTGGCAATTGGAATCTTTACACTGCTGTGGATTATCTACGGTGTGTATGAGGTTACCCAATTACCAATTGATGCTGTACCAGACATCACTAATAATCAGGTACAAATTATCACAACAGCTCCATCGCTTGGCGCAGAAGATGTAGAGAGATTAATTACATTTCCAATTGAGCAAGCCATCAGTAATATTCCAAATTTAAAGGAAAGCAGAAGTATTTCCCGTTTCGGGCTTTCGCTTGTAAGTGTTGTCTTTGAAGACGATGCAGATGTATATTGGGCACGTCAGCAAATTGCAGAAAGATTACAGCAAGTAGAAATTGATCGGAATGCAAATTCGCCCGAAATGGCGCCTGTAACAACGGGTTTGGGAGAAATCTATCAATACGTTTTAAAACCAAAACCAGGTTACGAAGAAAAATATTCCTTAGAAGATTTACGAACCATTCAAGATTGGACCATCAGAAGACAGCTTTTGGGAACAAAAGGAATTGCTGATGTTTCTACTTTTGGCGGAAAATTAAAACAGTATGAAATCGCTGTAAATCCGGCACGATTAAAAGCTCAGAATTTAACGATAAGTGAAGTTTTTACCGCTTTAAATAGTAGTAACGAAAACACTGGTGGAGCTTATATCGAGAAAGGACCAACAGTTTCTTACATTAGAAGTACTGGTTTAGCTAAAAGCCTTAAAGACATTGAAAACATTGTGGTTAAAAGCACACAAGGTGGACTTCCTATTTTGATAAAAGATGTTGCCGATGTTAAGATTTCTTCAGCGATTCGCTACGGTGCTTTAACGACAGATGAATATGGAGAATCGGTTGGTGGTATTGTAATGATGCTGAAAGGGGAAAACGCCAATAATGTTATTGTTAACGTAAAAGATAAAATTGCTCAAATCGAGAAAATTCTTCCCGAAGGATTAAAAATTGAGCCGTTTCTAGATCGAACTAAAATGGTAGACAATGCCATTGGAACAGTTGAAAAAAACTTAATTGAAGGAGCTTTAATTGTCGTTCTAATTCTGGTTTTATTCTTAGGAAATCTTAGAGCAGGTTTTATTGTAGCTTCTGTAATTCCGTTAGCGATGCTTTTTGCCATTATTATGATGAATACTTTTGGCGTAAGCGGAAATTTAATGAGTCTTGGAGCATTAGATTTCGGATTGATTGTAGACGGAGCTGTAATTATTGTGGAAGCGATTCTGCATCATCTTCACAGTTCTAAAAAATACCAAGTCTCAAATGATATTTCGCAAGAGCAAATGGATAAGGAGGTTACAGGTTCGGCAGCACGTATGATGAATGCGGCAGTTTTTGGGCAAATTATTATTTTGATTGTGTATTTGCCTATTCTTTCTTTACAAGGCATTGAAGGTAAAATGTTCAAGCCAATGGCGCAGACTGTTGCTTTTGCCATTTTAGGAGCTTTTATTTTGTCATTGACTTATGTGCCAATGGTTAGCGCTTTATTTCTAAGTAAAAAAATCAGTCCTAAAAAGAACCTTTCAGATCGTATTATGGAAAGATTAGAAAACGCTTATGAAGGTTGGCTTACCAAAGCTTTACGTATTAGAAAAGCAATTGTTATTGGCGCATTTGTACTTTTTGGAATAGCCGTTTTGTTATTCGGAAGAATGGGTGGAGAGTTTATTCCGCAATTGGAAGAAGGAGATTTTGCTGTTGAAACCCGATTGCTACTAGGAACCAATCTTTCTACAACAACAGAAACCATTACAAAAATTTCTAAAGAATTAAAGAAAGAATATCCAGAAGTAGAGCAAGTGGTGTCGAGAATTGGAAGCGCAGAAATTCCAACCGATCCAATGCCAATTGAAGGCGGAGATATGATTATTGTTTTAAAGGACAAATCGGAATGGACAAGTGCTTCTTCGTTTCCTGAATTGGCAGATAAAATGACCAAAACCGTTAAACGAATTGCGCCTGGAGTTACAACTGGATTTCAGTTTCCTGTTCAGATGCGTTTTAACGAATTGATGACAGGAGCGAAACAAGATTTGGTTTGTAAAATTTACGGGGAAGATCTTCAGAAGCTTTCAGAATATGCTGAAAAACTGGGAGCAATTAGTAAAACCGTTGAAGGTGCAGCCGATTTATATGTAGAAAAAGTAACCGGAATGCCTCAAATCGTAATTGATTACAATTGGGCAGAAATGGCAAAATACAGTTTGCGTGTGGCAGATGTAAATGCAACGATTAACGCCGCTTTTGCAGGTGCTGTTGCCGGAAGTATTTACGAAGGTGAAAAGCGTTTCGACATGGTTGTTCGCGTTGAAGACAACGGAAGAAAAGGAATTGAAGATGTTCGAAACCTCTTAATTGCAACGCCTTCCGGAATGCAGATTCCGCTTTATCAAGTCGCAAAAGTAGAGGAAGTAGAAGGTCCGAACCAGATTCAGAGAGAAAATGCAAAACGTAGAATCATTGTCGGATTTAATGTTCGCGGAAGAGACGTTCAATCTATCGTTGAGGAATTACAGCAAAAAGTAAATCAGCAAATTAAATTTGATCCTGGTTATTATATTACATACGGAGGAGCTTTTGAGAACCTTCAGCAGGCAAAAGCCAGATTGGGAGTTGCGGTTCCGGCTGCTTTATTAATGATTTTTGCTCTGTTGTATTTTGCTTTTAGATCGTTTAAAGAAGGAATTATCATTTTTACAGCAATTCCGTTATCTGCAATTGGTGGCGTATTCGCGCTGGTAATGCGCGATATGCCTTTTAGTATTTCTGCCGGAGTTGGATTTATTGCGCTCTTTGGTGTTGCAGTACTAAACGGAATTGTATTAATATCCGAATTTAACCGAATTCAGAAACAAGGAGAAATTACCGATCCTTTCCAGATTATTTTATTGGGAACAAAAAACAGGTTGCGTCCCGTTTTAATGACGGCTGCTGTAGCTTCTCTCGGATTTCTTCCGATGGCGTTGAGCAACGGAGCAGGAGCAGAGGTACAACGTCCACTGGCAACCGTGGTTATTGGCGGATTAGTTACAGCGACTCTTTTAACGCTTTTTGTACTTCCAGCGATTTATTTAATGACGTATCACGCTAAAGTTTTTACTAAAGAAAGAAAAAAGCACATGAATAATTTAACCATTTTATTGAGTATTCTTTTTATTGGGAATATGGCAAAAGCGCAAGAATTACCCATTTCGCTTGACGAATCCATTTCAATTGCGATTCAAAATAACAGAACGATTAAATCGGCTAAATTGAACGAGCAGTCGAAAAGCTACTTGCAAAAATCGGCTTATAATATTCCCCAAACACAAATCGACGCCGATTACGGACAGTTTAATAGCATTCAAAACGACACTCGTTTTGGAATTAGCCAGACTTTTGCTTTTCCAACAGTTTATAGCAATCAGAAAAAAGCCTTAAAAGCTGATTTTAGTAAAGCTAAAGCCGAAGTGCAATTGACTTCGCAAGAAATCAAAACTCAAGTTCGAAATATATACTATGATTATTTGTGGTTGAACAGCAAAAAAGAACTTTTAGTTTACGCTGATTCGATCTACAGGATTATGGAGAAAAAATCAGATTTGAGATTTAAAGCGGGAGAAGCAAATGTTTTAGAAAAAAGCACTTCGCAATCTGCGAGACAATTTTACAGCAATCAGCTTGTAATGGTTAATAGAGATATTGAAATTGCTTTGAATTCGTTTAATGCCATTCTTCAAGATAAAGTGGAATACGCTCCAAAAAAGATGAATTTGAAAGCAGTTTTAAATCATTCGTCTATAGAAAATGTAAAAACAGAAAATCTTCCAGCAGTGCAGCGTTCGCAGTTTGAATCGGAAGCGGCTAAGTTCAGATGGAAAACAGAAGGAGCAAAATTACTTCCTGAAATTACTTTGGGATATAACAATTTGAGTATTATTGGAACTCAAACCAATACTTCAGGTCAGGAAGTTTATTATGGTAGTGGACAAAGATTTAATTATGTAAATGCAGGACTTTCAATTCCGCTATTTTTCACAAGTCAGTCGGAACGAAAAAAGGCTGCAAAGGCTGAATACGAAAGCTATGTTGAACTTTCTGAGGCGGCTAAAATCGAGGTGAAAACGAACATTGAAAACGCAGATCGTGAGCTAAAAAAATATCAAGAAAGCTTACAGTATTATGAAACTGACGGATTAAAAAATGCTCAAACCATTATTGAAGCTTCAAGCAGTCAATTGCAAAATGGAGATATCGATTATTTGCAATGGGTTTTGGTAGTCAATCAGGCTATTACAATCAAAAGTGAATATTTAGACGCGCTTAATGCTTACAATAGAGCAGTTGTGACACTTCAAAATCTTAATAATATTTAAAATGAAAAAATACATTGCGGCGTTCATAAGCGCTATATTTCTAATTTCTTGCGGAAATAAGAAGAATGAGGAAACTAAAAATGCTGAAAATAAAAGCATTGACATCATTAAATTAAGTCCTGAGCAAGTTAAAAATGCTGGTTTAGAAAGTGGTAATCCGACTGAAAAAAATGTAAAGGAGGTTTTACAGCTTCAAGGTACAGTAACGGTTCCGCCCAAAAGTGTAATCAGTATTAGTATTCCATTGGGAGGTTATGTGAAAAGCACCAATCTTATTGCAGGAATGAATGTGCAAAAAGGACAGGTTTTAGCGGTTTTAGAAGATATGCAGTTTATCGAGTTACAGCAAAATTATTTGATGGCGAAAGAGAAATTCGAATTGGCTCAAAATGAACAAAGAAGACAAAAAGAGCTAAATGCAAACAAAGCGGCAAGTGATAAAGTTTTGGAACAAATTACGACTGAAATGAGAACACAGCGTATCACAATCTCTTCTTTGGAACAAAAATTAAACTTGTTAGGAATTAGTGCTAAAACACTGAATGTTGGAAATATTAGCAAAACAATTCGAGTGATTTCGCCAATAAACGGCTTGGTTTCTAAAGTAAATGTAAACATCGGAAAATATGTAAGTCCGACAGATATGCTTTTCGAATTAATTGATAAGAAAGACATTGTTCTAACATTAAACGCGTTCGAAAAAGACGTGACTTCGCTTTCAATCGGCCAAACGGTTATGGCGTATACAAACTCTTCTGATGCTAAAAAATATGCCGCTAAAATCGCTTTTATCAATCAAAGCTTAAATGGAGATCGTGCAGCAGAAATTATTTGTAAAGTAAACAGTTATAATCCAGAACTTTTGCCAGGACTTTTCGTAAACGCCGAAGTGGAAATAGAAAATAAAAAAGCGCTTACAGTTCCTGAAGATGCTGTAGTGCGTTGGGAAGGAAAGTTTTATGTGTTTACAGATATTGGAAACAATCAGTTTCAAATGATAGAGGTAAAGTCTGGAGTTAAAAATGAAGGGTATAATCAAATCATTTCTGATGCCATTTCTAGCTCTTCAAAAGTGGTTGTCAAAAACGCTTACACCTTATTAATGTCTGCCATGAACAATGACGAACAATAATGTTTACTTTCTGATTACAATTTAGAGTTAAACAAGAAAACCCAATAAATTTAGTTTTACTGGGTTTTTTAATTCTTTGTTTTTCTAATCGATTGATTATAGCTTTAGTTGAGGGTAATTCATTTTACACTTTAAATGTGTAATTTTATAATGTTGTAAATAAATCAAATAGACTGCCTCAATTGTTTTTGTTTATCAAAATAATTTCATCTCCAGCAATAGCAAAAACGGTATGATCTGGCTCGGGTTTCATAATAAATTTCCCAGTAAATTCTCCAAAAGCAGGTAAAATCATTTGATTACTTTTTTGAAAAAAACAACGCAATTTTAAGCTTTGAAGCCCTAATCCGCGGAGGATTATTCCAGGATGGATATGTCCTGAGAAATTGAAAAAATCTTCTTTTTCTGTAGGATGGTGGGTAAAAAGAAAATGATCAATTTCTAAAATTTCTGTGACAATCACACCAATTTTTTTATAATGAATTTCATCAATAATATCATGGTTTCCTGTAATTAAATAGGTTTCTTGATCATGGTTGGAAATCCACTCCTCAAATAAATCCCATTCAGCATTTTTGGCGCTGTGAAATAAATCTCCCAAAAAAATGATTTTTTCAGGTAGAAAATGATTCAAAACTGCTGTTATTTTTCTAAAATTTTCAGAAATAGCGTCTTGTGGAATAGCAATTCCGTGTTTTCTAAAATGCGTTACTTTACCCAAATGCACATCAGAAATAATGACTGTTTTTTGCTTTTCCCAAAAAACAGCCCCGCTTGAATGAAGTGTAAAGTTTTCGTTTTGTATTTGAATATTCATAAAGATCTATTTCATATAAGATGCAGTCATTTTCTGAATTCTTTCAGCCAGAGTTTCGCTTGAAAGTTTTTCTCTCAATCGATCGGTAATAATTGGAAAACTAAAAGGAGTAGGTTTCAAGCATTGTTTCCAGATTATTTTTTGATTTGCAATTCGTTCCAAAGCCAAAATCAAACGTCCTTCTTCTAATTGATGCTCAAAAGTTTCACGGTAGGCTTGATGCAATAATAGATTATCAGGTTCAAAGTCTCTAAATACTTCAAAAAGCAGTTGCGAACCGCTTTGTAAATGCTTTGTTTTAACCATTTTTCCTGGAAAACCAGTAAAAACTAATCCTGAAATTACCGCTATATCTCTAAACTTTCTTCGGGCCATTTCGGTTGAATTTAAACTTTTCTGCAAATCGTGATGGACATATTCGGTTGAAAATAGATTATTGTCTAGAACCGCTTCGATATCAATTTCCTGATCTGAAAGCAATTCGAAACCATAATCATTATAAGCCAAAGAAAATGTGATCGACTGCAATAAACTTATTCTAAAGGCCAATAAACTGGCTAAAGCTTCATGAACAAAACGTCCTTCAAAAGGATAAAAAATCGCATGAAATCCTTCTCGAGTTTTGAAGGTTTCAATTAAAAATTCATCTGAACTGGGCACAATAGATTCTTTGCGTTGTCTTTTAAATAAAGGCTGTAAAGCTTTTAATTCTGGCGAAAGATTATCGGTATTGGCGCGATATAATTCCTGTCGAAGCAATTCACTCATTTGAGAAGAAAGAGCCAAACGTCCGCCCATCCAGCTCGCAATTTTAGATTCTTTCTTCGGACTCGCTTTTTTTACCAAAACCTGCATGTTTCTGATTTTGAATAATTCCAGTTTTTTTCCTGCGAAAATAAAAGTGTCGCCAGGTTTTAATTTCGAAATAAACCATTCTTCAATCGTGCCAATATAACCGCCGCTGAGATATTTTACATTCATAACGGCATCGCCCACAATAGTTCCGATCTGCATTCTGTGATGCATGGCAATCATTCTGCTGTTTATTTTGTAACAGCCGTTTTCGTCAATTTCCACTTTTTTAAATTCGTCATAAGCATGAAGACTTTGGCTTCCTTGTGTAATAAAATTTAAAATCCAGTTCCAATTTTCATCCGAAATGGTTTGATAACTAAAAGTACCCTGAATTTCTTTGAAAATTTCGTTTGGATAAAATCCGTCAGAAACTGCCAACGTATTAAGGTATTGAACTAAAACATCCCAGCTGTTTAAATACGGAACACGATCTTCAATAACACTATTTTCAACCGCTTTTTTCAAGGCCGAAGCCTCGATTAATTCAATGGCATGAGTGGCAAGAAAATAAATAACACTTTCTTTTCCAGGCTGATGTCCGCTTCGTCCGGCACGCTGCATAAAACGGGCAACGCCTTTTGGACCTCCAACCTGAATAATTGATTCGACGGGAGCAAAGTCAACTCCTAAATCTAAACTAGAAGTGCAGACTACGACTTTTAATTCTTCATTCCGAATGGCATTTTCTACCCAAAGTCTGGTTTCTCTGTCAATGCTTCCGTGATGCATGGCCATTTCACCAGCAAATTCAGGATATTTTTCTAATAATCTTTGATACCATATTTCGCAAGCCGAACGAACATTTGTAAAAATAAGCGTCGTTTTACTGGCTTTTATAATTTTTGCCGCTTCATCAATCAGATGTAAACCCATATGTCCGCGCCATGGATACGTATCCATTTTTTCTGGAATAATGGAAACAACTTTTATTTTTTTGTTAATTACCGCTTTTATTAAAACGGAATTATGATACGCTTCAGAATCTACTCCAAGTAAGACTTCCTGTGCTTGCTGTAAATTACCAATTGTGGCAGAGATTCCCCAAATACGAATATTTTTAGCAATGGTTTTTAGTCTTGATAATCCCAGTTCTACCTGAACTCCACGTTTAGTTCCTAGTAATTCATGCCATTCATCTATGACAATTGAACTACAATTTTTAAAAATACTCGAATAGCCTTTTGTTGCCAAGAGTAATTGCAGACTTTCTGGTGTGGTAATGAGCAAATCGGGCATTTTTCCTTTTTGTTTGGCTCTTTCTGAAGCAGAAGTATCTCCGGAACGAATTCCAACTGTCATTGGAATATTTAAATCTGTAAGCACTCTTTCTGCCGCTTGTTTGATCTCAACAGATAAAGATCTCAAAGGCGTAATCCAAATCGCTTTTAATCCTGAATTGTGCTTGGTTCTAGAATTCGGATTTTCTTTAATATAATTTAGAATGATAGGAAGCCAAAGCGCATAGGTTTTTCCGCTTCCTGTTGGAGCATTTAGCAATCCATTTTTGCCTTGTAAAAAAGCAGTCCAAGTCTGGGTCTGAAACGGAAAAGGTTTCCATCCCTGACTTTCAAACCATTCGCTGGCGATCTTAAATAACTGCTCTCTATTCATCTATAAAATCATATTTTTTAAATCTTCGATTGAATTGGCTTCTTCAATTTTTTTATCGTGTCGCCATCTTAAAATTCGTGGAAAACGGGTAGCAACTCCGCTTTTATGTCTTTTGGAAAGAGCAATTCCTTCAAAACCAATTTCAAAAACCAATTTTGGCGTAACGCTTCTTACTGGTCCAAATCGTTCTAAAGTATTTTTTTTGATGAAATCATCGACCATTCTAAATTCCGCATCAGTTAAACCGGAATACGCTTTAGCGAAAGTGACGAGTTCACGTTCGTTGTTTTCATTTTCCTGCCAAAGCGCAAAAGTGTAATCGGTAAACAAATTGGAACGTCTTCCGTGACCGCGCATAGCGTAGGTGAGAACGGCATCAATCGTTAAAGGTTCAATTTTCCATTTCCACCAATCTCCTTTTTTTCTTCCAACTAGATACGGAGAATCTTTTCGTTTCAGCATTAAACCTTCGCTTTTCATTTCGCGCGATTTTAATCTTTCATTTGTAACATCTTCCCAAGTCGAAAAATGAATCCTTTCTGAAAGCTGTAACGGAATCTCTTTTCCAATCAAAGTCGTAAATAATTCTTCTAATATGGTTCGGCGTTCTTCGTAAGGAAGATTGCGAATATCTTTTCCCTGCCATTCCAATAAATCGTAAGCTTTAATGATAACAGGTGTATTTTTTAAAACAGAAGCCGATACGTTTTTACGGCCAATTCTGGTTTGCAGATCATTAAATGTCCCAATTTGATTCTCAATAAAAGGAAGAATTTCGCCGTCTATAACTGTTCCGTCGGGAATATTGCCAATAAAAGATTGAAATTCAGGATATTTATCGGTTACCAATTCTTCGCCACGGCTCCAAACGTAAATTTCATTGTTGCGGATAATAGTTTGAGATCGAATTCCGTCCCATTTATGTTCTGCGCTCCAATCTTCAGGATTGCCAAGATTTTCAAATTCGCCTTCAATTGGATAAGCCAAATAAAACGGATATGGTTTTGATAAATAATCGCTACTTCTTTCGTCCAAAATCAATTCTTGAAAGGTAATCGTATTCGGATTCCAGTCGCCCATTAATTTGTAAGCAAGCGTATCTTCATCAATATTTTCGGCTTTAGAAAGCGCTCGAGTCATTAACTTCTGACTTAAACCAATTCTGAAACTGCCCGTTATTAATTTAGTGAAAACGAATCTTTCGTAATAATTTAAATTCAGCCAATTGGTTTGCAGATATTCTTTTTTCTCTAAATCTGTTTTCTTTTTTAAGGCAATGATTTCCTGTAAAAATTCAGTCAGACTTTTATCGGAATGTTCTTTTGTGGTTGGAATTACAAGAGCAATCGTTTCGGCCAAATCACCCACAATATGATAACTTTCTTCAAAGAGCCAAAGCGGAATATTAGCCAATTCGTTTGCCCATAAACGTAATAAAGTCGTATTAACCGGTCGGGGAGGGCGACGATGCGAAAGAATAGCGATTGTCCAGACTTTGTCTTCGTCGTTTGCTTTTAGAAAATAATTCGTCAGCGCATCAACTTTTACCGATGTTTTATTAGAACTGTCTAAGGTTTTTATAAGTTCGGCAAAGTTTTTCATTTGAATTTAGTTGATGGTTGAAAGTTGTCTGTTGATGGTTTTTGGAATTTGGAATTTATTTATTTTGGAATTTAACTTTCCTCTATGTCATTTGTTTCTCCTTCGTATTGCGTGTTGGCTGTTCGGGAATCGTAACCTAATTCTCTTAGATATCTCGAAAAAATATCAGAATATCCATGAGTGCAGATTACTCTTTCTGCGCCTGTTGCTTTTATGCTTTCCAATAAACCGGTCCAATCGCAGTGATCGCTTAAGACAAATCCGCGGTCAACGGCTCGTCTGCGTCTTGCTCCTCTAAAAGCCATCCAACCGCTTGCTGTTCCTGTTACAAAAGGAGTCATTTTTCGAATCCAAGTGCTTCCGTGTGCGCTTGGTGGAGCAATTACAATATTTCCTAATAAATCTTCTTTTTTAGTTTCGGCTGTTACGCGTATAGTTGGAGGCAGATCAATCATTGGGCGTACAATATTGGTCATATTTTCAATTGCGCCATGCGTGTAGATCTGTCCAATGTTTGTGTCGAGATTTTTTAATAATCGTTGTGCTTTTCCTAAGGAATATCCAAATAGAACAGAAGTTTTTCCTTCTGCACGATTCTCGGCCCACCAATTATTAATTTCAGTCATAACATTTGCTTGTGGTTCCCATTTAAAAGCGGGAAGTCCGAAAGTACATTCGGTTATAAAGGAATGGCATTTTACGACTTCATACGGAACAGAAATTCCGTCGTCTTCTGTTTTATAATCGCCTGTAAAAACCCAGATTTCACCTTTGTATTCCACTCTAATTTGTGCTGAACCAATAATATGTCCTGCTGGATGAAAAGAGAATTTTACGCCGTTTATAGTAAAAGTTTCATTCCAGTTTTTGCCCGAAACATTAATGTCTCCCAAACGATGTTTTATAATTGGAATATTAGAATAATGTGTAATATAATTTTGGTGTCCCCATCTCGCATGATCAGAGTGGCCATGTGTAATAATGGCATTGGTTACCGGCCGCCACGGATCGAGATAAACATCGGCCTGCTGGCAGTAGATTCCTTTATTGTTAAATTGTAATAATGGCGGATTCATTTTTTAATTTGATAATTAGAAAATTTGATAATTAGATAATTGTTTTTTAAGAGCTTGCTGCTATTATTAGATAGGCGATAAGTGAAATGCTCAATACAAACAGCATCATTGTAATAAAGGTAAGCATTGCAGTTGAATACTGATACTTTCCTTTTTTTAATAGTTTGATAGTGTGGATGTAACGTAGATATGACAGTAAAATAGTCAATGCTCCGGCAATTAATAAACCAATACCCAAATAAATGGTGAAATTGCTGTTGGGCGGAACAGTTTCTGCTAGATGTTTAGCGGGAACCTGTTTTAAAAATAAAGAAAATTTTACTGCTACAAATCCGAAAACCATGATCCCAATTCCAGTGCGAAGCCATGCTAATAAAGTTCTTTCATTAGACAAATATTCATTCATAACTTCCTGATCATTTTTTGGCGACATAACTTTTTTAGGATTTTTTAGTATTCAAAATTTCTATAAGGAGGACAGTTATATTTATCATCTTCATTATCTAGATTATAACTGTTATAAGGATTTGATTCGTTATAGGAAGGAAAAGTATTGTCCTCAGCCAGATTTAGTCCGCTCTCTACGATTTCGTAACAATCATCAGAAAAATGATCGCATTGATTTCTATAGTTGGTATCGTGATTTTGTCCCGAAGTAAAGTTTTCGTCCATTGCTTCATTTTCATGTGCCGTATCAACGTGATCGGGTTTACTACATTTAAAATCATTTAATTTGGCAGTTTTTCTATAGTTGCTTTCTGTTCTCATGGCTGCTATTTTAAATTAGTAAGTATTTTTATCTTTATGATATACACAAAGTTGAAAATTAGATACTTAAATAATTTATAAGATTCAGCTTTATTTTTACATGATTTGTTTCCGTAGCGTTTTGGTTTACTTTCTATTTTGTAATATTCAAATATAATTCTGTAATATAAGCACTTGCGTATTTTGCAACTTTGTATTTATTAATAATTTAAAAAATTATAACATTATGGAAACTTCAAAAAAAGATTCGAAATCTGGAATGAAAGATTCTGGAAAAACTCAAAAATCAACATCTGGTTCTAGAGGAAAAAGCACTACAACAAAATCAACAGATTCAAAAGGTAGAGCTGGTCATTAATTTTTTTAGTTATTCAAAGTAGAACTAAATAATAAAAGCGTGCTGTTTATATATAAACAGCACGCTTTTACGTTTTCTGAAGCTTAAAGATTTATTTTAAAACTTCCTGAATTGTTTTTACAAAGGTTTCTATAGGCTGAGCGCCCGAAACAGCATATTTGCGATCAAATACAAAGAAAGGAACTCCTTGAACTCCAATTTCAGCAGCTTCTTTAATATCTGATTGTACCTCTTTAACAAATAAATCTTCGCTTTCTAGCACTTCTCTAATTTCATTTTCTTCCAAACCAGCCTGGATTCCTAATTTAATCAAGGTTTGACCATTGTTTAAATCTTCTCCATCAGTAAAATAAGCTTTAAAGAATATTTCTTCCATTCGATCGCCAATATTTTTAGTTTTAGCCAATTGAATGATTCTATGCGCGTTTAAAGAATTTGAGATAACAGCCTTATCAAAATTATAATCTAAACCAACGCTTTTAGCGCGTTCTGCAACTCCTTTATGCATTTCTTTAGATTGTTCAATCGACATGCCTTTTCTTTCCGATAAGAACGTATAAACGTCCATGTCAGGTTGTGAAGTAATGGTTGGATCCAGCTGAAAGCTTTTCCATTCAATTTCAAATTCATCATTAGGAAATACTGCAAGTGCAGTTTCCAACTGTCTTTTTCCGATATAACAAAACGGACACATGATGTCCGACCAAATTTCTATTTTCATTTTACAAAGATATGGAAAATTGTTGTTTCAAGTTTTAGGTTTCAGGTTTCAAGTTGATACGCTATGCGTTTTTCTAACCGCGAAGTGCGCTAAGATTTTACGCAAAGTTCGCTAAGTTTTATGTTTATTTTTTTTAGAATGCTAAGCACACAAAGCTTTGCGAACTTTTATTCTTTATAAAGACCTAGAGAAAAGGAAACTTAGCGCACTTTGCGTTAAAAATTAAAGAAAAAGCATATCAACTTGAAACCTGAGACTTGAAACCTGAAACAAAATAAAAAACCGCAACTCTTTATGGGAATTGCGGTTTCTAGGTATAAAAAATGGTTGGTTAATAGCGATATCTTTTTTTTTACAATGATAGATCTTTTATTTAAAACTAAAAAATATCCCTGTAACAGAAAGAAACTTTAATGTTAACTATTTAACATTACAGGCATTACAAGCATTGTTACTGTTTCTCCTTCTTCTAAACCATCGACAGGCGTTAAAATACCAGCTCTGTTTGGTAAAGACATTTCAAGCATAATCATGTCAGACTGTAGGTTTGTTAGCATTTCAGTTAAGAAACGAGAGTTGAAACCAATTTGTAAATCATCACCTTGATAATCACAAGTCAATCTTTCTTCTGCTTTGTTTGAGTAATCGATGTCTTCAGCAGAAACGTTTAATTCTGCTCCAGCAATTTTCAAACGGATCTGGTGTGTAGTTTTGTTAGAGAAAATCGCAACACGACGAACAGAGCTTAAGAATAAAGAACGGTCAATCATTAATTTGTTTGGATTTTCTTTCGGAATTACCGCTTCGTAGTTTGGATATTTCCCGTCGATTAAACGACACATTAAGATATAATTATCAAATGAGAAAGTCGCATTTGAATCGTTGTATTCAATTTTTACTTCAGCGTCAGAAGTTCCTAAAATACTTTTTAAAATGTTTAAAGGTTTTTTAGGCATGATAAAATCTGCAACTTGAGATGCTTTAACGTCTGTACGAGAGTATTTTACCAATTTGTGAGCATCTGTTGCCACGAAGATTAATCCTTCTGGTGAAAACTGGAAGAATACTCCAGACATTACCGGACGTAAATCATCGTTTCCTGCTGCGAAGATAGTTTTGCTTACCGCAGTTGCTAAAACCTCTGCAGGAACAAGTGTTACAGATGGATCTTCAAGACTTACTGCTTTAGGGAATTCTTCTCCTGCAGCATAAGCCAAGGCATATTTACCAGAATTAGAGCTAATCTCTACTGTGTTATTGTCTTCAACAGTAAAAGTTAACGGCTGCTCAGGAAAAGTTTTTAAAATTTCAAGCAAAAGTTTCGCTGGAACAGCTACACTTCCTTTGCTTGTAGAATCGATAGATAATGTAGCCGACATAGTCGTTTCAAGATCTGAAGCCGAAACGGTCAACTCATTATTGTTTAGTTCAAACAAAAAGTTGTCTAAAATTGGCAACGTATTGTTGCTATTGATTACACTACCTAAAACTTGTAATTGTTTTAATAAGTACGAACTCGATACTATAAATTTCATCTGCTTTATTTTATTTTTTGATAAGCTTTTTATCTATTTTGGGGCTAAATATACGGATTACAAATATATCTTAAACTATCCAAAGTATTACATTTTTTTATTAACATCTATTTACTGTATTTTCTTTTTCTTACAAAAGTAAATACAAGTCCGAAAACCAATAAAATTAGAATTGGAACTCCGATAGTTATGAATTGAGTAAAGGTATAGCTTTCGTAAACTTTTTCTTTATCTAATAAAGGCAGTTCTACATCTTTACTTCTAATGTTAATAAGTCCAGTATCGTCTAAAAGATAATTGATACAATTCATTACGAAGTCTTTATTGTCATATAGATTTCCTGTTCTTTGGTCGTAACCTAGTTCAACTGGCATCATATTTTTGTCCAATTGATTTCTTGCAATGTCTCCGTCAGCAACCACAATCATTTTATTTGGTTTTCCTTGTGCTGTAAAAGAATTGTCTTTAAAAGGCAATACTCTGTTTTCAAAAGCAGAATGAAAAGAACCTTCCAATAAAACCGCTAATGGTTTATTTCCTTTATTCAAATAATCCTGCGGAGTTGTTTTTTCGGTAACCATGTTCAGGTTAACTTCTACAGGAGAACCAATTGTTTTAGAATATTGAGAAGATTGCAATAAAACGGTTTTCTTGATTCCGTTTTTCAAAGTGTCGATCGGATTTGTGAAATCGAATTTAATTCCGCCTAGATTTTTAACAATAGGGTGTTGACTCGTTGGAAAAACCTGTGGAGCAAATTTCCAGATAAAATCCTGATATTGTGTAGCGCTTCCTTGTTCGCCAGTTGCTAATTTTATCGGAGTTCCCTGTTCGTCTTTAATTAAATCAGGATTAATTCTGAATCCGTATTTAAAGAACATATCGTTTAGATTTAAATCTCTTGGATATGCCAGAGTTGCGCCCATATCATTATACAAACTATCCATATCGGCAGCCACTTGGTCAATTAGCCAAAGCGTTTTTCCGCCGTTCATAATAAACTGATCCAGAACCTCTTTTTCTTCATCCGAGAATTTTTCTGTTGGCTTAGAAATAATGGCTAAATCGTATTTTTTTAATGCATTTAAAGTCCCATTCGGATCTTTAGCAACAGAATCCAAAGTGAAAGGGCCAATGAAATAGCTTTCGCGAATCTGCATTAGCATTTTTGCAACGTGAACTTCGTTCAATTCGCCATTTCCTTTTATGATCGCAACTTTTTTCTGTTTGTCTTTTGTGATTTTATTGATAGCATCGGCAATAGAATATTCTAAATGCTGAATTGATCCGATTACTTTCTGAGTTGTAGAAGCTCCCATTATATTTTTTAATAATGGAATATTAACTTCTTTGTTATTATAAACTGCAACTGCCCAAGGAAAAACCATTGCTTGAGATTGTTTTCCTTTGTCGTCGACTGTAATATTTATTGGAGTTAAGCCTTTTTGGAAAAGTGATTTTGTCAATTCGTCACTTTCTTCTTCATTTTCTAAAGGATCAACAAATTCAAAAACAATATTGCTGTTATAGGCTTGAAATTCTTCTAATAACTGTTTGGTTTCCTGCTGTAAACGTCTAAAATCTGCAGGAAGATCGCCAGCCATATAAATTTTTATAGAGAGCGGATTCTGAACTTGTTTTACAATCCCTAACGAAGTTGGCGATAAGGTATAACGTTGGTCTTTTGTTAAATCAAAACGATGAAAAAAGAGTGTTCCGAGAACATTTAGAACAACTAAAATAAAAATAGTGATGCCTAATGTCTTTAAATTTTGCTTTGTAGATAGTTTCATTAGGCTTTAAAAGATTTTAATTGGTAAACAGTAAAAGACAAGAAAGCGATAGCAATGCTTAAGAAATAAATAATATCCCGAGTATCGATGACACCACGGCTCATACTTTTAAAATGATTTTGCATTCCTAAAACCGAAATAAAATTGTTTGAACCAGGTATTAAAGTAGCCAGCCCTTCGAAACCAAAATAAAAGAAAAAGCATAAGAAAACGGCAACAATAAAAGCCACAATCTGATTTTCTGAAAGAGTAGAAGTAAAGATTCCGATTGCTGAATACGAAGCAATTAAAAACAATAATCCGAAGTAAGAACCAATTGTACTTCCCATATCAATATTGCCTTCTGGTGAACCTAAATCTGAAATTACTTTTACATAAATTAAGGTTGGAATAATGGCTAAAATGATCAACAAAAATGAACCAAAAAATTTACCATTTACAATTTCCCAGATTGATAAAGGTTTTGTCAAAAGTAATTCTAAAGTTCCCTGTTTTTTTTCGTCAGAGAAACTTCTCATGGTTACTGCTGGAATCAAGAAAATTAAAATCCATGGCGCCAAAGTGAAAAACGGAGTTAAATCGGCATAACCAGTGTTTAGAATATTATAATCTCCTTCAAATACCCATAAAAAGAGTCCGTTGCTGATTAAGAAAATCGCAATGACCAAGTAGCCAATAGGAGAACCAAAAAAGGATTTTATTTCTCGTAAAATGATTGATTTCATTCTTGTTTTGTTTTTATTGTTTCATGTTTCATGTTCTTGAAACGACTTATAAATTATTTTCCGTGTGTAATTTTTATAATCTTGGAGTTTCTAGCATCAATAATTATTAAAAATGTCCCTCCGACATAATTTTCAGGCAATGTCCCAGAAATAACCCAGTAATTTTCTAAGAGGTAAATTTCATATGGCCTTTGTTTTTCTATCTTTTCTTTTCCGTAGATATCAAATAAAATTGGTTCTGCGATTTTAATTGCAGTAACACTATCTTTTATAACTAACTTCTCATTATCGATAACATTATGCTGTGATTTTTTAGATAAAGCAATTTTTAATTCTTCATTCGCATTTTCAATTCCTAAAACTAAACGCTTGTTTTGTGCACAACTGCTAAGTGTAATTAGTAAAAATGATAAGAGAAAATATTTCATAATTTGATTTTTTATTTCATACTTCAAGTCGCACAGACTTAAACTTGAAACTAATTTAAGCTCACCAATTTATCAACACTCCACGCTTCTGGTTTTGCATTGAATAATTTTTTTGTAAAATCCCAAACGGTATTAAATAGTTCAGAGTTTCTGTAATTTTCTAAATCTTCTTCGGTTTCCCAATAACTGTAGGTAAAAAAGATGCATTTATCATTTTTGTCCTGATACAATTCTAAAAAACGATTTCCTTCGGCATTTCGTATTTTCTCTTTTACCGATTCAAAATTCTCCAGAAAATCAGGAATTTTTTCTTCGTGAAAACTCATTTTTACTATTCGAACAAACATGTATTCAATTTTAGATTTTAGACTGTTGATTTTAGATTTTTTGAATTGCCTAAAGTCTTACAGGTGCGCAAAAATACCAAATTTGATTGTTGTTTTTATAAAAAAATAAAATTCCAATAGAGAAATTCCAAATTCCAAAGTTTAGCGTTTTCAAATCTAAAATCTGAATTCTAAAATCTAAAATTAATTTACGAGAATTTAATCGTAATCACATCACGGTAGTTCAACCCAAGGAGACTGTTTGCGGAACCCACTTTAGAAGGATTGCTCCTAAAAATGGCAATTTCAAGAAAACCGGCTTCATTAAAAATCGCCAGTTTTTCTCCTTCATACGTTTTAATCGGATATTTGTCTGAAGTTGCAATAGCCGAATAATTGGGCAGAATGGTTTTGATGCTTTTTGGACTCATCACAATTTCGTACGGACGTCCGCGTGAGATTTCTAAGAATTGTTTTTTAGAAATATTCGTTACAACGTTTCCAAAATGATCAATATAAATGATGTTTCCTTTTATTGAATTTCCATCGTCGGCTACAAGAGCCTGTAACTCGGTAGCTTCTTTTATAGACGAAATTTCTTTTCCTATTACATTCAATAAACCGCCTTTAGATAAGTGAGAAGCTACTTGAATAAAAATATCCAAATCGGTAGCTTCAATCGGGAAACGATCATGGATATTAATTGCCACAATTTTCTGCGGAACTATTTTTTGCGTCAACATACTTAAGATTCCGTTATCGGCACAAATAAAATAATGATCGTTCCACTGCATAGCAATGTGCTGGTTCTCTTTATTGCGTTCAATATCAACGCCAATAAGGTGAACTGTTCCTTTTGGAAAGCTCAAATAAGCAGCTCCAATAATATAACTTGCTTCGGCAGTATTAAAGGGATCAATGTCATGAGAAATGTCAATGATCTGAACTTCTGGATTTTCAGAAAGTATTTTACCCTTCAGCGACCCCACAAAGTGATCTTTCAAGCCGTAGTCTGTAGTAAGGGTAATTATTGACATAATTTTGTTTATAACTATTGATAGTATTTAAATCTAAATTTCATTAAATTTGAGAAATGCAAAGCTAATAATAGTAAACACAAATTGAAAGAAAGAAAAGACAATTTGTGATTTTTAAAACATTTGCAAGTTACAATATTCAGTAACACGTATTTAAGTTTATTTTGATAAAACTGAAAACCGCCACTGAATACGGTGATTAAAAAAAGACCCGACAACCACTAAATATTAAAAGGAATTTTTAATTTAAAACTACTTCATTTGAACGAAAGAATAATCGAGCTAGTAGATATTGCACCAAAAGAATTTTGGGGCGCGCAGGACAGCCATTTAGAAATCATTAAAAAGTATTACCCGAAGCTTAAAATCGTAGCGCGAGGGACAACTTTAAAGGCATTTGGCGAAAAAGAAGTTTTAGACGAATTCGAAAAAAGATTTCAAAGATTAATGCTTCATTTTACACGTTACAACAATATTGACGACAATGTAATTGAGCGTGTAATTATGAGTGATGGTCAAGAAGAAAAAAGAGCTTATGATCATGATAAAATCTTAGTTCATGGTGTTGGCGGTAAGATTATCAAAGCAATGACGCCAAATCAGCAATTGCTGGTTGATACGATTAAGAAAAACGATATGGTCTTTGCTATTGGTCCTGCTGGAACCGGAAAAACGTATACCGGTGTCGCTATGGCGGTTAAAATGCTAAAAGATAAAGAGGTAAAAAGGATCATCCTGACGCGTCCAGCGGTTGAAGCGGGAGAAAATCTCGGATTTCTTCCTGGGGATATGAAAGAAAAACTAGATCCTTACATGCAACCATTGTATGATGCATTGCGTGACATGCTTCCGAATGAAAAATTAGAGGATTATATTTTGAAAGGAATAATTCAGATTGCGCCACTTGCCTTTATGCGTGGGCGTACGCTTGACAATGCCTTTGTAATCCTTGACGAAGCACAAAACACCACACATTCACAAATGAAAATGTTTTTAACCCGTATGGGAAAAAACGCCAAATTTATGATTACGGGTGATCCAGGACAGGTCGATTTACCAAGAAGAACTATTTCTGGTCTTAAAGAAGCTATTTTGGTTCTAAAAGATATTGACGGAATCGGAATTATTTATCTAGATGATAAAGATATCGTTCGCCACAGATTGGTTAAAAAGGTGATTGACGCTTATAAACAAATCGAGAATCACGATTAATAATTATTGTAGTGAAATGTTAAATGTAAATCGTGAATTGTGTTTTAACATTTATTAATATTCGTTTTGTACGTTTCTAGTAAAGGTGCAAAACGAATATTTTTTTTGAATTAGAGATTAATCAAACGAGATTTAAATGAAAATTAGAATATCGATTTTAATATTATTTATTGGTTTGCTTTCATGTGAAAAAAAAGAAATCCCAAAAAACAAGTTTGTAGGCACTTGGTATGATACGGAATATATTGTTCCAGGCAGTCATTTGTTAAAGATAAATAAAGACAGCACTTTTTCTTATAAAGGAGCGGGGTGCGACTGGAGAGTAATTTCTAAAGGGAAATGGAAACTAGTAGGGGATTCTATTGAATTAAACAGTACAAGTAGCGATACATGTTATCGAATGTTTCCATATACAAGATGTATAAAATTTGGTGAAACCAGAAGAAAAGATACGTTGACTATTCCAAATTGTAATACTAGCCAAAATGCTGACTTTTTAATTTTCTCAAAAGAAAGATTCTATCTTAAAAATGATTCTTTAGTTTATGAATTTAAAGCTAGTTCTAATTGTCCAGGTTATGACACCTTAAAAAGAGTTTATGCACATACCAAGAAAATTAGATAAACGTATTAAAAAATGAAACAACTAGATGATTTCTACCTAAACCAAGAAGAACCTATAAAAGGATTATTCTTGGCATTAAAAGAAATCATTCTAAAACAAGATCAGGATATTACAAATACTTTAAAATACGGAATGCCATTTTTCTGTTATAAAGGAAAAATGTTTTGCTATTTATGGATTCATAAAAAATTCAAAAAGCCTTATATGGGAATTGTAGAAGGAAAACATTTTGATGAGCCTTTTTTGATTCAGGAGAATCGTTCGCGAATGAAGATTATGATGTTTGATAGTAATGAAGATTTACCCTTGGATCAGATTGAAACGATAATTCAAAAAGCAATAAATTTATATAAAACAGGAATTGTTAAGATTTAAAATGTTTAAATAGCAATATTTAACGGAATAGTTAAATAAATAATAAACTTACCTCAATTTTGGCTTTCAAAGCCTGTAATCTTTGTCTAACCGAGCTTAAAGCCGTAAATTTGCAATTCTAAATATTGGAATATTAATATGACAAAACTTAAAAATATAAAAGTTGTAGTAAGTGACCTTGACGGAACTTTACTCAACCCACAACACAGAATTTCAGATTACACCAAATCAATTTTTCAAGAACTTCACAATCAAGGTTATTTGATTGTTGTAGCTACAGGCCGTCATCACCTTGATGCCATGGCTATTATCGAAACACTTGCGGTACCGGTTTATTTGGTAAGTTCGAACGGAGGTAGAATTCATTCGCCAGATAAAGAAGAACTTTTTGCTTTTAATTTGGACAGCGATGTGGTGAAAGCGGCATTAAATATCGAAATCGATCCAGATGTTACCGTTGTGTTATTTAAGGAAAACGTGTGGCAGACTAATAAATGGAATGAGAGATTAAACTCTTTTCAAGCCGAATTAAAATATCGTCCAGAATTAGTAGATTACAAAACTATAGACGATTTCAAGGCAATTAAAATCTTCTTTTCATGCGATAATCACGAGAAATTGGTAAAAGTGAGAGATGCTGTTTTAGCCAATTCTTCAGAGCATTTGCATCATGCTTTTAGTTTGCCAACTTGTTTAGAATTTATGGACAAATCGGTAGATAAAGCGGTTGCTATTGCAAAAGTGTTAGAAAAAGAAGGATTTACGATGGAACAAGCGGTTTCGTTTGGCGATGGTTTTAACGACTTGCAAATGTTGTCTGCTACCGGAAGAGGATTAATTATGGGGAACGCTCCTTCAATTTTAAAAGATGCTTTGCCAGATTTAGAAGTAATTCAAACCAATGCAGAAGACGGAGTTGCAAAATATATTGCCTCTAAAATTTTAGATAAAGAGTTTGCAACAACTTAATTCAGAATGTTTTATGTTCATTTTGTTGCTGAATATTAAATAATAAGTTATTTTTATAAGAGCTAATTCGCAAAGAGTTAGCTCTTATTTTTTTAACCTTAATTTGTTTTAACAATGAAAAGATTTTTACTTCAAGTTGAACGAAATTGTATTTCGGGAGCATTGGTTTTATTACCGCTTTTAGTTTTTTTTATTTTGTTAGAAAAAGTTTGGAAGTTCTTTCAGAATTATGGAGAAAAATTTGCGCACTTTCTTCGTTTAGATCTGGTATTAGGGAAATATGCAACTGATATTGCTGGCGGGATTATTTTAATTGCTCTTATTTATTTCAGCGGTTTTTTAATGCGATTATCTCTCTTAAAAAGATTTACAAAGTGGGTAGATGAGAAATTAATGATCTTTCTGCCAGGTTATGAAAAGAATAAAAAAGAAGCAGAAGAAAAGTTATTAAAGCGAAATAGTAAACCAAAACCAGTTACAGACTTGCCGGTTTTGTTTAAAAATGGAAATTTCTGGCAACCGGCCCATTTAATTGAGGAAGATGAAATGGGAAATGCCGTAATTTTTTTGCCCAATGCACCAGCGCATAACGAAGGGCAAATTTTAATTGTACAATCAGGAGATTTTAAAAAGTTGCCACAAACGACAATTTCTAGTTTAGACGAGTCAATAAAATCTTTTGGCAAAGGAATTTTAAGCTTTAAATAAATCAGTTAAAATTGAAGTAATATTTTCTTTGTTTGCTCTGCCAAATAGTTTTAAATTTGCATTCATTAAAAACAACACAACCAAAAGGATAATGAGCAACACAATCACAACTACAGATTTTAATTTCCCGAATCAGAAATCAGTTTACCGCGGAAAAGTTAGAGAAGTTTATAATATTAATGATGAACTTTTAGTAATGGTGGCAACAGATAGACTTTCGGCTTTTGATGTAGTTTTGCCAAAAGGAATTCCGTATAAAGGACAAATCCTAAATCAGATTGCAACAAAATTTATGGAATTGACGCAAGATATCGTTCCAAACTGGCTGATTGCAACTCCAGATCCAAACGTTGCTGTTGGGCATTTATGTGAACCTTTTAAGGTAGAAATGGTAATTCGCGGTTATTTATCTGGTCATGCAGCTCGCGAATATGCTGCGGGTAGAAAACAAATCTGCGGTGTTACTATGGCTGAAGGCTTAAAAGAAAACGATAAATTTCCAGAACCAATTATTACACCAACTACAAAAGCAGATAATGGTTCTCATGACGAAGATATTTCTCGTGAAGATATTTTAGCAAAAGGAATTGTTTCTGAAGAAGATTATTTGGTTTTAGAAAAATATACTCGTGCTTTATTTCAAAGAGGAACTGAAATCGCTGCAAAACGCGGATTGATTTTAGTGGATACAAAATATGAGTTCGGAAAAACAAAAGACGGTGTTATTGTTTTAATTGACGAAATCCATACTCCAGATTCTTCGCGTTATTTCTACGCTGATGGATATGCTGAAAGACAGGCTAATGGAGAGGAGCAGAAACAATTATCTAAAGAATTTGTTCGCCGTTGGTTGATCGAAAATGGTTTTCAAGGTCAGGAAGGACAGCAAATTCCGAATATGACAGACGAATATATCGAGTCTGTTTCTGAGAGATATATCGAATTATTTGAGAATATTTTAGGAGAAAAATTTGTAAAAGCTGATATTGACAATATTGATCAACGTATTGAAAAAAACGTATTAGATTACCTTTCTTCAAAATAGTAATTTCGGGTTTAAACTAACTATTTAAGCCATGAAATTTATAACCCAAAAAAATGCCCTGCTATTTGTATGTTTTACAGCAGGGCATTTTCTTTTTGCGCAGATTGATAAAAATGCGACAAAGGAAACTAAAAACTTATATCAGAATCTTAAAACTATTTCCGAAAAGCATATTCTTTTCGGGCATCAGCACGCGCTTGAATATGGACATGGATGGAGTAATGAGCCTAATCGTTCAGATGTAAAATCGGTTACGGGTTCGCATCCTGCCATTGTTGGGATTGATTTTAGTGATTTTTCTGGTCGTTCCAAAGACCAAATTGAAAAGACTAAAGATTTATTGCGAAAAAATGTAATCGATACGTATGAAAGAGGCGGAATTACAACTGTTTCTTGGCATTTTAATAATCCATCCAGCTTCTGAAGGAGGATTTTATTGGAAAGAAGGAATTTCAGCTGCTTCCATGTCTTTGATAAAGCCCGGAGGTTCTCATCATGAGGAATACAAAGAGATTTTAAAAACTATTGCCGATTTTGCACATTCTGTTAAAGCAAAAGATGGAAAACTTTCCCCGATGATTTTCAGGCCCTTTCACGAATTTGATGGCGATTGGTTTTGGTGGGGGAGAACGCATACTTCTCGAGAAGATTTTATTGCGGTTTGGCAGTTTACGGTTTCTTATTTAAGAGATACTTTGGGAGTTCATAATTTTATTTATGCTTTTTCTCCTGATAATAAATTTAATTCTGAAGCAGAATATTTAGAGCGTTATCCAGGTGATGAATTTGTTGATATGCTTGGCATGGATGATTATGGAGATTTTGGAAGAAATGGCAAATACGATCTAGATGCTGGACTAAGAAAACTTAAAATATTTTCTGATTTGGCTATAAAAAAGAAAAAATTAGCTGCATTTACAGAAACTGGACTAGAATCAATTCCTAATGAAAAGTGGTGGACAGAAGTTTTACTTAAAACTTTAAAATCCCAAAATCTGCAATTGGCTTATGTTTTAGTTTGGAGAAACGATGTTACAAGTCCAACGCATTATTATGCGCCTTTTCCGGGACAAGTAAGCGAAAAAGATTTTATAAAATTCTATGATGATCCTTTTACTTTATTTGAAAAGGATTTGAAGAACATTTACAGCAAGAAATTTAAGATTTAGTCTATTCTTCAACAAATTAAGAACGCAATTTAGGTCAAACTAAATTGCGTTTTTTTATTTTTTTGAAATAATCATGCAACCTTCTCGAGTTTTAAGTCGTCTAACTAGTAAATCATCATCATCATCATCATCAATCATTTAACAAACAATCATCATGAAAAAATCAGTTGTTATTTTAGGATTATTTTTCCTTTTTGGAAATGTTTCAATTGCATCAAATTCGGCATTTGCAGTTAAAAATCAAGTAGAATTTTCAGTTTATGGAAAATCTCCGTTACATCTCGCCATTAGCAAAGGCGATTTTGAAGCCGTTAAGAAGTTCGTTTTGTATGGCACCAATGTCAATAAAATGGAAAATAATATGACGCCATTAATGGTTGCCGCAAGATTTAACCATTGCGACATTATCAAATTATTACTTGCCAACGGAGCAGATTCGTCAATCGAAAACTCACACGGTTTAACCGCTTTGAATTATGCAGAGTACGCCAAATCATCAGACTCTATTACTATTTTAAAGACGCTAAAAGAAAATCGTAAGAATAGTAAATAGAAAAAGAAAAGTGCAATTCAAAAAAACGGAATTGCACTTTTTTATTTTAAAATGATAAAGTGTTATTCCATTTTCTCTTTTAAATTTTCTAGACCTTTTTGCAGATCGTTTCCAATCATTTGATCCATTTTTAGCATCGGAAGCATAATATTTGTTGGATAAGGAATTACACCGCTGATTCCCCATTTTACTTTTGTCTGATTTTCCGAAACTGGGTCGGTAGACATAAATCCAACTGCGGTATCTTCCATAGGTTTTTTAAAACGAAGAGCAAAATCCAGACGTCTATTTTCTGTTATTTTCGTGATTTCTTGTTCTCCAACTCCAACTTCTTTTACATTGCTTTCCCAAGAAGATACAGCGCCTACTGCGCCATCAGTACCTTTATAAGTAATCCTTATTTTTGGATCCCTATTGGGCCAAACACTAAACTCATTTTGGTTCTTTAAGGATCTAACATATTTAAAAATACTATCGGCAGGTTTGTTGATCGTAATTTCTCTTTCAACCGAATATTCTTTTGGCATAAAGTAGGCAGCAATTAAAACAATCGAAATGAATAAAATTAAAATAACTAGTAATCTTTTAATGAAAATCATGGTTTTTTTGTTTTTAAGGTTAGTGTTTTTTGGATAGATTTTTTTGCTAAACAAAGAACTATAGGGCTTTTAGATTGAAACGCTATCTTTTTGATTTTTAATCCCATAGTAAATTTAAAAAATTATTTGAAAGTTTGAAATGAAGGGGTTTGCAAAAAAGATTAAAAATAAATAAGATTTATTGTAACATTTTCTTTTTTATATAGTCTATTATAGTAAAACCATTAATTTGGTAACGTTTGGGTTCTTTAATTATCGTATTATTAAGTAACTGTTAAGAATTGGTTAAAACATGGTACTTTGTAATGCATAATACTATAAAATGAATTACTTTTACATCAGAAATTAAAATCATCAATAATCAATTAATAAACAATCAATCATTATGAAAAAATCAGTTATTTATTTAGGACTAGCCTTGGTAGCATTTGGAAATGTAGCAATGGCTTCAAACGGAGTTTCAACTGTTAAAAATCCAATTGAACGTACAGGTTATACAGCAAACCCTTTAAATGTTGCTATTAGCAAAGGAGATATTGAAACAGTTAAGAAATTTATTGAGTACGGAGCAGATGTAAATTTAATTTCAGAAGATCTTACTCCATTAATGACAGCTGCACGTTATAACAAATTTGAAATCATTAAAGTTTTATTGGCAAATGGCGCAAAAGCTAGTGCAAAAAATGAAAATGGTTTTACTGCATTGAAATATGCAGAATTATCAAATGCTTCAGAATCTATTGCGATTTTGAAAGATTTGAAATAACAGTATAAAAAAGTTTTGAGTTAGTAGAAAAAAAGACCTTTGTGAGCAGAAGGTCTTTTTTTTGTTTTAGAAAGAACTCTAAAACAAAAAAGCATCATTATAAAAATGATGCTTCTTCTTTTTTAAATCCCAACAAATTGATTTAAAACTAAATATTTTGATTGCTATTCTATTGGCACATCTTTTTTTCTATTGAATACCCAGAATAAAATTGGGAATACTAATAAAGTTAAGACTGTAGCCGTCATTAAGCCACCGATAATTACAATAGCCAGTGGTTTTTGAGATTCTGAACCAATTCCTGTAGAAATTGCAGCGGGCATAAGACCAATAGAAGCCATTAAGGCAGTCATAACTACAGCTCTTGTTCTAGCTTTTACTCCTCTAAAAATAGATTCTTCGAGTGAGAATTTTGCTTTCAGATTATGATGGAATTCAGAAATCAGAATAACTCCATTTTGAATACAAATTCCTAAAAGAGCAATAAATCCAACTCCAGCAGAAATTCCGAAATTCATTCCTGTAATATGAAGCGCAATGATTCCGCCAATAATGGCAAATGGAACGTTGGCAAGAACAAGAAGAGAATCCTTAAAGTTTCCAAACAAAATAAATAAAAGAACAAAAATTCCAATTAAACTTATCGGTACCACTTGTGCTAAACGAGCACTGGCACGAACTTGATTTTCAAATTCTCCTGTCCAACCTGTTGTGTAACCTGCAGGAAGTTTCAATTTATTTACTTTTGATTGTGCTTCAGCAATGGTACTTCCTAAATCTCGATCACGAACAGAAAATTTAACTCCTATAAAACGCTTGGTATTATCTCTGTAAATAAATGCCGGACCTGTAATGGTTTTGATGTCGCAAATTTCTTTTAAAGGAATTTTGATTCCGTTAATCGTTGGAACTTTAATTTCTTCCAAATCTTTTTCGTCTTTTCTATATTCTTTTGAAAAACGAACACGAACATCAAATTTTTTCTCATCCTCGTATTTTTCAGTTGCTGTTTTTCCTCCAAAAGCTAATTCTAAAACCGCTTGAGCATCACTTAAAGTTACTCCGTAAGCTGCCATTTTTTCTCGATCAAGAATAACGCTTATTTCTGGCTGACCAACATTTCTTAAAATACCAGCATCTTTAATACCTGGAATATTTTTAATCTGTGCCAAAACTTCATTTGCGAGCTGATCCAATTTATTCAAATCATCGCCATAAATTTTAACCGCATTTGATGCTTTAAATCCCGCTACCGATTCTGCAACGTTATCAATTACAGGTTGCGAGTAATTGTAGGTTATCCCTTGGTGAACTTTTAGTTTTTCATCCATTTCATTAATCAAATCGTCCATAGAGATTTTACGTTTCCATTCTTTTTGCGGAATTAAGTCTACTTGCAGCTGAATAAACCCAAAACCATTTGGATCGGTTCCGTCATTGCTTCGTCCAGTTTGCGATAATACCTTTTTTACCTCTGGAAAACTTTCTAAGTCTTTTCTAATTATTGCCGCTGTTTTAACACTTTCGGGAAGAGAAGTACTCATTGGTAATTCGGCAGTAACCCATAATGCACCCTCATTTAATTGAGGTAAAAATTCTGTTCCTAAGAAACCTGCAGAAAAGAAAACCCCAACTAGTAACGCCGTAGAGGCAATTAGAGTTTGTACTTTATGCTTGAATGTCCATGCAAAACCTTTAGAAACAATTCGATCCCAAAAATTAACAAACGGATTGTGTTTTTCTTTTACATTTTTATTCAATAAAATATGCGAAAGAACAGGTACTAAAGTTAGTGTAAATATAAGGGCTCCCAACAATGCAAAGCCTAATGTAAAGGCTAGGGGAGAGAACATTTTTCCTTCTACTTTCTGGAACGAGAAGATAGGAAGCAAAGCCGTGATAATGATTAACTTTGAAAAGAAAATGGCTTTACCCATTTCAGTTCCTGTTCTTTTGATCAAGCTTCCTTTGGCAATTTTATTAAATTTCTCCATGCCCAATTGATGCGCTCGATGATCTAAAACTACAAATAATCCTTCGACCATTACAACGGCTCCATCAATGATAATTCCGAAATCGACAGCACCTAAACTTAATAAGTTGGCGCTCATTCCCATCATTTTAAGACATAAAAAAGCAAATAATAAAGAAAGTGGAATTACAATTGAAACTGTAAAAGTAGTTCTCCAGTCAGCCATAAATAAGAATACCACAACCGTAACCAGAATAATACCTTCAAATAAGTTGTGCATTACTGTTTCGGTCGTAAAATTCATCAGATTATCACGATCGTAGAAAGTTTCAATTTTAATATCTTTTGGCAAGACATTATCATTTAGATCTTTGATTTTTGCTTTTATAAGGGCAAGTGTTTCTTGAGGGTTTTCACCTTTTCTCATTACTACAATTCCTTCAACGGCATCGTCATTATCTCCAAGACCGGTCTGACCAACTCTTGGCATTGAACTTTCATAAACTTCTGCTAGATTTTTAACTAAAATTGGATTTCCGCCAGCATCATCAACAATAATATTTCCAATATCTGCCTTTGATTTTAATAAACCAACACCGCGAACAACAAAAGCTTGTCCGTTTTTTTCAATAACATCACCTCCCACGTTTAAGTTTCCAGCATTTACCGCATTATAAACTTGTAGTGGCGTAATATTATATTTGGCTAGTTTAATCGGATCAACTCCAACTTCGTATGTTTTAGTTTGTCCACCAAATACATTTAGATCGGCAACACCAGGAAGAGAACGAAGCTGTTTATCAATTACCCAGTTTTGGTATGTCAATAATTCTCTACTATCTCTACTGTTGCTTTTTACAATATATCTAAAAATTTCTCCTGTTGGGCCATAAGGTGGCTGAACATCTGGTTCTACATCATCGGGAAGTGAAACATTCTTCAATAAATTGTTTACTTGGAAACGGGCAAAAGTATCATCTACGCCATCGTCAAAAATAATTTTTATAACCGATAAGCCAAACATGGTAATGCTTCGAACGCTTGTTTTCTTTTGAACTGAGTTCATCGCAATTTCAATTGGAGAGGTTACAAAACGCTCTACCTCTTCAGCACTTTTTCCATTCCATTGCGTGATTATGATGATCTGTGTATTGGTAACATCTGGGAAAGCATCGATAGGCATATTTTTGAATGAAATAAATCCAGCAACAGCCAATAATCCTACCCAAAAGAAGGTAAATGCTTTATTCTTTAAAGAGAAAGCAATAATGTTTTTTATGAATTTGTTCATGTTCTTAGTTGTTTAAAGCACCATAAATAAATAGCTGATTGTTTGTGATTACTTTTTCATTCTCCTTTAATCCGCTTGAAATGTAAGTAGTATCACCAACAACTCTGTAAACTTCTACTTGTCTTGTTTCTATATTATTACGGTCTTTGAATACCACAACAAAGTTTTTACTTTTATCAAAAACAATTGCTTTACTCGGCACGGCTATCATAGATTGATTTTCGTTGAAAGACAATTTAATATTAGCATTCATATCTGGCTTAAGCATATAATCTGGATTGCTTAGTTTGATTCTAGCCTGCATTGCTTTAGTTTCTGGATCAATTACATTGTAGATTTTGTCTACTTTTCCTTGAAATACTCTATCTGGATAGCTTAAAGTAGTTACAGCGGCAGAAGTTCCTAACTTTACTTTATTAATGTCGATTTCATTAATATTGGCCATTGCCCAAACTTCACTAATTTCTGCAATATCAAATATGTTTTCAGAACGGTCGTTACGCAAAAGCATATCTTGATTAATGCTTTTTTGAATTATAAAACCGCTTATAGGTGCGGTTACTTCGTAAATAGATCCCGCTTTGATATTGTAAATTTTATAAGTCTCTTGAATCTTGCTTAATTGCGACTGCGCTTTATTTACTTCAGATTTCGCTTGGAGAACATCGCTTTCAGAATTTAGTTTACCATCAAACAATTCTTGAGCAACTTTTAAATTATTCTTCGCAACAAGCAAATCACTTTTAGCATCTATAGCTTGTTTTTCAAAATCGGCTACATCGGTACTTTTTATTGTCGCAAGAACTTGTCCTTTTTTTACATAATCCCCAAGTTCAACATTTACCTTCATAACATTTCCACCAACTAGCGGGTAAACATCAATCATTTTATTGTTGTCAGCAGTAATTTTTCCGTAAAAACTAAGTTCATTTTTCAAGGGCTGAGTTTTAGCTTCGGCTGTTGTAGTGCTTTTTAGCATAGTATTACTTAAAACAAAAGACGTATTTGTTTCAGGATTCTCTACTTGTTTTTTGCAACCTGTTAGAGATAGACTTGCAATTGCGATTCCTATGAATAATGTATGTTTCATTTCTTTACTGTTTTAAAATAAATCTTTGTTAATGGTACTATTTAATTCTTCGCCGGCGATTACTACTTTTTTCTTTAATTCGTTTAACTGAATTATGGCCTGATTGTAGCTTTCCATAAAATCGGTAAATTCTAAAAGGCTTACATTTCGTTTCTGAAAATTGGTAAGCATTCCATTGTAAACGGCTTCAAAGTCTGAGTTTACCGTTGGCTTAATCACACTGTAGTTTTGTCTCGATTCATCCCATTTTGTCCAAGCCGAAGTAATTTCAGTTTGAAGTTGCAGTTCAAAATTCTGTTTTTCAACCTTAGATTGTTCTAAAATAGTTTGGGCATACTTAATGTTTCCTTTGTTCTTATTCCATAACGGCAACGGAATCCCAACACTAACATTGGCTTCATTGTTAAAAGCCCCGCTTCGCTGATCATAATTGGCTCCTAAAGTAAGATCTGGAATCGCAAGTGATTTCTGCCATTTTACATTCAATTCATTAGCTTCAATCTCTTTTTGTTTTGCTAAATAATCAGGTCGATTTGCAATGGCTTGTTCTTCAAAGCTTTTAAGGTCAAAAGGAATAACTTTTAAATATTTATTCGAATCGTCTTTGCTAACAGAAGGAATTACATTTTCAGTTTCATTCAACAGCAGTTTCAAATTAGCTTGTTCATCTATATTGTTGTTTATTACTTCCAATCGGTCATTTTTAAAGTTGAGATACAACGATTGCAAACGAACAACATCCTTTAATGGAATATTCCCTTTTTGAGCTTGAACGGAATAAGAATTGATCAAATTTTCGATATGAGCTAACTGTTTATCAGTGTTTTCAAGGTTTTTGGTATTGTAATAAACGGTGTAAAAGCTTTTACGCAACTGTAGTTTTAAAGTGCGCAATAAATCATTGAATGAAAGTTCTGCCAATTGCGCATTGGTTTGTGCAAGTTTGATTTCATTACGCTTTTTACCCCCAAGATAAATAAGTTGCTCAATGCCAAATACTTTTTGACCCTCTTTGCCAATGTCAAAAAACTTATCTCTTTCTGGGTTGTATGCATTCAGTTCGGCTGTTATTACGGGGTTTTCCCAAATGCGAGCCTGAATGGCTAGAGCTTTTGAAGCATCGATGTTATATTGCGATGCCAGCAAGAATAAATTCTTTTTTAAAAATTGGCTTTCACAGTCCTGAAGAGTGACTGTTTTTTGCGCTATTGCAGTCTGATTCAAAACTGCAAATAACAGCAATGCGAATAACTTTTTCATTGTATTGATTTTGAGTTATACAAATATGCTATCAACAGGCTTTAGGGAAGCTTAAAATCTACCTTAAAAATAGCTTAAAAAAGTTTACAATTCGAAAAATAATTGAAATAAATTCGTGTTAATATCTGGGGTTGAGTAGGTTATGTTAGCTTTGTGAACCGTCAGAATACGATGAACAATTCTTAAGCCAAGTCCAAAGCCAGAAGTTCTTTTTGAATTTTGCCCACGCATAAAAGGCTCAAAAAGATTTTTTTGTTCTTCTTCGTTTAAAGTGTCTCCGGTATTCGAAACGGAAATGATAAGATGGTAATGGTCAGTGCTTATTTTTACTTTTGCCTGTTTATTGTCCGAATAGATGTAGGCATTTTTTAAGATATTAGTTAAAGCAATTTCCAAAAGATTTTTGTTTCCTTTTATTTCCAAAGCAGTATCCAGATCGTCACTTTCTTCCATTTCAAAAAGAATAACAAAATCGGGAAATGTTTTGTTGATTTTTTCTATTGAAGAGAATAAAATTTCATCTAGACGCTGAATTTCGATGTTTTCTGTATTTCTATTGTCAATTTTTGAAAGAATAAGCAACGAATTAATTAGTTCGCCCAAATGATTAACATCAGCCAATATGTTTTTAAGGAAAGAATTATTCTTCGGTTTTAGATCTGGATCGGCAATAGCGTTTTCAATCTGAGAAGTCATTCTAGAAAGCGGTGTTCTTAATTCATGTGAGGCATGAGCGGTAAATTCCTTCTGTTTTTGATACGAAACTTCAATTCGATCCATCATAAAATTAAACTCATCAGCAAGCAGATCGACTTCATTTTTGGTGCTGTTGGATGCAATTCTGGTATCGAGATTATTTTCGTTAATGTTTTTTATTTTTTGATGAAAAGCAAGAAGCGGATTCATCGCTTTTCTAACCATAAAAGAGGTTAATAGCCAGCAGATCGTAGTAAAGAAAATATATGAAACAACTAATGTGTACCTTAAAAAAAGTAATTTCTTTTTTCCATAATCATCAGTTGCTGATATCAAAGCATAAAAGTCCTTGTCGTTTGTATCATAAAAAACGCCATAGACTTCATAATCTCCTTGTTGTTTAAAAAAAGTTTTATTCTTTTTTAAATATTTCAAGTCTTCAACAGACCAATTAATTTTGGCATCGTCAATACTGCTATAGATTAGCTTATAATTAGAATCGAAAACTAAGGTTTTCTCGTCATATAGTTTATTGATAGAATTTTGATCTATTATTTTTAAAAGCTGGTTATCGATCTGTTTGACATTCACCAATAATTTGATGTTGGATAAAGCTTTAATTTCTAATCGATCGCGGAACTCTTCTTTTCTATAATTAGAATACAAAATGAATATCACTGTAGATGCCAGCCCGAAAAGGATGGTAAACAGTAAACTTACTAAAAGGGATATTCTATTTTTTAATGTCATTCTTGATCGCTTAGATAATAGCCGTAGCCAACCTTAGTACGTATAAGTTTTATTTCGTGATCCTTGTCTATTTTCTTTCTCAAAAAGTTAATGTAAACTTCAATGGTATTTTGATTAGTTTCAATATGATAGTCCCAAAGTTTTTCAGCAATAAATTGTTTCGAAAGCACTTTTCCTTTGGCATGAGCCAAAATTAGAATCAACTTAAATTCTTTCGGAGTAAGTTTAATTTCTTCATTAGATCTAAAAACTTTCATATCTTCTTCAAAAATTTCTAAATCTTTGATTGCAATTTTGCTTTCTATCTGTTGCGGAACTTCCTTTCGTCTTAAAAGAGATTGTACTCTAGCGTATAATTCTTCAAAATGAAATGGTTTAACTAAATAATCATCTGCGCCACTATCAAAAGAAGATAGTTTATCTTCGATTTCACTAAAAGCAGTCAGCATGATTATTGGCGTTTTATTATCTATTTTACGAATGCCTTTGCAAACTTCTATTCCGTTTAATCCAGGGACATTGATGTCAAGAATAATCAAATCGTATTCGTACGGAAAATATTTCTTCAGCAATAAAGAACCATCATAATAAGGAACACACTCGAACTTCTTAGAGGTAAAGAATGCTGAGATTTCTTTAGACAAAGTAAAATCGTCTTCGAGTAGTAGTATTTTCATTCTTGAAGGAAATTTATAAATTCGGCCATTTTGAGAAACAGCCGAATTTAATATAAGGTATTGTTTTAATTGAAATAAGAGAACGTCTCATTGTTCTCAATTTTCTGTAATGACTCATAAATCAATTGAATAACATTTTCAACATCCTCTCTATGAACCATTTCTACAGTTGTATGCATGTATCGCAAAGGAAGCGAAATCAATGCAGAAGGAACACCTCCATTACTGTAAGCAAAAGCATCAGTATCTGTACCTGTTGCACGAGAAGTAGCATGTCTCTGAAAAGGGATTTTGTTTTCTTCGGCAGTTTCTACAATCAAATCGCGAAGTTTATTCTGAATAGCAGGAGAGTACCCAATAACAGGACCTTTCCCCATTTTAAGGTCGCCTTCCACTTTTTTATCAATCATTGGAGTAGTGGTGTCATGGCAAACATCGGTAACAATGGCAACATTTGGTTTTATTCTGTGTGCGATCATCTCGGCACCGCGAAGACCAATTTCCTCCTGAACAGAATTTACAATATATAAACCAAAAGGAAGGGTTTTATTGTTTTCTTTTAATAAACGAGCCACTTCAGCAATCATAAAACCGCCCATTCTATTGTCGATCGCACGGCAGACAAATTTGTTTTCGTTCAAAATCATAAATTCATCCGGATAAGTAATAACACATCCAACATGAACGCCTAAAGCTTCAACTTGCTCTTTATTTTCGCAACCTAAATCAATAAAAATATTACTTAATTTAGGAATCTCTTCCTTGTCGCGCAAACGAGTATGAATTGCAGGCCATCCAAAAACACCTTTAACGATTCCATTTTTAGTATGAATATTGACTCTTTTAGAAGGAGCAATCTGATGATCAGAACCACCATTTCTAATAACATATATTAAACCATCTTCCGTAATATAATTTACATACCACGAAATTTCATCAGCATGTCCCTCAATAACCACTTTATAGGGCGCGTCAGGATTGATTACTCCAACAGCAGTTCCATAAGTATCCGTTATAAAAGTGTCAACATAAGGTTTCAAATACTCCATCCAAAGTTTCTGGCCTTCACTTTCGTAACCAGTAGGAGAAGCGTTATTTAGGTAGCTTTCTAAGAATGCTATAGAAGTCTCATTTAAGATAGAATTTGTGCTCATAAAAATATTTTTCTGCTAAAATATAAATTTGGTATTAGAGTTGTGTATAAATATATAATTTTACACTTAAATTATGATTCAATGAGATTAACCACCTTTTTATTTATACTCTTAGTTTGTTTTTCTTCTAAAGCCCAAGTTACTCCCAAAGAGAACGAACAAATGGGATATATATTAACAGAGAAAGATTCTATTTTAGGCGACACCATTCAACTGCCAGAAATAATTATTTCAAAAGGACAGAAGATGAGTCCAGAAGAAATGAAACAATTTCAAATTCTTCAAAATAGAGTTTATAAAGTTTATCCTTATGCAAAATTGGCTGCAGAGCGATTAACGGCATTGAATAACGGAATGGCGCGTTTGAAAACCAACCGTGAAAAAAAGAAGTATTTCAAAATTGTAGAAGATTATCTAAATAATGAATTCGAAGAAAGGCTTAAAAAACTTTCTAGAAAACAAGGACAGATTTTAGTAAAGCTAGTCCATCGCCAAACAGGAATTACAACGTATGAACTCATAAAAACACTAAAAAGCGGATTCAAAGCCTTCGTTTCGAATACAACTGCCAATTTGTTTGACATTAGTTTAAAAGAAGAATACAAACCCTACGATGTAAATGAAGACTATTTGATAGAAACCATTTTGGTAAGAGCATTTGAGTCTGGCAGATTAGCAAATCAAAAGCCAGCCAATCCATTAGATTATGAAGATCTAGCCGAAAAATGGCAGCAAAAAGCAAAAGATCTAAACAAGAAATAAGTATACATATATATAAGGTATATAAACCCGACAGTTTTTTAAAATCTGTCGGGTTTGTTTTTGTACATATATATAAGTAGAAAATTTAGATTGTCTGGCTGAGCGAAGTCGAAGCCTTTTATACAATAATATAATAAGGAGCTGTTTCCCGCTATCCGCTCCAATCTTTTGTGCCGAACCCCGGCACAAAAGGATTTCCGCTTCTATCGGGGCTAGGGCACCGTTTTCAGAGGCGGCTTGAAGGGAAAAGAGCGGGTTTTGGAAGGGGGAGAAGGAAAAGCTTGGCGTCTCAGCGCCTTTGCGGGATTAAAAACGGAAGATGTCGGCTTTTGAAAACATGGAATTTCTTCAAAAAATGGGCTTAAAGGCTGAAAACCCCATAAAAAGCGAATGCTGAAACGGGCGTAAAATGCCAAAACAGCGGGGCTGCAGAGAAAAAACCTACAAGACTTCAAAAAAGTTTATGCTGTAAACGGCGAGTTATTAGAATGTTAAGAAAAACATGGAAAAAATATCAAAAAAACTCTTTGAAAAAGCTTGCGTAAGCGGAAAAAGGTTCTACTTTTGCACCCGCAACAGCGAAGGCGTTCATCGAAATACTGGCAGGAAAGGAGAATCAGACGGAAAGAAATTTTCAAAAAAAAGA
>NZ_JAXCWF010000013.1:0-187858 GCF_034044945.1 Flavobacterium sp. CFBP9031
GAACGAACAGTTTACTTTTGCTTCCTTTCTCAATCATAAATCTACTTAAAATTTCAAAAAACAAATCTAAAGGAGGAACGAGACCCGAGCGATAGCGAACAGGCGAAGCAAATCACACTAGAAATTCTACAAAGATTGGCGACAAACATTGCGGAAACCCGCGTGTGATCTCTCCTTCGTCGAAATGACAAAAACATAACTAAATTCCAAATTCCATACTCTAAGCAGTTATTGGAATTTGGAATTTTTATTTTGGAATTTAACTCGACTTACTAACTGCTTTTATAAAATAAGGCGAATCGTTCCAGCGGATTTTTTTATAATTGAAATCTTTTTTGAGTGATTCGGGAAGACAATTCCAGATTGCTTCATTCATTTTCTCGAGTAATAATTTCTTGGAGAAGGAATCGGAAACTACTAGACTTATTTCTCTTACGGGAACAGGTTCCTTGAATGGTTTAAAAAGTCCGCCTGATTCGTTTAAGGTCGAAAGTTTAGGAATAATCGCAAATCCTAAATGAGCTCGGACTAAATTTTTTAAGGTTTCTATCGAATTAATATCGTACGTAAATTGTTCCTTTATTTTATCGGATGTTTTTAGTCCGCAGATGTCCAATAATTGTGCGTTGTAGCAATATTCGTGATGCAATAATAACAATTCGGTTTTGTCGCCAAGCTGCATTTCATAAAATTCATCATTCGCCATAGGATGCGTCTGATTTAAATAGGCAACAAACGGTTCTTTAAAAACAACATGTTCGATTAAATTCGGATTTCCTGTTGGCGTAGCCATAATCGCTACGTCAATTGCGCCTGTTTCTAAATCGCGCATTAAATGTCCCGTATATCCTTCTTTAATAATAAAATGCACTTTTGGTGCCACTTCTTTCATTGCTTGAATAAACAGTGGAATCAGATAAGGCGATAAAGTGGAAATAATGCCAAGTTTCAACTCTCCTTCCAACAGATTTTTTTCGTTGATTACAAAATCACGAATTTCATCTACTTCACGAAGTATCTTTTTGGCTTTATTAATAATTTCAATTCCTAAAACGGTTGGTGTCAACGGCACTTTATTTCGATCAAAAATCTTAATTCCGATTTCTTCTTCCAGATTTTTTAACTGAATGGTCAGTCCAGGCTGCGTTACCATACAAACTTCGGCAGCTCTTGCAAAATGCCGTTCTTCGTCTAAAGCGACTATATATTTTAACTGCTGAATGGTCATGTTTTCTAGTTTCTAAGGTACTGAGATGCTAAGGTACTGAGTTGCTCTTTTTTATTGTTAGTTTTTTAAGAAAACTTTGCTTTTATTATTATTTAGTGATTCTTAAAATACCCTATTCTATTATTTTTTTGTCTTTTAGAGGTAGTCGTTATTATTTCTCCCTGTCTATATTTACCATAATACCGCACTAAAAATACTGCGCATATACCAGCAGTAAATCCAACTACATTTTAGAAATCCCATTATTCTCCTCTATATCAAAATAAAGGATCGCAAAACTATTGCATCAAATTAACCTTAAAACAAACAGCATGAGCTTTCTAGCAAACTACAAATCAACGAAGAAGAATGTAACAGCATGAGCAAATTCTAATGCTCTTATACCTAGAACTGACCGCCAAAGAATCGGTTTTTGGCAATCCCAAGTTCTTAAAAAAATAGATTTCAATTTAACCAATCACTACACTATTTAAATTTCTAAAAAATGTCAAAATTCTCCGAACAGGTACATATTACCATAGAAGGCTTTACTCAAAATGTTATCTATTACAATCTTGAGCTCTCTCAAAAAATGGCAGACCACCATCATTTTTCTTTCTTTTGGCAATACACCGGAAAACCTATCATTGCCCCGCAAGATCAGGAAAAAGCCTTTAGCAATTACATTGGCAGCGAGGTCATTTTTACCTTTAAAGTAAAAGGCATCCGATTAATGTCTAAAGGAAGAATTACAAAACTAGGTTCTGTCGATCTACACGGAAGCCCCGCCGGACTGCACGTAACAGGAACAAGCCATACCATTGCTCTGGATGATATGCCGAAATCTAGAATCTTTCGCGAAAAAAGCCTCCAGCAGATTGGTCTCGAAATTTTTGCAGAAGAAAACTCGGGAGAATTTTATCAGAGAGAAGCCATTGTGCCTACTTATACAAAAGAATTCAGCTTTAAGACTCAGTACAATGAAACGAGCTTTGATTTCCTTAAACGCCTTTCTGCACGCTATGCCCAATGGTTTTATTTTGACGGAATGCGCATGCAGTTTGGCCAGATTAAAAACACCGACATAAAACTTATAAACGAATCATCGCTGCATAACTTTGGCATAGAGGCCAGCTTGGTTTCGCACAAAACTTCGTTCAGCAGCTATGATTACAATAGCGCTTCCCGCATAAAAAATGGTGCAGAAAAAACCTCCGAAGGAAGCCGAGACCGTTTTGCATCCCTTGCCGTCTTTAAACAGCCTTACATTGTAAGACCCGGACTCGAAAACGGCGCGTATACCAGCAACGCTCAAAATAAAGAAGAAATCGATGAAATGGTGAAAATGCAGACCGCCGGACGCGATGCCAACAGCATATTCTACAGCGGCACCTCTTATCTGCCTATAGGTTTGGGACAGACTTTTTCTATTGAAAACAAAAATGTAGAGCACCATTTATTGGCAGTTGAAATTGTACACCGCTCTGAAGTAAACGGAAATTACACCTGCCAGTTCAAAGCAATTCCTGCCGATGTTGCAGCGCCACACTACACAGACGTAACGGCATTTGCTCCCGCCGAAAGCCAGCCCGCAATAGTAATTGACAATAATGACCCTGAAAAAATGGGACGCATAAAAGTGGAATTCTTCTGGAATGGCTGGACAAGTAAAAGCGATTGGATGCGTGTAGTTCAGCCTTACTCTGGCTCTGGAAAAGGGCTTTATTTCAGACCCGAAATTGGCGAAGAAGTTCAGGTGAGTTTTGAAGGCGGTAATGCAGAACGCCCGTATGTTTCTGGCACCTATTACAACGGAAAAGAAATGCCCGATTTCTTTGATGACAAAAACCGAATTAAAGGCTGGAAACTCCCTTTTGGTCAGCTTTTCAAGTTTTTTGAAAAAGTGGGCATCTGGCTTTCTGACCCGAGTGGAAATGAAATTCATTTGGATGAAGAAAGCAAAAATATTAATGTGACTTCTCCTGAAACAGTTACCATACGTGCTAAGAATATTGTTTTTGAGGCAAGTGAAAGTATAACTTATGTAGCTGGAACTAATATCTCTGAAACAGCTACACTAAATAAAACATCAAGTATTGGAGGAATTTTAGACACTAGTGTCGGATTGGATAAAATACTACATGTTGCTGGAGATAATCATATCAATATTGATGGCAACTCTAACTCAGAAGTAAAAAAAGATAGAAATATTGCTTCTGAAAACAGAATAGTTACACATAGTGAAATTGGACATGAGTTTCACTCTGATAAGGATATCAAAAACAACAGTAGTGAGAAAACAAGACAAAACTAACTAAGATGGCAATAAAAACAATCTGCGGTATTACCATAATGGGAAACATTGGCAATTACAGTTTTCACAACTCTAAAAACGGCGCTCATTTTTTCTTGAAAGACAGCAATGTCAGTTATAGCGATCCTTATGGAAACCACATGACCAATCATGCCTGTCATATCCGAATTAATTTTGAGCCTTTTAGATTAGAAAAAATGGGCGATGAAATTCGAAAATCAGATGGCAGTCTCATTATCATGATGCCAAAAGAACAAATAGAAGAAATTGCCAACAAAACCTTTTATGCTGATGGGCAGTTTCATGCTATAGATTTTTTAACCTATACCATAACCGAAGAAAAATAAACTATGTCAGAATATATTAGAGTAAAAGGAAATATAATAGAAAAAACTGGAGGAACTTCTAGAGTTTATGCCAAAGGAGGAATTGAACACAACTCAAACGGATTTATAGATTATTTTGCTGAAAGCTATAATTATGGTGAACCACAGAAACCTCCTTTAAAACTTATGGATGGAGCTGTTAAAGAAATTGAACTTTTAACAGCCTTAGATCTTGGCTCTGCGAATAACAAATCGGGTAAAACACAGCAGGGAATGATTTTCGGAAACACATATCATTTTAGAGTAAAAAGTTATGTAAAAAATCCTCCTAATAATCTATCAACTATTAAATGGATGATTAAATATGAAAGTCCCTCTCAAAACAAGTGGCTGGAAATACCTCTTACCGCAAAAGGGAACTCTATAAAAATTACGCTCAATGACGAAGATATGTGTGGATGCTTTATATACTTACGTGCTTATGTATATAATAAGGAAAAAGAAGCCGAATACAAGGAATGGAAACATAATCGTTTTAAGTGGTTTGATAGCATGATTGTTGAAAACGAGATAATAGAGCGTACTGATAATGGTAAGCCTTGGCTAATTGATCAATCTGGAACTTCTTTATGCGGAATGGCATGCATTTTTTATTTATTTGCCAAAGAACAACCAGATGCTTATAAAAAATTTGCAAATGAACTTTTTAGAACTGGAGTAGCTACAGTTAATAGTTACACAGTAAAACCAAGTATTGAAGTTGTAGAAAAAGAAATGATAGCAATTAGGACTACAAAAGGAATAAAATTTGTTGCAAAAGGAACAGGAATGTCATTAGTAGACTATATCACAATGGCGAGCACAAGAAACACTGACAATTCAAGTTATAAAGGAGGTGATGAAGCTTTTCACGCAATTAATTGGCCTCCACTAATGACTTCCTTAAGTGAGAATCTTTTAGGATATAAAGATGTCGTTTCAAAAGGAGTGTACAATTCCGTGAAACCTTTAGCCTATACTTCTTTAGACGTCAAAAATAAAATAGATGATATAAATGCCCAACTAAAAGCCGGATACAGACTTATATTAATGATCGATTCTGATTTGATTGATGACATATGGGATACAAAAGATTTTGATTTACATTGGGTTGTTTTGGAAACACCTATAATATGGAATTATGTACCTGGTCTTTTAGGCTCCAAAGTAGATGAGATAGATTTTAGCGTATACTCATGGGGAACTGACCCATTTGGTTCGTCAAAATACTTAAGAAAAAAAATAACGTCAAATCATTTTATGAATAATTATAATGGATATATTAAAGCTAAATAAAATGAAGAAAATTATATTGTTTTTTTTTGTACTAATATTTTCATTTTTCATTTTTCGATTTTTTTATTTTACTGCTGATGATTATAGTAATCACAATAAATGTGAAAATAGCAATTTTGTAGGTTCTAGCAATATTATTATTAAATTTTCAGACACTCAAATAAATGAAAATCTTAAAATACTAATCACACAAAAAGGAGGTTTCAAAAAAACGATTAGATACCATAAAATAGATACGCTGTCCAAAAACAACTTATCGTATTATTTGGACGATAGAATATTAAAAACAGATACATTATTAATTAAACTGAGAGACAAGACAGTAAAAATTTATGATTTTAGACGCGAAGGCTCAAGACAAAAATACGGCAAGAACAAAGGTATATTTTACTGTTTTAATTACATGAAAATAAATAATATAGAATATTGTTTAGAATCTGATACAATTTATTTAAACACTCGTGACTTATTATCTAGGTAATTTTAAGCTTGAAATTTTATAAATAACCCGAAACAGAATCATTTGATATATTGCGAAAGTATTTAGAAATTATGCGTGCCGCTTCAAAAGAAGAAAACAAAGACAAAAATTCAACCTACGAGATCTACAAACACATACACCACAATTACGTTCATTTATCAGCGCATTATGGCGGTTTTGAAAATGATTTTTTAACAGTGCAAACAGGAGATCATCATCTTTTGGCAAATTATGTTTTTATTAATGAACCTGTTGAACCAATTATAAAAGAGGATAAAGTAATTTATAAGCGAGAAATATATGTACCCAAAAGTTAGATTTTTTTTATGCTGTTTTTTAATTATCGGTTTACTTGCAAGCTGTCAGCCTAAAGATACATTTGACTGGAATGCTGGCATTTCTGCGCCAAAAAATTATTTAGCAACACCGTTTGTCGAATATTTTTATAAAGGAAAAAGTATCGCAGGAACTTCAATAAATATTGGAGATGGACAAGGTTGGGGCATAACAATGGGAAATTATGTTGGAGGAGATCAATTTAAGCCTGTACCTGATAGTGTCTTTGTGAAATGGAGATGCGCATTTGACTTAATACAGTATGAGGGCGGTTTTAAACTGCCAAGACAAAAAATGTTAATGCTGTTTAAGAAAGGTGTTTTAGACAACCAAAAAAATAGAGAAGAATATTCTCTTATAATTGCAGGAACTGCTCCTGGCGGTAATATTACAATATGGATGCAGGCAGATAGAACTCTTACTGAAATTGAGAAATTTAAAGCTAAAAAAGTTGGGCAAGCACAGCGACTCGATCCAAACAGTATAACGTTATGGACTTCTAAAGGACAAGAAGCAAAAGAGATTTTAACATACATCTACTTACATGGCGTTCCTTATTCAGTTTGGGAAAAAGGAGAAAAAGAATACGATTATGATGTAGCGTTTACAAGTAAAGAATCCGAATATGGATACCATATGACATTAAATTCTAAAGATGGATCCTGGTTTTCTGTAGATAAATTTGATTCATTTATACCTTGGGACGCAAAAGAAATAAAAACTAATAAAATTATTCATGAAAAACATAAATCTCCTGTTCAATTATATATTCAATGGTATACAAATGAAGAGAATTACAAAGAAAGACAATGGTATGATGGCACAATAATTTTACCTCAAAATTTTGAAGATTTTTTGAAGACGGGATGTTATAATAGGCTATTAGTTGCTATTGAAAAAGACAATCATAAAGATTTAGTTGAGGGCAAAATTATGTTGCTTGGAAAAAGTAGAAAAAAAACCATCATGAAATTTAGACTTGGGAGATATGATTATAAATTGGGCAAACAATTATCTCCAGAGTATATATTACCTAAAGATTTTGTATTCCCTAAATGGCAAGGCAGAGAACCGATTATATTTCCAGAGTTCGATTATTGGCAGGAAAAGTAAAGTTATGAAAAACAATATTATAAAAGAGTTGTATTGGGATTTTATTAATTCTTCAAGCATTTGTGTAATTTTAGATATCATTGTTATCGTTTCATCCTATTCTTTGTATTATGATATACATGAACAGCTTCATCCTAATGATTTCTATTTTCATCTATGGTATCTTATAGTTCCATTAGCCTTAATAAATTTTGCAATAGGTTTTTATATAAAAGAAAAAAAAGGTTTCTTTTATGTAATGACATATATCTTATTATCATTATTGCTATGCGCAATGTTATTTTTATTCATTGGAGTTATTTTTAGTGGCAGAACATAATTTTTAATATATGAAGACTAGTTATCTAAATTATTTTTTGTTAATGGCTTTATTGTTAATTACAATTGGCTTCAGATCAATTCATTATAAGCGAATTAATGATTTCAATTGGAGAATAGGAGGTTCAAATCCAAAAAAATTCATGGTGAATCAAGCGCAAGTTGATTTCTTTTATAATAACGAATGGATTAGTGGTGCATTACTTGGTCCGGGAGGAAATAATGGCTGGCAAGAAATTAACGGTATGATAATGGGTAGCGATTATCTTTTGTCTGTGCCTGATAGTATTACTACAAAATGGTTTTGTGATACTGATAAAATTTTATATGAAGGAAGTTACAAGTTGCCTAGAGAAAAAATGCTCGAATTATTCAGGACAAAAGCGATTGATTTTTATGGCGACCAAAACGATTATAATTTAATTGTTGTCGGAATGGCCCCTGGTGGCAATGTGACTGTATGGATGCGAGGAGGAAGTGCAAGCACAGAAATATGCAGGTTTAAAGCAAACAACAAAGGAGTATGGAAAGAAGATGATCCTGATTATGATAAATACACAAAAGAGCATCTAAGTTTATCTGAAGGATTTAAGGAATCTAGCACTTATTGGAAAATTCATGGTATTCCCTATTCTGTTTGGGAAAAAGGAGAAAAAGAATATGATTATGATATTGGGTTCACAACTGAAGAAGAAGATAAAAAAGATTACAGCATTGCTATTGCAGGCTATACCAAAGACGGCAGCATAATTTACTCAAATGAAAATCCGATTCCATACATAAAATGGAATGAGAAAGTCAAGCTAAAAGTTACAAAAGGAAAAAAGCTTCCTGTGCAATTTTGGATGAGATGGCATTCAAGAGATGGCAACGAATGGTATGAATCACAAATTGTTTTACCTATTAATTTAGATAAACAACTATTAAAATTTCAAGAACAATATGGGAAAGATGTATTTCTTGCTGTAGGAATGGATAAAGTTTCGAAAAATAAACCATACACATTTGGAAAGATATGGCTTGAAAATTCAAAAGAAAAAATTGAAATAATGAAATTTAGAGCATCTAAATTCAATTTAGAAAAAAATGATTTTGAAATATCACAATACTCGCTTCCAAAAGATTTTGTATTCCCTAAATGGCAAGGCAGAGAACCTATTGAGTTTCCAGAATTAGATTATTGGCAGGAAAAATAAAAGAAACTAAAAAATTAAATATGATCACATTAAATAAAAACAAGAAATCACTAAAGGCAAAAGTATTTTCAATTTTACTCTGTCACATTGTCCTTAACTTTGCATACTCACAAAAGGGTTATACCAATTTTGAAAATTTGAACAAAAAAGTAAATGTAAAAGAATTTTTTCTTGCAAATTTTGTAGATAAAGATTCTACCAACTATTTATTGCCCAATGAGAACAATATTTATAAAACGATAAATGCGAAAGAAGCATTTTCCAAATATTATGAAACACGATATGTTTCTATGAAAAACATATATGCTAACGAGTTAAACAATCAAATTAATTATACAGATGATGCGGAAAAAATAATTGGAAAAGTATTTTCTCTCAACAGATATACAGAAGATGATACATCATATTTCTATAAAAATTTAAGATTTAATCATTTTCAAATGATGTCAGATACTAATAACCTACTATTAGCTGTTATTTGCTATAATTCAAAAGAAAAGGAAACTGGTTATGAAAAATTATTATCAGAACTTAAACTAAAATTTCATTTTAGTGTAAAAGAAGACAACAGAAAAATAAGTACCATTTTTCAATTAAAAAACTACTTACTAATAATAAACGAAATAAAAACTTCTTATTATAGTGAAAGTTCACCGATAATAAAAACACTAGATATGGAAACACCTCACGTTATTGAAAAAACAATAAATCTTGAAGTAATAATGCAGTTCGATACGCTAAATAATGACCAACAAAAATGGATTAATAATTTGCAAGAATATTAAAGAATCTTCCTAGCGTTTCGCTCGAACTAATGACCAACTTCACTACAAAAAAATAGCACTACTACCTTGAGCAATCATTTTCCGAAGAAGTAGTATTCTAAAAAATAAAAATTTAAGAATTATACTACTTTTTATACTATTAAACCAACTTCTTTTTTAATATATTTGCGATTCCTAAATTACAGAATTATGATACTTAAAAAACTTCTTGCCCATGTGGTATGGTGGCGGCATTGGAAACAACCGTAACGCTTCTGTAAGCGTAGGACACCTAAGCTACATGGGTTTTATATTTCCTAAATTACAGAGTTATGAGTACCAAAACCCTTTCAAAAGAAGCCGAAATCGGTCTAATGAATTTCTTCAACGACAGAATTGACCCACTCGATATGGCGAGAGCCATAAGACAGGTAAATCTAACCCTCGCATTGGGCGTCCTCAACGATCAAGAAAACATTCAGTTAAACGCTGCCAAACTTGGAGACAGCTTCTATTGGCTCAATGAACTAGCCGAAATTTTAGATCCTTATCTGGATTTGGAGTAAAAAGGTTTGTGCTTTTTTAAAAAATTAAAACCCTTGGTCTTTTTGGAGATTGAGGGTTTTGTTTTACACAATGAAAATTACTACTGTTTTTTAATATTGTAAAATACTAAACCTACTTCTTTTTAATTGAAAACCTTTTAGCAATAATATCAGCAATTTTCTTAACATTTTCATCTTCACTTTCTAGTAAAATAAGTGTAGAATCTTTTATTAATTCTTTGAAACCGTTACCAAATCTTATTGTCTTAACGTTTTCGAATTTTAACAAATTTTCTATGGATTTTAGATTTTTAATATCAACTGCACTATTAAGAGCTGTTTGGACTTCTAATCTAACATTGATAATATCATCATTAATTAGTGATGTAAAAAAAGGTCTGTCAATAAATGAATCATTTATTTCAAAGAAAATATCGTTCAAGTTTTCTCTTTTTTCTTTTAATAATTTTGTAATTCGTTGAGAGAAATTATCAATATTGACATCATCTAGTAATTTAACAATATCTTCCCAATTTTCTTTTATAAACTCACTAATTGTAAAACTACTACCAATTGATATGCTTTGCACAAATTCGTAAAGAGCATCATTTAAAACAATTCCTAAAGACAGACGATTGTTTTTTTCTTTCAATTTAAAAAGTATATCAAATAAATAATCATTACCGTCTTGAAGTGATTTGACAAAATCTTCCCTATTAAGTTTTGTTATTTCAATTTCTAATTTATTGTACAATTCTTCTAAATTATCAGTTTTTAAGATTTCATATAGAATATAATCATTTACTGTCAAACTCAAATCCTCTGCTGTAATTAATTCTTCTTTTAGATTTGAGTTTTCTAAAAATTTTATAATAATTCCACTAATACTATTATAACCTGACGGAGAATTACATGCAATATCACAGAGAATAAAAAATGGATTTTCAATCTCAAATTCTTTATTATCATCATTTTTTAATAATAAATCAATTATGTCATAACACAAAATATTCCTTTTGTTTTGTGACAATAACCATATATTACTAAGCAAATGATTTTCTCTGTATTTATTATAAGTAAATTCTGCATTGTTCTTACTTGACACTGACCAATAATTTTTTATGTCTAAGATGAAACTATTTGCACTAGAGTGGTTTTGCGGAACAAAGTTTTCAATATTAAATAAATTTTCTTTATAAAAAATGCTGCAAAGTGTAGACATGATTTGAACTACCAAACTATTATTAGAGCTTACATGATAAGCAACATTGTACAAATAATAACTTTTAAAAAAAACGTCAAAATCGTAATCACCAATAAATTTATAATAAAGATTTTCAAATAATTTTATTGATTCAAAGGTAAATACCGTTCCACTTTGCATGCCATTATTCCACATCAAATGCTTATTCAATGGTTCAATAATTAACTTAATATCCACTTCTGAATTTATACAATTATTTATTATTAAAAATTCTTCTTCTTCTATTTGTATCCCTTCTCCAATAAGCTCAATAATTTGTTTTAATATTTCATCTGATGGATGAATTAAAAGCGAGATGTTTGAGAATTGACTTTGAACATTCATATTTCTCCAACTTTCAAAACTCACATTTAATTTCCTATTTACAAGCATACGATTACTACTTTCAAAAATATGATTTAATGTCTCGATAAATATTTCATTTAACTCTAAATTATTTATATTTTGACTTTCCTTTTTATTTTCTTGATTTAAGTATGTTTCTATAAAAAAGTTCCATAATGTACCTATTTTTTCTGTTCGATTATACTTAGCCAATAATGTAGAAGCACTTTTCATATTATTACAAAAATCGAAATCTAATGAAAAATTATAATCTTCGTTTTTAACTAAATATTTTTCTAACAAACTTACATAGTTGCGGTATATTTCTCCATTAACTTCTTCAAAACAATCATTAATAGGAGTACTATATTTCAGATATTCACTAAATTGATTTGTATCTAATATAATTTTTTTAAAAATTGTCCAAAAAACATTTTCATAATTAAATACCAATTCTTTTAACTCTTCGGGCTTGTTTTTAGTAAGAGCCGAAATAATTCTTGGTGTCAGTAATATTTGTGCTCCTTTATCTTTTTTTACTCCATAAACAATTGCTGAAATTTCTTGAATTGTTTCATCCTCAATCAAATTAATTTCCTCTTTAGGTATTTCCTCTCTTTTAATTAAATAATTAGCGATTTCATCGTTTGACTTTCCCTGTAAGTATCTTTTAAAGCTATAGAGAGCTATACTCTTAGTAGAAATATCTTCTCCATAATGATTTTTTAAAAAACCGACTTGATTTAAATAAATCTTTATCTCTCGTGGTTTAGGATTATCTAAAATGTTTTTCCGCGTTTTCTCAATTACTTCTTTAATTACCTTCTTATCTTCTTCTGACCAATTTATAAAAGCTTTTTCGATCATTTTATCAATAAAACCTAACCAATTTGAAACAATTGGTCTAGGAACATCTATTCTTACTTGAAAACTTTTATCGAAAAAAGATTTTGCAAAAGCATTATCAATTTCTTTTCCACCTTTTCCATCTTCTACATTGCTTTCCCAAATTTTCATTAAACTCTCTTCATCATAAGGTATTAGAGTAAAAATATGTTTAAAAAGCGTATAATCTTTTGAGTTAGGATTTTTATGCTGAATAAAAGTCTGTAAGGTTGACCAAATTTTTAAAGACAAATCAGCCTCTACTCTGTCTAAATTATCAAGAACAATTATTACTTTTCTTTTTGCAACCGAATTAAATATTTCAAGAATTTCCTTGAAGTATTTTTCAAACTCGATAGAGCTTCTTTCATAATCAATACTAACATCTTCGACAATTGTTTCACTTGAATTATTTTGTATAAATGACCAATCCTCTAGTTTCCCTCCTTTTTTATTTGTACAAAGCAAAACAATTAGATTCCCAAACAAAACCAAAAAAGGAGCTAGAGAAAAAACTATTCCAAAACAAAGTGCTTTATTTATTGAACCTGTATTTTCACTAGTTATGGTATTGTAATCAACTGAAGATAGCAAAGCCAAGCCTATACTCAATATGAGAGTTGAAACTGTTAGAAAAAGACCAAGTTTAGTTACTGTTCTAAAAACATTAGTCGTTTTTGTTCTCTTCTCACCAGAAATAATTGCTCTTTTATCTTCTAATTTTTTGACAACTTCTGTGTCTGATTCTATATCTTTAATGCAATTAATAAAACTTTCAAGAAAAATTCTTCTAAGCGGGTCTCCTTCATGTGCCCAAGCGTCAAAATAAAAAAAAACAAAATCTTTTTCTTTTTTCAATAAATTAATTATTGTTGATTTTCCTGATCCCCATGGTCCAGATAACCCAATATTAATTCCTTCTTTTTCATTTTTTATTAAATTCAATAACGAGTTTTTTATCTTTTCATGAGTTTTGTCTTCATAAAAATCCTCTACTTCAACTTCTTCTCTTAAAATCGAGAATTTATATTTATCACTCATTTATTATCATTTTTAAAATTAGCAATACAATTTTAAGTTAAATCTGATATGATAAATCTTAAATTTAAGAGGATTTATCAAAATAATATTAACATTAATTTGTTTGATACAAAAAGCTTGGATTACCTCCAAGCTCTTTTTCTATCAAGACAAACGGTAAACTATCACCCCAAACTCATCCCTCCATCCATAATAACATCAGCACCCGTCATAAACACCGCAGCATCACTACTCAAATGCGAAACCATTTTAGCCACATCTTCTGCCTTTCCCATTTTTTTTAGAGGCACTTTTTCTACTACGACATCCATAATGCCTTTTACGGTGGCTTCGTCTAGGCCTACTTTGTTCATGACTTCAGTTTGAGTTGGTCCTGGGCTAACAGAATTTACTCGAATCTTTCTTGGCGCTAATTCTAAAGCCGCCGATCTCATAAACGAATTCAAAGCCGTTTTACTCGCTGAATAAACCGAAGATCCCGGACCCGGCATACTCGCAGTATTTGAAGAAAGAAATACCACCGAAGCGCCATCTTTCAAAATCGGAATAAATTTGCTTAAAGTAAAAAAAGCACCTTTTAGATTCACATTCATAATGCTGTCGTACAATTCTTCTGTAGTTTGTTCAATTGTTCCTAAACCCGCGATTCCCGCATTGATAAACAAAATATCAACCGAACCGAAATCGGCTTTTACCTTTTCAGCCAGTTTTTCGATATCCGAAATATTCGATTGGTCTGCTGTAATGGCTGTAACGCCTAGTTCTAAAGCTGCCGTTTCTATCGCCTCTTTTCTTCTTCCTGTAATAATTACGTTAGCTCCTTGTTCTTTTAATAATTGGGCTGTAGCATATCCTATTCCACTGTTTCCGCCAGTTATTACTGCCACTTTATTTTTTAAATTGTCCATTTTATATGTGTTTTAAATTAATGAGACAAAGGTAAATTCAAAATGGTATAACTTTGTAACCAGTATCATAGAGTATACCAGAAGTACACTTTAACATTAAAATAGTATTGAAAAATAAGTTTTAGTAAAAAGCCTTGTTTTTATGTTAAATATTGAATTCGTATTCTTTAGATTTTTGGTTAAAATTCTTCGATTTATTTAGATTTTTAAATCAATTCTCTTAATTTTTTTTTAAAACTTCATTAAACGCCTGTTAAATCTTAATCAGAATTCATTGAAAATTCTGCAGAAAAAGGTATATTTGAGTAATACAGAAATTTATTATCGTGCAAGAAAAAACAAAATCACATAGTTTTATATTTCCAAAAACTCCTACTGGGGTTGACGGATTAGATGAGATTACAGAAGGTGGATTTCCGAAAGGACGACCAACTTTAATCTGCGGTGGAGCGGGATGCGGTAAGACTTTATTGTCTATGCAGTTCCTTATAAAAGGAATTACAGAGTATAACGAACCAGGAGTTTTCATGTCTTTTGAAGAACCTTCAGACGATTTGACTCTAAATGTTAAATCATTAGGCTTTGACCTTGAACAGCTTAAAAAAGATAAAAAGCTTGTTGTAGACCATGTTCGCGTTGAAAGATCAGAAATTGAGGAAGCGGGCGAATACGATCTTGACGGCTTATTTATTCGTTTAGGACATGCCATCGATTCTATAAAAGCCACTCGTGTTGTATTGGATACCATCGAATCGCTATTTGCTGGTTTGGACAATCAGGCCATTTTACGAGCAGAATTACGAAGATTATTCCATTGGCTTAAAACCAAAGGCGTAACTGCCGTTATTACAGGAGAACGCGGCGAAGCTACACTAACCCGCCAAGGTCTGGAAGAATACGTTTCGGACTGTGTAATTGTTCTCGATCATCGTGTAATTGAACAAGTTTCGACTAGAAGGCTTCGAATTGTAAAATATAGAGGTTCAACACATGGAACAAATGAGTATCCGTTCTTAATTGACGAAGACGGAATTTCAGTTCTTCCTATTACTTCTTTGAAATTGGATAACGAAGTTTCCTCAGATATTATTTCTACTGGCGTTCCTGGACTAAATGAAATGTTTCATGGAGGCGGTTTCTACAGAGGAAGTAATATTTTGGTTTCGGGAACTGCAGGAACGGCTAAAACGACCGTTGCCTGTTATTTTGCCAATGAACAATGCGAAAAGAACGAAAAAACGATTTACTTCGCCTTTGAGGAATCACCGCATCAATTGGTTCGCAACATGAAATCAATTGGAGTAGATCTGGAAAAACACATCAAAAAAGGCATTTTGCAAATACATTCTTCCCGTCCGTCATTAAATGGTTTAGAGTTGCATTTGCTTACACTGAGAAAGTTAATCAAAGAGTTTCAGCCTACTACCATTATTATTGACCCGATTAGTAATCTTATTTCGGTAGGAAGCGAACACGAAGTACGCTCTATGCTGGTACGATTAATTGATATGCTAAAAGCCAATAATATTACGGCTATGTTCACGTCATTAAATAAACAAACCGACACTGTTAGACCTGATCTGGCAGAAGAATCGGTTTCGTCATTGGTGGATACCTGGATTACAGTTCGCGATATGGAAGGTGTTGGCGAAAGAAACCGCGGTATTTTTATCATAAAAGCGCGCGGAATGGGACATTCTAACCAAGTAAGAGAATTTGTAATTACAAGTAAAGGAATTGAATTACTAGATGTTGAGTTAGGTCCGCAGGGAATTTTGACGGGAGCTGCAAGACAGTCTTATCAATTCAAAAAAACCATGTCGGATATTAAGCTTCAAAACGAAATTAGCCGAAAAGACAGAGAAATTGCGCGTAAACGCAAAGTACTTGAAGCTAATATTGAAGCATTGAGAACAGAATTTGAATCGGCTGAAGAAGAACTAAGCATTCTTAAAGCAACAGAAGAATTGCAGGAAAAACTGTCTTCTAAGAAAAAATAAATCAAATGAAAAAAGAAGTAGCCGAATGGCAATTATTGCTTTATATAGCAGGGCAAACGCCAAAATCGATCAAGGCACTGGAAAACATAAAGAAGTATGCCGAGGAACATTTAAAAGGAAAATACAGCATCGAGATTATCGATTTGCTGAAGAATCCGCAATTGGCAGAAGGCGATCAGATTTTGGCCGTACCTACTTTGGTGCGTAAATTTCCCGAGCCTATTCGTAAAATTATAGGTGACCTTTCTAATGAAGAAAGAGTGCTTGTAGGGCTTAATATCAAACCTATAAACTCTTAATCATGGAAGATTCATCTGATGGCACTAGTACAACCAAACATAAGTTTATGCTTTTTGTTTCAGGTATGTCTGTTAAATCAGGACATGCAATCGAAAATATACGCAAAATCTGCGACACCTATCTCACCAACAATTATGAATTAGAAATTGTTGATATCAGCCGTGATAAAGAACAGGCTGTGATTCATCAAATTGTAGCCATTCCTACCTTGATCAAAACACAGCCAGAACCTAAAAGAATCATTTTAGGAGATTTATCAGATAAAGAAAAAGTATTATACATACTTAATATAAGCGAATAGTTTGGAGGAGAATAAAAAAAATATAGCCGCTTTATTAGCAGAAATTGAATCACTGAAGGAAGAACTTTTTGAATCCAACAGTATTGTTAATGCTATAAAACAAGGAGATGTAGATGCGCTTGTGGTAAGCAGTAATGGAGTTCCCGAACTATATTCTCTAGAAACTGCCGATTATACGTATCGTCTTCTTATAGAGAAATTCGGTCAGGGCGCATTGAGTATTTCAAGAAATGGATTGATACTGTACTGCAATGAGCAATTTTCAAAATTAGTTGGTCTACCTTCAGAGAAAATAACGGGAACGTACATTTATGAATATTTTACAAACCAAACGCAATTTATTTCTCTTATAGAAGCACTGAGATATGGAATTACTAAACATGAAATACTTCTAAAATCGGAGAATGAAAAGACTTTTCCAGCCTATATCGCTTTAACTGATCTGGAACCCGCTGTAGAAGCCATTGGGGTTGTAATTACCGATTTGACCGAAAAGAAAAAGCATGAAGAAGCTTTAATTCGCCATCAGAAAGAATTAGAAGAAAAAATAAACGAACTGAATAAAATCAATCGTAATCTCGAAGAATTTATTCATGTAATCTCACACGATTTAAAAGAACCGTTGCGGAAAATTGTCATGAATACCAGCAGAATTGACGGAAGCTATTTTAAAGAAGCCGATACAAAAGCGGTAAATGTCATGAAATTATCGGCTTTAAGATTAAATTCGCTTGTAGACGATTTAGTGCAGTATTCTTCGCATACCGCGCAGGAAGAACGAACAGAAATAGATTTAAGAACCATCATCTCGGAAGTTATTGAGGATTTTGAAATTATAATTGCTGATAAAAAAGCGGTTATCAAAACAGGAAAACTTCCCATTATTAAAGCTTCTCGCGTGCAGATGAGACAGCTTTTCTCTAATCTTATTTCAAACGCCATTAAATATAGCAAAACAGATATTGCTCCTATTATAGAAATTTCGCAGGAAGAAAATTTAGATAGTGAAATACCGAATCAAAATGCTAAATTTGTAAAGGTTCAGATAAAAGACAACGGCATTGGAATGGAAGAAAGCCATTTGCTTAAAATATTTGTCATTTTTCAGCGCCTGCATGCCAGAAACGAATACTCAGGAAACGGTATTGGCCTCGCGATCTGTAAAAAGATAATGGAAAACCATTCTGGAAATATTACCGTTGAAAGTACATTGAACGAAGGAACCATATTTAACCTTTACTTCCCTATCTTATAAAATGCTGGAAAAATATAATTTACATATCGTAATTGCTGAAGATGACATGGATGATGCAGATGTTATTACAGAAACTTTTAGCAATAATCCAAACTTTAGCAAAGTAAGTCTTGTTGCCAATGGCGAGGAACTGCTTAATTATCTAAAAAACGGTTCGAACGAAAATCCTGATGTTATTCTTACCGATATCAATATGCCTATTATCGACGGTATTGAAGCTTTGCAAGAAATTCTTAGCAATGATGAATTAAAAAATATTCCGTGTTTTGTTTATTCAACAAGCATTAATCCTTCTTACAAAGAAAAATGTGATGAAATGGGCGTAAAAGCCTACTTAATTAAACCGTATTCTTTTGAAGCTTTCGCTGAAATTCCGAAAACTATTTTGAGCATTATTGAAGCTTAAATTTCGTTTCATCTTAATTTTTTTTTTTTCATTATTTTAGAATTATGGTATAACTTTGTAACCAGTTAATTTTCTAAACTAATGCTGTTTTGTTATGGAAAGAAATCAGAAAGAGGAAGTACAAGCACTTCAAGACACTTTACATGTTTTGGGTGGTAAATGGCGTTTGCCAATCATCAATTCCATCTGTAACGGAAATAACCGTTTCAGGGAAATCGAACGCAGTATTCCGGGAATTACGACACGCATGCTTTCGCGAGAACTCAAAGAAATGGAGATCAATATGCTGATCAAAAGAACTGAAGACCGCGATGCCGAAATTCAGGTTAAATACGAATCGACGCCGTATTGCAAATCTTTCGGTCCAGTAATCGAAGAAATGATTAAATGGGGGAAATCACATCGTAAAGAGATTATTCGAAACTCTTAAAATATTCTCCCGCAGATTTTGCAGATTATGCAAATCAAAAAAAAAAATCTGCTTTATCAGCTAAATCTGCGAGAAAAAAAATAGAGAAACTTTAATTTTTTTTCTTAAAGACATAGAAACATAGATTTTTTTTGCTCTAGAAAAGAATTAAAAAAAGAAATTAATTTCTAACACATAGTCTTAGTACGAAGCCAACTTTGACAAAGTTTAAACTATTAAGGAAAATTGCATGAAAGGAAATCATCAGAAATTCTTAAAATACTCTCCCGCTGATTTTGCAGATTTAGCAGATTCTGTTAATCAGAAAAAAATCTGCTTTATCAGCTAGATCTGCGAGAGAAAAATAGAAAGACGCTAGAATTGTTTTAGGCACGAAGCGAACTTTGACAAAGTTTAAACTATTAAGGAAAAATCGCATCGAAAGGAAATCATCAAAATTCTTAAAGAAAGTTGTAATTTTATCTGTGGTAAAATGCACTTTTTGATTCAAAACACTCTCAAATAAACTTAAAAAGTGCTTAAAAATGCTTTTTTTTATCATTTTTAGCTATAAAAGTTCTATCTTACAAAAAAGGTAAAAGCCGATTCTGTTGGCCCTATCGGCAGTATAAACTTTAAAAATTACAAAAAATGAAACAACTATTACAGTGGACCATCATTATTCCAATCCTTTCGTGGGTTCTTTTATTTAGCGGACTGATTGCCGACAGCAGCATCTTTCAGATTGTTTCTAGTATATTGCTTATTCTGAGCGTAATGTCAGCAGTTCATCACTCCGAAATTATTGCAGAACGCGTTGGAGAACCGTACGGAACCATAATTTTGGCTATTTCTATTACTGTAATTGAAGTTTCTATTATTGTTTCTTTAATGCTTTCTGAAGGTTCTGAAGCCGCTTCTTTGGCCAGAGATACCGTGTATGCCGCCACCATGCTGATCCTGAACGGAATTATTGGATTGTGCCTTCTTATTGGAAGCATCAAACATTACGAACAGAATTTCTCTACTTCTTCGGTAACGATTGGTTTGGTTTCGCTTATTTCGATTATTGTATTTACGCTGGTTTTCCCCACTTTTACAGAAAGTGTTCACGGTTCTTATTATTCAACGCCTCAATTGATCTTTGCCTCTATTGCCTGTCTGGTTATTTATGGTTCTTTTTTGTTCGCACAAACCAAAGGATATCGCCAATACTTTCTAACCAATACCACGAGCGAAGACGAATCTAAAACACATCCAATCGAAATTAATAATAAAACATTTTATACAAGTCTTGTTTTTCTATTGGTGAGTTTAGGAATTGTGGTCTTACTGGCCAAAACCCTCTCGCCTACTATTGAAACTATTATTATAAGTCACAATCTTCCAAAATCTTTGGTTGGGGTTGTAATTGCCATCATTATTTTATTGCCAGAAGCGATCGCAGCGATAATTGCAGCCAAAAAAAACCGATTACAAACGAGTTTAAATCTAGCTTTAGGTTCTGCTCTTGCCAGTATTGGTTTGACTATTCCAACTGTTGCGCTCGTTTGTATCCTAATGGGAATTCCAATTGTTTTAGGACTTGATATTAAATCTATTGTTCTTTTAGCACTATCTGTTTTTACCGTAATGCTTTCTCTGAGCAAAGGAAAATCGAATATCGTTTACGGCGTCGTGCTTCTAGTCAATTTGTTTGCGTATATGTTTTTGATGATTTATCCTTAAAAGAATGGGATTTAAACACATAGAAACATAGTTTGAAAGCTTATAAAATCAATGTTTATAAGCTTTTTTATCATTTTTTAAAAAAATGTCAATCCAAAACTCCATCCTATCCATCCGAGAATATCTTTGCTGTTATTGTTGATTATCGTATAGCGTTTGGTACGATCCTGAACAAATGTAGAAGTATTTACGTTGCCGTTTTTATCTTGTTTCTCAGACCAATAAAAATTTAAAGAAGGTCCTGCAGATAGCGCTACACCTTTACATAATTGAAAAGAAAAGGAAGAATCAAATTTAGATAAGGAATTATAAATGTCCCAATTTCCTAAATAAAGATACTGCGTGCTAAATTCGGGATTATAAGTAAAACGTTTCCCTAATGGAATGTTCTTTCCTAATCCAATTCCAAAAGAAAACAGCTTTTCTTCATCGTTTCTATCGCTTCTTCCCGCCATTAAAATGGTATACATTTTATGGTCTCCTGTTTTTACAGCAAGATTTATGTCTGAAATCTCGTTGCTTGTAATACTAATCTTTTTATAACCGCCTTTTTTAAAGTTTAGCAGACCAAAACTATAACCAGACGGCGAATCTGTAATGTTCACCAATCCAAATTGAACTCCATTTAATTCTTTAGCATAATTAAAAAGACCTGTAATTTGGGCACCACGCACTGTATCTTTTCCAATATTGTAAATTCCCGAAAACTGTAATCCGTTTTGCGAACCCTTTACTGTATTACCAATTCCTGCAATTTGAAGTCCTTTAGAATCTTTATATACATTGTTGTAGATACCGCCCATTTGCAAACCGACTTGCGAACCTTTTACACTGTTATGAATACCACTTATCTGCAATCCTCTTAAATTGCCAAAAACATTATTATAGATTCCGGCTAACTGAATTCCGTTAACAGATCCTCCAACGGTATTAAATATTCCGGCTATTTGAAGCGCGTCAACATTCATACGATTAATGTTGTAAAGTCCTGCCATTTCTAGCCCCCGAACTCCAGCATTATAACCTCCTAATATATTTAGCGAAAAATTATTGACAATCTGCGTATTCAGCATTCCTCGAGTGCTGATACTCGGAATTAAAGAAGCCTGTACGGGAACTTTAGAAATAAATCCTCCCAGATTGAGCGCTTGTATTTTTTGTTTAGAAGAAATAAAGAAACGGCCAATTCCTGATCTTTCAATTGCAGAGAAATCTCCATCAATATAATCTGTTTTATTTTTTTTGTCTCCCATCTGAATTTTAATTTCAGAAAGAAATACCATCGTCACCGTTTTATAATTCTCCTTAACCGCTGTAAGTTCTATAGCTTGGGGTGCATTTTTTAATCGAAGTTCAAAAAAACCATCTTTATTGGTTAATGTAGACAGTAGCGCATTCTTCTCCAATACACTCACATTTTCAATACGACTATTGGTTTGTGTATCTACAATATAACCGATTACAATTTGCTGTCCGTCACTCAAAACAGTGTTTTTTTCTAACACAAGAGCAAGTTCCAAAGGAGCATAACGAACAATAACAAACCCTGGCGATTCTTTCAATTCATATTTGGCACCTAACAGCTGATCTAAAACTCCTTTTATGGTATTATTATCAGTATGAATGCTAACGACACTATCTTTTACAGCTAGTTTACCATAATAAGCAAATCTAAAATTTCCTTTTTCTTCCATTAAGTCCAAAACACTGCCTAATGGCTTCTTATCTGCTTGAATAGATATTTCGTTCTCTAATACCGACTGTGCATTTGCTTTAAAAAAGATACCCGAAGTAAGGGTTAAAAAGATGGCTGTAAAAACAAACTTTATGTTTCTTGGCATAAAAAGGATATAATACTTTAATGAATTAAATCTTGGATCCAATGATTGGGTTTTCAAAAATACCTCAATTCCTATATTTTCAATAAACATTTTTATAATTTTTCACATCTTTTTTCTTACGAGCATGAAGCTGCTTCTAATAAAAGTATTGACAAATGGCATTAGCAGTATTACAACGATTTAGTTGAAAAACAGCCTTAATAAGCGTAATTTTTACACATAAAAAGTATCACAATAAAGACCAAAAGTGAACGATTTTACCCCTTATTTTTCAGCATTTTTCTCTAACTTAGCGCTCTACATTTTGAAATGTAAGATTAAAATAACCATTGTTTTTGCTGCAAAACATTGAATGAAAAAGAATTACCATACTTTCTCTTACTTTTTGCTGCAAAAACATTTCTTCTAATAATTTAGTTAATTGAAAACTATGAGCAAATTTGATTTTGGAATTGTAGGACTCGGCGTAATGGGTCGTAACCTACTTTTAAATATCGCCAGCCATAACTTTGCGGCTGCAGGTTTAGACTTAGACACCGAAAAAGTCAATTCTCTTCAACAAGAAGCCGATGCCGACCACACTATTGAAGCGACGACAGATGTAAAACATTTTGTAGAGCTTATTCAGCAGCCAAGAGCTATTATGTTATTGGTCCCTGCGGGAAAACCAGTTGACAGCGCTATCGCTAGTTTATTGCCTCACTTAGATAAAGGAGACATTATTATTGACGGTGGAAACACTTATTTTACAGATACGGACAGAAGATTCATTGAATTGTCTGAAAAAGGAATCCACTTCTTCGGAATGGGAATTTCAGGAGGTGAAAAAGGGGCTCGTTTCGGTCCTGCTATGATGCCAGGAGGAGATCAGAAAGCATACGAAAGACTTCGTCCTATTTTTGAAGCCATTGCGGCAAAAGTAGATGGCGAACCTTGTGTAGAATATTTAGGAAATGGTTCTGCTGGAAACTACGTAAAAATGGTTCACAACGGAATTGAATACGGAATCATGCAGTTGATTTCTGAGATTTATGACTTAATGAAAAGAGGTTATAACTTGGATGATGAAACGATTCAGAAAACTTTTTCCGAATGGAATCAAACTGATGATTTAAGATCGTATTTGATTGAAATTACTGGAAACATCTTAAAACAAAAAGATGAAGACGGAACACAATTAATCAACAAAATATCGGATTGGGCAAGATCTAAAGGAACAGGGAAATGGACTTCGCAAAATGCAATGGATTTACAAGTTCCAGTTCCAACAATCGACGCAGCAGTTAACATGCGCGATATGTCTAAAACCAAACCAGAAAGAATTGAAGCGGCTAAAAAATTAGTTTGGAACGCTGATGAAACAAATGTTTCTCAAAGCGAAGCCATTGCGGCTTTAAAATCGGCTTTATACTTTTCTATCGTGGTGACTTACGCTCAAGGTTTAGCTCAGCTTCACACGGCTTCTAAAGAATACAACTACGGATTAAATCTAGAAACAGTTGCTAAAATCTGGCGTGGCGGATGTATCATTCGTGCGACTATCTTAGAGGATTTCAGAAAAGCATACGTAGCAAAATCAGATTTGCCAAATTTACTTTTGGATGGCGGAATTGCTTCAAAATTAGTAGAAAACCAAGCAGGAATGAGAGCTGTGATCCAGTTTGCTGTTCAAAAAGGATTGCCTGTTTCAGGATTAATGAACTCGTTATCTTATTTTGATGCTTATAGATCTGCTAATCTTCCAACTAATTTAATTCAGGCACAGCGTGATTATTTTGGAGCGCATACTTACGAGCGTATCGATAAAGAAGGCGTTTTCCATACACAATGGGCTGAATAAACAATTAAAGCAACACAACTACACACAATGACTAAAAATAAACTAAAGAATCCAACCATCATTGTTATTTTTGGTGGAACTGGAGATCTAGCAAAGAGAAAGCTCTTCCCCGCTTTCCAAAATCTGTACCTTGACGGACGTATGTCTGAACAGTTTCAGATTATTGCTCTTGGTAGAGCTGAAAAAACCAATGATGATTTTCGCGCTTATGTGGCAGAAAATCTAAATCTGTTCTCAAGAAGAAAAGGAGTTGACGATCCAGAAACAGAAAAATTTCTTTCGCATATCTCTTACCACAGTCTTGATATCGATAAAGAGGAATCGTACATTGGATTAAATGAAAAAATAAACAATTTTGACCTTGCTTTTGGCGAACGTGCCAATCGTCTTTTCTATCTTTCGATTACGCCTTCTTTCATTTCAACGATTTCAAGCAATATCAAGAAAATCGGACTTGCCGCTAATGCGAAACAAGATCGTATTATTATCGAAAAACCTTTTGGTTATGATAAAGCTTCTGCAATTGAGTTGAATGAAATGCTTTCACAGACTTTCAAAGAAGAGCAGATTTACAGAATTGATCACTATTTAGGAAAAGAAACGGTTCAAAATATTTTGGCTTTCCGTTTTGGAAACTCAATGTTCGAACCTTTATGGAGTCGTAATTTTATTGATTTCGTGCAAATTACCGTTGCAGAAGAAGTCGGCGTTGAAGAGCGAGGCGGGTTCTATGAAGGTGTTGGTGCATTGAAAGACATGATTCAGAACCACTTGTTTCAGATTTTATGTATGACCGCTATGGAAGCGCCTGCTTCTTTGAATGCTGATGACATTCGTAATCGAAAAGCAGATGTTTTAAAGTCAATTCGCCGTATTAAACCAGAAGAAGTCGATCATTATATCGTTAGAGGTCAGTATGATGCTGGAGAAATAAAAGGAGTTCCTGTTCCGGGTTACCGTCAAGATAAAGGCATCGCGCCAGATTCTAATACAGAAACCTATGTAGCAATGAAAATCTATTTGGACAACTGGAGATGGCAGGGAATTCCGTTCTACTTGCGTTCAGGAAAAAGAATGGAAGAAAAACAATCTTCGATCATTATTCAGTTTAAACCAGTGCCACATTCTTCATTCTCATACGGAAAAGAAGGCATGACACCAAACCGATTGATTATCAACATTCAACCTTCAATGGACATTAAACTGCAGTTTATGACCAAAAAACCAGGTTTATCCATGTCTTTAAGACCTGCAGAAATGGTTTTTGATTATTTTTCTTGTTCTACAATGTCACCAGAAGCTTATGAAACCTTAATTGCCGATGCATTATTGGGAGATCCTACCCTATTTATGCGTTGGGATCAGGTGGAAGAAGCTTGGGATGCAATTGAAACGATTCAGCAAGTTTGGAAAACAACGCCTCCAAAGAATTTCCCAAATTACAACGCAGGAAGCTGGGGACCTGAAGAAGCCGATGAATTGTTAGCACGTCAAGGCCACAAATGGATTCCGAATACACAAACAAAAGAAGAAGTTTTAAATGATACAGATACACAATAATACAGAAGAAATTAATACTGCAGCTGCAGATCTTTTTGTAGAATCAGCTCAAAAAGCGATTGCTGCAAAAGGCCAATTTACAGCTGTACTTACAGGAGGTTCTTCTCCTGCTGGGATTTACAAATTATTAGCTTCTGATGCTTACAAAAACAAAGTAGACTGGAGCAAGGTCTATATTTTTTGGGGTGATGAAAGATGGGTTCCGCTTAATGATGATTTGAGCAATGCAAAAATGTCTTATTCGACTTTATTGAGCCACGTTCCTATTCCGCAAGAAAACATTTTTGAAATGTATAAAGACGGTGTTACACCTGAGGAATATGCAGCTGAATACGAAAAGTCTATCAGAACTGTTTTAGGTGAAGATGGTAAATTTGACCTGATTTTATTAGGAATGGGAGATGACGGACACACGGCTTCTCTTTTTCCAGGTGAAGCGGTTCTTGAGGAACAGACTAAATGGGTTGATGCTTATTATTTAGCTCCACAAAAAATGTATCGCATCACGCTTACAGCTCCGTTAATTAATAAAGCGGAAAAAATTGTAGTGGTAGCTTTTGGAGAAAAGAAAATAAACGCTTTAAAAGAAGTGACAACTGGCGAATACAATCCAACATTATATCCAATGCAATTGATTAAACCAGTTTCGGGCGAATTATTGTTTTTGGTTGATAAAGTTGCTGCGGGCACAAACTAAGAAATTGTTTATTTTCATATAATTTAAGGTCTACGCTGAAAAGTGTAGACCTTATTTTTTTGATAATTTTTTTTCACGCAGATTCTGCAGATTTAGGCAGATCTAAACTGATCAATAAAAAAAATCTCCGCGAATCTGCTTAAATCTGCAAAATCTGCGTGAAACCTAAAGCCCAGCTATACAATTACAAAACACTGAAAAACAAATATTTACACAAACCTATTTCTTTTTTATTTAATTTTGTTTAATACTCTCCGATTCAATTTATTAAATTATAAGTATCAATTTTTCTTCTTTCGAGCTTTTACACTGATTATATAATTTCAAATTCCTTTTGCAATGAAATATAATTACTTTCTAATTGCTGTTTTTCTTCTTTTTGTTTGCTGTAAAGATAAAAACACAGAACCCAAATCAGTTAAAGTTAGCGCTTCGCAAGGGTGCTATATTCCGAAAACGAACGATAAAGATTGGTACACCCAAAATAAAAAAGCACCAAAATTTAAAGGTCTCGATGGTGTGAATTTTAAAATTACAACCAATAATCCCGAAGCGCAGGAATATTTCAACCAAGGAATGATGCTTGCCTATGGATTCAATCATGCCGAAGCTGCCAGATCATTTTATGAAGCTTCTCGTTTAGATCCGAATTGCGCTATGGCATATTGGGGATTTGCGTATGTTCTCGGCCCGAATTATAATGGCGGAATGGAAGAAGATAATTTTCAGCGTGCTTATGATGCGGCTCAAAAAGCTAAAAAACTTTCTGGAAAATGTTCTCCAAAAGAAATCGCTATGATTGATGCTTTATTGGTGCGTTATGCTAAAAATCCTCCTGCGGATAGAAAACCGCTTGACATTGCGTATGCCGAGGCGATGAAAAAAGTATATACTCAGTTTCCCTCAGATCCAGATATCGGTTCACTTTATGCCGAATCTCAAATGAATCTCCATCCGTGGGATTTGTATGAAAAAGGCACTGGAATACCTAAAAAATGGGCTCCCGAAATACTTGCCGTTTTAAACGAATTGATTACAAAAAATCCGAAACATCCAGGCGCACATCATTTTTTGGTTCATACTGTAGAAGCTTCTGCACATCCAGAAAACGGACTTAAAAGTGCCAAATTACTAGAAACTCTAGTTCCAGGTTCAGGACATTTGGTACATATGCCTTCTCATATTTACATTCGTACGGGAGATTATCATGAAGGCACGCTTTCCAACATTGAAGCGGTTCGAATTGATAGTTTATATTCTACTGCTTGTAATGCACAAGGCGCTTATCCTCTAGCCTATTATCCGCACAATTATCATTTTTTGGTAGCTACCGCTGCTTTAGAAGGAAACTCTCAATTGGCTTGGAAATCGGCTCAAGTATTACAACAGCATATATCTCCCAAAATCATGCGTGAAGCTGGTTGGGGAACTTTACAGCATTATTACAGCATTCCGTATTATATAGCCGTCAAATTCTCGATGTGGGATAAAATTATGGAGATTCCACAACCTGAAAAAGATCTCGTGTATCCAAATGCGATTTGGCATTATGCCAGAGGAATGGCATATCTCGGAAAAAATGATATTACCAATGCCGAAAAACAGCTTACTATTCTTAACCAACTAGCCAAAGATAAAACCTTAAAACAGGTCACCATTTGGAATATTAATACTACTTATGATCTTGTTCAGATTGCTGCTAATATACTTTCAGCAGGAGTTGAAGCTAAAAAGAATAATTTGGATAAAGCCGTTACTTTTTTAAATAAAGCAATCGCAATCGAAGATCAGTTAAATTACAACGAACCGCCAGATTGGTTTTTCTCCGTTAGACATTATTTAGGCACAGTTTTGCTGAAAGCTGGAAAATATACCGAAGCGGAAAAAATCTACAGACAAGATTTACAAACGCTCCCAAAAAATGGCTTCGCCTTAATCGGACTTTATAATTCTTTAACCGCACAGAAAAAAGAAAAAGAGGCTTTACAAATTAAAACCTCTTTTAATAATGCTTGGCGATATGCTGATGTTGAAATTAAGGATTCTTCTAGTATTTTGGAGTGATTTTAGTTTTTATGGTTTTTAAAAGCAATGAGCCCGATACAATATCGAGCTCATTATTATCATATTTAATTATAAATTCGTCCAAACTTTTGGGTCCAGTCTTAAAAGACATTTGCGCAGCTTTTCAATTCAAATCTGGAACTCTTTGCAGAGTTGAGGAATGATTTACTTCAAAATTGACTTCCAGTACTCACCAAAAACGCCTCTTTTATCAAAATTATTATAATGAAATTTTGATTCATTTTTTAGGTCAAAATTTATCTTTTTTAAGCCAAGAGAATCAAAATACCAATCACCAATATTATAGTAATGTTTTAAAAGAAAAACAAATTCATCATCAATCAAACAACTATCAATCAACCGATTAACATTATTTATATTTTGTTTTTCAATTAAAGCATCCATCTCTCCCATTCCAGAGTTTTCAATTGGCTCAATGACAGAATACCATTGCAAAAAAACAGCTCTTTTTAATGATTCAATATTTTCCAACGAACTATACTTTATAAATAGATCTCTATACATTATAGGAATTTCTGATTCTTCTAAAGGTTTCTTTTCTTTTAATAATTGATTGATTTTTTCTAAGATTAAATCATCTAATACCGTCAATTCTATTAATGCATCCATATTATTGTAAATTTATTCCTGCATTTCTTATTTGTCCTCTAAACATCTGAACCCATACTGTACTTCCATTTCTAAATGTCTGTTCATAAGTCAATACTCCTGCTGCCCTTGCAGAAGCATTGACAGTTGGCACTAGATTTTCTGGTTTTGTAGCAACAGATTCAAACAATCTCATATACCGCATTTTTGAAGCCATACTAGTTGGGTTTACATGCCCTGCAGCATCCCTAAATATATGTCCTAATAAACTCTCTGAAGGTCCCATAAACCTCCCTACTGGAACTGCTGAACAGATTTTCAAACTAGACTGAAACCCGGATAGACTATTACCATATCTATCAGTGCCAGTAAACTTGGCTTTAATTCCATCCCATCCTAAAGCTATCGGATTCAATTGATCTGTTTCATAAACAAATCTATGCAAATGATCCATAAAACTACCACTGCCATCTCCTCCATAATATTCTCCGCCTGAAGTTAATCCTTTTTTCACAGGTGGATCAATTGGATGCACTGCGTGATTTAATCCACTAACGACAAGTCCTGCTACTGCTCCCTGCCAGAAATTACCACCACTCATTGCTGCTCCAGCTCCACCTGAAACAGTTCCAAAAGCAATCATGCCAACTGTGTTATTCGCTCCTAAAAAACCACTTATCCCTTGATGGTTAAAGGTCTCTGTAAAACTTGCTCCACCAAAACTATGTGTTTCAGGGGCACTCGAGCCTCCACTCCATGCGCTAGATGCAATGCTGCTTAAAGCTCCAGCAGCAAAACCGCTCCAGAATTTACCTCCAGAAATTGCAGTCATAGACCCTTGAAAAGTTCCATGAGCCGCTGCTTGAAACGCTGCCTGTGAGTAAAAATTGGTAAACAGATTTGTGGCCGCACTACCTATACCAAAAGTCACCGCAGAGCTTGCTGCTCCAATAAATGTTGCTTTAACCAAGCCTCCAACTGTAAAAGGAACATCGGCAACCAATGCTGTAATGGTATAAGTCAATGCTGCAATAGCTGCTCCGATACCAACCGCGGCTAAAACGCCAATTTCTGCAAATTCTCCAGATGGATCTGTATACTTTAACGGGTTATTAAGAACGTAGGCATACTTATTATAATTCTGCGTATTATACGGCTCCTGAACATAATTGTCAGGTTGCAGGAATCGGTGCAGTTTTGGATCGTACAGACGCCCATTCATATGGATGATGCCAACGCTCTGCAGATGCTCATGTCCTGTATATCCCCTGTCTAAAACAGTCAAGCCAGCAAGAGTATTGCCTACTCCATCCTGAACCTTCAATATGCTACCCCAAGCATCAAATAATCGCTTCTCCACAACCGTCCCATTCTGGTCGCTTATGGCAACAATGCTTCCCTGATAATCTCTGTGCAAATATAGGTAATTCTGCGCAGTTCCGTTGCTTTTTAAGACAATAGGCGCACTGTATCCATCACCGCCTATGTAAGTCACAAATTCGATTTCACCCGTTGCAATATTATGCTTAACCTCCATAGTCCCATCTGCAGAATAGTGCTTGCGGTATGTTCTTAGAAGTTTGTTATTATCCAGATTTCCATAAAACATGGAGCTTCTGTCATTTCCATCATTATAGGTGAAACTGATTTTATCCACTCCTGCCTCTTCAATTTGCACAGGGCTTTTAAAGGTGTTGTAGCTTATCGTCAGGTTAGGTTTTGCCGAATAATAGCCTAATGCTTCTGTAGTAGACACTATCGCTTTATTCTGGTAGGTCTTCGCTCCGTCATATTCGTAGATTCCCACACTGTTCTGAGTAATTCTACCTTTATCGTCATAAACCTGGGTTTCTTGGATGCCTGCTCCGTTGGTGTATTCCGTCAGACGGTCCAGACCGTCGTAATTGAATGTTTCGCTTCGGCCGAACAGGCTGTTGGTGCGGCTGTTCAGGTTGCCTCTTTTGATTTCAAAATCGGTATTCAGCGTCATTATGTTTATAACTGACGGACTGGTCTTGTCATGTCTGATCTGTCTTACGTAGCCATACTGGTCGTACGTATTGGTAACAGAAATTCCGTTTCCGAATGCTCCTACTGTAACCTGCCCCCTCTCATTGAAAGAATTGGGCTGCCATAAAACCTGCTGCGTGGCATCATCCACAATCTGCCATGGAAAACCATTGTAGTAGATATTTTTTATGGTCTTTGAGCTTGTCTTTCCAGAAGCCGATGCTGTAGATGTCTCTTTAAGGATTCTTCCCTGCGTGTCAAATGACAGCTCTTTCGCAAAAACAGCATAAGGCGTCGTTTCTGTTGTTTTATACAATCGTTTTAAACTGTCATATTCGTAGACATTTGCTATGGTCTTGCTTTCTGTATTGTCAACAAAAGTAGAACCCGTTATCTGGTTTAGCGAATTATAGGCATAAGTCGTCTTGCTATTTGTATTGGTGCCTGAAATTGTCTTTTCGGTCGGTTTTCCTGCCGCATCATACACAAATGACGTTGTTCCGTTTGGCGTAGATTCTGTTAGTAGCTGTCCAAAAGCATCATAGCTGTACGTATACACTCCCGCACTCGGATCGGTCAGTTTTACTTTATTGCCCCAGCCGTCAATCACAATCTGCACCTTGTTGCCTTGGTAATCCGATTCTTTTAACTGCCCGTTGGCAAAATAGGTAAAATTGATTGTTCCTCCTGGATCTGTAGTCTGAATCTTATTGCCTAAAGCATCTACACTGGCAGTAGTCTTTTTCCCATCATCACTGCTTATGGTAGTCATACCCTCATAAGAAAAAGTCTGTATTTTTCCTGTCGGCGATGTGATCTTGGTCGGCCTCATTAAAAAATCGTATTCATAAACTGTCCATAGGCTTGGAGCAGAAAAATACGGTTCGCTTTCCTTCTCCTTTCTGCCAAGCGCATCATAAACAACCTGCTTTGTTACCATGCTATTAATAGCAAATCCTTTGGTTGAGTTTTTAACCACTCTGCCCAAAACATCATATTCTGTAAAGGTTTTGGCATCCAGACTGTTTGTTGTCGTCACGGTATAGCCTCCTGAGCTTAATTTGGCATAGACATTTGTGGTGGTGATCGGTATGGCAGAAGAACCCGTCACTGTAGAATTCGTTAACTTGCCCCAGCCATCATAAACAAAATCGCTGATGATCCCCATATAGTCTGTCGACTGGGTTACCTGCCCCAAATTATTATAGGCAAAATTAGTTACAAACCCTTGATGGTCCGTCTTCTTAACTACAAAACGCTTGGTTGAGTCATACTCGTCTTTTATTGTTCGCGGAGCCGGCGCTGGAGATGCTGTCGGAGCCGAAACTGTCTTTGTCAGAAGATTGCCCAAAGCATCATAGCTCATGTCCTCAACAATTGCGTACGTATTATGCCCTTTCTTCTCTGTTTTTGTCAAATTCGATCCTGAATAGGTGTAGGCTTGCTCCGAAGTTCTTGTGTCTCCTGAAGCTGTATTTCTGGCTGTGGAAACCACTCTTTTCGGTCTTCCGATATAATAGGATGCTCCCGCTCCCGTAGGGTTGTTATCATATTCCGTATCAACGGCAGTGCTTCCCTGAAGTGAAGAGCCACTGTAACTATTTGTTACGCTTCTTACTTCAAGACCATAATAATTTCCACTATCTGCGCCTCCGTCATAAGAGTAGATGGTCTCTCTTCTTACTCCTGTAAGATGGTCTTGAACTATCTGTTTATTTAGCAAAACATTGAAAACACCATTATTCGAATCTGGAGCCCCAGCATTTGGCGCTGAAGCTGGACTCGTAGAGGCTACAAATGTATTATTGCTACTTGCGCTGGCAATAAAGCCAGGCTTTAAAATAATCTGCGGCGCGTTGTAATTTACTGCCAGACCATCATTTATAGAGGAAGATGCAGTAATTAAGCTGCCTGCTTTAAAAGTTTGGCCTGTGGTGACAGGCGTAACAATATCAATATTATTCGGAATTGGAGTTGAAGATACCATATCGCCCCCTCCTTTGGTGTTAACTGCAAAAACATTGGTCTTTGTAGTTATTAAATTGCTCGGTACGTTATCAAATACCGTAGATCCTGTAGTGCTTGTCCAAGTAATAGTATTTGCTCCGCGAAGATTTGGATCATTATATTGTGTAGTCCATATTTTAGGATCTGACTCTGACAGATACCAACTGCTTCGTGCAGTCCTTGTAAAGCCTACTGTTCCATAATTGAAATTAGAAACAAACCCTCTATACCTAAAATCCTGATATTTAGAAACTCCGTTAATAGTTGCTGTAAGTTTTGAAACTAAAAAACTTTCAGAATTTCTTAGGATTTCAATGTTTGGATATGCTACATTATCACTGGAAGAATAAAAATCAGTAGATGCAATACCTAAACCACTATTTGCGGCTTCCATTGCTCTGTATTCAATCTTCTGTTTTATGTTGCCACTAGCTTCAGTTACTTCAGTAAGTCTGTTTTCAGTATCAACATTTTTATTAAACTGATAATATTCAATTTTATTGTAGTGCCCCCTGATAACCACAAGATCGGTATTGGCACCATCATATTTATAATTTGAAGTAATCGGAATTGGAATATCTGGGGAATTAGAAAAGATAACCCCAGAATCATACCCTATTGTAAAACCAGTAGTACCAACTTTACCAATATTATTTGTAAAGCCTGTTACCTGCCATTCTGTATCGTGGTTATTAATAGTCCAACTATCCTTAAAATATTTTCTCCATACACGAACAAGGTCAGATTTGCCATCTTTATTAATATCAATTGCATAATAATTACTAAAATGCCTTTGTGTATTATAAGTACTTTCTGTATCAGGCCAATATTCTACTATATCATGTGATTCCTTAATAAAAAATTCTCCTCCTGCTGGATTTGGATTACTATAATAAATATGCCATTTTATCTGACCTTGGCCACCTAAATTATCTGGCAGCATAAGGTCAGCTTTTCCATCTCCGTTATAATCTCCAAAAATTATCTGCTTTCGAAAATCACAATCAGGCATAACACCCTCACCTATAATTTCTAATTGAACCCAAGGCGCAACAGCAAGTTGCTTTAAGCTAAAAACTTTATATGTTTTATCATTTTTTAATGTTAGAATATCTGATTTCCCATCGCCATTAAAATCCATTACAAATTGCTTGTTCCATTGATTTCTAACACGAATCTCAGAAGTTGTTTGTATTCTGGCATAAGCTGGAGTACCCAGCACATTGGAACTGTTTGGGTTTAAATCTATAAAATAATACTCCAAACCTTCATCTATCGTCTCATAAGTACATCTTCCTTTATGTTTCGGGTCTTCATCTCCAACTATATTTTTTACTACAACCTGCTGGTTTTTGTTAGTGATAACAAATACATCAGAAATACCATCACCGTTAAAATCTCCTTCCAAATAAATATTATCATTTTTAAGATCATATGGCACTTGATTCATATTCGTGCAACCTGGATTTTGCTCGTTTGTTATTTTATTATCGAAAGGAATGCTTCTATTATAGCTGTTTACTGCTGTTCCTGTATTCAAATTATATACATTGAACACCAGATTATTTAAGGACTCCGAAATCCTAACCACCGATTGAAACTGATTTAATTTATTATTAGTTAATGTTGTGGCTGCTAATATTTTGCCATCAGTTGTTATAAATGGCAATGCAACAGGTGCATTGCCAGCAGTACCATTAAATAAATTAGTATAAATTTGATTACTTGCTATAAAATCTAGCCTTCCATCTCCATCAAAATCCCCTGCAAGATCTGTCTTATCAAAAGCAAGATTATTGGTATAAACTTTCTCTGTTCTTTCTTGTTTAAAAGGACTAGATGCGTAGGTAAATACAACAGGATTTGATGCTTCCATCTGTCCATTAATTTCTTGAATGCTTTTTATTCGCTCATAGCCTAATCCATTATCAGCTTCATGCTGGACCTGATAATTTCTGAACAGAGCATTATTAGCATAAACCTGTATGCTTTCTAATATCTGTGAAGCATAAACTGCCTGCCCTTTTAAATAATCCCTCTCGATACGTTTAGCACCTCTGTAGGTAAAAGCTATCTTATTCTGCGCGGCAATTCCTGCCGCCGCATTTCCGCTAAAAATAATCGTATCAATATACAGCTGGTTTGTGCTGTTATAAGTAATAGTTTTGTAATTATAATCTATAAAATTTCCATTTGGATCCTCATAGTGTACAATATACCAAGAATTCAGCGAAACCGAATTCTGAAGGCTTCCCGATCCTTTAGACCCATACCAGCTTCTTGACCCGTCTGGAGCTGTAACTACAAAATAAGCTGTTGTGCCTTCAACTTTAAGCTCTATTCTGGTGTTGCTTTTATATTCTGTTTCGTAAGTGGAGCCTGGTGCCCAGTAGGTGCCAGATTTTATTAGTAGACGCTGTCCATCAAGAGCCAGCTTATCATTATCATCAAAATCAACCCCATCTACAAATCCATCTATATCGCGTCTTGTACCAATACGGCTTATAGCAGAAATGCTGTTAATACTCCATCCTTGACCGGCTATACCTCCTCTCACTCCGCTGCTGTAAACCAGATTTATTATGGGCGCAACATTTTTAATGCTTGGCGGAACAGCAATAGGCAATGTATAGACCGCTGTTCCAGATGATGAAATCTGTAATTCTCCTTTTGTATCACTAAAATTCTGTCCAAAAGAAAAAACTGAAAATAAAAAAATAACGTAATAGTATATTTGCTTCATATTCAAATTTATTGTTTAATAATTTTAATCGTTTTCTGTTCCCCATCCTTATAATTAAGAACCACTAAATAGACCCCTCTCGGATATTCTCCAAAGGAAATGATCTGGTTATCTGTGCTTTCTGTTCGAGAAAAATTCTGCAGAACCTGACCCGATATTCCATAGACCGTAATAGAAGAAACCTTGTTATCGTTTACCAGTTCCCATTTTAAATAAAGCTGTTCTTTTACGGGATTGGGATAATAGGAAATAACATCTTCTTTTGAGAATTTAAGCAGATCGTCTTCGGTAACCGCTTCCATTTCTTTGGCTTCATCGACTGTTTTTCCTGTAGGATTGCAGCCTGAAAGGCATAAGCTTCTCAAAATCTGATTTCCTGCTGAATCATAGCTGAAAGTAATTTTCTGCTGGGCATTTGAAAAAGCGCAGATCCCAAAGAATAAAAGTGTAATTATTTTTTTCATATTTTGTTTTCAAGTTTTTCTAAGCGTTTGTTTTGTTCTGATATTATAGTTTTTAGTTTTTCTGTTTTTTTATCTTGTTCGATTATATAGAGTGTCAGCTCTTCAATTTTTTTCAGCAGATTCAAATTCATTTCCGCCATCATTAATCCATTCGTTCCAATTTCTTTAGCAGAAGGTATTTCAGGCAAATGGCTATTTTCCTTAATGTATTGCGCTACCTCATTTAACGGTCTCAATTTATAGTCGTTTGCAAAAACGTAATCAGGAACCATTCCTGCATTAACAGTAACTTTCACTTCTTGAGCATGAATATTTCCCGCAACAGTAAGTTTTGAATCTGGATTAGCTGTACCGATACCAACATAAGCATTAGAACCTTTTATAACCAAAGCATCTGTATAAAAACTTTCAATTTCCCATCTGCTTGCGGTTGTTTTAACCTTAAAACTTAAATTTCCCCAATTAGTATCGGCATCGCTTAAAGCTATTTTTGCACTTAATACATTTCCAGTACTTGAAACTCTTGTTAACGCTAATCTGGCATCAAATGGGGCACCATCTCCTTTGCCTCCGTGAATATTAACTTTTTCAATTGGAGCATCTGTTCCTATCCCTAAATTCCCATTAGAAACATAACTGCTTCCTGTACCTGAAATTTTTAAATTTCCAGCAGATTCTACATCGCTCTTCGAATCCAGAAGATAGCGCCAGCCGTCCCATGTATATTGCTGATAAAATGCGCTTCTGTAAAGAATTCTTCCTCCATTCCATGTATTATCAAAATATAGCTGCGAAGCTAAATGGCCTCCCCTTCCGTTTATCTCAAGCAGCGATCCATATTCAGATGGCGCATTTAGTCCTCCATAATTATCCCAAAGCCTCATAGACATTGGATTTACTCCTACTCTTGGACCACTATTAAAATCTTTTTGATCTTGGCTCCAATTCAAACTTTTAGAGCCTAAATTCCCATCAAAACTCTGACCATAACAAAATGCGTTAAGCACAACCGCAAAAAACAACACGACCTTTTTCATATATTCTATTTTAATTTTTCTTCTATTTCAGAAAGCCTTTCTAAAACCTTTTTTAAATTTTTATTTTCTTTTTCCAATGCTTCGACTCTTAATGATTGTTTATTTTTGCTTTTTTCCTGCTCAATAATATAAAGAGTCAATTCCTCAATCTTCTGCAAAAGCTTAGCATTCATTTCCCCAAGATTAATTCCATTCTTCAAAACCTCTTCTTCACTTGGAATATTCTCTAAATGGCCTTTTTCTGCGATATGTTTTTCAACTTCTTCAAGTGTTGGCAAATTATATTCTTTTTTAAATACAAAATCTGACCAGCCAGTCATATCAACTTTTACTTCTTGTGAATGTATAGTTCCTTTAACATCAAGTTTATTTGTTGGATTTGCCTTACCAATTCCAACATTGCCATCTATAAGAAAAAGTTCATCCTGATATCCTTTAGAATAAGAACTTAAAATTAATCCCATACGAGAATTTGTACCCGATGCAAAACTTAAATAGCTTCGTATCTGTGGACCTTGCAAATCATTACCATAAGCTGTAAAAATAATTTTACTACCTTTTCCTCCGTAGTTTTCATAATTACGCAATACTAAATCTCCACTAACATCTAACTTCGCTAACGGATCCGAATTACCTATACCAACATTTCCGTTTTCGTCTGTTATTACTAATTTTTTCCATCCACCCCATTGTGTATCTCTAGGAAATGCATTTCTATAAAAAATGCCTCCATTATTAAAATTTAATTGATGGTTTTTGTCTCCTGTATTATCCTGATTTGCCCATGGCGATATACTAATATTTGTAGACCAAACCCCATCTCCCGGAGCTCCAACAACACTTCTCTGTTTAAAATCAGCTCTCAAACTTCGTGAAGAGAAGTTTGGCAAATCGTTCATTGCTCTAGAATCTATTATATCTAAACTAATTGCTGTTTGTGCATTAATACTAATAACAAAAAATTGTATTAGTATTGCTAGTAATATCTTTTTTATCATAACTTAATTGCTTTCAAGTTTTATTAATCTATTTTTCATTTCAGCATTTTCCTTTTTCATTTCAATCATATACAAAGTCAATTCCTCAATCTTCTGTAAAAGCTTAGCATTCATTTCTCCAAGATTAATCCCATTTTTCAAAACTTCTTTTTCACTTGGAATGTTTTCTAAATGCCCTTTTTCAGCAATATGTTTTTCAACTTCTTCAAGTGTTGGCAATTTGTATTCTTTTTTAAACACAAAATCTGACCAGTCTGTCATATCTACTTTTACTTCTTTGGAATGGATTGTGCCGTTGACGTCTAATTTATTTGATGGATTCTCTGTACCAATTCCAACATTCCCATCTATAAGAAAAAGTTCGTCTTTATAACCTTTAGAATAAGAACTTAAAATTAATCCCATACGAGAATTTACTCCTTCAGCATAAGTCAAATAACTTCTAATCTGTGGTCCTTGAAGATCGGTTCCATAAGAGCTAAAAATTATCGTATTTCCCTTTCCTTTTTCATTTTTGTAATTTCTCAACACTATGTCTCCATTTATATCCACAGCTTTTAGTGGAGTTTCTTTGCCAATACCAATACCTATGTTACCTCCAAATGAAGCTCCACTGAAAAAATTTGTTTGACTACCATCTCCTGGTATATAAAGTAAGCTACGCAAGGGCCCATCATGTCTTTTTGCAATAATTTCAAAACCTTGATCATATGTCCAGTCATCAGTTAAATACATCCTAAGACGTGAAGATCCATTGTGAATATTGCCTATAGATTCGTTTCTAATAAAATGAGATTCTCCCCAACCATTAAAAATTAATGAATTGCCAATATATCCTTGAACACCTATAGTAACATTGTTTGTGGGTGACAAATCATTTTGAGCTAAAGCTAAACTGCTTCCACATAAAAGAAAAAGCATTACAAGAACTTATTTATTTTATTTTAGAAGAACGTTGACTTTTCAGTGCTTTTATTTCTTCATTTTGTTTTTCATTTTCTTTTTTCATTTCAATCATATACAGTGTCAATTCCTCAACCTTCTGCAAAAGCTTAGCATTCATTTCTCCTAGATTAATTCCGTTTTTCAAAACCTCTTCTTCACTTGGTATATTTTCTAAATGTCCTTTTTCTGCAATATGTTTTTCAACTTCTTCCAATGTTGGCAGATTATATTCTTTTTTAAATACAAAATCTGACCAGCCTATCATATCAACTTTTACTTCTTTGGAGTGGATTGTGCCGTTGACGTCTAATTCATTACTAGGATTCAATATTCCAATGCCAACCTTGCCAGTAGTAGTAATACTTATTCTTTCAATACCATTTGTTGAAAAACCTAAAAAACCGCCTCTCATAGAGGTTCCACGATAGAATGAGATAAAACCATTTTCTTCCACATCATAATACTTCATTCCTAATCTAAAGGCTTCTACATTAATAGGCTGAGTTGTTAATGATTTTGCGTAAAGAGAAAAAGCTGCCTCACTACTATTTGCTAAAATAGTTCCATAAGAATTATCACCATTATTTACATGCAGGCTAGCTAGGGGATTGAACGTTCCAATTCCAACATTCCCATTTGATTTGATTGCCATTTTTATGCTCTCGTTTGTCACAAAATTAATTGCGCCATAATCACCTCCTTTTTTATTGTTTATGATATTCAGATCAAAATAATTCCCAAATCTTACGCCTGCTAGAGTATATCCAGAATTAACTTCGAAATCACAACTATCATGATATCCTAAACGAACAATACTGCTTCCTCCTGTTCCTGTTCCAAATCTGGCAAAAGAAGCAATCACTTCACTATTGTTTGTGTTTAAAGAGTTAGAAACTTCAAATTTTGCAGTAGGGTTTTTAACACCAATTCCAATATTTCTTTCACTCGACATTGTCAATGCGGTGCCCCAAGCTCCATAATCAAAGTCTAAAAAAGCAACAGACGCATTATCACGTGAAATAATACTCCAAGGTCCACCCGTGTGGCGATATGGAGTGAGCATCATTCGGGTAATCTGCCCCTCTCCGGATGGAGAAACCTGATTGCCAATTTTTAAACTGGTATCAAAATTTACTGTACCGCTTGAAGGAACAAAGTTTTGTGAATATGTAATATGCCCAATAAATAGTAAAGCAAACAATTTAAAATCTTTCATAATTAAATCGATCATTATTTAGTTTTCTTAAGTAACAGAATATCTTTTTTCATTTCTGTATTTTCTTTCTTTATAATTTCATTTTCTTTTTTCATTTCAATCATGTAAAGTGTGAGTTCCTCAATCTTCTGTAAAAGTTTAGCATTCATTTCCCCAAGATTAATTCCATTCTTCAAAACCTCTTTTTCACTTGGAATATTCTCTAAATGGCCTTTTTCTGCGATATGTTTTTCTACTTCTTCAAGAGCTGGAAGCTTATACTCTTTTTTAAACACAAAATCTGACCAGCCTTCCATATTTACTTTTACTTCTTGGGAGTGTATTGTGCCCTTGACATCTAACTTGTTTTGCGGATTTGATTGCCCAATACCTACATTCCCATTATAATTCCATGTCATTACTTGCTGATCTGGTATTGAAGTTGTGTTTTGATTACCATTAACAAATAATTCTAGTTTACTTCCAGTAGTTCCTGTTCCTCCATGACCAATTCTGAATTCTGCATGTTCATTCCAACTATAGCCATTACTTCCGTTTCTCGAAAGCTTTAAAACTGATTTACTTTCGACATTTTGTCCATTTGGTCTACTTTCGCTTGTTTCCCATGAATTTAAAGCTCCTAAAATAGTTTGATTTCCTGTGAAGGTATTTACTCCTCTTGTTGCCAATTCATACCATGCTGGATTAATTGAATTATCGATTTTCCTAAAAAACAATTTATCATTTTCACTGTAAGTAGAAGATAACTGTAGTTGGTAATTATTTTGAGAATTTGCATGTCTAATAACAAACAAATGTTGCCAATCATGGCTATTGTCTGGTGCTTTTCCTACAGCATGAGGTCCTCCATATGCTCCTGAAAATAAGGAAGTCGTAAAATCCTGTAAATAAGCAGCGTACCCATTTCCTATTTGTTGAGAATAAGAAGCAAGAGTATTTATAAAGATTATTGTTATAACTAATTTTAGTTTCATTTTTGATTACTGTTTTTTATCTTCAAAAGTTCTATTTCTTTATTTTGTTTTTCAACTGCATTCTTCAAGATTTGATTTTCTTTTTTCATTTCAATCATGTAAAGAGTCAATTCTTCAATCTTCTGTAAAAGCTTAGCATTCATTTCTCCAAGATTAATCCCATTTTTCAAAACCTCTTCCTCACTTGGAATGTTCTTTAAATGCCCTTTTTCAGCAATATGTTTTTCAACTTCTTCTAAAGTTGGCAAAGTATAATCTTTTTTAAATACAAAATCTGACCAGCCAGTCATGTCTACTTTTACTTCTTTGGAATGGATTGTACCGTTTACGGCTAATTTAGAGTCGGGATTTATTGTTCCAATACCTACATTACCTCCTTTAGCATTTAGAATTAAATTATAAAAAGCATTCGGATCATTAAAATCTTGTGGTTGTATCCATCCATAGCTTTTGATATTCATTCCAAAATCTAATACTTCTCCTGCTCCACCTGGAGAAGATTGAAGCCTTAAAAGAGCTGTTGAGTTTTGTCCATTTATAGGGCCTCCTTGATCTCCTGCATTTTGATCACCAACAATTGTTAGCTTTTGCTTTGGCGAACTTGTTCCAATACCTACATTTCCATTCACATCAATTTTTAATCTTTCAAAACCATTTGTCGAAAACCCTAAAAAACCGCCCCTTATAGAAGTTCCACGATAGAATGAGATAAAGCCGTTTTCTTCAGTATTATTATGTTTTAGTCCTAATCTAAAAGCTTCTGAGTAAACGGGCTGTGTATATAAAGATTTAGCATACAAGGAAAACTCTGATTCACTGCTCGTTGCCAAAATTGTTCCGTATGAATTATCACCATTATTTACATGAAGTTTAGCTTGTGGAGCTAATGTTCCTACTCCCACGTTTCCTACTAATTCTATTTTATTTTGGGAAACACTGTTGAACGCACTGAACACCATAAGTGCTAAAAAAATATTTTTTTTCATAATCTCTTTTAATCAAATCAATTTTACTTAAAATTCTATAGCTATCTTCAAATACACCTCAATAAATAAAAGTTTTTTCTTACAAATAAATCAAAAATAATTATACTGAGCAAACTAATAAAATAAATACAAAACAACTTTACGGCTTTCCTCATTTTGAAAAATTTTAATAGAATATAACTGAAGTGACAATAGCTTCTTCATAAGCCAAAAAGAATCTCATTTTGATTTCTCTTTCAATTAAGAATGCAAAAAAACTGTACAAAGTCAGAAAGACATTTACACAGTTTCCACTTAAATCATTAATTTATTTTAAGATATAACAATAAAAAAGTTTACTCTTTTACTAAATTCTCAAAATCCAATCGATACTAACTTATTAATAAGGAAGACAGTAAAAAGCCAAACCCCTAAAAACTAACTTTAAATATTATTAAATTTTTAAATCTCACGGTTTTTAGAAAAATTTTAAGAAACCTTACTTTTCAAATTACTATATTTGGCGCACTTTAAACAAACATACTCCCTCTTTTTAAGAAACAAAATTATATAATCTGCTGTACTCTAAATGAAACCCACCAAGTTCATATATGTCGTTTTACTATCGCTGCTTTCTTTTTTTAGAGGTACCGAGACGTATTCGCCGATTTATAGTGCTAGCAGCTGCATTACCTTAGATAGTGTTGCAGCAGACGATACGCAAATTTTTTCTTCTGACTTCTCTTCTTCTAAAAATCTAGAAGTTCATTATAAGCTCAAAAAGAAAATGAAATGCAGAGCGACTACTTTGGAACAAAGTACGATCAAAGCTCCGTATTTTAGCAATTTAGTCAACTTCAAAGTCTATAAAGAGACTTTAATATATGGTATAGCTTCAATATACCACATCGAAAGACATCCTCATCTTCATTTGTATCAGCTTTTCTAGGCTTTAAATTTTTGTCGTTTTTATATTTAGAATATTTCTCGTTTGCTTATGCAATTGAGCTTTTATTGCTATAAAAACATTCTCAAAACGGTACTTTTCTAACAGAGAAGCATCCGAATCCCTTTTTATCTTTTGTTTCGATTGTTTTCGCAAACAGAATCCAAATTCATACTCCCGATATTTATTATCAAGGGAGAAAATCTATTTATTCAAAAATTTAAACCTAATGATGAGCATTTATAAAAATCCATTTCTTTTATGCACCTTGGCTTTATTCGTTTTAGTCTCGTGCGGAGATAAAGCAAAAAAAGATTCAAACAACATAAAAACGTTTCCTATTTATAAGGTTACTTTAAAAGACACTATAGTTTCGAGCAAATTTGTTGCCGATGTACATGCTAAAAATAATGTAGAAATTCACGTTCGTATTCCTGGTTTGTTAGACAAGGTATACGTTAGCGAAGGACAAAAAGTAAAAAAAGGGCAAATCCTTTTTAAAATAAGCGATGTTGAACTTCAGATTCAACTTCTAAAAGCCGAAGCCGTTTACAAAAGTGCAAAAGCCGATTTAAGAATAGCAACTGTAGAACTGGAACAGGCTCAAACCCTTTTCAATAAAAAAGTAATTGCAGACAAAGAATTAGAATTATCTAAAGCAAAATATGAAGCCGCTTCCGCTAAAGTAGCCCACGCTGCTGCAGAAAAGAAAGCAATTGACCAACAAATTAGCTTTACCACTATCCGCGCGCCATTTGACGGAACAGTTGACCGTATTCCGTTTAAAGAAGGAAGTTTAGTAGAAAATGGTTCATTGTTGACTACTGTTTCTCAATTGGACGATGTGTACGCCTATTTCTCAATTCCTGAGAACACTTATTTCCAAATGATGGAGGACAAAACCTTAAACACGCAAGGCGATATTAGATTGGTATTACCAAACGGACAAGTTTACGATCAAAAAGGAGAATTAAGAACTGCTGATGGAGATATCGACAAACAAACAGGTTCTATTCAATACAAAGCAAAATTTCACAATCCGCAAGGATTTATCAAACACGGAACTTCTGGAAAACTAATTATTTCAGAGCCAAAAACCAATGCAATTTTAATTCCGCAGAAAGCAGTTTTTTCTATTCAGGACAAACAATACGTTTTCCGCGTGAACAAAGATGGAGTAGTTAAAATGACGAATGTTACAATCGAAACGACTCTAGATGATGTTTATATCTTGAACGAAGGTCTAAAAAGCGACGACCTAATTGTGCAAGAAGGTACGCAATCATTGAGAGACGGCGATAAAATCAACATGAAACAAATGTAGGTTATCGACCTGTAAAACAGTTATTTAATTATTTATCTAAAAAATTTAAAATGATAGAGTTATTTATCAGAAGGAAAATATTGTCATTAATCATCTCGGTTATGATAGTCCTTCTGGGATTGCTGGCGTTGTTTCAGCTTCCCATTACCCAATTCCCAGACATTGTACCACCGTCTGTAACCGTTACAGCAAAATATACAGGAGCAAACGCAGAGGTTTCGGCCAATGCCGTCGCCCTTCCGTTAGAAAGAGCTATCAATGGTGTGCCCGGAATGACGTATATGTCAACCGTAACTTCCAACGATGGTTTGACCTTAATCCAAGTTTTCTTTGAAGTAGGAACCGATCCCGATCTGGCCGCCGTAAACGTGCAGAACAGGGTTACTACGATTTTGGATGAACTTCCAGAAGAGGTAATTCGTGCTGGAGTTACAACCGAAAAAGAGGTAAACAGTATGCTGATGTACTTGAACATTACAAGTACCGACAAAACTCAGGACGAGCAGTTTATCTTCAACTTTACCGATATTAATATTCTTCAGGAATTAAAGCGTATTGATGGTGTCGGACGTGCCGAAATCATGGGTCAGAAAGAATATTCGATGCGTGTTTGGTTAGATCCAGAAAAGATGCTTTCGTATAATATTTCGGCAAATGAAGTTATCAATTCACTTCAAAAACAAAACATTTCTGCTGCACCGGGGAAAGTCGGTGAAGGTTCAGGACAAATGAACAATCAATTACAATATGTAATTAAGTATGGCGGAAAATTCTTCGAGCCAAAACAATATGAAGAAATTCCGTTAAGAGCCAATTCAGACGGAACTATCTTAAGATTAAAAGACATTTCAAAAATCGAATTTGGTGCCATGAGTTATGGCATGGTTTCTAAAACCGACGGAAAACCTTCTGCATCCATCATGCTAAAACAGCGTCCAGGTTCGAATGCTTCTGAAGTTATTGCGAGCGTAAAAGAAAAAATGACCGAATTAAAAGGCTCTTCTTTTCCTCCAGGAATGGAATTCAACATTGCGTATGACGTTTCGCGTTTCCTTGACGCTTCTATTCATGAAGTATTAAGAACTTTGGTTGAAGCTTTTATTTTGGTGGCATTTGTCGTTTTCCTTTTCCTTCAAGATTGGAGATCTACTTTGATTCCTGTATTGGCAGTTCCTGTCGCGCTTATTGGTTCGTTTACGTTTATGTCGATGATGGGCTTCTCGATCAACTTATTAACGCTTTTCGCTTTAGTACTTTCGATTGGAATTGTGGTCGATAACGCCATTGTCGTCGTCGAAGCCGTTCACGTAAAAATCTCCGAAGAACATATGTCGCCAATGGAGGCTACCATTAGTGCCATGAAAGAAATTACAGGTGCCGTTATTGCAATTACGATTGTAATGGCTGCAGTATTTATTCCGGTTGCTTTCTTGAGCGGTCCAGTCGGGGTTTTCTATAGGCAGTTCTCTTTAACCATGGCCATTAGTATTGTGATTTCGGGTATTAACGCCCTTACCCTTACTCCTGCCCTTTGCGCTATTATGCTAAAAGCGCATGATCCAAATAAAGAGAAAAAATCGCTTTTAGATCGTTTCTTCCACAGATTCAACCATTGGTTCGATAATATTACTTCAAAATACATCAAAGTATTGGTGAAGTTTGCCGATCGTAACACCGTTACAGTGGGTATATTAGTACTATTTTGCTTTTTAACTTGGGGAACAACCAAATTTTTGGCATCTGGATTTATCCCGACTGAAGATCAGGGAATGGTTTACGTAAGTGTTACAACGCCGCAAGGAGCAACGGTAGAACGTACTGAAAAAGCTTTGGACGAAGTAACTAAAATTGCTCGCGGAATTAAAGGTGTAGACAACGTAACAACTCTTGCTGGATACAGTATTGTAACTGAAATCGCTGGAGCTTCATACGGAATGGGAATGATCAACTTAAAAGACTGGAGCGAACGTGATATTTCGGTTACCGAATTTATGGCCGAACTTACAGAAAAAACCAAAAACATTACCGATGCGCAAATCGAGATTTTTGCGCCGCCAACCGTTCCAGGTTTTGGTAATACCAGCGGTTTTGAGCTTCGTTTACTGGATAAATCTGGAGGAAGTATTACCAATACCGATAAAGTAACCAAAGAATTCATCAAAGAACTAAATGCTTCGCCAGAAATTCAGAATTCATTTTCGAGTTTTGATGCCACTTTTCCACAGTATTTAATCCATATTGATTATGATTTGGCTGCTAAAAAAGGAATTTCGGTAGACAATGCCATGTCGACTTTACAAACCATGTTAGGTTCATTTTATGCAACCAATTTTATTCGTTTTTCTCAAATGTATAAAGTAATGGTACAGGCAAGTCCGCAATTCCGTCAAAATCCAGAAAGTATTTTGGATATGTATCTGAAGAATGAAGCTGGCGAAATGGTTCCGTTTTCTACTTTCATCAAATTAGAAAGAGTTTACGGACCTGAGGTTTTAACTCGTTACAACATGTACATGTCGGCTATGATTAACGGTGAACCTGCTGAAGGTTACAGTTCTGGAGATGCCATTGCTGCTGTTGAAAAAATTGCAGCGGAAAAACTTCCTAGCCGTTTTGAACTAGAATGGTCTGGTATGACGCGTGAAGAGATTTTATCAGGAAACCAGACGATTTACATTTTTGCGCTTTGTATACTTTTTGTATACTTATTACTGGCGGCACAATACGAGAGTTTATTGCTTCCGTTCCCTGTATTATTAAGTCTTCCGGTTGGAGTTTTCGGTTCTTACATTGCACTTGTCATGGTCGGACTTGATAATAACATTTATGCCCAAGTAGCACTCGTCATGCTGATTGGTCTGCTCGCCAAGAACGCCATCCTAATTGTTGAGTTTGCGATGGCACAAAATAAACTCGGACGCGATATCGTGGAAGCGGCAATTGAAGGAGCGAGACTTCGTTTCAGACCAATTTTGATGACTTCTTTTGCTTTTATTTCAGGATTGATTCCGTTGTGTATCGCTTCTGGTGCAGGTGCAATTGGTAACCGTTCGATTGGTACAGCAGCTGCGGGAGGAATGTTAATTGGAACTGTGTTTGGTCTTTTAATTATTCCTGGGCTTTACATACTGTTTGCAAAATTGGAAAAACGAATGAGTAAATCTTAATGCGTAATTTTTTAAACACATAGATTCATAGGATTTAAAAAGCGTAAAAAAGGCATTTCACTAGCATAAGCACACATAGGCTATGTGTTAGAAACTAGTTTCTTTCAACTCCCTTTTCAAAAAAAAAAAACCTATGTTTCTATATGTTAAATAAAAAAATGCACAGAAGATTCAACAAATAAATTAAACAATGAAAGAGATATTAAATCAATATAAAAATACTGATATGATAAGGACAACCAAAAGCGCCATTGTAATAACTGGAGTTTTACTTATAACGGCTTGTTCGGCACCAAAAGTCAGTAACAAACTAGACGCAGCAAAGCTTCCAGAAAATTTTGATAGGGAGAAAAAAGAAGCTTCAACTGAGGCTCAGCCTTTTATTCCGTTAAAAACGGAGACATTTTTTAAAGATCCCAAATTAGAGGAACTATTAAAAAAAGCCATTACCAAGAATCCTGATTATTTAATCATGCAGGAAAGAATACTAATTGCTAATTCGCATTTAAAAGTAGCAAAACTAGCACTTCTTCCCTCTTTAGATCTTGTGGCCGATGCTTCTGGAACACATTACGGAAAATATACAATGGATGGAGTTGGTAACTTTGATACCAATTTTTCTCAAAATATTAGCGATAAACAAAGAATCAACGAAGATGTTACTCCTAACCTATTTTTGGGAGCCAAAGTTTCTTGGGAAGCTGATATCTGGGGAAAATTAAGCAATCGGAAAAAAGCGGCTCAGCAGCGATTTTTTGCTTCTCAGCAAGGAATGCGTTTGCTTCAAACACGTCTTTTAGGAGATGTTGCTGACTTGTATTTCAAATTGATCGCTTTAGACAAACAAGCCGCGATTTATGATAATAACTTGAAAACGCAGGAAAGAGCGCTTGATATTGTTTCAGCACAAAGATCTGTTGGGAAAGCGACAGAATTGGCTGTACAGCAGTTTAATGCACAAAACAATAACATTCATGCCGAAGCGTCAGAATTAAAGTTAAGCATTGATCAGACTGAAAAAGCGCTATTAACACTTTTAGGCGAATATGGCGGAAAAATTGACAGAAGCAGTGATTTTTTGTCTGGACATTTGGAGGTTTTAAACCAAAAAATCAGCGTGGATTCTATCATTCACAAAAGACCAGATGTATCTGAAGCTTACTTCGAATTGTTAGCCAGTAATGCAGATGCCAAATCGGCTCGTGCCGCTTTTTTCCCAACTGTAAATTTGGGCGGATATGCAGGATTCAATTCGTTTTCATTCAACACTTTCTTTGATGCTGGTTCTTTTGCTTGGCAGATATTGGGCGGACTGACAGCTCCCGTTTTCAACAAAGGACAGATCAAACAAGAGTTTTATGTTTCCAACAGAAGACAGGAAATTTCATTTCTGCAATACCAAAATACGGTTACAACAGCCTTCAACGAATTAAGTGCTCTATTGCATAGAAATCAAGCTTATGAAGATGTTTTAAAATATAAATTAAACGAAATTGATCATCTCGAAATTGCCGTAAATGTCTCAAACGATTTGTATTTGAGCGGTTATGCTAATTACTTGGAAATCATCAATGCACAAAAAAATAAATTGCAGGCAGAATTGGATTTTGTCGATATCCAACTTCGAAATGCAAACTCACAAGTATTGCTTTATAAGGCTTTAGGCGGAGGAATAAATTAGTTTATATGTTGGTCAAAAATGGCTTCTGTTTATAATAGCTCATCGCAGAGGTTGTTTTATATCCCATTTCTTTTTGAAATGGGATTTTTTTATTAAAGTAACTTATTTTGCCGTTTTACTTTTTACCTTTATTCTAAAATACTAAAATTCCGTTGATGGATATTTCTAAAATTCTGGATCACATACACCAACTTCCCGAGCAGTCTAAACTTGCTCTGCAAAACAATGTTACAGAAATAGCATTTTCTAAAGGGCACATTTTGCTAAAAGCCAATAAAGTAGAATCGAATATTTATTTTATAAAGAAAGGATTAGTAAGAGCTTATGTAGAAAGAGATAACGAAGTTACTTTTTGGTTTGGAAAAGAAGGTGAAACCATAATTTCAATGAAAAGTTATGTTGAAGATCAGCCGGGTTATGAAACCATTGAACTTTTGGAAGACTGCGAATTGTACGAACTTAAAACAGAAAACCTAAGAAAACTCTTTAATGAAGATGTTCACATAGCCAATTGGGGACGAAAATTTGCCGAAAAAGAATTGATAAAAACCGAAGAACGTTTGATTTCCAGACAATTCAAAAATGCTTCTGAACGCTATTTGGAATTAATGAAAGACCATCCTGAACTCCTTCAAAGAGTTCAACTAGGACATATTGCTTCTTATTTAGGAATTACACAAGTCAGTTTAAGCAGAATACGTGCAGAAATAAAATAACTTCATTTTTTATCATTTGTTAAATTTTTTCTGATTTCCATAAAAGAACTTTGCATCACAAAATTTTAACTATATGAACTGGATTATTTTAATCATCGCGGGTCTATTTGAAGTAGCCTTCGCATCATGTCTTGGAAAAGCAAAAGCAACTACTGGAACCGAAATGTACTATTGGTATATTGGTTTCTTTATATCATTAACGGTAAGTATGCTTTTATTAATGAAAGCTGCAGAAACGCTTCCTCTAGGAACTGCTTATGCTGTCTGGACAGGAATTGGTGCTGTAGGAACGGTTCTAGTGGGTATCTTTGTTTTTAAAGAACCTGCAGCCTTCTGGAGATTATTTTTCTTGGCAACATTGGTTGGTTCTATTGTTGGGTTAAAGGCCGTTTCTCACTAAAAATATTTTTTACAATTATCCTCAACTTTGTCAAAGTTTGAAACTTTGACAAAGTTTTTTTTGTTTTTAAACTCGTTATTTATCAAATTTCCCCACTACTAAGCCCCCAATCTTGTCATTTCGACGAAGGAGAAATCTTCACAAGTAACTCCGCAACGAAAGTCCAATCTTTCAAACCCAGATTCCTCGTTCCTCGCAATTGACAAACTGTTGACACAAACTGCTCCTATAACTTTGTCAAAGTTTTCAGTTTGGAATTTGGGATTTAAAATTTGGAATTTAAATAAACTAATGCAATTCCAGCATCACATGATAAAAAAATAGCATTTTTAATCATTATTCTCTCTTTTATCTTTGTCAAAAATTAAAGCCTAAATAAAAAAATGACATTCAGCCATTCCATTAAATCTTTTGACGAATTAACCAATCACGAATTGTACAATATGCTTCGATTAAGAAGCGACGTTTTTGTGGTCGAACAAAACTGCCCTTATCTCGATTTGGATAATAAAGACCAGAAAGGTTTTCATTTGTTGTATTATGTAGATAACGAATTGGCAGGTGTGACCCGTTTACTTCCAAAAGGAATATCGTATGATGAAGTTTCGATCGGAAGAGTTGTCATTGCAAGATCGCATCGCGGATTAGGTTTAGGAGTAAAACTAATGGAAGCTTCGATTGCGGGATGTGAAGAAAAATTTGGAAAAGGTCCAATCCGAATTAGTGCGCAATACCATTTATCCAAGTTCTATCAATCTTTGGGATTTGTAGAACAAGGTGAAGTGTATGATGAAGATGGAATTCCGCATATCGGAATGCTGAGAGCTTAAAGATTTACGGAATAATCAATTTTAAAACATTGGAAAGCACAGGATTATGATCTTCGGTTCTCCAATTGACATATAAATCGGTTTCTAGCGGTAATTTGATAAATCGGATTCCTGGAATTTCATGAAAGACATACGAATCGGGTAAAATGGCGATTCCAAGTCCCTTACGAACCAAAGCGATTATAGAAGACCCAAATTCAGAATGAAGATATACTTCTGGAGCGTTCTCCAAAGAATGGAATAATCTTCGGATAATATCGCTATAACTGCTGCCTTCATCATTGGTTGGTAAAATAAACTTCTGAGACGCAAGTGTTTCTTTGGTCAGGTCCTCAGGCGTTTGATACGGATGATCTGCTGGAACCACAACAGCCAAATGATCGGTATGTATTTTTTGAGATTGAATGTCTTTAGCATTATTAATATCTCTGGTAATCGCCAGATCTATTTTATAATTTCGCAGAAAATCCTGCTGATTCTCGTACAGCACCTGAACCAGTTTGATTTTTAGTTTTGGAAAAGCTTCTGAAATACGCGACAAAATTTCGGGCATAAGAGAAGCCGAAATAGAATCGGGATGAGAAATGGTAATCGTACCGCTCTCTCCCAACTGAATCTGGCGGGCAGATTGATGAATAAACTCCAGTTTACTCAATTCGACCTCCCATTTTTCTTTTAAGAATTGACCGGCAGCAGTAAGTTTGACATTGCGTTTGTTACGTTCAAACAACTGAACGCCAAGCTGATTCTCAAGAGACTGAATCTGGCGGCTGAGTGCCGATTGTGTAATATTCATTTTTCCGGCGGTGTTCCAGAAATGAAGTTCGCGGGCTAAAGCCAAAAAATATTTAATCTGCTGTAAATCCATTGATGCAATTTACGCATTTATTGCAAACAAAAAACAGCTTTTAACGCATTAAAGAAACAAAAAATGAACACGCTAAAAATAATTCCAGCAACAATCGATGACGTTTTTAAACTTCAGGCTATTGGCCGACAAACCTTTTCTGAAACCTTTGCCGATGTAAACAGCGAAGAAAACATGAAAAAATATCTGGATGAAAGCTTCGCTACAGCAAAATTGGCTGCCGAACTGGACAATCCGTCATCCTATTTCTATTTAGCTGTTTTAGACGAAAAAGTAGTAGGTTACCTGAAACTGAATACAGCCGATGCTCAAACCGAAAAAGAAGATTTAAATGCCTTAGAAATAGAACGTATTTATGTCGCAAAGGAATTTCATGGTAAGAAAATCGCACAGGCATTATATGCTCAAGCAGAAGAAATTGCAGAAGAAATAAAAGCTTCGTATATGTGGCTAGGCGTTTGGGAAAAGAATTTCAGAGCAGTAAGTTTCTACACTAAAAATGGTTTTGTACAATTTGACACTCATATTTTTAGATTAGGCAACGATGAACAAACTGATTTAATGATGAAAAAAGTATTGATTTAAAATGGAAAGAAGACAGCTACTATTATTTCTATTAATTCTTGGCACTGCCTTTTGGGGAGTTTCTTACTCCGTTACCAAAATGGCAATTGGCCACTTTTCACTCAACATTTTTTTATTTTATCGTTTCCTGCTTGCTGTACTGGTATTGAGCATTGTTTTTTGGAAATACGTTAAAGACATTAATCGAGAAGCTATTAAAACCGGTTTTATACTTGCCGTTCCCATGTTTTTAGGGATTCAATTGCAGACGACCGCATTAAAATATACCGATGCTTCACAATGTTCTTTCATCGCAGGACTAACAGTAATTATTATTCCGATGTTGAAGTTGGCGATTTACAGAACAAATACGCCTTTAAAGATTTGGATTGCCGCTCTCACTGCTTTAACGGGATTATTTATTATTGCTATAACAGATAAATTTACCATAAACGTCGGCGATTTATTTACCATCTCTGGCGCATTTGCTTTTGCCGTTTATTTGATTTCTGTCGAAAAACATTCGGCTGCCAAAAATCTTTTGTACTCGATTGTTCCTATGTTTGCGTTTTGTGCTTTATTTACTTTTTGTATTGCACTTACAGATTCGCAAGCGGTTTGGTTGCCTAAAAACGATACGTTTTGGCTGGGTGCTGTTTACTGCGCTTTGTTTTCTACAGCATTTATGTACACGGTTTCAAACATTTCACAACGTTATTTATCGGCAGAACGTGTAGCGGTTATTTATTTGTTCGAACCTGTTTTTGGGGCAATTGGAGCGTTTTTCATTTTAGGAGAAAACCTTTCATGGCGACTGCTTTTGGGCGGAACTTTAATTTTCTCGGCCACTATTATTTCTGAAGTCAATTTTAAAAGTAAAAAATTAAAAATGCTGATTAGAAAAAACTAATATTTTAAAAGATTTCACGCAGATTTAAAAAGATTTAAGCAGATTTTATTTTATAATCTATTTAAATCCGCTGAATCTGCGTGAAAAAAAACTTATTTACAAAGGCAAAAGTGTGTCTTCGGGATCGCAAGGGAAATAAATAATAATATCGGTACCTTGATTTGGTTTCCCTTCTGCTTGGATATCTCCTCCAACTGTCTGCATAATCTTTTTACATAAAGCAAGTCCAATGCCCGAACCTGTATAGTGTTCTTGCGTGTGAAGTCTTGTAAAAACTTTAAAAATAGATTCTGCATATTGCTGTTCAAAACCAATACCATTATCAGAGAAACGAACCCAGTGACAATATACTTTGTATCTATCGTGTATCAGAACAGGTTCCTGAGAAGCTGTGATTACAATTTTAGGCTGTCTTTCTGAGGAAGCATATTTGATTGAATTCTGAAGAATATTATTAAACAACTGGCGCATTAAAAAACTGATAGCGTGAACTTCCGGAAGATTTTCATGCTCAATGATGGCTTGACTTTCTGCAATAGTTTCATGCATTTCTTTAATCGTAGACTTCAGTATTTTGTTTAAATCTACTTCTTCCAGCTTCTCTCTTGTGTTTTTTATACGGGTATATTTCAGAATATCTTCCAGCAAGCCACTCATTCTGTTGGCAGATTTAGAAACGCGCTGCAAAGAATTCGAAATTGATTCTGTAGAAATAACATCTAGTTCCGAAAGCATTTTAGAAGTAATAAGCTGAATTTTACGCAACGGTTCCTGCAAATCATGCGTACTGATCCAGTTGATGTTTTCAAGCTCAGAATTGGTTTCTTTCAAAATTTCACTTTGACTACGATACTTCTCTTCCTCTTCACTTAACATTATCAAAATCAAATGATTGTATAAAGCATGAGTATATTGAGAAGCAGCATTAATTTCATAGAGTTTCCAGTTACTGCTTTGGTTTTTTACTATTTGTTTATAAATATTGTATGAGTTTCCTGGATGGAGTCCTTTACTGTCTTTTACAATTCTTTTTTCTGGATCGCCTCCCCATTTAATTTCTGAAATCGTTTCTGGTCTAAACCATATTACATGCCCATTGTTACCTAGTGAATGGTAAATAATTCCAGCGAAATTAGAATTTTCATCAAATTCTGGAAAATGGTCACTAATCTTATTCGTTGAGAAAAAATCAGTATTCTTTTTACTTTTGAGATGTCTGAGTAAATCAATAATTTGTTCATCAGATGGCGTTAAACCATTTTTATAGATTTTATCTCTAGTAATAATAGATACACCAGAAGCATTTGCGATTTCTAACAATTGTGGTGCACTAACAATTTTTTCTAAAGACTCTTTTAAAACAGGAAGCTCCAAGCTAGTCAACTGTTCTAATGCTAAATTCGTTTTCTGGGCACTAAGATACTCATCATTAGATTGTCTAATATCGATTTGAGAAGTAATAAACTGTCCCTGAAGTTTTGCTGCAAGCCTAATTTCAGGAGATATATTTTTCTTTGAATAATGATGACAGGCAATTAATCCCCATAATTTTCCATGATGAATAAGAGAAATCGTCAATGTTGCGCCAACTCCAATATTTTTCAAGTATTCTACGTGAATAGGCGATGTACTTCTTAAAATAGAAAGACTTAAATCGAGATTTTTCCCCTCTTTATCATCAACCGTGTAAATTGGAACAGGCTCATAATCAATATCTACAATCAGCCTCAACAGATTCTTAATATATAATTCTCTTGCTTGGGCTGGAATATCGGTATGAGGGTAATGCAATCCTAAAAAAGGTTCTAAATCTTCTCTGCAATCTTCAGCAAAAACTTCTCCGTTATATTGTTCATCAAAACGATAAATCATTACACGATCATAACCCGTTATTTCGCGCGTTCCTTGTGCTACAAGGGCGCAAAGATCTTTAAGCGAAGTAGTTTTATTCATCTGACTTACAAACTGAATCGTTTGTTTGTAAGCATCAGCGAGTTTTTCTTGATCTGCAAATAGTAATTCAGCTTCAAGAATGTAAATTCCTTCACTTTTATGAATGTTTATTTGAAATAAGCTACCCAACAATTCTATCTCAAGAGGAAAAGCGTCTTTAAACTCATCTCCGTTTGTGTAAGCTAAAATTTCATTTTCGGCGGTAACTCCAAAAACTGCTGCAAAATCTTTTCCTAACATTTGAGTGTGCGAAATACCAAAATAAGCAACAACATTTTCTGTACAGAAATCTATTTTCCATTGCAGTGTTATACCAAGCAAAAAACCGTGAGGCTGAATCTGACCTGGTATGTGTATAGGTTCATGCTCACAGTTGGTTAACGTAACGATATCGCGATTAACTATATCCTTAAATTTCATTCTTTTTATTTGCTCTCAAAGTGATTATAAATACTATCAAAAGCAAATACAGCTCCTTCTATAATACTATCTCCACAATTATTTTCTTGTTCGTATTCAGAAAGAAAATTCAAGAAAGATTTCCAGAAACTTCCTGTTTTTTCTCCATAACCATTAAAATAAGAAACGCCTTTATCTACTGAAAGTTGCGGTACTTTTGAAACATTTTTTAAAATAAATCTTCCGCCCAGTGTGGAACCTTCAACCACATATAAAATACCAAGTGCAAAAGGAACTGAAATTTCTTCGATCTTAAAAACTTTCTCTGAAGGAGTCAATTCGTAATTTAAAAATGAAAGATCTGCTTCTATAAGCTGTTTTTTTCTTCTTTGTTCTAAATCGTCAGTCAGGTTAGCAAACAAAGGAAAAATAGTTTCCTCTGTATCTTGATGAACATCATGCATCAAATTTAAGTATTTCGCATATTCCTCAATTTTCATGTCTGGCGACATAATGGACTTTGAAACAGGAAGTTCTTCTAATTTTTTATGAGAATCAGCAGTTCGTGTTTTTAGATCATTAAGAAAACTAGAAGCTATTGCAGAAGTTGGATTTGTACTCATTAATTTAGTATTATTTTATTTATAAGAGTCAATTTGGCAACTCCTCTTTCACAAATTTAAACAAAAAAAATTAGCCGAATTTTAAAAACACTTTTTAAACGTTGTTCTGTTAATCTTCAACCAAAGAAATCTCAAAAACAGTGCTATTGTTTTCGCTTTTATACGAAATATAACCGCCGTGCGCCTCAATAATATTTTTAGACAAAGTAAGTCCGATTCCTGCTCCTTCGGTTCGGGTGGTGAAAAACGGAAGAAATATCTTTTCTTCAATTTCTTTTTCGATTCCTTTTCCAGAGTCTGAAACTTTTATAAAAACACGATTGTTTTTGGCTTCCGCCGAAATCGAAATTTGCTTCAGACTGCTGTTTTCTAAAGCATTAATCGAATTGGTCAATAAATTGATTATCACTTGTTCTATCTGTTGAGAATCGACATTGATCAAAATGTTTTGGGCAACGGCATTGGTTACTTCGATATTATTTTTCTTAAACAAGGGATTCATAGTCTGAATACAATTGTCAACCAGATACTGCAATTCTGTTTTTTCTTTTTTAGGCGAAGGAAGCATGGCCAGTTTTCTATACCCCTCAACAAATTTCTGTAAATGATCGCTTCGTCTCAGCATCGTCTGCACACTGTTTTTTATGTCTTCTAAGTCTTCTGTCGAAAGCGAATCTTGCTCTACTAAATCCTCCAAATTCTGGCAAATCGAACGAATTGGCGTTATAGAATTTAGCAATTCATGTGAAATCACTTTCATCAAATTAATCCACGCATCTTTTTCTTTTTTCTCTACCACATTCTGAATCGAATCTAGCAAAACAATAAAATAATCCTGTTCGAAAATTTCAGTTCGTGAAGCTTGCAAAACAAAGGTCTGTTTGCTTTGTTCATTTATACTAATCTCGATTGAAGTTTTAATTTCGTGAAAATCATCTTCTTCGATTATTTCACACAAAGACGGCAGCTGATTTTTAAGATATCTCCATTTCGAAACTTTCGGGACATTAAAATGACTCGAAAAATAATCGTTCATCAAAAAAATACTCCAATCTTTTTCTTGTTTCTGCAAAATAATAACACCCGATTCTATGTTGTTTAAAATCGAACGGTAAATAATATCTCTTGTAACTTGCTCATTTTGTTTGTTTTTTAAGGTTTCATACAAAGTGAACAGCTCATTATAAGTACTGTTGAATTTATGCTTAGAAAAATCAGAACTAAAATCATCCTGCAATATCGAAGAAATGGTTTTGTTATAAATCAAGACCATATTTCTAACATAAAAATACATTTCTCTGCCCAACAGAAAAACCATGCAAAGGCCAAAAATTCCTGTAAAAAGCAAACCAATTCTAAAGAAATAGAGCGACAATTCAATTCCGATCACGATAAAAATTAATCGCAGAAAAAGGAGTTTGTAAGTTTGTAAAGTCCTTAACATAATTAATCGATATTGATATTAAATTTCTCCAAACGTCTGTACAATGCACCTCTTGACAAGCCCAGTTCTTCGGCCGTTTTGCTGATATTGTTGTTGTTTTTGAGAAGTGCTTTTTCAACCGTTGCTTTTTCAACCGACGAAAGCTGAATATCATCTGAGTTTTCCTCGTAAGGCGTTATCGTTTCTAAATCGAGATCAGAAACCGTTATGGTGTTATTTTCGCAAAGAATAACTGCACGTTCAATCTTATTTTCCATTTCTCGAATGTTTCCATTCCATGCGTGTTTTTCAATCTGTTCCAAGACTTTTTTATCAAAAGTAATTTCGTCACGGTTATATTTTTCAATCATTTTATCCAAAAGATATTCGGCAAGCGGAATCTTATCTTCGTGCCTTTCCCTTAGCGGAGGCAAAACAATTTCCATCGTATTTATGCGATAATACAAGTCTTCACGGAAGTTTTTATCGGCAACTTCTAGTTTTAAGTTCAAATTGGTTGCTGTAATAATTCTAACATTCAAAGGTCTTGCTTTCGTTTCTCCCAACCTTGTTACGGTTTTTGTCTGAATGACTTGAAGCAATTTTGATTGCAAATGAAGTGGTACATTTCCTATTTCATCCAAAAAAATGGTTCCGTTTTGCGCCATTTCAAAACGTCCCGCTGTATCCGTTTTAGCATCGGTAAAAGCGCCTTTGGCATAACCAAATAATTCGCTTTCGAAAATATTCGAATTTAAAGACCCCAAATCAACTGCAACAAAAGGCTGATTTTTTCTTTCAGATTGGGTATGAATATGATGTGCTAGAACAAATTTTCCTGTTCCGTTTTCACCTAGAATCAAAACATTAGCATCGGTTTTTGCGACTTTATCTGCCAGCGAATAAGCCTTTTTTATAATTTCAGAACTGCCAACAAAAAAGTCCTCTTTTATCTCAACCTCTTTAGTTTTCTTCTGTTCTTTTCGGGCTTTATCTACAGCTTGCTTTACCGATTCTAAAAGCTTTTTATTTTCCCAAGGTTTCAAGATATAATCAAAAGCACCCGATTTTAAACCTTCAACAGCCGTTTCTACTTTTCCGAAAGCCGTCATTAGAATTACCACTGTTTTAGGCGAAAGCGTTTTTATTTCTTTTAATAAATACAAACCTTCCCTTCCATCTTCAAATCCTAATCTATAATTCATATCTAAAAGGACAACATCAATGGCATTTTTTGCCAATAATTCGACAATATTTTTTGGATTATTGAGGGTATAAATGTTTTCAAAATACTTTTTCAGATAGACTTTTGATGCAAAAAGAATGTCTTCCTGATCGTCGATGATTAAAATAGATGCGTTGGTCTTTTTCATTATTGTTCAGTTTTGGACGAAAGGTGTCCACTTATGGACAGTTTAAATTTTTATTGAAAAATAATCCCTTAAAAACAAGGTGTTTACAATGTTTAATTTACTGGCACGAAAATCACATTAGAACTTGTAAATCACTAATTATTAACCCCTTTCGGAAGTAAAAATAACAAAATAAATAGCGATTACACATTGTAAATATTTTAAAACCTAAAAAATAAAACAACTAAAACCACTATCTTTCATGACGTCCAATCATTTAACAATTCAATCTAATTGGTTATCAAAATTTTATTTAAGTTTCCTCTCAATCGTAGGCGGAGTAAATGCCTTACTTTTTGTGATATTACCTATTCTCCCATATAATCTCACAAAATTTATAAATGCAGCAGGAATGTTGAGTTTATTAGCTGCCATTTTATTTTCGTTTCTATTTTCATTCTATTGGAATTATAAAGAAAAAAACAATAACATAAATTCCGAAAAATACAAGACTCTACTTATTGAATTATTACGATTTTGGATTGCCTTTCATGTTTGCATTTTTGGTTTTGAAAAGATTATCGACGTTAACTTTTCATTTTCTTATCACATAAATGATTCTTTGGCAAGTACCCTTACAGGTCAAGAACTTACTTGGAAATACTATGGTTATTCTTATGGACTTTCGATAATAGTTGCCATATTGCAAATTGCGGGAGGTATCGCATTATTATTCAGACGATCTATTTTACTCGGATTAGTAATGCTTATGCCAGTAATGTTCAATATTTTACTGATTAATCTATTTTATAATATTGGTCCCATTACTTGCTTAACCTCAATAATAATTATGCTAGGTTTAGCTTATTTATTATGGCAGTATAAAGAAAACATAATTGCTTTATTTAATCATTCTTCAAAAGATTATTCTATAGTAAAAAATAAAGCATTGCGTAATTCTGCAAGAGCCTTTTGTATAATAATACCCTGTTTATTTGTACTTTATTACAGCCATAAAGTTCAGCTTTCTAAAAGATATTTTGGAAAATGGAAAGTTGAAAGCATATCGCGCAATGGCAAAATAATCCCTGACAATGCATGGGAAAAAGATAGTTCTGCATGGAAAACCATTTATATTGAAGAAAGAGAGAAGATTTTTTTCTGTCCAAATCCAAATATGTATGTCGACAGCGCATCAATATTCATGAAATATCGATTTGATAATATAAAAAATACCTTTAAAGTGATTTCGTATGAAAGAAACTTGCAGAATCCCGATACAATTCCTGTTCAAATTAATAATTTCGACAGCAATTCTATGCAGTGGAATATGGTATTGTATAAAGACACAATCAAAATGCAATTAAAAAAAATCAAATAATCAATCAATCAAAAATTAAAACAGTCAAATTATGATTACAATTACCAAACTTTCAAAAGTATTTAGAACTGAGGAATTAGAAACCAAAGCATTAAGTGAAATTTCGTTAACTATCAATCAAGGCGATTTTGTATCGATTATGGGGCCGTCTGGAAGTGGAAAATCGACTTTATTAAACATTATTGGATTGCTAGACAGTGCTTCTAGCGGAAGTTATAAACTTCTTGATCAGGAAATGGTAGGTTTGAAGGAAAAATCTAGAGCGCAAGCCCGAAAAGAAAACATCGGATTCATTTTCCAGAATTTCAATTTAATTGATGAATTATCTGTTTTCGATAATATCGAATTGCCTTTAATTTATAACAATGTTCCATCTGCCGAAAGAAAATCACGCGTAAACGAGATGGCGAAAATTTTGGGAATCGCGCACAGATTGAAACATTTTCCACAGCAACTTTCGGGCGGACAGCAACAGCGTGTAGCCGTAGCGAGAGCTTTAATCAATAATCCGAAAATTATTCTAGCCGATGAGCCAACAGGAAATCTAGACAGCAGAAACGGAAATGAGGTTATGGAATTACTAACCGATCTTCATGCCAGCGGTTCGACAATCTTGATGGTAACACACTCCGATTACGATGCTTCTTTTTCGCAAAGAACTATTTTAATGAAAGATGGCGAAATCCTTTCTGAAAAAGTAAATCATAGAAATGTGGACGTTTTGGTAACTGCTAACAACTAGTTTATGCTAAAGAATTGGATTAATATATTTATATATCAATTAAAGCATAACAAGCTTTTCAGCATCTTAAATATTCTTGGTTTAAGTATCGGAATTGCAGGACTAATCTTTGCAACGCTGTACTGGAACGACGAATATTCGTATGATAAATGGAATCCGTCGAAGGATAAAACATTTATTGTTATGAATAATGTGAGAAAAGGAAATATTTTTGCTACAAACTCTGCTATTACAGCGCCACTTCTAAAATCGTCTACTCCATATGTAGAAAATTATTGCTATTTTACTGATTATTACTCAAAGGAGACGATTCAATATAATGGCAAAACAGAAATTGTAGATAAGATTTTTTCTGCACAAAAGAGTTTCTTTTCTTTTTTTCCATATCAATTCAAATACGGCAATCCGAATACTGTGCTTCAAGAACCTCAAAGCATTGTATTTTCTGAAGAAACTGCTTTTAAATTTTTTAAGAATGAAAATCCAATCGGAAAACAGGTAAAATATGATGACAGAACCTATATAGTTCGTGGTGTTTATAAAATACCTGGAAAATCGGTTGTCATGCCTGACGTGGTTACTAACAGCATTGAAGAAAGTCTTGAAAGAAATAAAGATCATTGGGGCTTCAATTATGGTTTAATGCTAAAACTGAAAAAAAAGAATGACGCTCCACTGGTAAAAAAAGCGCTAGATGAAATATTCTTAGAAAAAAATTATAAAAGACAGGCACGAAATGAAGGCATGACGCTTGAACTATTTATAAAAACATACGGAGAACCTTTGAAAACCATAGTAGTTCCATTTGAAAATTCTAGGCTCCACAATGAAAGCTATCCATTTCCAGAAGGAACAGGAAGCCTTCAGTTTTTACGAATCTTAATGGGATTATCTATTGTCATTTTATTGCTGTCAATTGTCAATTATATCAATTTAGCTACCGCTAATGCTATAAAACGTGCAAAAGAAGTGGGTGTGAGAAAAATTATTGGTGCTACAAAAAGACAGATTGTGCTTCAATTTGTATTTGAAACTGCTTTGACCATGCTTTTTGCTTTATTATTGGCACTCGTAATTGTCGAAGTTTCTCTGCCATTTTACAATCAGTTTTTAAACAAAGAATTGGTTCTTGCGGGATCTCAGTTTTATCTTCAGCTTGTTGTAATCTTTATCCTTGTGGTTATTGTAAGCGGCGTTTTTCCTGCGGTTTATATTTCAAATTTTGAGGTTTTGAATGTTCTAAAAGGAAATTTTTCGCACAGCAAAAATGGTTTATGGCTTAGAAATGCCATGCTTGTTTTACAATTTTCGATTGCTGTTTTCTTTATCATCGGTTCTATTGTTGTGTATCAGCAAGTTCAATTTATGGTAGAAAAAGATTTAGGCTTTAATGGATCACAGTTAATGAATATCTCTTTTAGGGAACAAAAAGACAAAGGTCAATTTGAGCGATACGTAAGCATAAAACAAGAACTGAAGAAAATTCAAGGTGTTGAAGCGGTTTCTGCGGCTGCTTTTTCTATTGGAAGTGATTGGAGCTCCAGAGGCGGTTTGCATTATAAAAATAATCCGGAAGTTATCATTCAGCAATTGGGTTCAGATTTTGGAATGCTGGAAATGTTAGGCGTTAAACTGCTAAAAGGAAGATTCCTGACCGATAAACTAGTTTCTGATACGATTTCTAATGTTTTACTGAACGAAGTGGCAGCTAAAACAATGAACGAAAAAAATCCTGTGGACAAAATCATCGATTGGCAGGGCGAAAAATATAAAGTGGTCGGAGTTGTAAAGAACTTCCATTGTTCTGGTCTTGATAAAGAAATTAGTCCGATGATCTTCTTTCATATCAATGCCCAAAAATGGACACAGAGAAACATCGAATCTATTACAGTAAAGGTTTCTCCTAGAAATATGGATCAGACTATTGCTTCGCTAAAGAATTTCTGGGTCAAAAATGTAGATGCCGAATATCCTTTTGAATATAGTTTTGTAGACAAAAATTTTGCGCGCACTTATAAAAAATACCAAGATCAAAGAAACTTATTTGCTTTATTGAATGTTGTTGTAATTCTAATTGCCGTTTTCGGGCTGTTTGCCCTAGCTTCTTTTTCTATGGAAAGAAGATTAAAAGAAATTGCAATAAGAAAAACACTTGGCGCTGAAACCAATATTTTACTGAAAGAATTGTCTAAACAATACGTGATCTTCTGTATAATTGGTTTCTTAATCGGAATTGTTCCTGCTTATTTATTACTGCAGAAATGGCTTAAAAATTTCCCATTCCGAATAGATATCACTCTTCTACCCTTTTTTCTTGCTTTTGTGTCTTTGCTTTTCCTTACACTGACAATAGTTTTAGTAAAAGCCTATCAAGTAACAAAAGTGGATGTTTTAAAATACTTAAAATACGAGTAAGATGCTTAAAAATTGGATTAACACATTTATTTATCAGATCAAAAACAACAAACTGTTTTCGATTTTGAATATATTAGGATTATCAATAGGAATGGCCACTTTAATTTTTGCCATTCTCTATTGGAACGACGAGCATTCTTACGATCAGTGGAATCCCGAAAAAGATCAAGTTTATTCGGTCTTAAATGACATTGGCAATAATAATGTCTGGACATCAAACGCTGCAACGACAGGGCCAATGCTAAAAGCTGTTTCTACAGATTTAGACAGTTACTGTTATTTCTATGGCGATTATGCGAGAGATGTTATTTCGTATAATGGCAAAAAGGAAATGATCAGCAAAATTTTTACGGCTCAAAGTAATTTTTTCTCCTTTTTTCCTTTTCAATTTATGTATGGAAACGCGAAAACAGCTCTTCAAGACAGAAACAGTATTGCTTTATCTGAGGAAACTGCCGTGCGATTATTTGGAAATGAAAACCCGTTAGAAAAACTGGTAAAGTATGAAGGACAGATTTTTACCGTTAGAGGCGTCTATAAACTATCACAAAAATCTTCGGTAATGCCAAATGCCATTACTACCTTAATTGAAGACGATTTAAAAAGAACAAAAAACGAATGGAGCTATCATTACGGACTTGTCCTTAAAATAAAAAATCCCAAAGCAACTCCAGGAGTAATAAAAACGATCAATCAGCTTTTCTTTGATAATTGCACCAAAGTGTATGCAAAACAAGAAGGTTTACCAATTGCTGAGTTTATAAAAAAGTATGGAGAACCTGTAAAATCAAGTTTGCTTCCGCTGTCTGAAGCACGAATGTACAAAGGCAATTTTCCTTTTCCTGAAGAAGGCGGAAAACTGCAGTACATTATTATTTTAATGGGATTATCTATTTTGATTTTATCGCTTTCAATTGTAAATTACATTAATCTCGCTACGGCAAACGCCATAAAAAGAGCAAAAGAAATTGGTGTTAGAAAAATTACTGGCGCAAAAAAAGGACAAATTGTATCGCAATTTATCTTTGAAACCGCTTTAACTACCATTTTTTCAGTTCTATTAGCTTTGGTAATTGTCGAAATTTCGCTTCCTGTTTACAATTCTTTTCTTGATAAAGATCTGGTTTTAATTGGTTCTCAGTTTTACATTCAATTAATTTTAATCACTTTACTTGTAATTGTAGCTTCTGGAGTTCTACCTGCGGTTTATGTTTCAAATTTTGAAGCTTTAAAAGTTTTAAAAGGCAATTTTTCTCGCAGTAAAAGAGGAATCTGGCTCCGTAACGGAATGTTGGTTTTGCAATTTGCGGTAGCTGCTTTTTTCATTATCGGATCTTTTATTGTGTACAAACAAGTTAATTTTATGGCTGAGAAAGATCTTGGTTTTCAAGGAGCTCAGGTTTTAGACATTACTTTTAAACCAAAAAAAGATGTAACACAATATGAACGCTATAAAAGAATTAAACAAGAGATTGGTAAAATAAACGGTGTAGAAGCGGTTTCTACAGCTTTATTTGCCATGGGAACTCAAGAAAATTCCTGGTCAAGTGCGAGTTACAAAAACATCCCTCCTTTTTTGATACAAGAAATGGCAATGGATTTTGAAATGCTCGATATGCTGGGTGTGAAAATATTAAAAGGTCGAAAATTAAATCCTGTTTTTTCATCCGACAGTATTTCATCTGTTTTGTTAAATGAAACTGCCGCAAAACTACTTCTCGAAAAAGACCCTTTGAATAAAACACTCGTATGGAGAGATCAAAAAGTAAAAGTAGTCGGAATTGTAAATGATTTTAATTACTTCGGAATGGAAAGCCAAATTGGTCCAATGATGTTTTTTTATGTCACAAAAATCAACGGAGTCAAAGACGATATACGCCATATTTTTGTCAAAGTTTCACCAGACAACATGAAGGAAACCATCGCAGGAATCAACAAATTATGGATACAAAAAATAGACTCTGAATATCCTTTTGAATACAATTTTGTAGATAAAAATTATGCTCGAACCTACAAAAAATACGAGAATCAGAGAGATTTATTTGGTTTGCTAAATATCATCGTAATCTTAATTGCCGTTTTCGGATTATTCTCTCTAGCCTCTTTTTCAATGGAAAGAAGACAGCGTGAAATTGCAATTAGAAAAACGCTCGGCGCAGATACCACTATTTTGCTGAAAGAACTGTCCAAACAGTATGTGCTTTACTGTGTAATAGGTTTCTTAATCGGAATGGTTCCAGCATATTTACTGCTAGAAAAATGGCTTGAAAATTTTGCCTTTAGAATTACTATTCCGCCTCTGCCGTTTTTCTTTGCTTTTGTATCACTGTTGTTTCTAACCCTTACAATTGTTTTAGCAAAAGCCTATCAAGTAACCAAAGTAGATGTGCTGAAATATTTAAAATACGAGTAACTCATTTGCTTTTTTATTTCACACTTCCCATAGTTACCTGGTTAATAGGGTTTTGACAGATTCTAGCAGACTATTTTTTGATTAAAAACAATCTGCTAGAATCGGCAACCCGAGTGATAGCAAACAGGCGAAGCAAATCTATATGAAACTAACCACCCAACCATAAAAACACCAACAAAATGCTAAAGAACTGGATCAATACATTTATCTATCAAATCAAACACAGTAAGCTTTTTACTGCCCTCAATATTCTCGGATTATCAATAGGAATTTCAGGCTTAATTTTCGCGCTTTTGTATTGGAACGACGAACAAAACTACAATTCTTGGAATCCAGAAAAAGATAAGGTGTATCAGGTTTTAGTGCAATTAAGTGGCATGACATCTTGGTCAGAATGTGCTTTATTTTTGAAACCAGCTTTGGATGCAGATCCAAATATTGAAACCGCAATGTATGGGGAAGATTGGTATCAAAAAGATAAAATTGTTTACAAAGGAAAGAAAGAATTTGTAGATAAAATTATTAATGTACAACGCAACTTTTTTTCCTTTTTTCCTTTTGAAATCATAAAAGGAAATGCTGTTTCGTCCATTAAAGACGATTCTAGCATTGCGATTTCAGATAATATTGCAAAAAGAATCTTTGGAAACGAAAATCCAATTGGAAAACAAATTGAATGCTTTAATCAAGTATTTTCTGTTCGCGCAGTTTATCGAATTCCGGGAAACTCATCGATCGCGCCAAATGTTATAATCAATACAATTGAGAAAGAGATGGATTACTCTGTAATAAATCCGTTTGTTTTTAAATTATTGCTAAAAGTTAAAGATCCGTCAAAAGTTGAAATTACAAGAAAAAAACTGGAACGAATCTATAATTACGATTTCATCAAACGCTTAGCAAAACAAGAAGGCTTTACGTTTGAAGACATGGGAAAGAAAGTAGGATATTTTAATGTCGTAATAGAACCGCTTTCGAAAGCCAGATTACAGTCAATAACAGACGGTTATCCTGAAGGCAGAGGCAATTATCAATTTTTAATGATTATGATGGGTTTATCCATTTTGATTCTCATTTTATCAATTATTAATTATATTAATCTCGCTACCGCAAATGCTGTAAAAAGAGCTAAAGAAGTTGGCGTGAGAAAAATTACAGGCGCTTCCAAAACAAATATTATCTATCAATTCCTTTTTGAAACAGTTTTAATAACTTCATTTTCAATTCTATTGGCTTTAGTTATTGTAGAAATAGCCTTGCCGTTTTACAACAATTTCTTAAACAAAAATCTCATTCTATTGGGCAATCAATTTTACTGGCAATTAATTCTAATTTTTATAATTACAGTATTTACAGCTGGCTTACTTCCATCTATTTACGTAGCCAATTTTGAAACTTTGAAAGTTTTAAAAGGAAATTTTGGAAGAAGCAAAAACGGAATCTGGTTGCGCAATGGAATGCTGATTTTTCAATTTGCAATTGCTGCTTTCTTTATAATTGGTTCCTATATTGTTTATGAACAAATCAGGTATTTACAAAATAAAGATCTTGGTTTTAAAGGAGATCAGGTCATTTCTGTAGCATTAAATTTTCCGCCAGGAGAATATGAAAACCAAAATGTAGAAAAAAATATTTACAGCAAATACAGTCTCATAAAACAACAGCTCAGTAAAATAAAAGGTGTTCAGGAAATTTCGACTGGTCTTATTGCTTTTGACGGTTCTGATAATTTTATCAATCCCGTTCTCTATAATGATGAACTTTTTAAAGAACGAACAATTGCATTAGATTATGGCATGTTGGAGATGCTCAATATTAAAATGGTAAAAGGGAGAAATTTTGATCGAAAACTAGCTTCTGACACTATCAATTCGGTTATCATAAATGAAAGTGCTTTAAAACAGATGAATATTAAAGACCCAATTGGTAAAGAATTGATCATACGAGGACAAAAATTACGAATCATTGGTATTGTAAAAGATTTTAATTTATTAAGTCCAGAAATGCAAGTGCCTCCCATCTCCTTTTTTCATTTAAAGACTTTAGGAATGGCGCGTGACATCAACAAAGTTTTCATTAAATTAAAAATGGATGACTCCGAAAATACCATTGCAAGCATAGAAAAATTATGGTCAAAAATCGACACAGAATATCCATTTAAATATGATTTTGTCGATAAGGAATATGCTAGAACCTACGAGTCTTATGTAAAGCAGAAAAATCTGTTTTCTCTACTCAATGTAATTGTGATTCTTATTGCCCTTTTTGGATTATTTGCTTTAGCATCTTATTCCATTCAAAGAAGAATGAAAGAAATTGCGATTCGAAAAACTTTGGGCGCAGAAACCAATATCTTATTAAAAGAACTGTCTAAACAATATGTAGTTTACTGTGCAATAGGTTTTCTTATTGCCGTATTTCCTGCCTATGTTTTATTGCAGAAATGGCTGAATAATTTTGCTTTTAGAATCGAAATTCCGATGCTGCCGTTTCTACTTTCCTTTTTGCTTTTATTATTTCTAACCTTATGCATAGTTTTAGCAAAAGCCTATCAGGCAACAAAAGTAGATGTCCTGAAATATTTAAAATATGAATAATTAGTTTTGAGTTTTTTTATTTCACGCAGATTTGATAAGATTTAAGCAGATTAGGCAGATGTTTTTTAGATTTTAAAAATCTGCTAAAATCTGTAAAATCTGCGTGAAACTAATCCACAAAGCACGCTTTGCATTAATGTGTTTAAATATTTAAAATACGAATAATTAGTTTTAAGTTTTTTTATTTCACGCAGATTTGATAAGATTTAAGCAGATTAGGCAGATGTTTTTTAGATTTTAAAAAATCTGCTAGAATCTGTAAAATCTGCGTGAAACTAATCCCGCAAAGCACGCTTTCTATTAATGTGCTTACGTATTTAAAATACGAATAATTAGTTTTGAGTTTTTGCAAAAAGCTGTGCAAGTCTGAGCCCTTGCCCAGCTTTTTTTATTTTGATCAAGCGTAAAATCGTTTTAAAATTTCCTTTGCATTGTCTGAAGCTACAATCAATCCGCCGCTCATCATGATAATGTCTTTGAGAACCAGACGGCCTCCGACAGAAAGATACGGAAAACCAAATTCTGGTGTTGGAAAATCTCCGCCCAAATTCGGAACGTAAACTTCGGGTGTTGTAATTAAAAACGATAAGGTTACAAATGCCATTACGAACGTTAGAAGTCCACCCAGAAAGCCGATTTTAGGATACCAAATTCCCAAAAGCACCAACAAGCCAATGGTCACAATAACAGTTCCTAATCCGTAAGAGAAAATATAGGTTCCGTTGGTTTCGTGCCATTTAATGTTTTTCTCCACAGTTTTACCTTCAGCGTTTTTGTAAAGTGTATAGGCTTTGACGGTTTTACCATCCTCATTCACAACTTGTTTATTGGCATCTTTATAAAAGAAACTCATAAACGGACTATTGGCAACTAGCGGAACAATTCCGTCAGCTTCATATTTAAAAGCTTTTAATCCGCCAATCCAAGCCATTACAACAAATATGGCAATTCTTAAAAAGTGAATAAAGTTGTTTTGTCCACCAGCAATAAATCGTATAAATTTTTCCATTTTGATTCTGTTTTAAATACATACCAAAATTACTATACTGCTATCTGGATAAAAATGGACTAAAAGGAGTTTTCATGGACTATTTTGCCACGATAGAAATGCCAACTTCTTTTCGGAATTCTTTAGGCGAAATGCCCACACTTTTCTTGAAATATCGGCTGAAATAAAATTCGTCTTCAAAATTAAGATCGTCTGCAATTTCTTTTATCGTCTTCGTTGTTAAATGCAGTTGTTTCTTGGCTTCCAAAACAATTCGGTCCTGAATAAGCTGAGAAGGCGATTTTCCGAAATGCTTTTTGATTCTTTTACTGAAAGTATTCACACTTAAATTGTACTTAGAAGCATAAAAAGCGACTTCTTTGGCTTCAAGAAAATGAGTGTCTAACAAATGCTGAAATTTCAAAATATCAGCATTTCCAATAGATTCCTGAATCTGTGGTGACATTTTGAGCTGTTTTTCTTTGCTGCTCAAGGCGAGAATAACCTGTAAATACGATTTTAGAATCGAATTATCATAATCGAGTTTAGAGTCTTCTACCCTTTTCATTCTTTCCATAATGCTCGTGATTTCTTCATAAATAAAATCAGAAACCGTCACAAAAGGTTCGCTATAAATATCATTGAATAAAATTCCGTTGCAGGCCACTTCTTTTTTATGGTATTCAATACAGTAAAAATCGCCATGAAAACTGAGAACATTTATGAAAGATGCAGTCGAACTTTTCCATTGCAATAACTGATATGGCGTTAAAAATAAAAGGCATTTTCCTTGGCATTCGTAATCGGTTAAATCAACAGAAAAAGCCGCTTTTCCATCAAACATTAAAATGTTGTAATACGGCTCGTTGATTCCCTTTTCAAGAAAAGAAGATTGTTTCAGTTCGATTTTCATTTTACTAAATTACAGATTTGTTTTTGTTTCACGCAGATTCTGCAGATTTGAGGAGATTAAAACTTCAAAACTTTGCGCATTAGCGGCTTTTCGAGATTATACTTTAAGTCTCTTTTTCCATCCATCGAAAAATTGCTCATTAAGGCGTAAAGTTTTATTTATATTCATTCTTAAACCGATTTTGACATTCGTCAATGTTTTTCTCCCTTATTAGCTTTATTTTTGGAAATGATTAATTTTTGAGAAATGATGAGTGAACTTGAGACCTTAATTCAAAGCAGATTACAACTGGAAAACGATGACCTTAACACCATTCTTTCCCGCTTTAAATTAATACAAGTAAAAAAGAATGAACCGCTGCTTAAAAGTGGAAACGTGGCAGATAAAATCTATTTTATAAAAAAAGGTTGCCTGCGATTGTATTACAGCACCGAAGATCATAATATCACGACTCGTTTTATGGCTTTTGAAGGTACTTTTCTAACTTCAATTGTTAGTTTTATTTCTAGAGAACCAAGTACAGAATATATTGAAGCTGTAGAAGCTTCGGAGCTTTTGGCAATTTCTTATGACGATTTTTTTCATCTTCGCAACACCATTCCGCAATGGGACAAAATGTATATCTATATTCTAGAATATGGTCTAACGGTTATTACTTCAAAACTTAGCAGTTTGTTGACACAAAATGCTGCCGAACGGTATCGAAACCTTCTTAAAAACAACCCAGAACTTATTCAGAGATTGTCCAATGCCAATCTTGCCGCATATCTTAATATTTCGCCAGAAACATTAAGCAGGATAAAATCACAGATCTAAACAATCTGTTAACTATCAAAAGACAAAAAAACAACATTAAAAAACATTTTCTATCATGAGAAGTGATGAAGTAAAAAAAGGCGTTCAACGAACTCCTCACAGATCCTTATTGCGAGCTACGGGCTTGAAAAACGAAGATTTCAGCAAACCTTTTATCGGAGTGGCCAATTCGTTTATCGAAATTATTCCGGGACATTTTTTCTTAAATAAAGTATCTGAAATTATCAAAGAAGAAATTCGAGCCAATGGCTGCGTTCCTTTTGAATTCAATACAATTGGAATTGATGACGGAATTGCAATGGGACACGACGGAATGCTGTACTCGCTTCCGAGTCGTGAAATTATCGCCAACTCTATAGAAAGCGTAATGAATGCGCATAAATTGGATGCCATGATCGCAATTCCAAACTGTGACAAAATTGTTCCAGGAATGATCATGGGCGCTTTACGCGTTGATGTTCCGACTATTTTTGTAAGCGGTGGACCAATGTCTAAAGGTTACACTAAAAACGGAACAGCAATTGACTTAGCAACAGCATTTGAAGCGGTTGGAAAACACGAAGCTGGAAAAATCTCTGACGAAGAGTTGTACGATATTGAATGTAACGCCTGCCCGAGCGGAGGAAGCTGTTCTGGAATGTTTACCGCAAATTCTATGAATACCTTGATGGAAGCAATGGGAATTGCACTGCCTGGAAACGGAACTATTTTGGCTCAGACACCAGAACGCGAACAATTGTATCGCGAAGCAGCAAGGAGAATCTGTGACATTGCTAAAGATCAGCATTTAATAGAGAAATTCAAATTGAAAAATATCTTAAACGAAAATGCCGTTCGTAATGCCTTTGCGGTAGATATGGCAATGGGCGGAAGTACCAATACCGTTTTACACATGCTTGCAATTGCCAACGAAGCCAATGTCGATTTTAAACTGCAAGACATTAATACCATTTCTGGAAATGTTGCCCATATTGCCAAGATTTCGCCAAGTTTAAGCACCGTTCATATGGAAGATATCAATAGAGCTGGCGGTGTAAATGCAGTTATGAAAGAAATAAACAAAAGAGGCTCGGGTGTTTTAATTGATAATCTTACGATTGGAGGCGAAACATTATTGGAAAAAATTGCGAATGCCGAAATTAAAGATACCACTATCATTCATACCATTGATAATCCGTACAGCAAAGTGGGCGGATTGGCTATTTTGTATGGAAATCTCGCAGAACAAGGTGCTGTTATTAAAACAGCAGGACTAACAGGAGACCGCGTGTTTACAGGTAAAGCGGTTTGTTTTGACGGTCAGGCCGAAGCAATTGCCGGAATTATGATGGGAAAAGTAAAAGCAGGAAACGTAGTAGTTATTCGTTATGAAGGCCCAAAAGGCGGACCGGGAATGCAGGAAATGCTTTCGCCAACCAGTTTGATTATGGGTATGGGACTTGGAAGTTCTGTAGCCTTGATTACAGACGGAAGATTCAGCGGTGCAACCAGAGGCGCTTCTATAGGACACGTTTCTCCAGAAGCGGCAGAAGGCGGAATGATTGGTCTGGTTAAAGATGGAGACGAAATTCATATTGATGTAGATCAGTATATTTTGTCTGTTAATTTAAGTGATGAAGAAATCGCAGCAAGAAAAGCCAATTTCAAACCATTGAAAAAACCTTTAAATTCTAAATGGCTTTCACAATACCGAGCTTTAGTGACCAATGCCAGTACGGGAGCTGTATTAAAAACCGATTTAGATTAAATTTTAATTTTCTAAAGAAATAGAACCAAAAATGTCCCAGAAAATTAGCCTTTCTGGGACATTTAAGGTTGAATAATCTAATTATTAAAAGCTGGTTTCATACTATATTCCTCTTTAATTCAGGAAACAGGAATGCACTGGAAGTTGGTACAATTCTTCAAAATCTACTCCTACGAGATTTAGGCTTTTAAAAAATGTTTTGACTTTATTCTTTGCCTGTTTATTCAATCCAGTATAAAATATTTCATCAGCATTCTGCTTTTGGTTTATTGCAGAAAACACTTCTGGATTAACGATATTAAGCACTCTTATAGCATGAGCTTCCGGCAAAAGAGAAACAATAATTTCAGGTGATGATTTTGAATTTGGCTTCAAGCATTCTAAACTAAAAATAGGATTGCTCTCGTATATGATTACTTTTTCGTTCATATCTGGCAAATCTGTCAGGAACAATCCAACATCTTCACGCGGAATAAACACTATCAAAATGCTGGCTTTTGCGGCTTCGTCTTTGCTTACCAATTTTACATTCTTTCCCAAAGTCTCAGCCATATCTTTAAACTGACGATTTTCGCGGGTAGAACTTAATAAAACCTGATGCCCAGCCCCGATCGCACGGTTCACAAAATCCATTATAAAACTACATAAACCAATTACCCCTACCTTCATACGTTTTGTACTTTGCTTTTAACCTTATAACGTAAATATAGCATTGCAAAGTACTACAAGGCTTTTTTTACTGTGCCAATAAATCTACAACGTTGTAGATTTAAAACTACAAACCTCAAATTGTGATTTATCTTTGCTAAGTTTATTCTATAATTTAATCAGATGCCAAAAATAGCAGTTCATCTTTTACGTTACTAATCAAAAGGAAGATTTTTTTTTTAAGCGTAATGAGATCACCTACTATTAAAATCTTCTTTGTCATTTTCATTATTTCTTAGTAAACCCCTTTCTGGTCATTTCTCCCCAGCCTTTGGTTCCCATCATTTTTTCTTTATAACCAATTAATGCTGCATAAACTGTCAACGGATGAAAATAAAACGGTTCAATAAAAGCGGCGATCAGTAATTTGAAAAAATCGGCCTGTTTGGGGTATTTATGATAGGTTTTTTCTTCGCTGTACAAAGCGATAACCGAAAAGAACACTGCAAATGTATACACAAAAAGCAGCAGTAAAAAGAAAAAATGCCAGTTTAGCAAACCGAATACTATAAATACAGCGGTTATGACCAAACCAATAAATTCTATTGCAGGAGCCAGAAATTCAAACAAAGTCCAATACGGCACACTTAGCATTCCCAGTAATTTGTATTTTGGATTTAAGAACATTCCGCGGTGAATACTTAATGTTTCTATTGTTCCTCTCATCCAGCGGGAGCGCTGTTTTTTGAATATTTTAAAATCCTCAGGCGCTTCGGTCCAACAAAGCGGATCTGGAATATAACTTACCGAGTAAGGCAGTTTATTATCAAGCATATAACGGCGCATTCTGACAATAAGTTCCATGTCTTCTCCAACCGTTTTGGTACTGTAACCTCCAGAAAGAATGGCGATTTCTTTATCAAAAGCTCCAAAAGCACCACTGATAAGCAATAAACCATCTAGTTTTCCCCAAGCCATTCGTCCTAAAAGAAAGGCTCTTAAATATTCTAAAACCTGAATTCTCGACAGCATTACATCTGGAACGTTTACTTCGACCAAGCGTCCGTTTTTAATCACGCATTGATTGGCAATTCGTACTACTCCTCCAGTCGCGATAATTCGTTTTCCGTACGATTCTAAAAATGGTTTTGCGAGTTTTAAAAGTGAATCTTTATCTAAGATACAATCAACATCAATACAAACTACGTAAGGATTTTGGGCAATATTAAGTCCGACATTTAAGGCATCGGCTTTACCACCATTTTCTTTGTCAACGACAATCAGTTTTTTGAAAGCAGCATTTTTGGAAGTGTAAATTCCTCTGATTTTTTTAGTCTCAATTTGCGGATGAAAATCCAAATCAGTCAAAACCAAATCGTAGGTTTTGGTTAAGATTTCCATCGAATTGTCTTTACTTCCGTCGTTTACCACAATAACCTGATAATTGTTGTAATTCAGCGAAAGCAGCGATTTTACATTTTCTTCAATAGTTAAACCTTCGTTATACGCAGGCGCTATAAGCGAAAGTTTTGGCGCAAACTCGCTGGTTAACAAAACATCATAATCTACAAAACTGTTTCGTTTAAGGTATTTTCTAAGCTCTTTTGTAGAAAGATAAGCCAACATTAAATAAGAAGACATTATTAGTATGGCGTAACCCAATATAAGGAGTATATACACATCCAAAAACCACGTTATTTCAGTATTAAAAAAAGTCATTTTCTTATAAGATTATGCTGTTAAGGTCTGCAAAATACTCTGGGCTTCGTACTTAATGATGGTATTGGTTGTCTGAGCTGCCAATTGCGCTACATGAGGAACTTTTTGAGACAATTTGAGCTCTTTTATCAGTTTTAACCCAAGTGTAACCACTGTCATATTTTGTGATTCCAATAAATGCTCGATTCCTTCTGTATCGCCAATATCATGTTTTTTGAAAGCTCCAATAATATTCAGCTGCATCCAATCGTCTATAGGATCTGAATGTTCTACAAGATATTTTATGCTTTCAGTGCCTTCAAGTTTAATAGCTGCATTGATTGCTACGATTTTTAATGTTTTCTTTCTGGCTTTAGAATAAACAATAATCTGATCAAAAGCTTCATTGATATTAAACTCTGCCAGTTCGGTGATTCCTTTACATTTTACCTCCCATTTCAGGCTCTTCAATTTTTTGAATGAATCTTTTATCAATCCAGAATCTTTATAAAACTGCTCTAATTTTTGAGCATAAATACCTTCATAGTTTTTATGCAGATTGATAAGAGATTCTGTCAAAACTTCTCTGAAAAAAGAAGTGTCAAAAAGAACTAGGAAATTTTTGTCTTTCTTTACTTCTTCAAAAGGAACATCTTCAAAAATAACAGCCGACATTATTTTGTCTATTATTGTACTATATTCTTTACTAAGGCGTTCTCGTTTTATTTTACCGTTTCTGCTGGCAACAATAACAAGATATAGAATAAGTGAAGCCACTATGAACAGATAAATCGAGAAAGTAAGAAAAGGCACTTCCCACTGACCTTGCTTATATAGTTCCCAGATTTCAGTCATATTAAAAACGTTTTGTTACAATTAACTGCACATTAAACTTGTTTCTATATTCTCCAGGTGCATATTCCTCATCTTCATAAAGGAAAATCGGGCGTACAAAAAACGAATCGCCAAAACGATGCTGATACTGAATTCCAATTCTATACGCTTTTAGAGGTTGTGTAAAATTATTGTACAGATACAAATAAGGAACGTTTCCGTATTGCAACTCCAGTCTAATAAGACGTTCTTTTTCTTCGTTTACGCGCTGTACGCTTAAAACATGAGAAAACAATTCGTTCGAAGTATCATAATAAGGTCTGTAAGCAAAACTATAAATTCCGGCGTTATAGGCCACTTGTCCGGTAAGCAGCGTAATATCGTCGGTATCAAAATGCATAAATCTTGCACCAAGCGAAAAATCAAAATGTTTCTGTGGCTTAAAATAATATTCTAAACCAGCTTTGGCTACAGGAAATATAGTTTCTCCTGTTGATACACCAGCGTTTGCATACAAATAGCTTTTGTTTGAAAAGGTCTGATAGAAATCGGTTTCAAATAACATCTGGGTTTCATTGCTCACATTTCCAATATTAGCCCTTCCTACAATTGCCGATTTGCTGAATTTATGCGAATACTCTGCATATCCATAATGAAATGGAGATTGTCCAGGATCTGAGGTTGAAATATTAAGATAAGAAAACGAAACGGCATTTTTTGCTTTGCGTCCAATAAGCGTACGGATTCCTCTGAAAGCCTGCGTGCTATTATCAATGTAAGATGCTTTTTCTATTAAATCTAAAGCTTCCTGATCGCGGTTTAATTTCTCTAGACAAGTGACTTTAATCTTTAAAACATCAACCGATTTTGGATCAATGGCCAGATATTTATCGCAATACGAAATGCATTTTTCATAATCTTCTGTCCAAAAATAGACATTTAGAAGTGCCTGTAACGCTTCTGGGTTTGGATTATTTCTGTCCGCCATTGGAGACAAAATTTTGATAGCGGTTTTATATTCTTTTTTCCAGCTGTAAATGCGTCCTGTGTAGATCTGTATATCTTCATTTTCAGGATATTTGGCGCGCAGAGGTTCTATAATCGATAAAGCTTTATCGTAATTTTCTTTTTCGACTTCGCGCTTCACATTGGCCAAAGCCTCGTCTATATTGATTTCTTGTCCAATTGCAACAGAAGAAATAAAAAGCAGGAAAATAGAATAATAAATAAACTTCATCAGATTCGGGTTTTTAGTAGTTTATTAATTCTCACTAAAAGTACAGCCGGACTTACTGGCTTGGCAATAAATTCGTTTGCCCCAATATCAAAAGAGTCAAGCTCGGTCTGCTCAACTCCCGAAGAAGTCAATATAATAACAGGAGTATCAGATTTAAGGTTCTCTCTGACGTGTTGCGTAATTTCCATTCCGCTAACACCCGGCATGTTTATATCAGTCAATATTAAGTCGTAGTTTTCTTTTTCGATCGCGTCCAACGCCTCTTTACCATCAGAAAACTGGTCAACATTAAATCCTTTCGACTCTAAGAAAAAAGATAACGATTTGCGTAGGATATCATTATCTTCGGCTACAATAATTCTCATTTTTTATTTTTTTATCTGGGGGATATTCAAAATTATAACTTCTTATTTATAAAGCTACTGCATATTTCTTTTATATCATAGCTCTTTTAAAATTTTAACGACTTCTTCAATTCCGCAGTGAAAAATATTCACTTTATCTAATGTTTCCGCAGTAAATTCGCCAGATGACGCTTCTACTTCGATAATCGACAGACAATTGCTCAAATCCTGGAGCATAAATATATCCATGCTTGATTTCATATTATGCGCTAGTTTTTTTACATTTTCATAATCTGTATTCTTAAATGCTTCATCTAACTGTGACACCTGACTTGGAATTTTTTCTATAAAAAGATTTATCATATCTTTTCTAAATTCAGAATCACCTCCAGACATTTCATCCAAAAAAGACATATCAATAATTCTCTTATGAGTCACATTGTGGTCTGGCGTCATTACTGTTTTTATCGCTTTTAAAAGAACAGACTGTTTAAACGGTTTTGGCACATAAGCATTCATTCCTACTTTGTAGCATCGCTCCTGCTCACCTACCAGAGAATGTGCCGTCATGGCAATAATTGGAATACTGGAATTCATCTCGTTTCGAATGTATTCTGTGGTTTGATAACCATCTTTAACAGGCATCTGTAAATCCATTAAAACCAAATCATATTCGTTTTGAGACAAAAGTTCGATGCCTTCTTCGCCATTTTGCGCAATATCCAAATCAAAACCAAAATTATTAATTACGCTTTTTGCAAGCTTTTGGTTTAAAACATTGTCTTCGCAAAGCAGTATTTTAAGATTTCCTAAATCATTTTTAGAAACCGTTTTTACTGCGGTCTCTTCAAAATTTGACTTTTTGTACGAAAGGGTAAAGAAAAACTCAGAACCGCGATTTAAAGTACTTTTTACGTGAACCTCTCCTTTCTGCAATTCAACCAGCTGTTTCACAATATTCAATCCAAGTCCGGTACCGCCAAATGTTCGTGTAGTACTTTCTTCGCCTTGTGTAAAGCGCTCAAAAATAGTTGCAAGTTTATCTTTCGGGATTCCGATTCCAGTATCTTTTACAGAAAATTTAAGCGAATAACTGTCTTCTGTTTCGTCTATTTTCTTTACCGAAACGGTTACTTCTCCTTCATTTGTAAATTTCAACGCATTCCCAATAAGATTTACCAATATTTGATTAAGTCTTCCTTGATCTCCAATAACCAAATCTGGCATTTCGGCATCCAAAAAAAGATTAAACTCCACCTCTTTCTGCACTTTTACTTTCAGTAAATTGTAGACGTGTTTGAGCGTTTTCTTTAAATTAAAAGATTCAGCTTCGATTGGTAAATTTCCCGATTCAATTTTTGAAAGATCCAAAATATCATTTACAATCAGAAGTAAATTTTCGCCTGCAATCTGCACACTTTCGATATAATCGCGCTGTGTATCATCGAGTTCTGTCTGTGCAAGCAAATCTGTAAAACCAATAATAGCATTTAAAGGCGTTCTGATTTCATGGCTCATATTGGCCAAAAAACTGTCTCTTGCCAGAACAGCACGTTCGGCAATTTTTCGTTGCGTATATAATTGATGGTTTTTTGTGCCTAATTCGAGCTGTGCGATAACGTGTTTTGCTACGATAGAAAGTGCATTACGCTGATTTTCATTCAATTCTTTTACGACATGATCAACTGCACACAAAGTCCCGATATTATAGCCATCGGGCGTTGTAAGCGGTACACCTGCATAAAAACGAACATTAAATCCGCCCGTTACATTGGGATCGTCTTTGAATGTTTCATTGACATGCGTATCGCTGATTTCTAGAATTTTTGTGTCTAAAATAGTGTAATTGCAAAAAGTGATTTCGCGAGGAACTTCAGAAACTCCTATTCCAATTTCAGATTTGAACCATTGCCTATTTTCATCAATAAAAGAAATATGGGCAATTGGCACACCGCAGATATAAGCAACAAGCTTTGTAGCATCATCAAAGGCATCATCTGGAAGCGAGTCGAGTATATTATAACGTTTTAGGGCAGCTAAACGTTGAAGTTCGTTATCTGGAATTGGATAATCTTTATTCATTTTATTCAAGTGGTAAAGGCATAAAGGTAAGGCAATTTAGTCTAAGACCCTTGCATTATCTCGACTTTTCTAAAAAAACGACTTTAAGTATAGTAGTTTTCATCGGTCAAATCTTCCTTTTTTTATTTCATTACAAATTTTTTCTTGGTCATTACAAAATTGAATATCCCCTATTGGGCGAATGCTGATTTTGTTATAAAATTGCCCTGATTTTATCAACTAATCTCTTCAAAAAAGCCTTTTTTCTACCTTTATCACAAGAAAATAACGTCGTTGCGAAGAGCAAAAAATTAAAATAAATGAAAAATTTAAGAAACAGTATTTTTTACGTTGGAGTTATTGGAGGATTCTCTGTTCTAATGTATTGGATTATTTTGTTAGGCGTAAAACTGGAAACAGGCCGAAATCTTAAAATCCCAACATCTGACAAAAGCCAATGGAGCGAGTTTCTCGATTCTCTTATAAAAAATCTGCACCATCCTTTAGCGCTTTTATTGGCGCAGATTGTTACAATTATCTTTGTTGCCCGTATTTTTGGATGGATTTGCATTAAAATAAAACAGCCTGCCGTAATCGGAGAAATGATTGCGGGAATTGTGATGGGTCCTTCTTTAATCGGAATGTATCTTCCTGAGTTTTCTGCCGCTTTATTTCCTGCGGAATCACTTGGAAATCTTCAGTTCTTAAGCCAGATTGGTTTAATCCTTTTCATGTATATCGTGGGAATGGAAATCGATATGAAGATTTTGAGAAACAAAGCCCACGATGCTGTAGTGATAAGTCACGCAAGTATTATCATTCCGTTTGTTTTAGGAATGGGACTGGCGTATTTTATCTATGACGAGTTTGCCCCCGCAGATGTACAATTCACATCTTTTGGTTTGTTTGCCGGAATCGCGATGAGTATCACAGCTTTTCCGGTGCTTGCCAGAATTGTGCAGGAACGCGGCATTCATAAAACAAAATTAGGAACGATCGTAATTACCTGTGCCGCTGCCGATGATATTACGGCATGGTGTATTCTTGCGGTTGTAATTGCAATTGTAAAAGCGGGTTCTTTTGGAAGTGCTATATACACGGTTGTTTTGACTTTAGGATATGTTTTCTTAATGATTAAAGTGGTTCGTCCGTTCCTTAAAAGAATCGGAGATTTGTATGCAACAAGCGAAAAATTAAGCAAACCCATTGTTGCCATTTTCTTTTTAACGCTTGTGGTTTCTTCTTACTTAACAGAAGTTATCGGAATCCATGCTTTATTTGGAGCTTTTATTGCTGGAGCCATCATGCCTGAAAATATTAGATTCAGAAATCTATTTATCGAAAAAGTGGAAGACGTTGCGCTTGTACTTTTATTGCCATTATTCTTTGTTTTTACTGGTTTAAGAACGCAAATTGGTTTATTGAACGAACCTTATTTATGGAAAATTGCAGGATTAATTTTTGCAGTGGCTGTTATAGGTAAATTTGTCAGCAGTGCGCTTGCAGCAAGATTTGTGGGGCAAAACTGGAAAGACAGTTTATCGATTGGAGCTTTGATGAATACAAGAGGTTTAACAGAATTAGTGGCTTTAAATATTGGTTACGATCTGGGTGTTTTAAGTCCAGAATTGTTCTCTATGTTTGTTATTATGGCGCTGGCTACCACGTTTATGACGGGACCAACATTAGATTTAATCAATTGGCTTTTTAGATCTAGCAAACAGGAAACCGAAGAAGATCTTGCATTAAAAAACAAGTACCGAATTTTATTGTCTTTTGACAGACCAGAATCTGGAAGGGCTTTACTTAAAGTTGCCGACGGATTAACCAATAAACGTTCTGAAAGTTCTGAAATTACAGCCATGCATTTTCTTCCTACAGAAGAATTACACCACTACAACACAGACGTTTATGAAGACGAAAAGTTTAAAGATATTGTGGAAGAATCTGTTGCTTTAAACCGAAATATCACTACTATGTTTAAGGCATCTTCTGATATTGATAACGAGATTGTAAATGTTGCCAACAAAAGCAAACATGATTTATTATTGGTTGGAATTGGGCAATCTATCTATCAAGGAAGTTTATTAGGACGCGTACTCGGATTTACAACTCGAATTATTAATCCTGAAAATATATTGAATACCGTAACGGGAAAGGAAAACATTTTAGAATCTGCTCCTTTTGATGACGGAACAAGACAAATTATTGCAAAATCTCATATTCCGGTTGGAGTTTTAATTGACAAGGATTTAGCCGACATCAACACGATTTTTATTCCGCTTTTTAGTTTAAAAGATTGGAGTTTTATTCAGAACTACGTTCAGAAATTTATTCAGAATATCAATGCGAGAATTGAAATTTTGGATGTCGAAGGTAAAATTATGGCCGATCTGGACACGAAAGAAAAAATTAGGCTAATGGAACAAGTAGCTCCAAACCAGCTGACTCTAAGAAAAGAACAATCTATTGAAAAAGATTTTCTTGACCAGCAAGATCTTATGCTGATTTCTATTGATGGATGGAAACATTTAGTAGAGAATAAAAGTCCTTGGCTGGCTAATATACCTTCCACTTTAATTCTTTCTGAAGATAAAAAATAGCTTTTTTTGTGAAATGTGAATTGTGAAATGTAAATCATTACTTTTAACATTTCACATTTCACTTATAAACTAATAATTCTGTCAAGTTCAAGTGTTGTATTTCCTGATGGAAGCGATTTTGGAGCTTTTACTAATTTTTGAGCTAAAAATGCAGTTGTGATTGGTTTCAGGTTTTTAAAAAGTCCGATGGCGTTGAAGAATTTAATGACTTTTACTGAAATCTTTTCGCCCAAACGATCTGTATTTTCTCGAATTAAAGGTCCGGGCCTGAAAATAATATATTGAGGAAAATGAAGCTCCTGAAGATAATCTTCTAGTTTTCCTTTCATCATCGAATAATATACATTGCTTTTTGCCGAAGCTCCGTAAGAAGACACCAAAACCAATGAATTTACATTGTTTTGTTTTGCAGTGGTTGCAAAATCAGCAGGAATATCATAGTCAATTTTCCATTGCTTCTCTTTTGAGCCCGCATCTTTTAAAGTTGTTCCAATGCAAGAAAAAAGAACATCGCCCGTAATTAATTCCCGAAACGAATTTACATCTGAAAAATCAACAACGTGTTCTGTCAATTTTGAATGTGATTTTCCTGTTGGACGTCGCACAAAAATGGAGACTTCTGAATAATCACTACTTTCTAAAAGAAGATTAACCAATTCTTTTCCCGTCGCGCCTGTAGCTCCAATTACCAATGCTTTCATAATGTTCGGAATTTTGTATGGTAAATATAATGATCTTTTTATTGAAAAAAACGTCTACCAATATGTCGTCTACCAATATTTCGCTCCTACGGAGCGTTTTCTTTGGTTATTCTATTTGCTATAAATATTATGCTTCTCCAAAGCATTAAAAAACGTATTGTGCTTGGTTTTTCTTTGCTTTTAAACGGTCGAAACCATTGGTTATGCTTCTTTGCTGTAAATATGTTTTTGCTCAGGAGCATTTATAAAAAAAAGGCTGTCACCAAAGTGACAGCCTCAAATTATTGCAATTCTAAATTTTATCTTTTAATAAATTTCTGTGTATACTTTGCTTTGTCTGTTGCAATATTGATAATGTAAAAACCTTTGGCAAAATTACTTACATCAATTTGATTGTTGTTAATTCTAGTATTAATGGTTCTTCCATTAACATCATAAATTACAACATCAATAACTTCCTCTTCACTACTGATATTCAGATAATCTGAAACTGGATTTGGATAAATAGACAAGTGCACTTTCGTGAATTCATCTCTTCCTAAAGTCGATGTATTAACTGAAATCGATTTTTCGACCACTTTTCCGTTAGAATTAAAACTAACTACAACTGTTGCTGTTCCTGGATTCTTTGGAGTTAAAACCAATTCTTCGTTAGCATTAATTTCTGCTAAAACAATATTTTCATCACTATTTGATTTTATCGTTTTTACAATCGCCGCCGAAATATTGTCTTCATCTGAAACCACCGTTTTCAAATCAATAATTGTTGGACTTAACACTGAAACTTGTGAAGGTAAAATTGCATTGACAACTGGCGCTGCATTATCAGGAAATACCGTCATAGCAGGAAACCAATAATAATCGTTTAGAGTTTCAGTATCAATCAATTGCCCTGTAGTATCGTAAGTATGAACCCAGTTTTTTTGATAATGCGCTCCAAATCCGCTTTCTGTTGTGTTTACAATTAAGTTACCAGAAACTGGATCAATACGCAATCCAGCACCGTACACAATCTGTTTGTACGTTCCTGTTTGTCCAGGAATTGTAGCAAAATTTTCATTGAATGTTTTCGTTGCAATATCAAACTTTACAATTTTAATTCCACTAACATAACTGTTTGCACCATTGTTCCAATACAATGCATTTTCTTTATTGCTATAAGTAAAACTTCCTGCATTCCAAGCTCCCCAAGAACCTTGATATTTAGTTGTTGGAATCGCATATTCTGTGGTTGCAAAAGTTTTTGCATCAATATTAATCAATTTCTGGTCTTGAATTCCCCAAACACTTCCATCTTTAGCTTGCGTAACCGAATTGAAGACTCCAGTAATAGTTTTGACAACAGTATTTGTTTTAGGATCAATAACTAAAATTCCTGCGCTCTGTTTTACAGCAAAAACATATTGCGAAGTACGAATCATATTCCCGATTTGTCCCAAGTACTGACTTCCGCCATCTGTTCCTGCAATCAAGCTTCCAACTTTCATATTGGCAATATCAAAAAGAAAAATTCCGTTTGAAGCACCTATATATCCTGTTTTTTCATCAACACCAAGGAAAGAACGACCGTCTCCTCCTCCAATGTTATCAAATCCAGCAATTTTTTCCATGGTTAAAGCATCGGCAACAACCAATCTTCCACCTGGCGTATAGTGTGTATCTCCTCCATCTGCCGCTTGTTTAGAAACAAAATAAAACTTATCTCCGTAAATCGTTCCGTACTGTGTAGTTGCGCCAAAAGCTTTATTTTCATTTACATCGCTATAAACTCTATAATTAATTTTTCCATCATTGCTGACAAAATTTACAGATCCATTAGTGTGGCCAAACCATTCTTCGTTTACCATGAAATAGCCTTTAGTAAAATCTATTGTTTTAGAATAAGGAGTAACTGGAGTAAAAGTTGCAGCAATATCAAACGTTTCCATATTGGGTTTAAAATTCCAGACATCCCAAGAACCATTTTGGAGTTCACGAGTAGAAGCTCCAACACCAGAATAATTATAATCGGCATCTGTTGGATCTTTAACCCAATAAGTCCAATATCCTACCATCCATCCTGACTGCCAATGATCATTGGGATCGATGCTTGTATAAGAATCAAAATCGTATTCGCTAGTATTAATAAGACCATCAAAAGGATAATAGGGATATTTTTTATCTCCATCTTTATAAAGTCCGTTTGTACCTGTTCCATTCAAATCGAAACCTAACCCGCCAATTGCAGATCCATACTGAGTTCCTTGTCTAAGTAAAGCAAAGAAACGCGGATCGGCCTTTGCAATGGCTTTAACCATATCTTCTCCTGTTGCAGTTCCATTCCATTTAAAACCCCAAACCAAAGCGTCAGCAGTTTTACCGTCATTCCACTGCACCACAAATGCGGCCTGATTAGATCCACTTCCAACCCAAAACTGAATATCTGCAAAAGTGTTTGCATTGGCGCTTTTTGCCGTTACTTGTTTTTGCCTTACCGTTTTTGATTTAATATCATTTCTAGGAACGCCCTGCACTGTTATCTGTGCATTGGTTAGAAATGCAAAAAACAACATGATGACTATAAAGTAATTTTTCTTCATAATTTATTGATTTTTAAATGTTGTGTTAATATTTTTTTTTAAAACACATAGAGACATAGATTTTATTTCATCGAAAAGAATAGAAAAAAGAAACTAGTTTCTAACACATAGCTATGTGTTTTTAAACAAAGTGAAACGCCTTTTTAGTTTCTAATCACGTAGCTAAAAAACTATGTTTCTATGTGTTTAAAAAATTAGTTAAGATGTAAGTCATAAGCCCCAGAAACTTCTGTAGAAACTTCTCCAAGCCAACCTGCTTCCTGATTAATTGCAGTGTAAACTTTTACGAAATCAATTCCGGGAAGTTTGACATATTTTCCGTTTTTATCTACTGCCCAAGAAATGTCAATATTTGAAGCTTCATCGTTATTTGGCGCATTATCGGCATAGCCAAATTCAAACGATTTGCCTACCCAATACGAGCCTTCGCCACTTTGATCGTAGAAATTATCTGCGATTTTGGTTCCTTTCAAAGTATAAGAAGCGTCGGCAATCCAAAGCGGATAATAATTTTGATTATGAAATACATTCTGCACTTTATAACCAGATTGCCCAGCATTATCCTGCCATTTAATATATTCTGTATCAAATTGCCAAAATTCATTTCCTGTAACAGGTTCTTTATTGGCATCTGGTTTAAAATAAGTGATCTCGTAGTTTTTTATTGTAGTGCTCTTAAAATATTCGCTTCCAGCAATTTCATACCATTCGTCTTCATCTGGTTTGCCATTTTTATTTTTGTCATAAGCCACCATAATAATTCCGGGTTCACACGATCCTGCGCGCGCTTCGTTGGCTTCATTTCCCCAAAAAGCATTCCCTAAAATCTTAAAATCGCGACCGCTCCTATTCGGAATCGTATGATCGAAACCAAAAACTACATAACCGCCAAAACCACCAAGCGAAATCATAGACGTATTTGAACCCACAATTGCTTTTTTCGCAGCTGCAATGATGTTGGCTTCTGTATTTCCTGCTACATATTGCGGAATTTCATTAGTAAACTGCCCAACTGCTGGACGAAAATCAAGTACATTAGAAATATATTTACTGTAAGTTCCCGTTTCTTTGATCACATTAATTGAAGAATTGTAGACTTTTGATTCTCCATTAATTTCTACTTTTAAAGTCAGCAGATAATTTTTTTGAAAAGGACTAATAAAATCTAAATCTGCATTTTCTGAAAGAATAGAATCGTTGATACTCCAAGTCAGTTTTGCAGTATTTGGAAGAGCTGTAGCAATATTCAACACTTTAAAACGGTCAATTGTATACGATTCTTTCAGCACTTCTGCAGGAAGCAAATCTTCTTCGTTGTCTTTATCGCAGGCAACAAATCCCAAAAAGAGAATTGAAAACAAAGCGATTTTGAAAAGGTTTTTGTTCGACATTTTTTAATTTTTAGTTATAAAAGCAATATGAGCGGGAATATTTCCAGCGGTAGTTTTCCATTTTAATTTTCCGTCGGGTGTAAAACAGTAGATATAACCTGTTACTACATAGTTTTGAGCGTCGGTAATGTAGATTTCTTTGGTTTCTGGATTGACTTGAAGTCCGTACGGAATCATGATTTGTTTGTCGGTTCCGTCTGTGATAATTTGGTCTGTAATTACTTTTTTAGTTTTGGTGTCCAAAATTCCGTAACTCACTTTATTGGTTCCCGTTAGATAGCTCCAAGAAACACTATAGTAATACAATAAATCGTTAACGAGACAAGTTCCAGAAACCGGAATATCGAGTTGCATTTTCTTTTCATCTGTCTGCGTATCAATAACAAAAAGATTAGATGGCGTGTTGTAATAATCGCCTCGCGAACTCACATAAATATCGCCTCGGCTGTCAATCTGCATGCTGTATAAATTTATTCCAACATCGATTTTTTTAATCTCTGTAAATGTTTTCAAATCAATTACAGAAACTGTTCTGTCATAATTTGGAACTCTGTAACCGCCAGAATTGGCGACATACAATTTTCCGTTATGAACGACCATTTGTTCGGGCTGATAACCAACCGTTACTTTTCTTTTTATTTCTAATGAAGTCGTGTCAATTTCTGCAACAAAACCAATTTCAGCATTCGGATTTATTGCAACAGGTCCAGAATACGAACTCACATACGCTTTGTCTTTATAAAAAGCCACGTAACGGCAATTTGGAATATCGATTTTCTTGATTCGTTTTGCTGTCCATTTTTCTAAAACTTCTACTTTGTTAGAACAATTAATGACCGCATAAACCTTATTTCCGTAGATTTTAATGTCGTTTCCAACATCTCCCAATTCTTTTACAACCGAAGGATTTCGTTCTGAATACACATCTGTGGTGTAATTTCCTGTTCTGTAATTGAAAACATCCAAACTCGCACGGTTCATTCCCATATTACCTTCGTTTAGAAGATAAAAACCTTCAATCTTTCCATCGCTTCTTGGCGCTGCAACACTCACATCCGAAGAAAGAAATATCGTTTCGTCTTCTCTGCAGGAAACTAAAAAAATGGCAATACTTAAACTGAATACTATTTTTAAAATGCTCTTTTTCATAACTCAAAACTGATTATAAATTTGAATGTTCTTCCCGGCATCGGATAATTGTAAATCACTTCATATTGCTGCTTGAAAGCGTTGTTGACTTCAATCGCTCCGTTCAGTTTGTAATTTTTGAATGTGAAAGATTTTTGAACCGCCAAATCGTGCGTATACCAAGGCTGAACTTCATTTACTTTAATATTATTGACATTTCCGTTGTAGCGTTTTCCGACATAAATAAAGCTGTAATTGAAATTCCAAGATTCATAACCCGCATTCAAAATTCCAGATCCGCTGTGCCAAGGCGTGTAGGGAATCTGATCGCCATAAGAAGACATTTCTAAACCGACAAACTTTGTAAAATCTTGACTTTGAGAATACGTATAGGTTAAATTGGCATCTAGTCTTAGCTTATTAAAATGCGTTGCCATATTCAGAACCGTTTCGATTCCTTTTCCTTTTACTTGCCCGATATTGGTCATCATCCAGCGAAACAAATTTCCTGTCGGGGCGGCAATAATTTTATCTTTTGTATTGGTGTAATAAGCATCTGCTTGAAAAGAAAATTTATCAAAAAAGCTTTCCCTTACGGGGAAATTATACGTAAAACCAACATCGTACTGATTCATGTATTCTGGCCTCAAAGTGCTCGAACCGATCATGGTATAATACAAATCGTTGAAAGTGGGCATTCTGAAAATTCGTTTAGCAAATGCCCTTAAATTGAAATCGTATTTTTTAAACGGAGTATAACCTAGGAATATAGCGGGAGTAAATTCGGTTTTATTGGGCGCTTTGGCATTGTACTTCACTTCTTCGATAACGCGAGTTGCGAGTACATTTCCTAAAACTTTAAACCCTTCATATCGATAGGAACTTGCCAGAGAAACAAGTGCAGTATAACGCTGCGGAAAAGAAAACTGTGTCTGAATGCCTCTTCTAGTTGCGTTTAGTTTATTGTATTGAAAATCGGTTGATAGCGAAACATTCCAAGTGGGCAAAATGCTGTACATATTGACTGCAGAAAAATAGGCTTCCTGCTGATAATAACTATCATCAGATTGCACGCCTTCTGTTACGGTTTCTCCTAAAACATTGGTTGTATCTCGTGCTATATAATGGGTGTAATCGTAAGCAAATTTTCCTTTTAGCTGAAATTTATATTTCTCTGAAACGTCTTTCGTTAAAGAAGACTGTCCGAAAAAATTCTTATCAAATTGACGGAAACCATCTCGAAACTTATTTTCTACAATGGCACCTGGAGCGCCTCTTTCAGAATCGTAATAATACACTTTGGCATCCCAAGTTCCTTTATTTATTTTTCCGAACAAGCCCGATTCCAATCGGAATGCTTCAATATCGCTGTTCCATCGCGTTGCTGTGGTATCGTATGCAATGCTACCGTCTTGATTTTTTCTTTTATACCTAAATTTATACTGTCCGTTTGATTTGATGTATTCAGAGCTTACACTCAAGCTGACTTTGTCGCTTAGTTTTTGTTCCCATCTAAAAGAAGGATCATGATAATCAATAGACATTGTTTTGTAACGAACCAGTAGATTTGTTTTCTTATTGCCTGAAAAAGCAGGTCGTTTGGTTCGCAAATAAATCGCAGAAGCAGAAGCGAAATCTTTAGCCGATTGAAAAATTTCACTTTTCTGACCGTTGTACATCGTCAAAGATTCCATGTCGTCAAGCGAATACTTTCCTAGATCGGTTACGCCGTTTTGCGCATTTCCAAGCTGAATTCCGTCGTAGAAAACACCAACATGATGCGTTCCCATATTACGAACATCAACCGTTTTGAGTCCGCCCACTCCGCCATAATCTTTAATTTGAGTTCCAGCAAAATAACGAAGAGCATCTGCGACATTGTGAGTCGCCAAATTCTCAAGCAAAACGCCCGAAAGACTTTGTACGGGAATCACTTCCTGGTAGGGTTTTCCTTTTAAAACAACTTCTTTTAAAACCCGCGAACTATCAGTCACTGCTTGAGAATGAAGCAAAAAAGGAACTAATACTAAAAAAACAGAAAATAAAGTTTTACTCAAATTATACATCACGATTTTATTAAATAAACTTTACGTGATGCAATAATTATAAAACATAGAAATAGACCAACTATCCTAAATAGCAGGTCATTATCTTGTCATCAACTTCATACCACGAAAGTTTTAAACTATGTGATCGTGGCAGGTCTCCTGACTTATTCCATCTTTAAACGGCCTTCTCATTCGAAATAACGAACAATGGCATTAGTAATGTTTAAAGACTTAAATAGAACTTACAGTAGCGGGTCTGTTCAGGATTTACACCTGATTCCCTTTTAACTATTTCTTCTGAATTGAAAAAATAGACCAAAATCAGCCGCAAAGATAGAATTATCTTTTAAAAATGTAAATTCGAAAGATTTTAAAGCCTATTATTTTTTGTTTCTTCTAAAATTGATCGCATTAAAAGAATACGAAACCATCAAGTAACTCCAAAACGACAGTTTTTCTACGTCTTGTACCTTGGGAAGGTTTGTCATTGAATCTGTAGATTTATAAAATGAAAATGCACCGTTAATTTCTAACTCTTTAATAGGAACATATTTTATAGAAATATCATTTTCAAATCCTAAAAATTTTGACATTGTGTGATTTAAATTATTCTGCAAAGAATATTGTGTATAAAAAAGATGAAAATCTGAACGAAACGTAAGTTTTGAATTTATTGGAAACAAAGCAAACAAATATGGATTCACAAGACCTTTTCCTCCAACATCAGCAGGAAAACGTGTAAAAACATTCATGTTTCCATTAAACTTCCAAGTAACGCCATATAAAACATCAAAGTCTCCTGAATTTTCTTTCCCTGTCTGTAAACTGCTTCCGCTAATTATCTCCGCTCCTAATCGTAAAGTAGTTTTTGGCAATGATAATTTCACTTCTGGCTGGAAATAGTATGCAAACAAATGTTGCCCTTTTTGATTTCTACCAAATTGCAAATAGCTGTTTAAAGTATAATACCATTGCTTCTTTTTAAACTCAATTCTTCCTCCTGTAGTGGCGCGAGTGTATAGTGTTTCTGAATTTGTTTTCTCTAAAAAATCAACTGTATTTATAGAATTAAAAGAAAGATTTTTATTCGAATTATAACTAAAGTTGTACACTAGCATGTATTTGTATTTATTGGAAGCAACTGGAGAATAAGCACTTTCAAAACTTGTATTGTATTTTCTCGTAAAAACAAAGAAAAAATCATGGGCAAAATGTGGCGTATATTTCATAATTCGAATTCCTTCATGGGCTCTACCCTGCTGAGCCCAAGGCGCATCCGAAAATAATCTGCCGTTATCTAATAAAATATTTTGTCTTCCTAGACGAAAGTTTATGTCCTTAAATTTCGTTTCCAAAAACAACTGATAAAAATTTATGCTTCCGACTTTAGAATTTGAATTTGCTTCATCCCACAAATGAATTTCTTGTAAATCGGATTTTATAAACCATTTTTCACGCAAGTATTGCATTGAAACTCTATTTCTCTGCGTTATGTAAAAATAGGGATCTATCGAGTCATTTGGAGGAAGTATATAATTTGAAGTATATTCTGCTCTTGGACGTATTTCTATATTCATCAAAAACTGCTGCGACAAACTATCGCTTTTTTGTGCATTTAAATATCCACTAACTACTAAAAACAGTAAAAAGACAATTAATTTAAATGAGTTTGTCTGAATCATATATACAAATCCTATAAAATTACTATACAAATGTAATAATATAAGTAGTGTTATTTATTCTAGCAAAAAGACTTATTTGTGATATCGCTTCAAAGAAATAGCTAATAGGTTCAAAATTAATATTACTAAAGCAAAAAAACCACTCCTAAAAAAGAGTGGTTTAAAAAAGATATGAAGAAGAATGTTACTAACTCTACTTAAAAAAATAACCTACTGTTATTTGAAAAATTCGGTTCTTCATATCGCTGTTAATACTATAATTCGTGTTTGCGGTTACATCTTTAAAAACATCAGTATAAGAAACATTATATCTTGCATCTGCATAAAATTTGTCTTTAAACTGATAACCCAATCCAAAATTTAGAGAAGCATCTACTCCATTTGAATACTCTTTTAAATTCATTTCTTCATGGTTATCATAACCTAAAAAGTTGTCTTGATATTTATTGTTTGCTTTTAAAAGTATTCCTACTTGAGGCCCAGCTTGTAAACTCAACCCTTTAACAACATAATATTTCAGCATTACTGGAATGTTTAAATAGTTTAAGGCAATGGTGCTTTTGTAATGTGAGTTTTGAACTTCTGGATCTGAATAAGACAATTTCATTCCCTGCTGGCTGTATAATAACTCCGGCTGTACCGAGAAGTTTTTTGCCAACGGAATTTCAGCCATTAAACCGGCTGTAAATCCTGTTTTATCAGAGGAGTTCAATTCGTTATCATCAAACGTTAGGCTCGAAATATTCAAACCCGCTTTTACTCCCAGTTTCACCTTTTCGGTTTGGGCCATTACACCTGCACACATCATTAGTGCACAGATTATTAGCTTTGATTTTTTCATCGTATTTGTTTGTTTTTAGGAAGGGCAGTTCTACGCGAGAACTGCCATTTCTATCTGTATTTTTGTTACTTTTTAATGATCTTAGCCGTGTACTTTTTACCTTGAACTGTACAGTCTAAAATATAAACTCCAGTTGCAAGCTGACTTACATTTACGCTTGACGGAACAGCAGAATAGGTTTTACTCCAAACGGCATTGCCTTCCATAGAGTAAATTTTCATTTCAGCTTCTCCTTCTGCTTTTTCAGCCAAGAAGATATTAACATTATCTGCCACTGGATTTGGGAAAACTCGGAATGAATTTGTCAATTTTCCGATAAGCAACCCTTTAGAATCAATTGGAGCAGACATACTTGTACAGCCGTGTGCATTGGTTACTTGAAGACTATAACTTCCTTCCCAAATTGTAGCAACTGTTTTTTCGGTTGCATTTGGCAAAGGTCTTCCATTTAAATACCATTGGTAGCCAGCAGAATCACTAGAAGCTGTAATTTTATTTCCTTCTAATGCCTGGATTTCTGGAACTGTGTTTTCAAGAACATTAATCGTTGTAGTGAAAATTTTTCCTAATCCGTGTTCGTTGTAAACCGTTACGAAATAATCTCCGCTTTCTGTTGTAGTGAAAGTTGGATCTGTAGAACCATCAAACCACTCGTAAGCAGCATAATTTCCAGGATTTAAAACTACTTCTGGACCACAAACATCTCCGTTTGGAAGCTCAGATTCGAAAGTATCAAATACCACAGTTACTTTTTCAGTAAGGCTGCATCCATTTTCCAATGTTGCTGTTACGGTATAATCTCCTGCTTTATCAACATTGATAGAATTGGTAGTTTCACCAGAGCTCCATTTGTATGAAGTCGCTTCTAATTCTTTAGCAGAAAAGTTTCTCTCTGCATCCAGAAATACACTTTTACCTGCATAAGCATGGATAACTGACACATCAAACATTTTAAAATCTGACGGTACACCTTGGTATACATAATTCTTGATACTATTATTTTGTTCGATAGCATCGTTTTCCATTTTTGCATTCACGGCAAATACATGAGAATCTCCAGAGTCATCTAATTTAGGCTGTTTGATAAAAGTATAATCAATACTTTCGCCAACCGGAATTCCTGATGCAACGGCTTCTGAGATTTTTTCTGATGTATTACTATACTCCAAATCTAACTGGATAGAATTTTCTTTAATCGCAACTTGCCCTTCGTTTGTCAGTCTAACTTTTACTTCGCTATTGCCACAAATATCTTTTGGAGACAAAATTTGAACAGAAACATCTAAAACAGCCTCACTTATTACTTTAAGATCATCTAAAACCATATAAGAATACCCATCTGATTTTGCATGTCTAAAACGGAACAATACTGATTTTCCAGCATATTTGGTAATGTTTAAGACTGCTTTTTGCCATTCGGTATCTACATAAGTTCCTTGATTTGTTGCTCTCCAAGCTTCAGTCCATTCTCCGCCAACTGGCTTAATATCTACAATTAAAGCATCATTGACATTACTTTGCATAGCGTAATAAAACTCTAAAGCTGTAGCACTTGCAGATAGTTTATAAAGTGGAGAAATTAATTCGCTATAGTAATAATAACCTTCTAATTGACTGTATAAAAGTTTACCGTTAGCGTCTCCTGTTCGGTTTTTTAACGGAACCGTCAAATAGGTATTATCTGGAGTTGTAACCGCTCTCCAAGGATAATTTTCATCACTTTGATTCGAAATAAACCCTTTTGATCCAAATATTGAACCTTGCGTCAGGTTAGAGAAATCCTCATTGCTAAGTTCCAATGCTTTTTCAACAACTTGAAAAGATGCAGTAAGACTTTTAACATCTGTATTTGCCTCTCCATCGGCAGTTGCTTGTACTTTAATTTCATAATTTCCAGCTGCTAATTTAGGAAGACCGTCTATTTTATAAACAAGAGTTTCACCTTGTCGTATCGTTTTAGTTCTTTCTAATGAAACTGGTTCACCAATGGCGTTTCCGTTCTGAAGAATTTGATATTTGATAGTAACTTTCTCCAATGTTTTATAAGCTACATTTCTTGCATCAATATAAAACTCATGCGAAGGTACATCTTCATAAACCGTTTCACCCACAACTAAATTCGATAGCTGTAAATTACTTTTAGTTGGTGTAATTTCAATATTATCTACTGCAAAACCATTACCAAAAAAGCCGTTGTCATTTTGCTGAAAGGCAACCATAACACAAGAATTTCCAGCATAAGCACTTAAATCAACATTATATCCAAACCAAGCGCCATAATAAGGCATTTTAAACACCTCTTTCCAAGTTGTTCCACCATCGGTACTTACTTTTACAAAACCGTCTGACCATTGTTGCGGATCTCCAAAACCATCAAATGCTAAGTGTGCTTCTTTGTAATTGGTTAAATCAAATACTGGTGAAACCAGCATATCGTTTGAAGCATCACAATTGCATTTGTCATCATTACTTGCCATAAACTTGGTGTGATCTTCAAGAAACCATCCTGGAGAGCCTAAATCTGCTCGCACTCCATGTTTCCATCCTGCAGAACCTTTATTTTCAGAAGTTCTCCATCCTTTATATTTAGTATCGTCTTCAAAATCCATTTTGTACGGAAGTACAGAAACTTTCATGTCTTCATTATTCCAATTATCGTACGTTAATGTTACGGCATTGTTTCCTTGTTTAAGGTCTTTTGCCATGTCTTCAGGAAAAACAGAAACCGAAATCGTATGCTCTCCGATATTTTTTAGATTAATATTAGGAACAGAATAGTTTATCATGTCTTTAAACTTAGCGAAGTTTAAAGTTGTTTTTTCTGATTTTGAAAAAACTTCGACTTTTGCTGCATCCAGAATTTTAGTTGTAATAATAACTTCCTGACTTGCAGTCGCAAAATTGTTTGTTATTTTAGCAATTACTGCCGCATTATTATTATTGATATCACATTTACCAGCGTCTAATTTTGCCGATACAACTTCTAAATCGTAAGGCGCATCGCTCACTAAAATGTTATCTATAAATCCGCCTAAGAATCCGTCATAATAGTCATCCGATTTTACATGGAAACGAATAGCGGCTTTTTTTCCTGCTAATTCATTTAAACGAATTTGATACGGATCTTTTCTAAGTTGGGTATTTACACCTGTAAACCAAGCTCCATCAAATAAATCATTGCCATGTTCTATTTCTGGATAATTTACTGTATTTATTTTTTTCCAGCTTTTACCTTTATCCTCAGAATATTCAACAATTAAACCATCGTAAGTTCTATGCAGTAAATAATACAAATCGAATTCAACATATGGAGAAACTACATTAGTAAAATCGAAGATTGGAGATTCTAAAACGAAATCAGAATTAAGTCCCATTCTGTCAGTTCCTTTAAAGTCTACCATTCCCCACATATATTGTGATTTAACAGTTCTAAAAGTTGCAGGATAATTTTGAAATACAAACTTCTGATTCCCGCTTAACGCTTTTGTGTTCCATCCTCCAGGCGTTCTTTCGAATCCTTCACAATAAGGAAATTGCGCAATAACATCGCTGTAAGCAGCATTTATGATACTATTATTTGTCGTAACTGGATCTTTATCATAGCTTACATAAGCTTCGTAAGTGTGTAAGCCCGCCACTGATAAATCGACAGCAGTATCAAAAGATATTTTCATTTCTGAATTTCCCTTAAAAGCAGTCTGCAATGTCACATCTTTCCAAATTGTTGTGCTTCCTGCTTTGGTATCGGCATATCCAATTTTTAAAACAGTTCCCGCTGGAATATCTTGACAGCCTAAATTAAAAATCGTAATAGCCGGAGTATAACTTGTAGTCAGTAAATCTCCTGTATACATTGGAAGATCTAAAGCTGTAGCTTTAATATCAAAATCTTTTTGTGCAGTGGCAACATATATGCCTGTAACAAAAGAATATCCTTCTTCAACCCCAAAATCTACAATCGGATTAAGATCTACTTTTACTTCTACATAGGTCGTCGCATTTATTTGATACGGTATTGTGCTTTTTACTTCGATAGTTGTTTCTTCTCCAATTCCTAAATCTTTAGTAAAAGGAACTTTCCCATCATTGGTATAAAAAGTAATAAGTCTGCCAAGTGCGCTTGCCATGGCTCTTAATTTGAAATTTAAAACTTCATCCGCTTTAATAACAGAAGTTCCTGTATTTCTTAGTGTAATATAAAAAGGCTCGTCACCTTTTAATGGCCCGCAAGAAGTTGAAGGATTTTCTACCGAAACAATAGTTATTTGTCGATCTGCATAAGCTGTACCTACCCCAATGGCATACCAAGCATTAGTAACTTGTTTAAACTCTTCAGAACCTAAACCATACAAATCTTCTGTTGCCATCAAAGTTGCCTGACGCATGTCGCTAAAATTTGAAGACGGCGATAAATATTCTGTTAATGCTATGTAGGCAATCTTTTCAGCTTTAGCTAAACCAATCGGTTTAACCGTATAACTGTTATTAAGATCATTAACGCCTTCTCCACCTTCAGCCAAAAGATAAAACCAATAATTGATAATACCGCTGTTAATGTGCACACCTCCATTATCATACGATATGTTGGCTGGATTTACCCAATTTGTTCCTCCATAGGTATCAGGCTGTCCCTGCGCTTTTGGATTAGCCATGCTTCTTAAACTTCCGTGAGAATACAATTCGTCTCCCAAAAGCCAAATATCATTTTTAGTATCTCTTCCAGCATAAAATTCAATAGAAACCCCAAAAATATCACTAAAAGATTCGTTCATTGCACCCGATTCTCCTTGGTAAATTAATCCGGCAGAAAATTGTGTTACGGCGTGCGTTAATTCATGTCCAGTAATGGCCAAACTTACAAAAGGCTGGTTTTTACCATCTCCAAACTGCGCCCATCCTCCTGTCCAAGAGGCATTTTCTACATTGGTTCCTAAGTGAGCAAGACCAAAAATGGTCATTCCTTTGTCATCAACACTATTTCGGCTAAATTTTTCTTCGTAATAGTTTAAAGTCTTTTGCAATCCCCAATGAATATCGATTGCTACTTCATCGTGATCTTTGTTGTATAAATCATTCCAGTTATTATCTTCATCGATATATTCTGTAAGCACTTCATCAGATGCATGTTCTGCATGATTCATATTCAAAGTATAAATGGGCACTTTGTATTTTCCTTCCAAAGTTTCCAATCTATAGCCATCTGCATATTGAGTTGTACCAAAAGTAACATCTCCAGAGAATCTTGCTTTTCCTTTACCAATTGTACTTCTGCCATCAATAATAGGCGAAGAAGAAGAATGAAGATCTCTGCTTAAATCAATTTTTAAAATGACTTTTCCTGTATTAGCATCAACATAAATCGTCTGACTTGACTGCGGATTTGTAGCGAAAATATCGTACTTCCATGCCAAATGATATTCTGTTAATTCAGAAGAAAAATTAGGTCCCACATAAACCAATTCTCCTAGTGGTTTTGTACTGATTTTTTTATGGACTAAAGACGATAATTTTTTGCTTTGCCAAACATATTCTTTAGCATTTACTGTATTTAATGCATTTTGTAAAGCAGCCGACGCGTTTACTTTATAATTACTGTTTGCAGGCAATTTTTTACTGATATGCCCAAAAGCTTCAATTTTGCTCTTGTTATCTCTCACTTTATAAATCGCTCCTTCAACAGGAACAGCATTATGCATTTGCTGATAAGTAGCGAGACTTCTGCCGTGTTTATCTGAAACCGATCTCAGTTGCATCTTATCTGCACTCGAAAGTTCAAAATCTGATCTTTTAACTTCAAACACATTACGAATTGTCAGATTAGACGACTTTGCAAAAGATCTCACTTTTGTGCTGTCTGCACTTTGAACATTTTTAGCCGTTGAAGCGCTTTGACTTTTGTCAAAAAGTTTCTGACTAGCCTTTAATCTCTTATTTACATCATCACTTTCTTGTTGCGAAAGTGCTGTTCCATTGACACTTTTTTGAGGTGAAATAATGTTAGAATCATCATCCTGATTAGCATTCTGATCGGTCTTTTTTTGAGAAAGCTGCTCTTTTTTCTGATTAGCAGCTGGCGATTGTACGGCTGTCTGCGCATTAGATGTTTTGTTTTTTGGAAAAGGAGACTGAGCCATTCCAGCGGAACAGACCAAGAAACCTAACAAAAGAAACAAATACCTGGGTTTAGAGTAAATCTGGTTCATTTTTTTTAATTTAAAATTAGTATTAAGGCTGCGAGTTAATAGATGTGATGGTTGGCAGAAAACCACAAAAGCAAGCCCTTAGAATCAATTCGGCAGTTGATTCTTAGAACTTGCTTTCGTTATTTTTTGTAGAATTTTTAAGAGCGCACTCTTTTTTGTTTTTGTTTCTTCCAAAAGTTCTTCCAAACTTTTAGAAGGTTCTTCTTTTTTTGTGGTATTCATCCAAACTTCTTTTTGATAATCGTTTGGTAAAAATAGACGGACGCTATAAGGCTCGAAAAAAAAGGACTAATGCAAAAACACTCGTAGGCAGAAATAGAGCACTCACAAAACACTCTTTTTAAACTAAAAACAACTATATCAAACAGTTATACTTAAAATTATTTTACAATAAATCGCCTTTAAAACTGTTCAGATAAGTGGAAAGATTTACTTTTTCGTTGGTTAAATCGAACTTTTTACGCAATCTGGTTCTGGCATTTTCTATCGATTTAAAAGATTGTCCTGTAATTTGAGAAATTTCTTTTGTAGTTAAATCTAAATAAAGCAGCGCACAAAGTCGGCGCTCTTTTGGAGTAAGTGCCGGATAATCGATAGTCAATTTATCGAAGAAAGATTTATGAACCTGTTCAAAACTAATTTCAAATTCTTTCCAGATATCGGCATTCAAATCTTTTTCCAAACGTTTCAAAACAATATCAATTGCCTGCTGTAATTCTTTGTTGGCAGTTTTGAGTTTGATTTTTTTAAGATCGGTCAGGATTTCGTTGATATTATCGGTACGATGAATTTCGGCCATAGCCTTACCTACCAAAACCATATTTTTGGCTTCTAGACTTTGATTCAATTCCTGCTGTTTGGCTTTTAATTTTTCTTTTTCCAGCTGATTGGTAATATTTCGGTTTCGATAACGGATCAGCAAAAGAATTAAAGTCAATATTCCAATAACCAATATTAATCCAACCACATAATACTTGAATCTTGTTTTTTCTTCGACTAAAGTTCGAATCTGGCTTCGGACTTTATAATCTTGTTCGAGTTTTATTCTTTCTAGATTTACGGCCTTTTGTTCGATATTAATACTGTCACTAATTTTATTGAACTGCTGAAAATAAAAAACCGCATTTTTATAATCACCCATTTTTAAATAGGCTTCATAAAGTATTTTGTTCAAACGCATGCTAGAAAAACCAAATGGATTTCCTTGAGAATATTCTAAAGACTTTTTCGCATTTAAAATGACTTTATCCAGTTTTTTTTCTTGTAAATTATATTCGGAAAACGATTCAAAAACAAAGGCTTTTAGTGAATCATCGATAGGAGTATCTATTAATAAAAAAGCTTTTTCAAAATATAAATCAGCATTTTTTTTATCTCTTTTTAAACTATAAGCCCTAGCCAAATTGGTGTACACATAAACTGTTAAGGTATTGTTTTTTAGTTTTTTTGCAATCGCATCGGCTTTATGATAATAATGCAGGGATGAATCTAAGCTTTTACCAAGATAAGCTGTACCAATGTTGTTTAATATTTTTACCAGTTTTTCTGGCTGGTTCTTAGATTTCTGATAACGATATACATTTAGGAAATACTTGAGCGCTTTTTCTTGGTTATTGGTTTTTCCATAAGTAATGGCTAGATTATTTTCTACCTGAACAATTTCATCTTCAATGTTATTGCTTTTATAAATTTCATAAGCCTTTAAATAATATTGCAAGGTAATATCTAGTACGTCTTTTGAACTGTAAATTCCTCCAGCAGATAAATAAACTTTAGCTAAAGCTAAATCGGCTTTGTCTGTTTTTTTTGCCTCTGTTTCAGCCAGCTCTACATATTTTATCGCTCTATCCCAATCAGAATCTTGAAGTTGGGAAGCAATTTTTAGGGATAAATCCACTTTTTTTTCGTGATTGTCTATAGTGTTTAAACTATCAATCCATTCTTTTGTTGAAGGTTGCGGATAAATATAAAAAGTGGTGAAAATAAAAAATATGCAAAGTAATCGACCCATCGTGTATAAAAATGATAAAGATGGATTCAAAATTATACAAAATTATTAGTATTCAACAACAAACAGAAGAAATAAATGATATCTAAAAAATACTAAAAAGTTAATCATGATTTACAATTTGGCGAAAAAGCAGCAACTCTCCATTACTGTCTTTTTTCCAGACATTAATGCTTTTTCCTTTTACATTTCCGTGATTGTCACCATCGCGCCAATCAACGCTGTAGAAACCAAATTCTACAATTGCTTTTTGTGCATAAATAATATTTGAAGTTTCAATCGAAATTTGTTCGATACGCAGTGTGCCTGGTTTTTCATGTTCTGTAAAATAATCGGTAATTTCCTTTTCACCCGAAAGAATTGGAGTGTAATAAGTTAAATACATCGCATCCGGCATAAACATTTTGGCATGCTCTGCTCCTTGCCTATTTTGAACCAGCTCTTTAATGGTTTTATTTCTTTCTTTTACCTCTAAAGTTAATTTGTCTGTTGGAATATATTTTTTAGTCTTTGGAATTTCGATATCATTTATATCTGGAATATTTTTATCATCAAAATAACTTGATGAACCCCAGATTTCAGCTGCAATTGTAGGAGCTACGCCCTTTTTTGAAGGCTTTTTCCATAAAACAGCATATTTTCCAATATAAGAAAACGCTTTCTGTTCGTTTAGATTTAAGTCTTCATTAAAAGTTCCTATTTCCAAAACATAGTTTCCAAAATCCTGTAATTCTAAAATTGTTTTTTGATAGGAAGTAATTTTTGCCTGTTTCAACCATTGTTTGTAGAAATCCCGAATCGTTTTTATACCCACTCGTTGTCTGCTATGCTCAGGCATAAAGATGGCTTGATCTGTATACGCTTTTACTAAATCGTCTTGATTCCCTTTTGTAAAAGCAATTGCAAATGAGGCATTATAATCTTCAATCTGCTTTTTAATATCCGAATTTGTGCTGTTTTCCTGAGCAAAACTACCGACTGCAAAAAGGAAAAAGATAAAACTTAACCTATTCATACCAGAAATTATTTTATTGAACAATAAATATACAAAATATTAATATTCAATATCTTACAGTTAAAAAAAATATAAAAACAGGAATTAAAATCAATCGTTTAGAACATTTTCCCCTTTCATATATAAAAGAAAGAATCTTCAAAATCTCACAAGAATATATAGATAATTCAGTTTCAGCAGAAAACACTTTAATTTTGCTTATAAAGAAGTTAATTTTTCGACAAATAATTCCTAGCAAGACAATATTTGGTTTCATAAAATGTTTATATATAAAAGATTATGATGCATCTAATTTTTTAAATCAATACCACACAAGATTAATAGTAGAAAAACATGAAAAAAATATTTTTGATAATTGCCTTTGCTTCCTTTTCATTGCACAGTTTTGCTCAGGAACTTGATAATAAATTCAAATCGATTCCGGCAAAAAAATCTCCTGTAAAAGAAGTTATTCCGCCAGCAGAAGCTTCCCCTAAAGAAAACCCGCCAGCGCCTATTGAGAAGCCTGCACCGCTTCAGGTTAATCCAGACGAGTTGTTTAAAGACACTAATCTTTATAAGCCAGAAGCAAATGTTGAGGGAATATTTTATAGAAGAAATCAGTTTTTAGGTAATTTCAATACAACAGCCGTTACTTCGACCATTATGTATCGCGATGCCGCTTTTGTAGATGGCGATAAAGTAAAAGTATACTTAAACGATCAAGTAATTGAGCCTGAAGTTTTCTTAAATGGTGATTTTAAAAGTGTGAAAATAAACTTAGTAAAAGGAATCAACAAAATTGACATTGAAGCTTTAAACGAAGGTTTTGCTTCTCCAAATACAGCCGAATTTAAAGTTTATGACGATAAAGGCCAGGTTATTTCGTCAAGCGAATGGAATGTTGGTACGGGCTACAAAGCTGTTATTGTATTAGTTAAAGAATAAAACTTTCTAACAGAAATCGTTTGAAATCATAAAAAACACTTAAAACTGCTGGTCTCAGCAGTTTTTTTGTTGTATATATGTAGCTAACTACGTAGTTTTGTACACATATTTAATTTACTAGACAAATGCACATTCAGCCTATACAAAATAAGTACGAAAATGAAATCGTAGATTTGATTTTACACATTCAGCAAAAAGAATTTAATGTTCCTGTGACTTTAGAAGATCAGCCTGATTTATTGGATATTGAGAACTTTTACTATAAGCCAGGCGGGATTTTTCTTGGTGCTTTTATAGACGAAAAATTAGTTGGCACAATTGCTTTGGTAAAATTCAATTCTGAAGCTGCAGCAATCAGAAAAATGTTCGTTAAGAAAGAATACAGAGGTAAAGAATTTCAAATTGCTCAGCAATTATTAGAGCAACTAATTGCATACAGCAAAGAAAAAGGAATTAAAGACTTATATTTAGGAACGGTTTCTTTATTGCAGGCGGCTTTACGTTTTTACGAAAAGAATAATTTTGTAACAATCGAAAAAGAAGCGCTTCCAACTGATTTTCCATTAATGAAACCCGATAATGTTTTTTGTCATTTAAACCTAAATCAATAAAAATGAATATAATTGACGAGATTGGAATATTAGCCATATCAACGCGGTTGCAGCGTCTGAGCGAACAGTTGCGCAAAGACGGTGCTTTAATTTATAAATCTTTTGATATTGATTTTGAACCGAAATGGTTTCCTGTAATCTATACGCTTCACATTAAAGAAATGCTAAGTGTTGTAGAAATTGCGAGCGAAATTGGCTATAGCCATCCGTCAACTATAAGTTTATTGAAGGAATTAGAAAAACAAAAACTTATCAGTTCTAAAAAAGACAAATTAGACGAACGCAAGAGATTAATTGTGCTTACCGCCAAAGGAAAAGAACTGGTCGTAAAAATGCAACCCGTTTGGACGGTGATGAAAAATGCTTTAAACGAAATCACCGATAATCAGAACAATCTTTTGAGAGCTATTGAAGAAACGGAGCAAAAACTGGCTACACAAGGATTTTTTAAGAGAATTTCAGAATTCAAAAGCTGATTTACTCTTTACCCGTAATCTTTTTTCTGTGATTATGTCCCCATTTTGCTAAAGAATCAATTACCTCTTTTAAAGTATGCCCATATTCTGTTAATTGATATTCAACTGTTATGGGCTGCGTATTCAAAACGGTTCTTGTAACCAATTGGTTTTCTTCAAGGTTTTTTAGTTCTCTGCTCAACATTTTTCCCGAAATGCCTTCTACTTCCCGCAATAAATCGGTAAATCTTAAGGTGTTAAAACAAAGTGATGCAATTATAGAAATTTTCCATCTTCCGTTTAAGATGTACATAGCATCATGCACCGCCATAATGTGCTGCGTGCATTTTTTAGGATCGTGGTCGAGTTGTTTTAGCATGTTCTATTATAAGTTACCTCGATGTTACAGTTACTTTTGGTAATCGGATGACAAAAATACACTTAAGGTGTTTACATTTGAAAACAATTTTTAATTAATAAAGAAAAATGGCCTTAATAGATGCACTAAAGTGGCGTTATGCTACAAAAAAAATGAACGGACAAGCTGTTCCGCAAGAAAAAGTAGATTATATTCTTGAAGCTGCAAAGCTTGCTCCATCTTCTTCTGGATTACAGCCTTACAAGATTTTCGTTATCACAAACAAAGAATTAAAAGACAAACTTAGAGCGGTTAGTTTTGACCAGAGTCAAGTTACAGATGCTTCTCACGTTTTGGTATGGGCTGCTTGGGACGGCTATAGTTTAGAAAAAATTTCTGCTGTTTTTGACAGAACAATTGCTGAAAGAGGAATTCCTGCTGATGCAATGGACGAATACAAACAAAGACTTTGGGGAATGTACGAGCCACTTGGACAAGAATGGCATGCTAACCACGCTGCAAAACAAGCTTACATTTCGTTTGGTGTTGCAATCGCTGCAGCTGCAGAACAAGAAGTAGATGCAACTCCAATGGAAGGTTTTATTCCTGCTGAAGTAGACAGCCTTTTAGGTTTAAACGAACTTGGATTAAAGAGTGTTTTAGTTTTACCTCTAGGATACAGAGATCATGAAAATGATTGGTTGGTAAACATGAAAAAAGTAAGAACTCCGCAAGAAGATTTTATAACAGAAATCAAGTAAAAAATTATTTTTTGCTTAAATGAAAATGCTTTTGAAATGGTGCAGCAGCGCTTTTTCAGAAGCATTTTTTGTTTAATTATTTCATTTTCAAATCAAAACAAAATTCAATTTAAGGAAACGAAAAAACTGATTTTTAGAACTTATGTTAATTTTATTATTTGCATAAAAATAGGTACGTATTACGGATAATTAAATAATATTGTATAACTAATTTTGCTTTATCCAAAACGATTCATTCTAATTAAATCCTAAAAACCTATGTCTGATTTCTTAACGCAATTTGGGGAAGACCTAAAAAAGAACGTCCCAGGTTTCATCGCAGTATCTGTTGCTGAAATCGCAAGCGGTATGTCATATTATTCACACTCTGCAGTTGCAGATTTTGACCCAGAATTGGCATCTGCATACAACCTTGAAGTAGTAAAAGCCAAAATGAATGCTATTAAAGCTTTGAATTTAAACGGTCAAGTTATTGACAATGTAATGATTACATTAAGCTCTCAAATTCACATTATCGACGTTTCTGATAATCAAGATTATTTTATTTATTTGGCTGTAGATTCTACAAAAGCTAATTTAGGTATGACAAAATCTATCCTTAATAAGTATAAAAAAGAAATCGCAGGTAAATTGTAACAAAGTTTTGCCCCCCCTTGATAAAAAGGAATAGTCGTTCGCGAGTATTCCTTTTTATTTTTTAAACCTGTTTTTATGTCGCTCCTCCGGAGCTTTATATCTTTTGTGCTATTTCTTTCTATAAATATTGCGCTCCTCCGGAGCTCTGCTATATAACTCAAAGCCCAAAGTGAGCGAAATATATCGGCACAATCAATACTATTCAGAAAACGCAAAAAAACATTTTATTTTTTATTCCAACTTGATCTTCATTTCTTCAAAATATTTTATATTTCGAAACCTAAATAAGGAATTATATAAATGGAATTACGCGCTTATTTTGAAAAATATTCTGATGAAGCAACTTGTATTGAAGAGCTCAAAAACAAACGTCTAGAAAATGGACTTTTGTGCCGAAAATGTGGGCATAACGTACATTCTTTTCGTCAGAATGATTTAAAATTTCAGTGCAGAAAATGCGGCAGCAGAACAAGTCTAAGATCAGGAACTGTAATGGAAAACTCCAATCTCCCTATTCGTTATTGGATGATTTGCATTGAATTAATGACACTTTCCCACCGAAAAATATCTATTCTTAAAATTCAATATTTGCTTGGCCACAAAAGATACGAGCCGATTTGGCTGATGGTACAGAAGATTCGTCTCGTAATGAAGATTAGAGACGAAAAATACAGATTGCGTGCTTACTCCGAATTTGACCCTGAATTTCTTCAAAAAATTGACAAACTTGCGATAGAGAAAAAAACTCAAAAATTGTGAATTGTGGATTGTGAAATGTGAATGGTGAAATGTGAAAACCGCAATAAAAATAGCCACAGATTACAGGATTAAAATGATTTTAAAATCTGTGTTAATCTTGTAATCTGTGGCTTTATACTTTTATTTGAGATGGATGAATCTTGCGGAGGCTTCGACTACGCTCAGCCTGAAAATATCAGAAAGTTATAGCTATCCTACATAACCTTCAACAATTAACAATTCACCATTCACAATTAATCATTAACCATTATTTCTTCTTATTCTTCTTTGCTTTAGATCTTTTTGCTTTCTTTTTAGCAATCTTTTTCGCTTTTGCTTTTTCCTTTGCTTTTTGAGCTTTTGCTTTCTTTTTAGCTTTAGCTTTTAGTTTTGCTTTTTTAGCTTTCTCTTTCTTTTTATCTTTTGCTTTTTCTTTTTTCTTAGCAACAGCTTTTTTCTTTTTCTCTTTGTCTTTCTCTTTTTCTTTCATTTTTTTACTCTTTTTAGATTTTGGCTGATTGTTGTTTTCTTCAGATGTTTCTTCTTCAGCCTCAGATGAAATTCCTTCTATTTGTATTGGTTCTTGCACTGCTTCTTCTGCTGTACTACCCTCTTTTTCTGCCACTTTCTTTGGAGCTCTTTTAGGTTTTGGTTTTGCTTCTGGAGTTTCAGCAGATTCTAGAACTGGAGTCTCTTTTTGTTCGATTTCGTCATTAGAGATAACCGAAACAGCTTCTGCCTCCTGATTGATTTCATCAACAAGTATTTCTTTTGCCATTATTCTGTTAATTTTAAGAAATTGATTAAATTTATTTTGAATTAAACTAATTTTTAATGTTATTAAATCATTAAATTAACATCAAAAAATAATAAACAAATATAGATTGAAAAAGACATTCGCCAATGTTAAGTTTTTCATCGCTCCTAAAAAACAAACACAAACAACTAATATACAACAACTTATCCAATGTTAAGTTTTTCATCGCACTTTTTATCGAATTAGAAAGTCTCTTATAAGCTTTCTATAAGTGATTCTTTTCTTAGAAATAAAATACATTTTGTTTACTTTCACTTTAAAATTTGATAAAATGTTCAACGATTTAGCATACAAATCCATAAAACCCAGCAAAAAGCTCTTAGATTTTGTAGATAGCTTTTGGTGCATGCAAAATAAATCGGATCAAACATTGCAAACGATTGGCCTTCCTGATGGACGAATTGATTTGTCTTTAATGAAAACCGCCAAAACTTCTTTTCAAATTAGACTTTTAGGTTTAGGAACGCAACAGTATGAAAAAGGGATAATTCCAGCCAATAGCTTAACCTTTGTCATTAGCTTTAAACTTCCTGCTGTTGAGCATATCTTCCGCGAAAGCATTACTGAAATTTTAAACTCAGGAAAACTGCTTGAAAACAACTTTTGGGATTTTAACGAAAATGATTTAGATGATTTTGAATTGTTTTGCGAAAAAGCTTCTTCAAAAATCGAGTCTTTATTAGTAAAGGAAATAGATACTCGAAAACAAAAACTATTCAAATTAATTTATGAAACCAACGGAAATCTGACCGTAAAAGAATTATCCGAGCAATCTAATTGGAGCAGCCGTCAAATTAATCGGTATTTTAATCAATATTTTGGTGTTTCGCTAAAGGCCTATTGTTCGATTCTTCGTTTTCGTGCTTCATTAGAACATATTGCAAAAGGGAAACTTTTTCCAGAGGAGAATTTTACAGATCAAACACATTTCATAAAAGAAATCAAAAAAATTTCGGGTTCGCTGCCAAAAGAGCTTTTTCAAAACAAAAATGACCGATTTATACTATTATCTGCTCTTTCCTCTAAATAATTTTGCAACATAGATTTTAACTACAAACTATGTTACTACAAAATAAACAGGTTGCCATTGTTGGCGGCGGAATGGGCGGTTTAGTATTAGCCCGTCTTTTACAGTTGCAAAATATAAATGTAAAGGTTTACGAAAGAGACCTCAACTCAAAAATTCGTGTACAAGGTTCTCCATTAGATTTACACGAAGATTCAGGTTTAATAGCCATGGAAAAAGCAAATTTACTAGATGAGTTTTACAAAAAGATTCGCCCAAATGCTAGTAAAGCTCGAATTGTAAATCAGAATTTTGAATTGAAATTTGATGAGCATACTATTAAAAAAACGGCTTTTCAAGAAACTTCAAACGCAAACCATGATTCACTTCAGGATATATCAAAACCACGTCCAGAAATAGATCGCTCAGAACTTCGAGCTGTTTTATTGCTTTCGCTTTTACCAGAAACCATCGTTTGGGATAGTCAATTCCTTTCAATGGAAAAAGAAAATAATGGCTGGAGATTGTTCTTTAAAAATGGAAAAAATGTTTATGCCGATTTGGTAATTGGCGCAGATGGAGCAAATTCTAAAATTCGTTCTTATCTAAGCACGCAAAAATCCATTTATTCTGGCATAACAATGATTGAAGGTACAATTTATAATGCCCAAGAAAATGCTCCTAAGCTTTTTGAATTTTCAAAAGGCGGAAAAGTGCTCGCTTTAGGAAATGAACAGACGATTATGTACGGCACAAAAGGAGACGGTTCTTTAATGTTTCTTCTTAGCAGTAAAATTCCTGAGAACGAGATTGCAGAAAAGGATTTGGATTTTAAAAACAATCAGATGATTTTTGATTGGTTTGAAGAGGTTTATAAAGATTGGAGTTCTGAGTGGCATGAATTTTTTAAAAGTGAAGAATTGCACTTTATATTTCGTCCGCAGTATTATTTTCCACAAAATCAATCTTGGGAAACACAAGAAAACCTGACCATTCTTGGCGATGCAGCACATAAAATGCTTCCTTTTGCAGGAAAAGGCGCTAATCTGGCTATGCTTGATGCTTTTGAATTGGCAGATTGTTTAACGAATAATCTATTTTCTGATATGAAAACTGCTATTTCTTATTTTGAAAAAAGAATGCTAAAAAGAGCTGCGAAGGCCTTAAATGACACTTTAAGCAACGGTGAACAACTGCATTCTAAAAATGCCTTAGAAAGACTGCTTTCTATATTTAACCCGCCCGTATAAACTTAATTATTTTTATATCAAATACTTACATTTTTTATTTAAATTTACATATACCCGAAAAAGCATACTTTAAGAATTATAAGCCAATATAATTTTCACTAAACAAATTATACAATGAGGCATTTTCTACTTTTACTCTTTTTTACAGCTTTTATTTCTCCTTCTTTTGGTCAAAAAATTACCGATTCGGTTCCGAAAAAAACAAAAGAAAAGAAAATCGAACTGCGAGTAATGCCTTATCTAAGCTATAATCGGAATCTTGATTTTATGTTTGGTGCAATTCCGATGATGATGTATAAAGTGAATGAAGCCGATACTATTTCGCCGAAATCATTGTCTGGAATGTCGGCCATTTATACTACCAATAAATCGTATGTATTAGCATTCTTTAATAAATGGTATTTAAATGAAGACAAATGGCGTTTGAAATTTTTCTTTTTTACTGGAAATCAGAATTCTCAGTTTTATGTGGATGATATCGATCAGCCCGATTTTTACGATTATGGAACCAAAACAACTATCTTGAGTTTGGGAGGTCAGCGCAAAATTCTTGGCAAGTTTTATGGCGGACTTTCTTATACTTATGCACATTACAATACCGTTTATGAAGAAGATATTTCTCCTTCTTCTATTTCTCACAGTAATGCAGTTGTCTTTAATTTATTGTACGATACGAGAGATGCCGTTTACTATCCGACAACGGGTTACAAAATTAGAATGGACTGGTCTACTTATCCGAAATTTTTAGATAACGAACTGGCATCGAATCGAATTTCTTTTCAAGCCAATAAATATTTCCCAACCCGAGAAGGCAAAGATATTATTGCGGCACGTTTTTACGGAAAGTTCGGTCTTGGAAATGTTGCATTTGAACAGCAAAGCACTATTGGCGGAACAGATATTCGCGGTTATTCTGAAGGAAAATACAGGGGTTCAGGATTAATGGATATTCAAGGCGAATACCGATACAACTTTGGAAAGAAAATGGGATTGGTTGGCTTTTTTGGTATCGCAACCATTTACGGTTCTGACACTCCAAACTTTGACTGGAAAATGTATCCTGGAGGCGGCGTGGGTTACCGATACAATCCTTTCAAAAAATCGAAATTCAATGTTGGCCTGGACGGTGCAGTCGGTAAAGGAGACTGGGGAATTTATTTTAGAATTGGTGAAGCATTTTAATTTTCAAAAAATATTCATAAAAGGGCTGTGTCAAAAAAGACAGCCCTTTGTTATTTCTCATAATTTACCTTCTGCCCGACTTTACTGGAGCTTTGAAAACTAAATTTTATTAAAATATTTCACTCTACTCAAACTTTTTTTGTAAAAATAAGATGTAGTACATTATTACAGTAAACGCTTACTGACCTTGTTATAAAGCCTTTTATTGTTGCAAAATCTATTTTTTATGTTTCATTTTATAATATGCAACATACTAAAAAACATTTCATAGCTATCTTTCTTTAAATTTGAGTAACCCCAAACATATTCAAATCTTAACTACAATTAAATGCTCAAAATCAATTTATTAATTTCGAGGTAGTTGTAATTTGCTGTGCTGCCTTTTCATTCCTGATTGCTTATGGCACAATTTTATTTTTCTTGGAGAATTTTTACTTTATCAAAAAAACTGGGTTTTGCTGGCTTATTACTTTTTCTTATTACTTTTCAAGCAAATGCGCAAAACTGTACTGTAAACGCTGGAGTTTTAAATGTTACCATTTGTGCAACCGATGCATTGGTTCTAACTGGGAATAATCCTAGCCCAATTATCGGTACAGTCAAATGGACTCAAATCTCTGGGCCAGCTGTAACTATTAATTCGCCAACTAGCCCAAGTACTACCATTTCTGGCTACACAGGAGGAAATACCTATATTTTTAGATATAGCGCAACTTGTAGCGACGGAATTACAGCCTATCAGGATAAAGTCGTAAATGTTGAGCCTATAACTACAGCAAATGCAGGAGGTAACATTACTAGTTGTCCTAATAGCACTGGAAATTTATCTATAACAGCAAACGCACCTCAAAACACTGGGGAAACAGGCCATTGGGAAATTGTTGGCGGTAATAATGCAGGAGTGGTAATTAATTTCCCGAATCTGCCTACCTCAACGATAACTTTGCCTGCTACAAGCTGTGGCGTTACAACACTACAATGGGTTATTGAAGGTCCAGAATATGCTCCTGGACAGCGTTGCAGAACTACTTCTCAAATAACAGTAACCAATTATGGAGGTGTTAAACCCGTTTCTGCAGGACCAGATCAAACGCTAAGCAATTGTTACACTACAACACAAAGCACTAATCTTAATGCTACTTATGGCGGCTGCGGTCTTAACGGACAAAATGGACAGTGGACATTTGTAAGCGGTCCAAATACCCCAACCATTGCCAATCCTAACGCTAATAATACAGGCGTTTCAAATCTTGTTCAAGGAACTTATACTTTCAGATGGACGGTAACTGGACCTTGTGCTTCTGGCAATGATTTGGTTGTAATTAATGTTCCAGCGGCGACACAAGACGTTACGACTCTTCCTGGCGGTGATGAAAATATTTTCTTTTGCGACAATACAATTACGCAAGTAACTTTAGTAGCGCAAACTCCTCTTTATGCTGGAGAAACTGTTCAATGGACACAAATAGCGGGAGACAGTGGCGCTGTAATAGCTGCTCCAACAAACCCAACAACATTAGTTACAAATATATCAGATCAAGGTGATCCATATACTTTTAGATATACGCTTACTAATAGCAATACAGGCTGTATTTTTACTAAAGATTATCATGTACAATTTAACGGAGCAACTAGAACCATTGTTGCTAACAACGGAGATGACATGGTTGGAAGCTGTGATGCAACAGTATTTACTATTCCACTTACGGTTACAGGATCAGGAGTAAATCAGTACCGAATTGTAAGCGGTCCAGCTAACTCACCTCTTGCCCCCTTTCCTACTGCTTTGCAAGATGTTGGAAATTCTCTAACTCTAACTCTTACTGTAGCAGGAGATTATACCGTTGAATTTATCAGAAGTCAAGACGGTTCACTTACTTCTGGCTGTGATTACGGTTTTGATACTTTGAATATTCTTGCCTCTGGCGACCCGACCCCTTCTAATGCAGGATCTGATGTAAGTATACCCTGCGGTGATACCAGTACAATGCTTTCTGGGGTTGCAACAGGTGATGGTATGCATTTTTGGAGTCAGCTTAGTGGTCCTAATCAAGCTGTAATTGCCGATAACTTTGCCATAGATACTCAGGTAACAGGTCTAATACCTGGATCTTATGTTTTTCAATATATAACAAAAGGCGGTGGTGCAACTTGTGGATTTTCTTTTTCTACGGTAACTATTCATGTATCTGATACTTCATTAAGCACTCCAAATGCTGGACCAGACGAAGTAGTCTGTGCAAGTTCGCAAGTACCTATGTCGGCAACACCTGCACAAAGTGGGGAAATTGGAACTTGGAGCCAAATTTCAGGACCTAGTACAGTTGTCTTCTCCAATGTTAATGATCCTAATGCTGTTGCATCTGGTTTTACCGTTGCTGCCTCTCTTTATGAACTTCAATGGTCGATATCATATGTAAATCCAGGTCCTTCTTGCAGCGCAGCAATTTCTGATACTGTACAAATTATTACCAATAACAGTACAGCTCCAACCACTTCAGATGCCGGCCCTGATTCGTGTTATCCTAATGGTACAACCTCATTTAATCTTAGCGGAAATACAACCGATCCTCAAGATTTTGGAACATGGACCGTTGTACCGACCACGGGGGTGATTATTGCAGACATAAACGATCCAAACACTTCGGTTACGGTTGTTTCTAGCGGAACATACACTTTTACATGGGCAATAGAAAACAGACTCCGACTTTGTCTTCCTAATAAAAGTGATGTTAAAGTTACGATAGCAGACACTCCGCCAGCTACAAATGCAGGGCCTGATCAGGAAATCTGTGGCAATACCATAACAATGGCGGCTACTGCAAGTGCAGGAGGAATTGGAACCTGGACAAGAATTTCTGGTGTAGGAAGCTATACCATAAGTGATATACATGATCCAAATGCTGTCTTTACGTTTACCTATAGCGGCTATTATATATTTAGATGGACAATAGAAGCCGAGGTCTGTGGTCAAGCATTCGATGATGTTAATTTAACTATCGGTATTCCGCCTCATCAAGCTGTTGCGGGACCAGATCAAAATGTCTGTGCCAGTACCAGCGTTACAATGGCAGGAAGTACTTACGATAGTTTTTTTGAAACAGGGCAATGGTCAGTGTTAACTGGCGCTCCTAATCAGCCCAATATTGTTGATCCGACTAATCCAAATACTGTAATTAATGGACTTGCAGCAGGCACGTATACTTTTAGGTGGACTATTACAGCCAAAAGCATCTTTTTATGTCAGGGTACTTTCGACGATATGGTTGTGGTAGTAACGCCAACGGCAGATGCAGGAACTACTCAAACCTATTGTGATGTTACCAGCATTCAGCTTACAGGAAATAAAAACTCAACTGGAACTTGGACACTTACCAGCACATCTGGAAATCCAGCAGCTGTTGTTATAACGCAAACACCTTCTAATAGCTACATTGCAAATGCTACTGTTGTTCCTGGAACTAGTTATGTTTTTACTTATACCACTAGTTCTACCACTTTTCCTGATGGTTCAACTTGCCCAGGATCATCTGATTCTGTAAATGTTGAAATTTTTAGCGGAGCAAGTGTACCGCCCAATGCAGGTCCAGATCAAACTTTATGTATTTCTGATGTTAATGGAACTGCCTCTTTAAGCGGAAATGTTCCTCCGCCAGATGTTACAACTTTTGAATGGCGTTTTGCATCTCAACCTGCTGGAAGCGTAGCTGTAATAACAACTCCCACTGCACCATTGACTACTGTTACAGGTTTAACAGTGCCTGGTTTATATATTTTGGAATGGGTCTTTGAAAGCCCTTCCTGCAGAACATTGTCTGACATTGTAAGAATTGTAATGAATGCTCCTCCAAGTACAGCAAATGCAGGACCTGATGATACAGTTGCTTGTCAAACCACTTACAAAACAGCTGCTGTGCCACCAACAGTTGGTATTGGTACATGGACATTTGATTCTCAGCCTCCTGGTGGAAATGCTGTCATTGACAATCCAAACAGTCCTGTTACTACCCTATCTAATATTAATGTTTTAGGCACTTATGTATTGACTTGGACGGTTACTAACGGTCCTTTTACCAATCCTTCATTATGTCAGCCAACCTCAGATACTGTCAACATCACTTTTAATGATAATCCACCGACCGTAGCCAACGCCGGCCCCGATCAAGAAATCTGTAATGCTACAACAACAACGATGGCGGGGAATACTCCACTTATTGGCACAGGACTATGGACACAAGTTTCTGGACCTAATTCGGCTACAATATCAGCTCCAAATAATCCAAACTCGCTGATGTTAGGATTAATTCCTGGCACTTATACATTTAAATGGACAATAACCACAACCGGATGTATTTCTGAAGATACTGTTTTAGTGACCATTTATGCAAATCCTTCAACTGCAGAGGCAGGACCAAATCAAATAGTTCCCCAATTTACAGCTGTAAATTTAAATGCAACCGTTCCTACAGTCGGCACTGGTCAATGGAGTCAGGTTTCTGGGCCAAGCGTTATAGGTTTTATGGATGTAAACTCTCCTACTTCAGCAGTAACCGGAACTGTTCCTGGAATATATACTCTACAATGGACTGTCAGCAATGGTAATTGTGCTGTTTCATCAGATACTATGAACCTGACCATTTTATCGATTGCAGATCTTGAATTAACAAAAACAGTAACACCAACAACAGGAAGCGTTGGAGATGTGGTTACTTTCAATATAAATGTTTTTAATAACAATTCATTGGGCGGATCTGCTACAGCAACCAATGTTGCCATCCGTGATTATATTCCAATGGGATTTGCACTAGTTGCCGGAACGGTGACTTCAGGAGGAATCTACAATGTTGGCGATAACACCATTACTTGGAGCGGTGTAACAATTCCGAGTGGCAGTATCTTAAATTTATCATTTAAAGCTACTATTCTAGGCGGTGGATCTTATGTAAATAATGCAGAGGTTTTTGCATCCGATCAATTTGATCCTGACAGTACGCCTAACAACCAAAACCCTGCAGAAGACGATCAGGACAGCGCGACAGTAGTGCTTGATGTAGCCGATTTATCACTGCAAAAAACCGTTTCACCAACAACTGTCAGCATAAACGATAATGTTGTGTTTACCATTAGAGTTACCAACAGCGGCCCTAATAATGCAACTGGAATTACAGTATCAGACCAATTGCCTCCAGGCTATACTTATGTAAGTGACAATGGTGGCGGAAAATATAATAATGCCACAGGAATTTGGAATGTTGGCAATCTAAACAATGGAAACTCTCTTGCTTTACAAATTACAGCCAAAGTAAACGTTGTTACCTCCGCAAATGATTATATCAATACCGCTGAAATAGAAACGGCCCATCAGTTTGATCCCGACAGTACTCCTGGAAACGGATTACCAGAAGATGATATATCAACAGCTTCTGTTTCGCTAAAACAAGCAGATTTGGAACTTACCAAAGCGGTAACCCCAACTTCTGCGGCGGCTGGAGACCAAGTAGCTTTTACTATTAATGTACTTAACAGAGGACCTGGAAATGCAACAGGAGTTGCCGTACAAGATGTTATTCCTGTGGGATACACCCTTATACCGGGATCAGTATCTGCTGGGGGAACGTATCAGGTTGCTACAGCTACACTCGAATGGAAAAATCTACTATTGCCTGCAAACTCTACTGTTGATCTGACCTTTAATGCTTTTGTAAATCCATTAGGAAATTATTTAAATGTAGCACAAATAACAGCTAGTGATTTGCCAGATCCAGATAGTACACCAAATAACAACGTCGCTTCTGAAGATGATCAAGACGATGTAGAAATTACTTTTATTGGTCCTTCTGCCGATTTATCTTTAACCAAAAATGTAGTTACGGGTAATACAAGTCCTGTCGTTGGAAGCCAAGTCTCGTTTGAACTTAAAATAACAAACGACGGTCCAAATAATGCAACTGGAGTACAGGTAACCGATTTACTGCCTTCTGGTTTTCAATACGTAAATTACAGTTCGTCTGCTGGAACATATGACAGTACTACGGGAGTATGGAATGTTGGTACGGTCGATGTTGGCGTTACAGAATCACTTATTCTGGATGCAAAAGTTTTGCCAACCGGAGATTATAAAAATATAACACAAGTTACTGCCAGTAATCTTCCTGATCCTGATAGTACGCCTAATAATGACGATGGAGATCAAAGCGAAGATGATGAAGATAGTATAATACTAACTCCTATACCGCCAGCAGCCGATTTATCATTGACAAAAACAGTGAGTAATGCTACTCCTTTGGTAGGCTCTGTGGTAACGTTTACTATTATCACCACTAATAGTGGTCCTCAAGATGCAGCCCAAGTTCAAGTAACCGATTTACTGCCTTCTGGATATACTTTCACTACTTTTAATGCTACAAGCGGAACTTATGACAGTACAACTGGTTTATGGACACTAGACATATTAGAAAGCAGTGAATCTGAGACATTACAGATTAATGCAATAGTTAATCCAACAGGAGATTATACGAATATTGCAGAAGTCACCAATAGTGATACTACAGATCCTGACTCCACACCCAATAACGGAGTGCCAACAGAAGACGATTATGGAACTGCAACCACTACTCCTATTCCACAATCCTCAGATCTATCTTTAACAAAAACCGTTAATAATACTACCCCTTTAGTAGGTTCGTTAGTTACTTTTGAAGTAGTTGTAACCAATAATGGCCCTCAGGACAACTTTGGCGTACAAGTGACAGATATTCTTCCGTCTGGATATACTTTTACTGGATTTACCATTTCTACAGGAACTTACGATACGACTACAGGAATATGGACAGTGGGTAATTTAGTTACCGGTGATGCAGAAACACTTCAAATTGTAGCGAGGGTAAACCCAAGTGGCGATTATACAAATAAAGCCGAGGTCACAGCTGCTAATCTTCCCGACCCAGACTCAACTCCAAATAATGGAGTTACAACCGAAGACGATTATGCAGAAGTTACAACAGTTCCTGTTCCAACATCGGCAGATTTATCTTTAACTAAAACCGTAAACAATGCTACTCCACTTGTGGGTTCGCAGGTGATTTTCAGTATTCAGGTAACCAATTCTGGTCCGCAAGAAGCAAATTCTGTGGCCGTTACCGATCTACTGCCTTCTGGATATACCTACGTATCTTATAGTGCAACAACAGGTAGTTATGATTCGTCAACAGGAATTTGGACAGTTGGAAATATGCCTATTTCAGATTCTTATACTTTACAAATAACTGCCACAGTGAATGCTACAGGAAACTACACCAATAGTGCCGAAATTACAGCAAGCAGTCAGCCTGATCCTGATTCGACTCCTAATAACGGAATTACAACTGAAGACGATTATGCAGAAGCCACAACAACTCCAATAGCAACATCTGCTGATTTATCATTAACTAAAACAGTAAATAATACTACGCCTCTAGTGGGGTCACAAGTAACTTTTAGTCTTCAGGTAAACAACGCAGGACCACAAGCCACAGATAATGTTACAATAACCGATTTACTGCCTTCAGGTTATACCTATAACTCTTATAGTGCAACCGCTGGAAGTTATAATTCTTCGACAGGTTTATGGACCGTTGGAAATGTCGCAATTGGTGCTACTCATACTTTACAAATAACAGCGGTAGTAAATACTGCAGGAAACTACACTAATACAGCCGAAATTACAGCAAGCAATCAGCCTGACCCTGACAGTACGCCTAATAATGGAGTTACGACAGAAGATGATTATGCAACAGCGACAACTACTCCAACAGCTCTTTCTTCTGATCTTTCGTTAACAAAAACGGTTAGCGATTCAACTCCGATTGTTAATACAGAAATTACATTTGAAATAATTGTTACCAATAGCGGGCCAGAGGACAATACAAGTGTTCAGGTAACCGACTTACTGCCTGCAGCATTTACATTTACTAGATATACCGTTTCAAGAGGAACTTATGATCCAGCAACAGGTTTATGGAATATTGGAAACTTGCCAAAAAATCAATCAGAAACACTGCAAATTGCAGCAATAGCAAATGCAATTGGAAATTTTGTGAACATAGCAGAAGTAACCGCAGCTGGTCTTCCTGATCCTGATTCAACTCCAAACAACGGAGCAATATTGGAAGATGACTATGCAATTGCTCCAGTAGGTGTGAGAGCAGATACACCTCCTCCTCCGCCAGTTTCTGATTTATCATTGACAAAGACAGTTAATAATTCTGTACCGTTAGTTGGTTCTCAAGTTACTTTTGAAGTTATAATTACCAACAGCGGAAAAGATGACAATAAAGGTGTTCAAGTTACAGATTTGCTCCCTTCCGGATATACACTTACTGGATATACAATTTCTACGGGAACCTATACGCCAGCAACAGGTTTATGGAACATTGGCAATATCGTAAACGGAAAATCTGAAACTCTTCAAATTACAGCAACTGTAAACGGCTCTGGAAATTACACTAATATTGCAGAAGTAACTGCAGCTGATTATGAAGATCCTGACTCAACTCCAAACAACGGAGTTACCACAGAAGATGATTATGCATCAGTAACAACTACTCCAAACCCATTAGCGGCCGATTTATCTTTAACTAAAACAGTAAATAATGCGACGCCACTTATAGGTGCGCAAGTCATTTTTGAAGTAATTGCAACCAATAATGGCCCTCAAAATACTACAGGAGTGGAAGTGACAGATTTACTACCTTCTGGATATACTTTTACTAACTACAGCACCACAAAAGGAACTTACAATCCAGCAACTGGAAAATGGGCAATTGGTTCATTCTTAAACGGAGATTCGCAAGTATTACGAATAACCGCTGTTGTAAATTCGACAGGGAATTATGTAAATATTGCCGAAGTTACTGCTAGTAATCTACCAGACCCTAATTCGACTCCAAATAACGGAATCCCAACAGAAAATGATTATGCTGAAATTGCAACAACTCCTGTTGTTCCTATGGCCGATTTATCACTTACAAAAGCCGTAGTCGGCGGTAATATTAGTCCAATATTTGGTGCTACCGTTACTTTTGAAATAACCGTAAAAAACAGTGGTCCGCAAACTGCAACAGGTGTTCAAGTAAAAGATTTGTTGCCGAGCGGTTACGAATATGTCGTATACAGCTCAACAGCTGGGCAATATTTTAATACAACCGGAATATGGGATATTGGAACTATACCAACAGGAAGCTCAGAATCTTTACTCATAGGCGCAAAAGTGAACACAACAGGTGATTATAATAATATTGCCGAGGTTTATGCTTCAAATGAACCGGATCCAGATTCAACACCAAACAATAATGTTAGCGGTGAAGATGATATAAGTTCTGTATTATTAACGCCAGTTCCTGCTGTAGCCGATCTTTCTATTGAGAAAAAAGTAATCAATAACATACTTAATCCTGCTGTAGGATCGCAGATTTCATTCTCCATAACATTAACCAACTCAGGTCCAAGCAATGCTACTGGAATTATTGTCAAAGATGTACTTCCTTCTGGATATGATTATATTTTCTATAATTCGACTTCGGGAGCTTATAATCCGGCAACAGGAGAATGGACTCCTGGAATTATACTTGCTGGCAATAGTCATACTTTAATTTTAAATGTTTTTGTAAAAGCTCCAACAGGTACTGCAGACGAATATTTAAATATAGCAGAAATTATGACTGCAGATCAACATGATCCGGACAGTACACCAGGCAATGGAATTGCGACAGAAGATGATTACGACAGTATTTCTGTTACGCCTGTAATTGTAATGGCAGATTTATCTATTAAAAAAACAGCTCTTAATCAGGATGCCGTTCATGATGTGGGCTCAACGGTTATTTTCACAGTTACCGTTACGAATGATGGGCCTGCAGATGCATCTGGTGTAAGAGTAAAAGATTTGCTTCCCCCTGGATTTACCTATCAAACAAGTAGTCCTACAAGTGGTTTATACAATTATGTGACAGGTATTTGGAATGTCGGAAATATTCCAACGGGAACTGATCAATCATTAGATATTTACACCACAGTGAATAAGCCATCAGGTATAACAAATCAATACATAAATACAACTGAGGTTATTGCCAGTAACCTTCCCGATCCTGATTCGACTCCAAACAACGGAGTTACAACAGAGGACGATTATGACAGTTTACAAATCAAAGTTGCCGTTGCCGATTTAAGTCTGGAAAAAACAGCCAGCAACAAAAACGCCAATGTAAACGAAGTGGTAACATTTACTATTCAGCTTAACAATGAAGGGCCTAGCACCGCTACCGGAGTTGCTGTTGAAGACTTGATACCGCTTGGATTCAAGAACATTTCAAATATCAATAATGGAGGTATTTTTAGCAAAAATATTATCAAATGGGTCGATTTGACTGTTCCTGTAGGAGGCATTACGTTAACGTACGAGGCAACTGTTGCCAATCCGCTTGGACTGGAAAATGCTGATTTTGTTAATATCGCTCAGGTAACTGCCAGCAATCAATTTGATCCAGATTCGACTCCAAATAACGATAACGGAGATCAAAGCGAAGATGATGAAGATTCTGAATTTATCAATATCCCTTCCACTGATATAGCGATTAACAAGGAAGTCGATAAAACAGATGTTCCTATGGATACTCAGGTAACCTTTACCATTACAGCAGAAAACTTAGACAATTTAACGGCAACAAACGTAGAAGTTCAAGATGCTCTACCAAAAGGATATTCATTAGTAAATTCAACCGTAAGTTCAGGCACTTATGATCCTAAAACCGGCATTTGGAGCATTCCATCAATCAATGCCGGAGCTATACAAACCCTAACTTTAGCGGTTAAAGTCGTCGATTTTAATGATTATCTAAACACAGCACATTTGACAAAACTGGATCAGATAGACACCAATTCGGCAAACAATCAGGATAGCGCGACTGTTTCGCCAAACTGTCTGAAAATCTATAACGAGTTTTCACCAAATGATGATGGCCAGAACGATTTCTTCTACATCGATTGTATCGAAAGATATCCTAATAATCAGCTGGAAATCTTTAACCGCTGGGGTAATTTGGTTTATTACCAAAAAGGCTATAAAAACACTTGGGACGGAAAAGCGGAAGGTTCTGCCAAAACGCTTCCTGAAGGCACCTATTTCTATATTCTGGATTTAGGAGACGGATCTAAAAAAACCTCTGGATGGCTTTACCTCAAATAGAACCATCCAGAAAATGAAAAGTTTAAGAATAGGATTAACCAAAATAAAATTGGCTATGATTAAAAATATAAAAAAGGTTTTCGCGATAATAACTCTATTCTCGGCATATGGAGCCTTTGCACAGCAAGACCCGCAATACACGCAGTATATGTACAATACACTCACCGTAAACTCGGCATATGCCGGTTCGTTAGGACATTTAGCCATAACAGGAATTTACAGAACACAATGGGTTGGTATTGAAGGAGCTCCAGACACGCAAAGTTTTTCATTGGATACTCCAGTCGGAAAAAATGTAGGTCTTGGAATTTCGATCGTAAACGAAGAAATCGGACCCACAGAAGAACAATATTTGGATGCCAATTTCTCATATAGCATCAAATCTGGCGAAACACACAAACTTTCCTTTGGTATAAAAGGCGGCGGACGCGTCATTAATATCGACTGGTCTAAAGGAAGCTACAAAGATCCCGATGTGCAATTTCGTGAAAACATTACCAATAAATTCCTTCCTGTAGTTGGCGCTGGATTGTATTGGCACGGAGAAAGAGATTACATCGGACTTTCCGTTCCGAATTTCATGACCCGCGAACGTTATACTTATGATGATATCAGCGAAGATTTAGTCAATCAGAGAATACATGTTTATCTTATTGGAGGTTATGTTTTTGACCTTTCGGCACATACCAAATTTAAACCCGCTGTTTTCCTAAAATATGTGGCCGGCGCTCCAATTATTGCCGATATATCAGCCAATTTTATGTTCAACAATGCTCTAACGCTCGGTGTTTCCTATCGTACATCAGACTCCGTAAGCGGTCTGGTCGGAATCCAGATTACACCAATGATTATGGCTGGTTATGCCTACGATTACACCACAACCGCTTTGCAGAATTATAATAGCGGTACGCACGAAATTATGCTTCGTTTTGAACTGGTTTCACGCAAAAAAGGATTAAAATCACCAAGATTCTTTTAATACGGATAGTCTATGAAAAGAACAATTACTATACTCGCATTATTGGTTATACAGCTGATTCATTCACAAACCAAAAACAAAACTGCCGATGCTCTTTTTGATAAGATGTATTATGTGGAAGCTGCAAAATCGTATGAGCTTTCCATAAATAATGGTGATGCTTCCAAAGAAACGCTTCAGCGACTTGGAGATGCTTATTATTTTAATACCAGAATGTCAAGCGCATCAAAATGGTACGGAAAGCTGATTTCAGAATATCCAAATGAGGTTTCTGCCGAATATCTTTTTCGTTACGCACAGTCGCTGCAGGGAATTCAGAATTATGATCTGGCTAAAAAATGGATGAAGAGCTTCGCCGAAAAACAAAAATCGACCGATGCTAGAGCGAAGAACTTCTCGCTAAAAAATGTCACATTAGAAGATATCGAAAACATAAAACCTTCTTTTATACTAGAAAACTTAGACATCAACTCTACTTATTCTGATTTTGGTCCGATGTATTACAAAGGCGATTTAGTTTATTCGACAACAGTCGATTCTTCGTATTTAAAAACAGACAGATACGGATGGAACGATCAGCCTTATTTAAATATGCAGCTGGGCAAAATAAGCGAAACACAATCGAATGTGACTTTTAAAGAACGTTTCGGAAAAGACATTACAACCAAGTATCACGAAGCCTGTATCGCCTTTTCTCCCGATGAAAAAACGATTTATTTTACCCGAAACAATTATAACGGAAAACTGAAACGAGATAATAAAGGCATCAATAATCTTAAAATTTATTCGGCAACAGCTGTAGAAAGCGAAAATGGCGCCACAAATTGGACCAATATTCAGGAACTGCGCTTTAATAGCGATAGCTATTCAGTCGGACATCCTGCGGTAAGTAAAGACGGAAAAAAGCTCTATTTCGTGTCGGATATGCCTGGAACAATTGGTTCGACAGATATTTTTGTAGTCGATATTTTAGGCAATAATCAATTCTCTGAACCCAAAAATTTAGGCGAAAAAATAAACACAACAGGACGCGAAATGTTTCCGTACATCACCGATCAAGCATTGTATTTTTCTTCTGACGGATTTTTAGGTTTAGGAGGTCTAGACGTATTCGAAAGCAGAATAAACGATGGCGTTTTTGAGACACCAGCAAATCTGGGAGCGCCATTAAACAGCAATCGAGACGATTTTGGCTATATCGTTAACGAAGCCACCAACAAAGGTTTTGTCTGTTCGAATAGAAAAACAGGAAAAGGCGATGATGACATTTACTCTTTTGAAAGATCTTGCAATCAAGCCATAAGCGGTTATGTTTTTGATGCCATTTCAAACAACAGAATTGCAGGTGCCATGGTAACGCTGAAAAATGCAAACGGAATAAAAGTGGCCGAAACTGTTTCTCAATTGGACGGAATATACGATTTCAATAACAATGTAAATTGCAATACTCCTTATACGATTGAAGTTACAAAAGAGAATTATAATGCCAATACTAAAGCAATCGTAACAGCAAACAGTTCAGGAAAAACAGAAGCTCTTGTAGGCTTAGATCCTGCTTTAATTGTTCGCGAAAATGGAGTTCTAAAAATAAAAATCGGAATTATTTTCTTTGATTTAGATAAATCTGATATTCGTTATGACGCTGCAATAGAGCTCAATAAAGTAGTTCTCTTAATGCATCAGTACAACACGGTTGTGATCAAAATAGAATCGCATACCGACTCCCGTGCCAATGATCAATACAATTTAGAATTATCTGACCGAAGAGCAAAAGCCACAAGAGATTATCTAATTTCTCAAGGAGTTGCACCAGAAAGAATAGAAAGCGCAATTGGCTACGGAGAAACCCAATTAATCAACAATTGCTCCAACGGAGTTCCCTGCACAGAAGCACAACACCAAATCAACCGCCGAAGCGAATTCATCATCACAAAAATGTAAAAAGAAAAGCGTCCCAAGATTATCTCAGGACGCTTTCTTTATTTCTCAATCGCTCTTGCCTCTACCAGATCTTTTCTCTTGCTTCTATTCTCTATTCTCCTACTGCAACTTCACACACATCCATTCCCCTTTCATAATCAATCTATCCTCATCAAAAGCTTCACCCGATTGTTTTATGATTTTTTCGCTTGTGCGAATGTTTTTTACAACAAATTTAACGAGTTTATTGAACTCAACACCCGCAAAAAATTCAACATTATCCATACTAACCAATCCAAAAACGCCATCTGCAATCCCTAAAAGCTTTATACCTGCACCGCCACATTGTGCCATCGCTTCAATCAAAATAGTTCCCGGAACAAAATTAAAATCGGGAAAACTGCCCTGAAGCCAGGCATCTTTATCTGTAAACGTCTTTAAACCAACGATTGTGTCTGTGGTATAAGAAATAATTTCATCTACAAAGAGAAATGGAGCACGATGCGGAATTAAATCTTCTATTTTTTTAGTCATGTCTGTAATTTTTAACAATGTACGAATCTGAACTGAAATAGACAATATTAAAATGGCATCTGTGTTAAAAGCAGGTTAAAATGTTAAAAAAAGGGCCAACTCAAATTGAGTCAGCCCCGCGTTATCAACCCTAAAATCACAAGCTTTATTCTTGCAATAAAACAAAACTTTTAGCATCTGCTTTGATTTTATTTCCTTCAAAATCAATATCGATTATTCCCGCTTTTCTTGGAGAAACACCGCTATTGCTAAAATGTGTATGCAGTACATACTTCATTTTTCCGTTTGTATCATAGAAAACATCACCGTGACCTACTCCATTTATCCCCACATCTTTTCGGCTGATTATCGGGCTTTCAGTTGCTTTTTCCCAAGGCCCAAACGGACTCTTAGCTGTTGCATAACCTACTGCATAATCAGGGTTTCTAAAATCGTTTGCAGAATAAATCATGTAATACAAATCATTGTGTTTCAATACCGTTGGTCCTTCTGTAACTGGCCAAGAAACATTCTGGGTATTTTCCCACGGAAGACCGCCAGAAATACATTCTTTAAGGGTTTCTTCTTTAATTCCAGACCAGTCATCTTTAAGTTCCGCTACAAAAATTCGGTTTCCATTGGTCAAACGCACGTGATAAAGGTATTTTTTGCCGTCCTGATCAACAAAAAAGAAAGGATCGATCTGATTGCCCGAATTAAACATTGGAGTCTTAGAATCGTTTTTAAATGGCCCAAGCGGACTATTACTGCTTGCAATGGCAATATTCTCATCGGCGGTATAAATCATATGAAATTTATTGTTGTATTTAAAAACCTGCGGTGCCCAAAAACCTTTCGTCCCATAAGCGTCTCCTTTTTTTAATGCTAAACCATTTTGTGCTCCAACAGGCCCTTTCCATTTTTTCAAATCAGAAGAAGTGTACACCTGAAAACCTTCTCCGTTAGGAAAATCTCCCGTTGTGGTTCCGTACAAATGATAAACTCCATTTTCGTGAAAAATGGTCGGATCTGCCAACAAGATTGGTTTGTCTTTTGAAGCTGTTTTTTTGCCAGTTTCTTTCTCTTGAGAACAGCAAACAAAGACACAAAACAGACTTAAAAGCGTAAAATATTTTTTTATCTTCATTATTAAACTTTTTATTTAATTAATTCTATTTAAAAACTAAAAATCAAATAGTTAATGATACACTATAGAAAACCTCTATAATGGAAATTCATACTAAAAACCATTATTTTACTCAAAAATTCTCATCTTAATTTCGAAAAAAATAAGCTCTAAAATCTTCCTTAAAAAATGGTTCTTTAATCCTAACTTCTAACTCAAAACTTATTACTTTTCAGATGAAAATTGATACAAAGAAACCGTATGATACTTCTCTCCTGCTTTTAATGTTATTTGAGGGAATTTTGGCTGATTTGGCGCATCAGGAAAGTGCTGTGTCTCTAAGGCAAAAGCAGTTCTAAAATCATCCTTAACACCTGATTTAAAGGTGTTTTTACTCTGCATAAAATTTCCGCTATAAAATTGAATTCCAGGCTCTTCTGTATAAATATCTAAAGTAATACCTGAAATATCTCCTTTTATGGTTGCAGCATGAATAAATCCATCTTTTTTCGTTGACTTAAGCACATAATTGTGGTCATAACCTTTTCCGAATTTGAGCTGTTCGTCTTTGGTTTCTATTCTTTCGCCAATTTTATGTTTTGATGTAAAATCGAATGGCGTATTTTTTACCGATTTCAATTCTCCCGTCGGAATCAAACCTTCATCAACTGGTGTAAATTTGTCTCCGTAAATCTGTAATTCATGATTTAAAATTGTCCCGCTTCCCTCTCCATTCAAATTGAAAAAGGCATGATTAGTTAAATTGACAATTGTAGTTTTATCCGTCGTCGCTTCGTATTCCATTTTTACAGCATTGTTATCTGTGATCGAATAAGTCACTTTTACATTCAGATTTCCAGGAAAGCCTTGTTCTCCATCTGGCGAAGCATATGTAAAAACCAAAGTATTACCGTTTGTCTTTTCAGCATTCCAAACAACATCCTGAAACCCTTTTACACCACTGTGTAAAGCATTTTTCCCATTATTAAGCGGAATCTGATAGTGCTTTCCTTCGAGTGTAAATTTACCTAATGCAACTCTGTTGCCAACTCTTCCAATTGTAGCGCCAAAGTAAGGTTCTGTGGCGTTTTTAAAGCCCTTTGCACTGTTCATTCCAACAACAACATCAGTCGGTTTTCCGTTTTTATCTTTAACCCATAAACCTATTAATCGCCCACCATAGTTGGTAAAAGCAGCTTTTATATCTTTATTTTCGATCCAATACAAACTGACTTTTTTACCATCAATGATTGTGTCGAAGTTTTTAGTCTCTAAAACCGTTTTTACTGTATCTGATTTGATTTCTGAGTTTTCTTTTGAAACAATATTTTCTTTTTTACTGTCTTTACAGCTGAATTGAAAAAGTGCCAGCAACAAAAGTGTAGCAATTTGAATGTTTTTCATTTTTATCTTTTTTGAAAATGATTTTAATTTGATGGAATAGCCAATGACATTCCTTCGCTAACTGGCTCGCCTAAAACAGGAAATCCGTTTGCATCCCAGTCAATTTTCTGCATTCTTGGCGATCTTTTGTTCCCGCAACCTTCGCCCGGGTTTGAGTTAGCGTGATACAGAATCCAATCTTCTTTTCCATCAGGAGATTTAAAGAATGAATTGTGTCCTGGCGCATACACCTTGTTGATTGAAGATTGTTTGAAAATAGGCTCAGGAGATTTCTTCCAAGCATTCGCATCTAGCAAATTTTCTCCGCCGTTAAATGTTAACAATCCTAAAGCATAGAAATCAGTCCAGCATCCGCTTGCCGAGAAAACAATAAAGATTTTACTGTTTCTTTCTAAAAATTGTGGACCTTCGTTCACATTCACCTGCGGCGGATTTACCTTATCATGCAAAGCGCCGTGTGTTTCCCAATCGTTTGTTGGCGCAGAAATCATAACACGATCGCCATCAATCTCAAGCGGATTTTTCATTTTGGCAATGTAAATATTCTGCTGACCGTTTTTATCTCCTGCCCAGCCTGCCCAAATCATGTAAAGCTGTTTTTTATACTCGAATACATTCCCATCAATTGCCCATTTATCGGTTTTCGCAGCAATTTTACCTTTAAACTCAAATTTTCCTTTAAACGGATCTGATGATTTATTTTCTAAAACATACATTCTGTGATTGTTATTATCGCCATTATCGGCTGCAAAATAGCAATACCACTTTCCGTTGATGATATGAAACTCTGGCGCCCAGATTTCTGCCGAATAATTGGTGTTTTTGGGTGGTGTCCAAATCACTTTGCTTTCGGCATTTTTGATATCAGAAAGGTCTTTTGTTTTCCACAACACCAATTTATTTCCAAGCGTGTTGGTATAGTAATAATAGCCTTTGTAATACGTGCTGTAAGGATCTGCTCCCGATGGCAGAATGGGGTTTGTGAATGTTTTTTGCTGTGCAAAACTTATTGTTGTGAACAGAAAAAGGATTAGATATTTTTTCATTTTTAGTTTTTTGTTAGTCTTTGAATTTTCTCTCGCAGATTTGGCAGATTTTTTTTATCAGCGTAATCTGCCAAATCTGCGGGAGAAATAAATTTAATTCTAATTCAAAGCATTCATAACCTCCGTATTAATTTTATTCACCGCTTTAAAATCCATTTTGTCTACTTTTCGATCATAAGTCATAAAACCGTTTACTTCACCTTCAACATCTGTTGTCTGTGTGTAGACTGCTGCCGAGAATCCCGTTTTAACGTATTTTCGAAGCGTTTCCGCGTACTTTAGGTATTCAGTGGTAACTTCACTTGCATTTTTAAATTTAATGTAACCCCAGTTGTCATTTGCCCTCCATAAATGCCCTTCCAACGGAAGTCCGATTCCGCCATACTCTCCCAAGACTGTAACTCTTCGGGCATCGTACAAATACATTTCTGGCCCTGGATAATTATGCAAATCCAAAATATCGCCCGTCTGGAAGTGATTTCCACCGCTCGCAGAATTAATCAAACGCGTTGAATCATGGTTTTTTGTCCATTCTGTAATTTCAACGGTTTTAAATTGTCCCCAAGCTTCGTTAAACGGAACCCAAACCACAATACTTGGATACGAATACAAATGATCCATAATCTCTCTCCACTCTTTTCTGTAGATTTCTTCAGATTTTGCCGAACGCTGTAATTCTGTTCCCGAAAAATATTTTGTGTTTTGCCAAATCGGCTGGTCGTCTCCGCTCGGCATATCTTGCCAAACCAAAATCCCTAACTGATCGCAATGCGTATACCAGCGCTCCGGCTCTACTTTTACGTGTTTACGAATCATATTAAAACCTAATTCTTTGGTTTTAATAATATCATATTTCAAAGCTTCATCAGTTGGTGCGGTGTACAATCCGTCAGGCCACCAGCCTTGGTCAAGTGGTCCAAACTGGAAATAATCTTTGTTGTTTAACTGCATTCTCACGATTCCGTTTTCATCTCGTTTAGATGAAATTTTTCGCATTGCAAAATAACTTTTCACCTCATCAACGACTTTATTTTTGCTGATTAAGCGAATTTTAGTCTGATACAAAAACGGACTTTCAGGCGACCACAATTTCGGATTATTCAAAACAATATCATTGCTTTCGCCTACAACCGCTTTTTCTTTAGCAATCTCTTTTCCGTTATCGAAAACAGAAATCTCTACTAAATCTCCTTTTTCTGCTCCATTTACCTCAGCTTTAACACTAATCGTATTTTGATCAATATTTGGCGTTGTTTTTAATGCTGCAATGTTTTTAGCATTTACAGGCTCAATCCAAACCGTCTGCCAGATTCCAGTAACAGGTGTGTACCAGATTCCTTCTGGCTTTTTAACTTGTTTTCCTCTTGGCTGAGGCCCATCGTTGGAAGGATCCCAAACTTTTACTACCAATTTCTGATTTTTCCCTTTTTGGATGAATGGCGTAATATCGAATGAAAACGGCGTATATCCTCCCGTATGAGAACCGACTTTTACATCATTCACAAAAACTTCTGTTTTCCAATCTACAGCGCCAAAATGCAAAAGGATGTTTTTTCCATTCCAACCTGATTCAATCGAAAATTGAGTTTCGTACCAAAGTTCGTTTTTAGCTCCCACTTCTTTCATCACGCCAGACAAGCTCGATTCTGCCGCAAACGGAACCAGAATCTGCCCGTCATATTTTGAAGGCGCGGCTTTTCCAAATTCTTGAATGCTATAATTCCACAAACCATTCAGATTTTTCCATTGGCCGCGCTCCATAATCGGACGGGGATATTCGGGCAAAGTTTTCTTAGGATCAACCTGCTCTGCCCATTTGGTTTTGATTTTATCACCTTGTGGTTTCCATTGCGCATTTACCGCAAACATGGATAACAAGGCTAAAAAAAGGATACTTTTTCTTTTCATGCTTTATATTTTTATACTTGTAAGTTTTTTAAACCATATAAGTCATGTAAGTTCATTTTAGTTTAACTCCCTAAAAAAAAATGCCAAGAGCATATAAGTTTTTACTTTTATTTAAGACAAGATTTAATATGAACTTACATAACTTATATGGTGAAGATATTTACCGTAATATTTCTTCTAAATCAAAATGAATTACCGGGCTCATCTCCACATAAGCCCGATAATTACTGAACTAAACTAACTTAACTAACCAAGTTTTTTAATTGTGAATTGTTAATGGTAAATTGTAAATTACACAGAACTTCAAAAATGAAGTTTGGAAATAATTAATCATTAACAATTTACAATTCACCATTATTTTCCGAATTTCTTCACCAAACTGTCGTATTCTTTTTTAGAGATTGTAATCATGCAGCCGTGGCGCACTTTTTCTGGAAGACTATATTTGTCCCAATCGGAGAAAAAAGTATATCCTGAGGCTTGAAACCAAGGTCCGTTTAGGTTATCTGCGATTGATAATCCGTAGGAAACACCTGGGTATTGTTCGTAATACATGTACCATATTTTGTCATCAGGAGAAGGAATTAGCATTGGCGCTTCTCTAAAGTTTGGACTGATCGATTGCTGGGGCAAAGAATAAGGGCCTAAAAGGGATTTTGATTTGGCAATTCGGATGGTTTTTCCGGTTGTCCAATACAAAGTTGGATAGGTTTCGTCTTTGATCACGGCATAATAAGAATCGCCGACTTTACGAATAAAAACATCAATCGTTCCCATATCCCAGTCGAATAAGCGTTTTGGCGTTCCTTCGAAAGTTTTTAGATCTTTAGATAAAACATACAAGGTACGCTGACTCGCCCAATAACGTTCTCCGTCTTCTTTCGTTCCTTCCAAATGTGGCGTATGCCAAGTCATGATGAATTTTTCTGAATCTTTGTCGTAATACAATTTTGGTGCACCTATTCGCTGTAAAGCATTTGAATAATCAGGAGTGCTTTTTAAATCTGGTGTATAATCAGAATGTTTTTTCCAAGTAATCAAATCATCCGAAACCCAGATATTAATGCTTTTTGCGTCGTCTCCTGTATTTCCTGCAATGTAATATTTTCCGTCTGGCCCTTTGCAGATATCGGGATGTCCTTTATAATCTTCAAAAACACGTTTTCCGTTATTCAGGTTTTCCCAATGAAGTCCGTCCAAACTAACAGAATAATACAATCTGCCGTAATCGTTATGCGTCATGTGCGCAAACAAATAAGCTTCGTTTTTTGGTTTTTCATTTCCCTTTACTTGTCCCGGCGGATCTGGTTGTTGCGCTTTCGCGGAAAATCCGACCAGAATCATCATTAGAAAAAATAAGTTCTTTATTGTTTTCATAAACTGTTTTTTTAATGTGTCAATTAGTCAATTTGATAATTAGAAAATGAGAAAATGTGGTAATTAAAAAATTAGTCAATTAACACATGTCACGAATTATCTAATTATCAAATTGACACATTATCTAATTCTTCTTATTCGCCTCAGACGTCATTTTCTTAATCAAATCGGTTTCAGCTTTTATGTATGGCGTTCCGTCTGTGTGCAATACATCGTGAAACCATAATTTTGGCTCTGCTGTATAGGTTTTCGTCCAACTATCCCAAGCGTATTTAGTTTGTGTTTTTCCGTCTACAAATCCCCAGTTGATCATTCCTACGTTGTATTTTCTCGCAAGAGGCAAAAAGCCTTCAAAAGTGCTTCCGTTTGGTCTTGCCATATATTCTGTACAGATTAATGGTTTTCCGTAACGCTGTAATTGTTTGATTACTTTTTCGAAATCCTGAGGTGTGTTGTAATTGTGGAAAGAAACAATATCAGATTGTTCGATCTGCATTTTGTGCATTGGTTTCATTTTCGCTTCGTCGCTCCAATCTCCAACCCAAACCCCTGAAGTCAATGGCTGCGACGGATTACTTTCTCTCGCCCACACAAAAACATCTTTTAAAAGTGGCAAAATCAAATCGACTTTGTTTTTAATTTCTACTTTTTCGTAAGAAGGCCCAGTCATGTTATCTGGTTCGTTCCAAACATCCCAGCCTAAAATTCGTTTGTCATCTTTAAATTTGGCTACCGTTTCTTTTACATATTTCTCTAAACGCGGATATTGTGTTTTATCCTGAAGCGCTTTTTGCCCTGGAGCCTGCACCCATCCTGAATTGTGCGTATGCGGTTTTGGAGCGCGCTGTTTTCCTAATGCAGGAAACGGATCCCAACAAGAATCAAACAACACAAAAAGGGTTTTAATATGATGTTTGTCTGCAATTTCCAAAAATTGATCCATGCGTTTGTAAAGTCCTTCAGCATCCTGCTGATGCAGTAAATCGTGCAGATAGACGCGCATTACATTCATGCCAAGACCTTCAGCCCAACCCAATTCCTGATCAATTCTCTTTGGATCAAAAGTATCTTCCTGCCACATCTCTAACTGATTTATAGCTGTGCTAGGAGAATAATTTGCGCCAACTAACCAAGGCTGTTCTGCATACCATTTATTGGCCTGATCTTTTGTCCAGATTTCTCTTTTTTCTATTGATGCGATTTCGCTTTTCTTTTCTTCAGGAGTACTTTTTTTATTGTTGCAGCTAAGCAATACGAGTCCTGCTAACATAAATGTCAGACACAATTTTACTTTCTTCATTTCAATTTTATTTTTTTGAACAATCGTTCTTTATGATAAGGGAACCAGACTTTTACATCTGATCCCCTCAAAAAATCAGTTTTAACTCATTGAGTGATTTTTTCTATTCTTCAGCTTAATTTAAATCTCTCTAAATCTGCTTTAATCTGTATAAATCTGCGTGAAAAAATGGATGCAAAAAGCATTTCACGCAGATTTTAAAAGATTTTAGCAGATCAAATTAGATTTTACTTGTTGAATGAAATTATCTTTGTTTCCATCCAATCCGTAATTTAATATCCAGAATTCTGCTCTAGATTTGGGTTATTATCTACATCGCTTTGTGGAATTGGCATTCTATGATTTTTACCAACTGTGAAGTTTTTAAAATCTGGATCACGAAGCGCAATTTTATCAACAGAAGCTTGAGTGTTTAAATCTCCCCAACGTTTTAAGTCTTCCCAACGAACGCTTTCACCACATAACTCTAAAACTCTTTCCATTTTCAAACGCTCTAAGAATTTGTCATGATCGGTTCCAATTTCAGGATGTGCTGTTGCCAATGCATCCATGTTTGCACGAGTTCTTACCAAATCAACATACTGATACGCTTCAGCAGTGCTTCCTAATTCGTTTAGAACTTCCGCGTAGCGCAATAAAATATCCGCATAACGAACCAATCTGTAGTTTACCTGATTGTAGTAGTCTTCGTTATTTCTGTAATAATCACGGCTTCCTTTTCTAAACCAAGCTTCATTATTGTTCCACTCCCAATTTCTATCGTATGTTTTGTCTCCAAAATCGGCTAATAGTTGAGGATAGAATAAGGTCCATCTTAGCCTTTCATCCAGTTTTCCATTTTTATTGTTTTCTTGTTTAAAAGCATCAACTAACCAGATACGCGCTTGTCCGTCAGACCATCCAATTCCTCTTGGCGCAAAAAACTGAGAACGGTTACTAGAAACTGCTGCATTTTGTGCCTCATCAGTTCCCCCTTTTCTTTGATCTCCAAATTGAATTTCAAAAACAGATTCACCGTTATTTTCATTTGTGTCCGTAAAATTATCTCTGTAATTAGACACCAAACTGTACTTCGCTCCTGCTCCAGAAATTAAAAATTCAAGTGCTCCTTTTGCTTCTGCCCATTTGTGCTGCTGCATGTATACTTTTGCAAGAAAAGCTTTTGCAGCACCTTTATCTGGTCTCCCTAACTGATCGGCTGCCCAGTCTCTTGGTAAATCTTCAAAGGCTTCATTCAAATCTTTTTCTACTTGAGCCCAGATTTCGGCAACCTTTACTTGTTTCGGCAAATCGGCTGGCGTAGACGGATCTAAAACCAACGGCACATCTTCCCAAATTACACCTGCATAATAGTAATGTAAGGCTCTAAAGAATTTTGCCTGTGCGATAATTTTCTTTTTATCATCTTCATTCTGAAAAGCGATATTCGGAACATTGGCCAAAACCTGATTGCATCGAAAAATGGCTTTGTACGTATCTCTCCATGTTACGGCATTTCCTTCCCAAAAATTATAATTGATATAATTGAATCTAGTCCAATCTGCCAATTCTGTCCACGGACTTACGCTATACCCTTCATCAGAAGTTAAATCTAAACGGAAATAAATCCACCTTGCCCACAAACCATCTTTGTAAAACATGGCATAAATAGAGTTTACACCGGCTTGTGCATCGCTCTCCGTTTTCCAATATTGGTCTACTGTAATATCATTTGGGCTATTCAAGTCCAATTCGTTTTCACAAGCGGTAAAAACAAGACCTAAAAAAGCTGCGGTTATTATGATTATTTTTTTCATTACGCTATTTTTTTAATTAAAAGCTAAATTCTACACCAAAAGAATAAGTCTGAAGATTCGGGAAAGAACCATTATCAACACCTCTTTCAAAAATTCTATTATCACCCGTATTGCTAAACTCAGGATCTAAACCTTTGTATTTCGTGATTGTTAGAATGTTTTGTGCAGATAAAGTCAATCTTGCTCTTGTAATTCCTGATTTTTCTAAAACACTGCTTGGAAGATTGTATCCAAAACCAATGTATTTTAGTCTGATGAAATTGCCGCTTTCTAAGAAACGGTCGCTATCTCCTCTTGAATTTAAAGTCGAACCTTTTGTAACTCTAGGAAAATCGGTATTTGGATTTTCTGGTGTCCAAGGCTGAATTCCAGTTCTGTAATTGCTATTGTCATCAAAACGATCTACAACACTTCTAAATCCGTTGTAAACTGTAGCACCGTTTGAAGCAATCCAGTTCATAGAAAAATCAAAGTTTTTATATTCAGCTCCAGCATTTAAACCCATTTCAAATTCTGGCCATGGACTTCCCACAATCGCTTTGTCTTCGTTTGTAATTTGTCCGTCTCCATTATTGTCTTTAAAACGAATATCTCCAGGTACTGCATTTGGCATGATAACTTTCCCGTCAGCATTTTTGTAATTGTCAATTTCCTGCTGATTTTGGAACAGTCCATCTGTTTCCAAAACATACCACATTCCTACTGGGCTTCCGCTTCTGGTCATTGTGTTTCCAATAATGTTTTCGTTTTGTCCATTTCCTAAAGAAACCAGCTTGTTGTTTACCTTTGTGAAGTTTACAGAAGCATTAAAAGAGAAATCATTGATTTTTTTGCTGTAAGCCAATTCAAGCTCAAATCCTTTATTTTCTACCGTTGCAGCATTAGAGATTGGGTTTCCTCCATCATTTCCTGTAGTCAATAAGATTGGAAAACCAAATAATACATCTTCTGTACGTGCAATGAAATAATCAGCCGTAAAACGTAAATCGTTATTTAAAATTCCTAAGTCTAATCCAAAGTTGGTTTGTTTTAATTTTTCCCAACGCAATTGCGAGTTCGATAATTTTACTTGAGTTGCAGAAGGATATAAAACTTGGTCTTTTCCTAAAACAACCTGTCCGAAATTATTAATGAAACTTTTAGATTCGTATTCTCTAATATTTCCAGAACCTAATTCTCCATAACTTGCTCTTAATTTTAAATCTTTAATGAATTCTGATTTAAAGAAAGATTCGTTGCTAATTCTCCATCCCGCAGAAATAGAAGGGAAATTACCCCATTTATTGCCATCGCTGAATCTTGAAGACCCATCACGTCTGATTACGGCATTAAATAAATAGCGGTTATCGTAACTGTATTCTAACCTTCCTAAATACGAAGTTAAAGCCGCTTCATTAATGAAACCTCCCACAACTGGTGAATCTCCTTGGTTTAAAACCTCATAATATTGTCCAGTTCCAGAATTCATCGGAAGATTTCTTTTTGTTCCATAAATCTGGTCATAATTGTCTTTTTGATACGTCTGACCTACTAAAAGCGTAATATCATGTTTACCAAATTCTTTTTTGAAAGTCAATGTATTTTCAAACAACAAAGTCTCTGATCTTCCTTTGTTTTGATCGGTTTGAGAAGGATCTTGAGGCTGGTTTAATGTCCAACTTCCTTTTTTTCTCATGTATTTATAAGAATCGAAACTCGTTTCATATCCAAAATTGAAACGGTATTTCAGCCAAGGCACAAACTTTAATTCTGACCAAATGTTTCCTCTAATTCTAAAATTTTCATTAGTTACATTAGAAAAATCAGCCAAAGCCAAAGGGTTTGTTCCGAAAGTATCGGCAACACCTTGTTTTCCATAACCATATCCTCCAGGATTTGATGGATCGTAAAGCGGAATCGTTGGCGTCATTCTGTAAACATCGATAATTGGATTTCCAGACATTTCATCTGTTTTAGCATTACTGATCGCTAAGTTTTCTCCAATACTGAAAATTCCTTTTGTACCGCTTGAATTGACACGGAATGAAATTCTGTCAAAATCAGTTCCGATAACTGTTCCTTCATTTCCAAAATAATTTCCAGACATAAAAAAGGTCGAATTCTCATTTCCTCCAGAAAAACTCGCGTTGTAATCTTGAATCATTCCGGTTTGAAAAGTGGCATCCTGCCAGTCTGTATTAACAGCCATATTCAAGTTTTGTCTTGGGAATCCAGCATTATCATAAGCCATGTTGTTGTATTTGGCAAATTCCTCAGTTCCCATCAAATCGTAACGAGGCATAACCTGAAGACTGCTTTTTGCTGATACTTCAACCTGAAGCGGTCCTTTTTTACCTTTTTTAGTCGTAATAATAATAACACCATTTGCCGCTCTAGAACCGTAAATCGCTGCTGCAGAAGCATCTTTTAAAACCTGAATCGATTCGATATCATTTGGGTTAAAGTCTCTGTTTGCAGAAGTTACCAAACCGTCAATTACGTATAATGGGTTTGTATTTTGAAGGTTTTTAAGTCCGCGAATTTCAATATTGGCTTCTTGTCCTGGGCGCCCGCCTCCGCGAACTTTAACTCCAGTAACCAAGCCTTGAAGTCCGTCTGCAACTGTTGTAACTTGTCTTTTCTGAATTTCCTCAGGTTTAACCAATGCAACTGCTCCTGTAAGATCTTTTTTCTGTTGCGATCCGTAACCTACAACTACTATCTCATCGAGTTTCATGGCATCTTCTGCCATTGTAACATTTATAGAAGTTTTGTTGTTAATTGCAATTTCGATTGTTTTATAGCCCTGCGAACTAAAGACTAGTGTCTGATTTCCGTTGGCGGTGATTTTATAACTCCCGTCAAAATCAGTAACAGCACCATTTTGAGTTCCTTTTATCAAAACATTCGCAAAAGGAACCGCTTGTCCGTCTGCGGTAGTTACTTTTCCCGTAACATTTACTTGCTGGGCAAAAGCGGACTGCAGTAATAAACTAAAGAAAACCAAGAGGTAATATCTCTTCGTTAAAAAGTGAGTGAACTTTGTTTTCATTGATTTTTGCATTTTAGATAGTTTTATTTCTTTTTGTGGTTTGGTTTAATGAAATATGGCACTTTTTTAACCGTCTGGAATACGGGCAAAAAAAGAACTAATATTCTTTGGTTGTAATAAATTGTTCATTTTGTTTCAAAATTAGTAATGGTTAGATTTTTCAAACTTTATTTTATTGATAGTATATTTTTATCCTTAAAAAATTATCAATATCGTTTATTTGAAAATTCAAAGTAGACGCTTTTTATTCAAAATAAAATGCTTCATTTGTGTCAATATCTCTCTCAAATGATTCAAATTGTATTAAAAACAGTCCGTTTTCATTCAGATGCAACATTTTGTAGAATATTGACACGATATGCCGAAATATTGATTTTAGCCTTAAAAACAGACCTATGCGTAAATTCTTTCTTTTTTTATGTTTCAGCTTTTTTTCGATAAATTTTTCGAATGCGCAAGATTATTATTTTAAACATTTTCAGGTTGAAGAAGGACTTTCAAACAATACCGTTTTAACCTCAATTCAGGATAATGATGGTTTTATGTGGTTTGGAACCAAAGATGGTTTGAACCGTTTTGATGGCTACCGTTTTAAAACCTATAGAAGCAACGGAGACCCAATACATAGTTTAGGAAGCAATTATATACAGTCGCTGCACGAACATAACGGTACGATTTGGGTTGGGACTGATAAAGGTTTGTATCATTACGACAAAAAGCAGGATAATTTTACGATTTTGAATGAAGCTATAAATGATCGTATCAATGACATCAATCACGACCAAAAAGACAACATTTGGTTTGTTTCTGGCAACATTTTGTATAAGTATGCACCAAAAAAGAAGGAAACAACCACTTTTAACCCGAACAAATATTTCATCACCACTTCGATTACGAAGGATTATAAAGGCGAAATCTGGGCTTCTTCTCTAAATAAAATCTATCATTATTCGGAAGAAAACCTTTCTTTTGAGAATATTCCGTTAAATCCTCCAGCCGATAAAGCCAATTTTAGAATTACGGTTATTTATGCCGTTGATCGCGAAAACATCGTAATTGGTACGCTCGATCACGGCGTACTGCTATATAATAGAAAAGATAAAACGACAAGTGAACTTAAATTTGGAATCAAAGAACCGGTTTTCGTGCGTCAATTCAGAAAAAAAGGAAACGATGAACTTTGGATTGCGAGCGAATCGGGTGTGTATGTATATAATCTAAAAACTAAAACCGCTGTAAATCTTAAGAAAAACTATAACGATCCGTACGCGATTTCAGATAATGCGGCTTATTCAATAACAATTGATAAAGAAAACGGAATCTGGATTGGAACGTATTTTGGCGGAGTCAATTACCATCAGAAACAATATACACAGTTTAAAAAGTATTTTCCGCAGAACAACCAGAACTCTATTAGCGGAAGCGCAGTTCGAGAAATTCATAAAGATGATCATGGCGATTTATGGATTGGAACCGAAGATGCGGGCGTAAATCGTTTTAATCCAAAAACCCAAAAGTTTACTACTTATCCCGTTTCCTATTATAATATTCATGCTTTAATGCCTCGAAAAGACAAAATCTGGGTCGGAACTTTTGAGCATGGTTTGGATGTTTTGGACAGAAATTCTGGTGCAGTTATCAAACATTACAGCGCAAATGATGGCCGAAGCGGACTGCACAGCAATTTTATTTTTTCTTTTTATGAAATGAAAAACAATGACCTGATTGTAGTGACAACATCGGGACTTTATCGCTATAACGAACAGGCAGATAATTTTGAAATACTGAAATTCTTTCCGGAAACGTATCATTACACGAATATGAAAGAAGACAACGACGGCAATCTCTGGGCTGGAAGCTATCGTGACGGATTGCTGTTTTATAATCCGAAAACGAAGAAAAAAGAGGTTTTTACGTATGATTATAAAAATCCAAAAGGGATAAGCAATAATACGATAAATGCCATTTTTGAAGACAGTTCTAAAAACTTATGGATTGCCACCGAAAACGGACTGAATCTCGTAAACAGGCAAAACCATACTTTTACCAAATTCACAACCAAAAACGGAATGCCTAGCAATGTTTTCTACTCTATTTTGGAAGACGATTCTAAAAATCTGTGGCTGACAACATCTAAAGGTTTGGTAAAATTTGGTCCAGATCATAAGGCAATCAAGATTTTTACCACCGCAAACGGATTATTGAGCGATCAGTTCAATTACAATTCGGCTTTTAAAGATGCAAACGGCGATATGTATTTTGGAAACCTAAACGGAATGATCAGTTTTAATCCGAAACATTTCAGTAAAAATAAATACACGCCTTTTATTTACATTACCAATCTTCAGATTAATAATAAAGATATCGAAGTTAACAGCCCCGACTCTCCTATTTCGCAATCTATTTCGTTTCTAGACGAACTGGAACTCAACAACAGCCAGTCGACTTTTAATTTGGAGTTTGCATCTTTAAATTATACTGCACCAGAATTGACCGAATATTGGTTTCAGCTCGAAAACGTTAATAATGATTGGGTTTATCTAGGAAGAAACAACAAAGTTTTCTTTACCGAACTAGCGCCTGGCGATTATGTTTTTAAAGTAAAATCCTTGAATAGCTTTGGAGTTTGGAGTAAAGAGATAAAACTCAAAATTACAATTCTGCCTCCATTTTATGCCAGCAGTTATGCGTATATATTTTATTTTATACTGTTCTGCGCCGGATTGTATTACATTATCAGATATTCTCAAAATCTGACTCAGATTAAAAATAATCGCAAGATAAAACATCTAAACGACGAAAAAGAGAAAGAAATCTATCAGGCAAAAATTGATTTTTTTACGAATGTAGCACACGAAATCAGAACGCCTTTGACTTTGATTAAAGGTCCGCTGGAAAAGCTTTTAGGCATGAAATACGAATCGGAAGAAGTGCCGCAATATCTTTCGATTATGAAGAAAAACACTTCTCGTTTATTGAAATTGGTCAATGAATTACTCGATTTTAGAAAATCTGAAATTGGCGGTTTGAAATTGACTTTCGTCGAAGCGAATATTTCTTCGATGGTTCGAAATTTCCATTTGAGATTCAGCCAATTAATTGAAGAACGTGAACTGGAATTTGAATTGGAATTAGGCGAAAAAGACATTCATGCTTTTGTTGATAAAGAGGCTTTCAAAAAAATTCTCAGTAATTTGATCAACAACGCTATTAAATATTCGAACAAAAAAGTCTTTATTTCTTTATTTAGAGATGAAAAGAAACTCCATTTGATTGTAAAAAATGACGGAAACATTATTCCAATTCATTTAAAAGATAAAATTTTCGAACCCTTTTTCAGAGTTGATGATAGCAGTACGGCTTCAGGAACTGGTATCGGACTTTCGTTAGCGCATTCTCTAGCGCAATTGCACAACGGAAGCTTAGAATTGATCGAAGATGCGAATTACAATATCTTCGAGTTGGTTGTTCCGCTACATCAAGAAGAAGAATTTATGCTTTACGCCGATGCTGAAAAAGAACAGATGGAAAGCGAAACGCCAAAAGAAGCTGTTGAAATCAAAAATGAAAAAGCTCAGGTTTTGGTCGTGGAAGACAATGAAGATCTTCTAAGTTTTATTACAACCGAATTGGCAGGAACGTACACTATTTTAAAAGCAGAAAACGGTGAAGAAGCCCTCAAAATAATTCATAATCAAAACATTCAGCTGGTAATTTCGGATGTGACTATGCCAATCATGGACGGAATTACGATGTGTAAAAAGATTAAAACCAATCTGGAAACGAGTCATATTCCGGTAATTCTTTTAACAGCTAAAAATTCGCTGAAATCACAAATCGACGGACTTGAAGTTGGTGCAGATGCTTATGTAGCCAAACCTTTTTCGATGGATTATCTGAAAGTGCAAGCCAATAATCTGATTGAAAACCGCAGACAGATTATGAATTATTATGCAAGTTCTCCGCTTTCGCACATTAAAAGCATTGCTCACAATAAAACCGATGAAAAGTTTCTGAAAAAACTCGACGACGAAATTCTTAAAAACATAACCGATCAGGATTTAAGTGTAGAATCACTAGCCGAAATCATGAATATGAGCCGCTCGACTTTATACCGAAAAATCAAAGACATTACAAATCTGAGTCCGAACGAATTAATCAATATCGTACGATTAAAAAGAGCTGCCGAGCTATTATTAAACGAAAACTACAAAATGTACGAAATCGCAGAAATGGTAGGCTACAAATCGCAAACGAGTTTTGGACGAAATTTCCAAAAGCATTTTAATATGTCACCAACGGATTATATCAATGCGAATAGATAATTAGAAAATGTGTCAATTAGATAATTAGTCAATTAACCTCATTATCTAATTGGCACATTGGCTCATTAGCACATTATTTAATACCTAACAGTTGATACAATTCCTCTTTTTTATTCAAAGCTGCAGAAATAGTTCTCCCATCAATCAGTTCCACCACATTTCCGTTGAGGCTTCTCACCGCTTCCAAATTTAGAATAAAAGAACGCTGCACGCGAAAGAACATTGGCTGTTTCAAAACTTCTTCCATTGACTTTAAAGTTCCTAAAGTTGTGTATGATGCGCCGTTGATAACAAATTTCAGATAATCGCCTTGCGCTTCTACATAAAGAATTTCACTCAAAAGAATCTTAATCAGTTTTCCTTCCGATTTGATAAAAATTCGATCGGAATTGATTTGATGAACCGAAGTTATTTTCTTTAGCGAAAGATATTCTTTGGCACGATTTACCGCTTTCAAGAAACGATCAAAACGAACGGGTTTTAAGAGATAATCGACTGCTCCGGTTTCAAATCCTTCCAAAGCAAAATTGCGATGTGCTGTGATGAAAATAATAACTGGAGCATTGGTAAGCGATTGCGCCAATTCTAAACCATTAAATTTGGGCATTTCGATATCGCTGAAAACAATATCAACTTCATTTTTCTGCAGAAACAATAATGGTTTAGACGCTTCTGCAAACGAGTCTTTTAGTTCCAAAAACGGAATTTCAGCAATAAAAGATTCGATAATATCTCTTGCAATTGGCTCGTCATCAACAACAATGCATTTCAGTTTTTCCATTATTTTCTTAAAACTATTTTTAAATCGACTTTAAACGAGTTTTCCAGTCTTTCAATTTCTAATTTATATTGATCGGGATACAGCAATTCTAAACGTTTACGCGCATTCTTTACTCCTATTCCGCCAAAATCAGAATCGTTTTCCATTACTTCCGAATCATTCTCTAAACTAAACCAAAAAGTATTATTTTCCATCTTAATGTCAAGTTTTACAAAGGCATTTTTGCTTTTTAAACCGTATTTAAAAGCATTTTCTATGAAGGTAAATGTTAGAAGCGGTGCAACAAAAAGTCCTGCAGTTTGTCCTTCAATAGTAACTTGAATATTCGTTTCATCTGCATAACGCATTTTTTCTAAAGCGATATAGTTTTTGATAAAATCCAATTCTTTTTCCAAACGGACAATTTCGGTATTCGATTCGTAAAGCGTATAGCTCATAATATCCGAAAGGTTCAAGATTAATTCTGGAGCCAGATTGTCTTTTCTAACCGTAAGTCCGTAAAGATTATTCAAGGTATTAAATAAAAAATGCGGATTTAACTGCGCCTTCAGAAAGTCTTTTTCAATTTGAATATTCTGAATTTCCAAAGCTGTTTTTTCTCTTTCAATTTGAAATTTCTTGTTATAGAGTTTCGTGATTTCGACCAATATTTTAGCAAAACAAAAAGGCGAAAGCAATGAAATAATAATTATGGTCTGCGAAAGCATTCTTTTTGGAGAAACTGCTTCTAGAAAAGTTTGATTTGCGCTCATTTTAATAACGCCTTTCAGTTCTCCAAAAGTAATTTCAAGACCTAAAGCATAATAAATCAGTGAAATAAAATACGTTGCCGCCATCCAGACAAATATGGAAATTGGAAAAACCAATAATAGCAGTATTATAATTCGGTTTTTGCTTCCTGAAAATATCTTTGGTAACAAAAGATAAAACAGCATATAAAACACAATCATATTTACCAATGCCATTCTAATTGTTAGCAAAATAGCATCAAAATAGACTAATTTATAGCCAATTACATAACTCAAAAAAAGCAATATAGAAAAACCTAACCACATGAAAACGTGCAGTAAAATTCGATTTCTTCTCGTAAAAAAGTGATCAAAATTCAGCTGCGCCATTTTATCTAAAAAATATCCAGAAGTCGATGTGGTATTTGGCATGTAAAAGATTTGTAAAGCAGTTTCAAATATAACTTTAATTTGGCAGGTTTTATAAAATTCTAATAACCGCATTAATCAAATTAATCGTGTTATGCCCTAGAATAGAATAAATAAGATTTCCTGAAAACTGTCTTAAAATACCAACGCTCAAAGAAGAAATTAATGTGAGGTATACCATTGTAATAATATCGAACTTCAAATGTAAATCCTGATCTAGAATTGCTCCGTGAGAAACTCCAAATAAAACCGTTACGATAACAAACGCCCAGCCAAATTTGATGCCTCGATAATTCCATGTTGGCGCAAAAGCTTTATCTAAAAGCCATAAAGAGATTCCTCTAAAAAGTATTTCTTCTGTTAATCCAGGCATTGTGGCTTGAAAAAGAAAAGTTTCTAGATTGAAGGCATTTCCTTTTGGAAATAAAATGAGTTTAAAAATAATGTCGAAAAAAGTGAATCCGAAGAAAACCAATAATCCGAATTTCAAATTTGTTGGCGAATTGGTCTTAGAAGTGAATCCGATTTTGATTCTTTCTTCTTTTGAAACCGAAAAGATAATAATCAATGCTAAAACTAAGCTCAGGAATTTTCCTGCCCAATTGAACTTTAAATCAAGATTTATCAATTGTTTTCCTGAAGCCTGTAAAAACACATCGGCAAGAAAATATAAAATGAAAAATCCTAAATATTTTAAATTCAGTTTTTCCGATTTGAAACATGCAATAACAATAATCGGAGCGATTAGCAAAATCCAAAGAAGGGGTGTAAATAATGACATAATTTTGATTTTAAAGGTTTTAATTATGATCAAAAGTATATCGCGAGTATATCAATTAAAATTGTCATCGGTAGAACACACGATCTGCTCGGTGAAAATGTTATTTTACCCGATAATAGAATTTGATAATTAGAAAATGTGCCAATTGGATAATTACTCGCATTATCTATTTGGCACATTTTCTAATTGACACATTGACTAATTTCTACCACATATATTTCAATATCAATCTTGCATTAAACGGCGTTCCTGCTGTAAAATGAATTTCTTCTACAGGATCGGTTTCATTTGCCAGTCTTGATTCGGTTAAGAATTGTGTTTCTTTCCATTTTGTATTGAAAATATTGTCGATGTTTACGCCAATCGAGACTTTCTTTATTTGATAATTCACAGAAAAATCGGTAATGCAATACCCTTTTGCTATAACCGAATTATCTTCGTTTGCTGGTCTATCGCCTAAAAAACGGGTTCTTAAACTTCCTGAAAATCCTTTTAGATCTTTTACCGAAATTCCGTTCATCAACGTATTTTTTGGAGCCAATGGCAGGTAATCGCTTCCTTTAGGTTCGTCAATTGCTCTTGCGTGCGTATAAGTGTAATCGGTATTCCAGAATAACCAATTGGTCAATTGATATCTGAAACCAAAATCGAAACCTTTTCTTTCTGTTTTTCCGCTTGGTTCAACAACCGCTTCGTCTCCAACATAAACAAACTCCTGCGCTAAATACAAATACCAAATTGCCGAATTAACAATCATACGTGGAAATGGTTTCCAATTGATTCCTAAATCTGCTCCGTACGTTTCTGGAAGAATCTTTTCACCACTTTGCGCCACTACTACTCGAGTATCGTTGCTGTGAAATCCTTTTCCTAATTTCAAGAAATAGTTTAATTTTTCATTCTGATTATACAAAAAGTTCAGTTTCGGACTCACAATTGCTTTGGTCTGCGTCTGATTGGTGTAAGTTGGAGCTAATTGATCTTCGTAACCAAATTTGAAATAATCTAAACGCAAACCTCCGTTTACCAGCCATTTTCCTGCTGTAAAATCAAGACTTGAATAAGTAAATAAGTTAGTTTGATTTACCGTTCCTAAACTCAAATATTCTAAAACTGTTTTTCTGTCTAATGTATGAGACAACTCTACATCTTTATTATTATCATTTCGAAGTCCAGCGCCCAATTTAAAACGCCATTTTTCATTTAGTTTCTGATCGTATTCCGACTGAAAACCTACAATAGTTCTATTTTCTTTCTGTTTAATCTGATCGCCGTTTACAGGATCATTCAAGAAAAATGTAAAATTAGAATACAGTTCAAAATCATATTTACTCAAATAAGCACTGCTTTTAATATGTGTGTCTTCGTCAATTTTTGCATCGTACTGCAAATTGAAATTGGTTCTATCAGTATTCCCTCCTTCATTAGAATCAATTGCTCCAAAATGCGAAATGGTTCCGTCGTTTACCGCACGGTCTGGAATCTGTCCGCTGGCATCCCATTGGCTTTTAAAATGGGAAACCGAAATAGCCAGACGATCTCCATTCTCCATTTTAGCATTGTATTTTCCAAATAAATTAATTCGGTTAAAGTTCTGAGGCGCATCAAAATAACCATCTGTCATCATGTATTCTCCCGCAAAATAAGCCGATTGGTTTTCTTTGTTCAATAAATTAAACATCGCAACGGTACGGAAGGTATCAAACTGTCCTCCTTCAAAAGAAATAGAGCTGTTCTGCAAAGCATTTTTAGTATTAAAACCAACATATCCTGCAGTTGTAAAATCGCCTTTATCTACAAAATAGGCTCCTTTATCAAAATCAATATTATCTACTGTTTCTGGAATCACAAAATGCAGATCTGAATACCCTTGCCCGTGTGCGTGCGAAACCATGTTTACGGGCATTCCGTCAACAGTGATATTAATATCGGTTCCGTGATCACAGTCAAAACCTCTTAAAAAGATTTGTTCGGCTTTTCCTCCTCCTGCGTGCTGACCGATGAAAAGTCCTGGAACTTTTCGCAGCAGATCTTGAGAATTTGAAATTGGCTGAATTTCAAAATCAATTTTAGAAATGGTATTCAAGTATTTTAGATTATTGCTAATCTTAACTTCTTCCAACAAAAAAGGTTTTTCATTTATTGAAATCGTTAAGAAATCCAAAGAAGCAAGTTTAATTTTTTGAGGAGAAAATCCTTTTTTTGTAATCAGCAAACTATCATTTACCTCCACTCCTTCCAATGTAAATTTTCCGTTGGCATCAGTATGTGCGTGTGTTTTTGAGGTTAAATCACGAATTAATACTTCTGATAAAGATTTTCCGCTTCCGTCATTTACAATACCGTTGACAGATTGTGCATTAATAGAAACAGAAAGAATAAAAAAGAAAAGTGCTGATAAAGATTTCATTGCTATTTTGGTAACTAAATTGGTAATTTGAGCGCAAAAATAGCATAAAAAAGATTTTTCCAGCTTATTTATCGAAAATCTGAAACAGTAGATCCGTTTTTCTTCGGATCGTACAGCATAGCGGTACACAAACAGTTTTTTCTGCCCTTGCTTAATAAAATAGGACAGTTGATACAGCTTTTACAGTTTTCCCAAAAAAGGTCATCATTTGGCAATTCAGCGTAAGTAACGGGTTCAAAGCCAATTTCGTGATTCATTTTCATAACGGCAAGACCTGTAGTTAGGCTGAAAATAAGCGCTTTTGGATATTTTTTACGGCTGAGTTCAAAGATCTTTTTTTTAATCTTTTTTGCCAGGCCAGTGTGTCTAAACTCAGGCGCAACAATTAATCCCGAATTAGAAACATATTTTCCATTTTCCCATGAAGATATAAAAGCAAAACCGGCCCATCTTCCATCTCGTGTAATTGCGATAACGGCTTCACCTTCTCTCATCTTTTTTTCAAGAAGCTCGGGCGGTCTACTTGAGATTCCCGTTCCGCGAGCTTTGGCAGATAATAATGTTTCTTCGCAGATTTCATTTAGATAAAAAACATGTTTGCCTTTTGTTTCTTCTAAAATAAAATCATAAGATTCGGCAGCTTTTTCATGGGAAGAAAAAACAGTTGCATCTTTTCTATACTCGATAGTTTTCATGATACCTAAACTATTTTAGCAATCAGCATAACGGTGATAAAAAGAACTACTGTAAAAACCATTAAGTTAACGAATCGATCTTTATTTCGTCTAGATTTATTTGAAAAGTACGTTTTTGTGATTTCTTTATTTCTTTTATTACTTGTTTTCATATTTCTTAAATGTTGTATAATTAAGGGCTTGTTTAATAATCCACAACATAAAAACAAAAGGCATGCCATAGCATCTCAAACTACGATAAACCATTCGTTATAAAACAAATAATAAAAAATCGGCTTTAATCAATTTGCAAAAGCTTATCAAAATGATAGGATATTTTTCAAAATGAAAGGGATTTAAATAAAAAAGCCCTAAATCGAAATTTAGAGCTTTTTTATATTTATAAGTGACCTAATAAATTAGTCCCATTGATTGTTTTTAGAAAGGGCAAATTTACCTGCTCCAGTAAAAAACAAGGCAATAGCTCCAAAAAGGTAAAGCATTAATAATTCTAAAGCATAACCTCCGTGATCGCTAATGGTGAAAATGTCCTGAGCGTGGGCTGTTGCAACTGCAACCACACAAGTGATCGCCAAAAGAACTGCAGCAATTCTAGTTCTAAATCCTAATAAAATAGCAATTGGAGCTAAAACTTCACCAATGTAAACCGCATATCCAAATGCGCCCATGTTATCTACAAGGAAAGAAATTCCGTGAATCAATTTAGAAACACCGTGAAAAAGCATCAATCCACCAGTACTAATACGCAATAGCAATAATCCAAGGTCTGTGTTTTTTGAAATCATAAAAAATTTTGTTTAGGTTAAAAATTATATCAAAATTGGGTTTATAAGCCGACTAAAATACAAAAATTTCCCTATGAAAAACAATCTTATTTAAAACAATTCCAAATAACCGTTTTTAGACTATCACAAACGTGATTTACTTTAAAACTTTATCGCAATTTTTCCAATTGTTTTTCCCGATTCTAAAAGTTCGTGTGCTTTCTTTAGATTTTCGGCTGTAAGTCCGTTTAAAGTGGTGTTTAAAGTCGTTTTCAAGATACCGTCATCGAGTAAATCGGCTACAATATTCAGAATATTATGCTGCTCGATCATGTCTTCCGTTTGATACATAGAACGCGTATACATCAATTCCCAAGAAAAAGAAACACTTTTGCTTTTCAGCTTTGTTAATGCAACTGGGTCGCTGCTTCCTGTAATGGAGGCAATATGTCCTTGCGGTTTAATCAATTCGACCATTGTATCCCAATAAGCATTGGTGTCGACAAAATCTAAAATAAAGTCAACGTACTCAAAGCCAGCCTCTCGAACCGAAGAAATCAAATCTTTATGGTCTACAACAAAATCAGCTCCCTGCTGTTTGCACCAAGCAATCGTTTCTGGACGCGACGCTGTTGCGATAACGGTTAAGCCAGCAATTTTCTTGGCTAGCTGAATGGCAATCGAACCAACTCCTCCTGCTCCACCAATAATTAAAATTGATTTTCCTTTGTCTTTATCAGCGCTAATTCTGATTCTGTCAAATAGAATTTCCCAAGCCGTTAAAGCCGTTAACGGAATTACAGCAGCTTCTTCAATACTTAATGCTTTTGGTTTTTTGCCAACAATTCTTTCGTCTATAATCTGATATTCGGCATTGCTACCTTGTTTGGTAATATCTCCAGCATAATAAACCGGATCGCCTACTTCAAACAAAGTAACATCCTGTCCGACAGATTGAACGATTCCGACAGCGTCCCAGCCTATAATTTTTGGAGTTTCTAAAACGGTGTCTTTCGCACTATTTTGGCGAATCTTAAAATCGACTGGATTTACTGAAATCGCATCAATTTTAACTAATAAATCGTGTGGCCCAGGAATTGGTTTTACGGCTTCAAATTCGATAAAACTTTCTGAGTTTTCTATGGGTAATGATGTTTTAAATCCTATTGCTTTCATTTCTTTTTAATGTTTAAATTAAAACTATATTACAAAGATAAGACGAGTTGAAATCTCTTGATTGGTATATATTGAGTGTATATTTGTATATATTAAGCATATTGTGTTTTTTGTTTCACGCAGATTTTACAAATTATAGCTGATTCTGCAGATTTTTTATTTAAAATCTTCTAAGATCTGCTTAAATCTTTTAAAATCTGCGTGAAATAATTTAAACACATAGAAACATAGAATTTTAAATGTAAATTAAGAATACAAAAAAGAAACTAGTTTCTACACATAGCTCTCAAATTTTAAAACACAAAGCTATGTGCATTTAAACAAGTGAAACGCCTTTCAACACAAAGAAAAGCTATGTTTCTATGTGTTTAAATAAAGCCTTAAATTTGTAAAAAACATTTTACTATGAATATCAGAAAAGCCGAAAAATCAGACTCAAAATATATTGCTCCTATATTATTGCTAGCAATGGAAGACATCATCTATAAATTTATAGCTAAGGAAGATTACGCTTCCGCGAAAGACTTTCTGCAATATTTCGTTGAACGAGAAAACAATCAATATTCTTATCAAAACTGTTTTGTGGCAGAAGACAATAATGAAATCATTGGTGCAGTAAACATTTATAATGGTGCTGACATTGAAGAATTACGAAATCCTATTATTGAATACGTTAGGAAACATTATAATCCTGAATTCGATCCTGAATTTGAGACCCGTGAAGGTGAATATTACATAGATTCGTTGGGCGTGAATCCGAAATATCAAGGAAAAGGAATTGGTTCTCAATTATTGCAATTTTTGATAGATAAATACGTTCATAAAAATAAAGAGGTTTTAGGTCTGCTGGTTGAGGAAGACAATCCGAGTGCTAAAAAACTGTATTTAAAGCTTGGTTTTAAAGTAGTTGGAAACAAAACTTTGGTTAAGAAGAACCTAGAACATCTTCAAATCAAAAATTAATTATAGAATGAAAAATATCACAATATTAGAAGCAGGTTTAATTTTAAGAATAGTTTTAGGAATCACAATGCTTTCGGCCGTAGCGGACCGATTTGGAGTTTGGGGCGCACCAGGATCTCACGCAGTTGCCTGGGGAAATTGGGAAAATTTCGTAATCTACACCCAATCTCTAAATTCTTTTGCCAACAAAGCCACAGCAGAAGTTCTAGCAGGAATTGCCACTTTCTTTGAAGTTTTACTAAGTCTACTATTGTTATTTGGTTTCAAAACCAGACTTGCGGCTTTAGGAACTACGCTTTTAATGTTCTTTTTTGCATTTGCTATGTCGGTTTCTGTTTCTGTAAAAGCACCTCTCGACTATTCGGTTTGGACAAGTTGTGCAGCGGCTTTACTGCTTGCTAATATTGGTAAAACATCTTATGCCGTTGACAATAGGATATAGTTTTCGATAAAAGCGTTCTAGAAACTTTGTCAAAGTCTAAAACTTTGACAAAGTTAATCGCTTCGAAAAGTTCAGCTTAAAAAACATCTATTCACATCTTTTTTCTGAGGTAAATTCGTTTCGGAAATTGATCTTCTATACTTTCTTTCCCTTCAAATTCTTCGTAATTTATTGATCGTAATATATCGATCAAAGCAGTATCTATGGCAAAAGCACTCACCCAAATTAAATCGTGTTTTCGCTGAGAAGCAATTTCTTCAGCACGTTTAATAAGCACTTTTAAATCTTCTTCATCAAAATAAACAACCTCACTCAGATTGATTGCTTTTGACGCTCCAAGGTTTTCGTTTAATATTCTCGACGAATCTAATTTTAAATACGATTGCGGAGTTTCGCCAAGATAAGCCATCAGAATCTCGATCGAAAAATCGTTCTGAATTCGAAACAACTCTTTTTTCGAAAGATGCTCTTCGGCATATTTTTCTCCTAACTCTTTTTCCTTAAATAAATTGGTATAGAATTGAACGGCCTTGTCTTCCATCCAAAAGACATTATCGTTGATTATGACAACAAATTTTGCAATTTTACTCATTTCTTTTCTTTAAAAATAAAAAGCAAAATTGCACCGAATGTTAGTCTAAAAAAAGAGCGATAGGGCTTCTGTTTTGTGCAAAATGTCGGCTGAATGATTTTAATCAATCTGTTTTTTTCGATATTCCAAAGGCGAAATACCTTCGTAGTTTTTAAAAAATCGTCCAAAAACAGATTGATCAGAAAAATGAAGTAAATCGCTGATCTGATTGATGGACATTTTTTTATTCTGCAACAAAACTTTAGCTTCCAGAATCACCATTTCGCTAATCCAGTCACTAGCCGTTTTTCCGCTATGCTTTTTAATGACTTCAGACAAATATTTTCGGCTTACATTTAATTCATCCGCATAATGTTGCACCGTTCTAAAATTCAGAAAATCTTTAAAAAGAAGCTCTTTAAACTTTTCATATAAAGGGCTTTGTACTTCTGTGGGAATTTTTTCTTTCTGAATACCATCAATTTCATAAATTAAAATGTACAAATAACTTCTCAAAATAGAGGCTTGATGCTTAGACTGATCTTCTGATACTTCTTTGATTAAGCTAAAAATGCGTTCAAACTTGCTTTCCTCTCCTTTTGCGAGTGGAGAGATATTGCTATCACTATTTTCAAAAAAAATATATTGTGTTAGAAAAAAGACGTTTGCTTGATTTTCTAGAAAAAACTGCGGTTTAAAAAATATTATATCGATTAGAATTTCGTCCTCATTTTTAGAAAAACTTCTTATTACCGAAGGCCCTAAAGCAATAATAGCTGGAGCGTGAACCACTTTTGTTTCGAGCCCAGTATGCATGATTATACTTCCTTTTCTTAGAAATTCAATTGCATAGCTTTCGGCACGATAAGGCTCGGTAATGTAAGGATGCTCACTCGTCTGGATATAGAAGTACTCTTTCTGATCTGCGTACGAAAATAAACTCTTGTGATGTGTTAAGGAATATGTGAGGATTTTACTCTTCAATACTGCTGTTTTAGTTCATTAGGATTCCAAATATACCGTTTTTTTAGTGTTCAGTCGCAGTTTGCAGTCTTTGCGGTAACAAAGGCTAGCTTTGTCAAAGTTTTAAACTTTGACAAAGCTTCTCGGCTCTTAACCTACCTGGGACTGAAAACTGAACACTAAAAAACTGAACACTGAACACTAAACACTGAGCACTAAAAAAATTTTTAAGGTATATTTAAGGTCATAAAGCTATTTCGAACAAATTTGTATTCGTAAATTAGCCATTACAAAAACATATCTTAAATGACAATACTTACCTTTACGCTGATTATGATTCTGGGTGCCTTTTTAGCAGGCTTTATTGGTTCATTATCAGGCTTAGGAGGCGGTATCATTATTATTCCGCTTCTTACTATTCTTCTTGGTGTCGATATTCATTATGCCATTGGAGCTGCTTTAGTCTCCGTTATCGCCACTTCTTCAGGTTCTGCAGCCGCTTATGTAAAAGAAGGAATTACCAACATGCGAATGGGAATTTTTCTCGAAATCGCTACTACTATAGGAGCCGTTTGCGGAGCATTGCTTTCTACTATCGCCCCTACTTCTTTTATTGCGGTTTTATTCGGTTTAACACTGATTTTTTCTGCCATTAATTCGCTTCGAAAAAAAGAAGAACACATTGTTTTAGAATCTAGTCCGCTAGCTAAAAAACTTAAATTAGACGGAACTTATCCTGCTCATGATGGCGAAGTGATAAAGTACGGAACCAAAAATGTAATTGGCGGTTTTAGTATGATGGGAGTTGCTGGAATGATGTCGGGTCTTCTCGGAATTGGTTCTGGCGCTTTTAAAGTAATCGCGATGGATAACATTATGCGTGTTCCGTTTAAAGTATCTACAACAACCAGTAATTTCATGATGGGAGTTACAGCAATGGCGAGTTCTGTAATTTATATTCAAAAAGGATATATCGAACCTGGAATTTGTATGCCGGTTGTAATTGGAGTTTTGTTTGGCGCAATGGCTGGAGCTAAAATCTTAGTGCGAACAAATCCGAAGAAATTGAGAATATTTTTTGCCTGCCTGATTTTTGTTTTGGCAATAAACATGATTTATAACGGACTAAATGGAAAAATCTAATATGGTACAAGAAGAAAAATTTGGAGAAAAAGATTTTCAAACTATTATAGGAAACTTGCTTCGTTATGGGGTTTGGATTTCGTTATCGGTTGCTTTTATTGGCGGAATTGTATATTTAATTCATAATGGAAGCCAAATTGAAGATTATTCTGTTTTTAAAGAAAATGACCGCAATATATTTGAAGTAATTACCGCTATTTACAATGGTGCAATTCAAGGAAACGGAGAATCGTTAATATTTACAGGAATTATTTTCTTGTTCATGACACCCGTTTTACGCGTATTGCTTTCGCTATTTTCATTTTTATTGGAAAAAGATTACTTGTACGTTGGCATTACATTAATTGTAATCATGATTATCATTATCAGTATTTCATTTGGTTTCTCACATTAAAAAAATTTTAGATTTTAGATTGTAGATTTTGGAGTTTGGGATTTAGAGTTTGGAATTTGGAGTTTGGGATTTGGAATTTGGAATTTAAAATATTGAAATTTAAAGACATGGAAATAGGAATAGACAGTTTTGCTTCGGCGATGTATGGCGATAACAACACGCTGAGCAGTGTTGATGCTATGGAACAGCTTCTGCAGCGAATTGAATTTGCAGATCAGGCTGGTCTTGATGTTTTCGGAATTGGAGAACATCATAAAAAAGAGTTTTTAGATTCTGCTACAGCTGTCATTTTGAGTGCAGCGGCGGCTAGAACAAAAAATATCCGACTGGCAAGTGCTGTGACCGTTTTAAGTGCAGCAGATCCAGTGAGGGTTTATCAGAGTTTTGCGACTTTAGATTTAATTTCGAAAGGAAGAACTGAAATTGTTGTCGGGAGAGGATCTGCCATTGAAGCTTATCCCCTTTTCGGATATGATTTGAGAGATTATGATGCTCTTTTTAAAGAAAAACTCGAACTGCTGCTTCAAATTAGAGACAATGAATTTGTTTCTTGGGAAGGAAAATTTCGTCCTGCTTTAAATAATTTACCTGTTTATCCAAGAGCTTTACAAGAAAAATTGCCCATTTGGCTTGGTGTTGGCGGAACACCAGAATCTTTTATAAGAGCTGGTTCGTTAGGACTTCCGTTAATGGTTGCCGTAATTGGCGGACAAACACATCGTTTTAAACCTTTAGTCGATTTATATCGTGAAGCAGGAAAAGCAGCAGGTTATAAACCGAATGAATTAAAAGTAGGCTTGCATTCGCCTGGATATGTTGGTACAACAACGGAAAAAGCAATTGAAGAATACTATCCTGGTTATGCCGAATTATGGACAAAATTAGGATATGAAAGAGGTTGGCCTCCTATAACCAAAGGCAAATTTGATGGCTTAATTGATGATTTAGGTGTTTTAATTGTAGGTGGTCCAGAAAGAGCTACAGAGAAAATTCTGAAACACAGCGAAGCTCTAGGCGGCGTGGACCGATTTACTTTCCAAATGGACAATGCGGGATTGACACACAAACAACTAATGAATGCCATTGAATTGATTGGTACAAAATTGATTCCTTTGATACGCAAGGCATAATTATTAATCTCGCAATCCCGATAGCTATCGGCAGCTAAGACGCAAAGTCTTTATTTTAAAAAGCCACAGATTATTAAGATTAAAAGGATTTTTTTCCATTCCTAATTTTTGAATAGCATCCAGCTTTAGCTGGATGAAAAATAGAGCAAAAGTCAAAGGCTTTAGCCAAACATCACTGGTTTGGCTAAAGCCTTTTTTCAATCTTCATTTGTAACCTTCAGTTAAAACTGGAGGCAATTCAAAAGAATTATACTTCTCAACCTTTGTAACTTTGTAACTTTGCTTCTTAGAATCTTAGAATCTCAGCATCTCAGAAACTTAGCATCTTAAAAAAAAGCACCCAACAATTAAGTCAGATGCTTTTGGTGTGATTTGCAATTTTTCAACGATAACAAACCAATTTAGAGCTTATAAGTAACACCAACTCTAAAATTTCTTGGCGCTTCAGTCTGCCAGTAATAAGCATTTAACCAGCTATAGTATGAACCGCTATATAGATATTTATCTAAGATATTGAATACGTTTGCCGCAACTTTAAATTTACCCGTTTCATAAGATAAACCTCCATCCAATTTAAAGTAAGAAGGTAGTTTTTGAAGACCTGCACTCCAAGTATCAGTCTGGCGTCCGTCAAGGAAAGTTCCTCCAATAGAAGCACCAAAACCTTTTAATTTTCCATGCTGAAGCGTATAATTTAACCAAGCATTTGCGGTATGTTTAGCATAACCTGGAACAATATCCCCCACCTTAATACCATTAGCTTCAGAAACATCTGGATCAATTTTAGTTACAGTTGACTCTGTAAAGGCATAATTTGCGATAAGATTTAAACCATCAAAGATTTTTCCTCTCAAATCAAATTCAACACCACGCGCTCTTTTTTCACCTAGAACTATTTTATACTGTTCGTTTGGCTCATTATTAGGATCTGCCGTTAACTCATTCTTCTTTAATATATTGTAAACAGATAAACTGGTATTCCAAGAACCGTCAAACCAATCCTTTTTAAGTCCAAATTCAACATTATTTCCTGTAAGAGGTTTTATATCACCGCTTCTCACAACACCCGATTGAGGTGTAAAGGCTTGATCGTACAACCCGTAAACCGCAAAATCATCAGTAATAGAATAACTCAAACCTGCACGAGGCGTTATATGACTATCCTCAATTGGTTCTGCCTCATAGCTGCTAGTCTGACTAATCCATGTGTATCTTGCAGCAAGAGTCAATCTTAATTTATTCTCCAAAAAGCCAAGTTCATCCTGAATATATCCAGCAGCATATTCTGAACCGTAAAGTCCGCCAGCTCTTTGGCTTAAAGGAGTATCGTGATCAAATTGCGGGAAACCATTTGAAGGCGTTCCGTAATTCGGATTATAAACATTAAACGGATTATCAACTGTATCTAAATCATGCGATTGTCCCCAGTCTGCCATATAATCTTTGCTTCCTAAGTCTACTCCACCCAATATTTTATGAGAAACATTTCCTGTATTGAATTTTCCGTTCACAAATATTTGACCTAAGTACATATTACTTTCTGCGTCCCAGATGCCAACATTTCTAATGATTTCTCCATAAGCAAGATTTCCTTCCGGAACACCATCAAAATCTCTATCAGCAGGTCCTGGGCCAACAACTCCTGGCCATGAACTATATCCTTGCTGAATATATTTAAAATAAGAAGTCTGTGCAGTAAGTTTCCAGTTTTCATCAAACTTGTGCTCAAACTGAAGATATCCGCTATGATCCTGAATATTGGTATCAGGCAATCCTGGCTGCGTCATAGTAAAACCTACAGGTAAAGTTGCATAACCACCTGCTTGTGGTCCAAAAACATAATACGAACCCACTTCGGTCATATTTGCATACTGGAAATTATATTCGGCTGTGATTTTTGTTTTATCATCAATCTGATATGAAATTACAGGAGCAATTACATAGCGGTTATTGCGCTCAAACGGACGGTGCGATCCTTTGTTTTGGGCAGCTCCGTTAAATCTATAAAGCAATTTTCCTTTTTTATCTAATTTTCCGTCAAAATCAACGCTTACTCTATAAAAATCGTAGCTTCCGCCAAGTACACTCACCTCGCCTTTTGTAACTCCCGTTGGTTTTTTAGTCACCACATTATACAATCCGCTAGGATCTCCGCTTGAAAGCATGAATCCTGCTGGTCCTTTTACAAACTCAATATGATCTACAAAACTCATATCTTCTGTTAAGGGTCCCCAGAAAGAAGAAACTACGTTAAATCCGTTTCTAAAAGCCTGAATTTGAGAACCTCTCATCGTAATATTCGTATACAAATCTCCCCAGTGTTCCAAACGTACAGCTCCACTCACGTTACGAATTACCCCATCGCTCATACTCGTAATTTGCTGATCTTTTAAAGTCTGACCGCTTACAATTTGTATATTTTGAGGAATTTCTAAAACAGGAGTTTGAAGACGCAATGACAATGAAGGGTTATCTTGCTTGTATTTATTCTTTCTAATGACCACTTCTTCAAGATCTTCTTGACTTTCAGAAAGAGAAAAATTCCTAGTGGTAGTTTGTTTTGAATTCACTACAATCTTATCCTCAACAGCTTGAATTCCTACTCCATTTAATACAATGGTATACGTTCCAGGTTTTACATTTTTAATTTCATAATGTCCTGAAACAGTTGTAATATCTGAATATTTTGTTCCTTTTAACGCTACAGCTATATTTTCTGCTGGTTTATTGCCACTCAAAGAAACTTTTCCGTTTACAGTTCCAAGCTGTTGTGCCATTATATTTAATGAGCTCAAAAACAGCACGAAAAGATAAACTTTTGCATTAATAATTATTTTCATTTGGTTTTGATTTTAAATTGAGCGACAAAAGTAGATGCAAATCTCAACTTTTCCAAATTATTTTAATTCATTCTAAATAAATAAAACAAATTAAACTAAATCAGTAGGAATAAATTCTGAGAATTGCCATTTCTAAGTTATTTCTTGATAATATTAATCTACATTAAGTTTGAAACCAAAATCTATTTCTATCTTTATATTTCAAAATTTCAATGATCAAAAACAAATAACTTCCTGATATGAAATCAAATACAATAAGAAAAGTTGCCATTGTGGGCTATAACAGAATTCCTTTTGCGAGAGCCAATACGGCCTATTCTAATGTTGGAAACAAAGAAATGATGATCGCAGCACTCAACGGTCTTATTGACAATTACAATCTAAAAGGAAAATTATTAGGCGAAGTTGCTGGAGGTGCTGTGATTAAACATACTTACGACAACAATTTGATTCGTGAATCTGTTATGCAAACCAGTCTTGATCCTGCAACTCCTGCATGCGATTTACAGCAAGCTTGTGATACTGGAATTGAAAGCGCTATTTACATTGCTAACAAAATTGCTCTCGGACAAATTGATTCTGGAATTGCTGGCGGCGTAGATTCTATCAGCGATATGCCAATTGCAGTTAGTGAGAAACTTAGAAAAATTCTTTTAGAAGCTAGACAAGCAAAATCATTGGGCGGAAAAATTAAAACTTTTCTAAAACTTCGTCCAAAAGATTTATCTCCTTTAGTTCCTAGAAATGAAGAATCTCAAACTGGCCTTTCTATGGGCGGACATACTGAAATCACGGCGAAATATTATAAAATATCAAGAGAAGAACAAGATGAGTTTGCTTTGAAAAGTCATTTAAACATGGCAAAAGCGTATGACGAAGGTTTTTTCGATGATATGATTACGCCTTTTAACGGATTAGAAAAAGACAATAATCTAAGAAGAGACAGTACAATTGAAAAATTAGCCAAATTAAAACCCGCTTTTGATAAAGTAAATGGTACGCTGACCGCAGGAAATTCAACTCCATTAACAGATGGTGCCTCTTGTATTCTTTTAGCTAGCGAAGAATGGGCAAAAGAACAAGGACTTCCTATTTTAGCCTACATCACTTTTGCCGAAATCGCCGCAATTGAATACGTTAAGAATCAGCAGAATCTTTTATTAGCGCCTTTATTTGCTGCTTCAAGAATGCTCGAAAAAGCAGAATTAAACCTTCAGGATTTCGATTATTATGAAATTCACGAAGCTTTTGCTGCACAAACTTTGGCCACTTTAAAAATCTGGGAAAGCCCAGAATTGAGTGCCGAAATTGGCTTAAAGAAACCACTAGGCGCAATAGATCGAAATAAACTGAATGTAAAAGGAAGCAGTTTAGCAGCCGCTCACCCTTTTGCTGCAACTGGAGGAAGAATTATTGGCGTAATGGCAAAATTATTAAACGAGAAAGGCTCAGGAAAAGGATTAATCTCTATCTGTGCCGCAGGCGGTCAAGGAGTTACTATGATAATCGAAAAATAACTTTTTTCCATTTTTTCCTAAACATTTCAATTCAATTTATAAATCTGCCGAATCTGCAAAATCTGCGGGAGTAATTTTTGCTCGCAGATTTTGCAGATTCAGCAGATTTTTTTATTTAGAATCTTCGTGAAAGATTTAAGTATATAACTGCTAAAGTTTTTGTTTCACGCAGATTAAGCAGATTATTACGGATTTTTTTATTAGAATCTGCTAAGATCTGCTAAAATCTTTTTTAATCTGCGTGAAAAATTTAAACATGCAACTCTACTTAAAAAACCATTTTTTGTTTAAATATATCATACAAAAAAAACAACTAAATATCAATATTTTATACTAAATTTAGTTTTCTTTTTAAGCTTTTGCATGAATTCATTTTAAACCACTAAAAATGATGGAATCAAAAATACCCGAAGGTCCTCTTGCTGATAAATGGAGTCTCTACAAGTCTAAAGCCAAACTAGTAAATCCCGCAAACCGAAAAAAGCTAAATATTATAGTAGTCGGAACAGGTTTGGCGGGCGCTTCATGTGCGGCATCTCTTGCCGAACAAGGCTATAACGTAAAGTCTTTCTGTTTTCAGGATTCTCCTAGACGTGCACATTCTGTTGCCGCTCAAGGCGGAGTAAATGCTGCAAAAAACTACAAAAATGATGGCGATAGCACGTTTAGAATGTTTTATGACACTATAAAAGGTGGCGATTTTAGATCTCGTGAAGCCAATGTTTATCGTTTAGCAGAATGTTCGGCCCATCTTATCGATCATGCTGTTGCGCAGGGCGTTCCTTTTGCAAGAGAATATGCGGGATATTTAAATAACAGATCTTTTGGTGGCGTTCAGGTTTCTAGAACTTTCTATGCTAGAGGACAAACTGGGCAGCAACTTTTATTAGGCGCTTATCAAGCCTTGGAACGTCAGGCATCTTTAGGAAAAGTTAATTTGTATACCCGTCATGAAATGCTCGAACTCGTGGTTATTGATGGTAAAGCCAAAGGAATAATTGCACGAAATCTTGAAACTGGAATTCTAGAACGCTACGCTGCTGATGCTGTCGTATTGGCTTCTGGAGGCTATGGAAAAGTATATTATTTGTCTACTTTGGCAATGGGCTGTAATAGTTCTGCACTTTGGAGAGCGCATAAAAAAGGGGCTTTTATGGCAGGTGTGAGTTGGATTCAGTTTCATCCTACTTCGCTTCCTCAACATGGCGAAAACCAATCTAAACTGACTTTAATGTCAGAATCGTTGCGAAATGATGGCCGAATCTGGGTTCCGAAAAAAGTAGCAGACGACCGAAATGCAAATGCTATTCCCGAAGAAGAACGTGATTATTACTTAGAACGACGTTATCCCTCTTTTGGAAATCTAGCGCCAAGAGATATTTCGTCACGGGCTGCAAAAGAAAGAATCGACGCTGGTCATGGCGTTGGACCAATGAAAAATGCCATTTATCTCGATTTCTCGGATGCTATTAAAGCGCAGGGAAAGGATAAAATTGAAGCCAAATACAGCAATCTTTTTGCTATGTATGAAAAGATTACGGGCATAAATGCTTATAAAGAACCCATGCTGATTTCGCCTTCAGCACATTTCACAATGGGCGGACTTTGGGTCGATTATGAACTTATGACTACGATTCCAGGCTTATTTGCTTTAGGCGAAGCTAATTTTGCAGATCATGGTGCAAACCGACTCGGAGCAAATTCGCTGCTTCAAGCTTGCGTCGATGGTTATTTTATCGCGCCTTACACTATTCCGAACTATTTGGCAGGAGAACTAAATTTAAGCAAACCTGATACTTCTCATCCTGCTTTTGAAGAAGCTGAAAATGCGGTAAGAAGACAGTTAGATCGTTTTCTACATACTAATGGAACGCTTTCAGCAGATTATTTCCATAAAAAAAGGACGTCTTTTGTATGAAAAATGCGGTCTTTCGCGAAGCAGAAAAAAACTGGAAGAAGCGATTATCGAAATTCGGGATCTTAAAACTTCTTTCGAAAAAGATCTTAGAATCACAGGCGACAATACTTTAAATAGCGAATTAGAAAAAGCTGGCAGAATAGCCGATTACATCGAATTGGCAGAATTAATGTGCTACGACGCCTTACAGCGCAAAGAATCCTGTGGCGCTCATTTCAGAGAAGAATACCAAACCGCCGACGGAGAAGCCGTCCGCAACGACGCTGATTTCTGTTATGTCTCCGCTTGGGAGTGGAAAGGTTTAAATAACGAACCTGAACTTCACAAAGAACCTTTAACGTTTGAATCGGTGGAACTTGCGGTGAGAAGCTATAAATAATGGTGAATTGTTAATTGTAAATTATTAATTAACAGCTCATAAATCGCGATATCTAATTTATAATTAACAATTCATAATTCACAATTATATATGAAACTTTATCTTAAAATATGGCGTCAGTTTAATTCTTCTACCAAAGGGGAAATGACAGATTATGAAATTGATGGAGTATCTGAACATATGTCGTTTCTGGAAATGCTGGATCTTTTGAATGAATCGCTTATTCAGCAAGGAGAACGTGTTATTGAATTTGATCACGATTGTCGCGAGGGAATCTGCGGGCAATGTGGCGTAATGATAAACGGACGAGCTCACGGCCCTTTAAAAAATACCACAACTTGTCAGCTTCATATGAGAAGTTTTAAAGATGGCGATACCATTTATATTGAGCCTTTTCGCGCGAAAGCTTTTCCTGTTTTAAGAGATTTAAAAATTGACAGAAAAGCATTTGATTCCATTATCGCTTCAGGAGGATTCATTGGAGCTTCAACGGGCCAGGCGCCAGAAGCAAACAGTATTCCAATTTCGTATGAAACTGCCGAAGCTGCTTTTGATGCCGCTGCTTGTATTGGATGCGGGGCTTGCGTTGCTACATGTAAAAATGCTAGTGCAGCTTTGTTTGTTGGTGCCAAAATAACGCATTTAGCACTTTTACCGCAAGGAAAATTAGAAGCTCCTAAACGTGCCCTTTCGATGGTAAAACAAATGGATGAAGAAGGTTTTGGAAATTGTTCTGATACTAGAGCCTGCGAAATCGAATGCCCACAAGGAATTTCTGTGCTTTCGATTGCTAAAATGAATTTAGAATATATGAAGGCTTTGACTTTTAGGAAGTAGTATTGAATTTCTCGCAAAGACGCAGAGACGCAAAGTTTTTCTTTTTTTAAGTTTTTTAAGTTCTAAAACTCTGCGACTCTGCGAGATTAGAAAAATACTTTAAATACAGTACGCTTATCCTTCGACTTCGCTCAGGAAGACAAACAGCACGAATCTTTTTCAATAAAACCTTCGCGACTCTGCGACTTTGCGAGATTAAATATACTTTTAATACTTTACGCTTATCCTTCAACTTCGCTCAGGAAAACAAACAGCATTAACCATTTTTCAATAAAAAAACTTTGTGCCTTAGAGTCTTTGTGGCAAATAAACTAAGCGTCTTAGCGGTAAAAAAAAAAACTTAAACCGTAAAATAAGGAGTCAAGATATCTTCAAAATTATAAAGTCCTTTTTCTTTTTCTTTTAGATTTTCGGCTACAAAAATAACTCCGTTTCCGAAAGCTTCTCTCGAGATCGATTCGTGTATTAAACGCACCGTTTGAAAAGGAAAACCAAAAATAACTTCATGTTTTCCAACGATTCCCCCTGCCCTCACAACATTAATATCTTCCTTGTCAACATCTAGTGCTTCTGCAATTTTTACTGCGGTTCCAGACGTTCCTTCTTTAGCTTTAAAGTGCTCTTCATTTACTTCAATATCTACCCAAGGTGCAATTTTCTTTAAAAATTTTGCAGCAAACAATAAATAATTAACGCCCAAGGTGATATTTGGCGACCAGAATACAGTAGTTTTATCTGCCAGTTTCTTCAATAAATTCAATTCTTTTTCCTTGTAATGAGAAATGGCAGAAATTATTTTCACTTTGTGTCTTGCTGCTGTTTCTCCATAAGTGTAAATTCCTTCACTAGAAGAAAAATCGATTATGGCATCTACAGGATGTTTTTGTAATAATTCTTCAACAGAGGTATGCGAACTAGAATAGATTAAGCCGGGTTCGTCTGACTGGATTCCAAAAAATTCGGGAACTGATCTGTGCTCCAAAACATTACTTTGTCTTAAAACCCATTCAAGGCTGAATTTTTTATTTTCTAATAGTATTGAAGCTACTGATTTTCCAGTTTTCCCAAATCCGATTAATCCTATTTTCATAAGCATTTATTATTTTATGGGCGAAGCGTGCCCGGTTGAAAATATTGATATTGTAAAGTAGTCAATATCAATCCTAATTTTATTCTTTTAGACGGTTCTTAAAACCGCTTGTTCATAAAAATAGGAAAATCATAACAGAATTACCAACAAAAACTTCATTTTATAACAATAAAAATGGCTATTAATACGATTTTTTCTGTTAATAGAAAATTTAAACGCCTAATTTTTAAAGTAAGCGCTCTTTTAAATTATTCTCTTAAAAATGTTAAAAAATGACTTTAAAAAAAAGATTTGATCACATACAAGTAAATATATTTTGCCTAGTTTTATGGCCTGATATCCCCAAATTAATATCATAAAGAATGTCTTACAATACTAATGGATTACTTCGGTTCTTAGATGCTCAAAACAAGTTGTATTTAACAGCTCTAAACGAAATCAAAAAGGGTAAAAAAGAATCGCCTTGGATGTGGTTTATTTTTCCGCAGATAAAAGGAATGGGTTCGAGCGATAACTCCAAATTTTACGAAATCAAAAATGCCGATGAAGCAATTGCTTTTCTGGAGCATCCCATTTTAGGAAAACATCTGGTAGAAATCACTTCAGAACTTGCCAAAAAAGAAGAAAGTGTTTCTGATATTTTTGAAGGTCTTGATGTAGAAAAACTTCAATCGTGTATGACTTTGTTTGCCAGTGTTCAAAACACAGAACCTGTTTTTCAGGAAGTGCTTCACAAGCATTTTGATGGCTCATCCGATTTTCATACGCTGCAATTATTGTATAGCAATTTATAGAAGTAAGAATCACTTTGCAAATCTGCAGGTTGTTCCAAAAATAAGGCCTATTTAACTATATTTCTAAATAAGATATTTATATTTGCAACGCTGTTGCGTTTATTTATTTGATAATTAAACTTTTAAATATCCAGCAGAAATAACACGGAATGAAAAAGAAGATTACAGCCGTAAATTTCCTAATGTCTTTTGCAGTATTGTTTGCCATGCTGTTTCAGACGGTTCACTCCTATGAGCATATTTTAAAGCAGTCGGCAGAAAAACATTGCGATCACAAATATACTCCTGGTCAAAAAGAAATAACACACAGCCATTCGGTTGATGCAAATTGCCATATTTGTCATTTTGCTTTCAGTACGTTTATTCCCAACGCATTTCAGCACTTTACGTTTTACAAAACAGTTGCCGAGACTTCCTATATATTCTTATATTTTGAGGGAATTTCCACATTTTTCAAGGGCAGTCTTTTTGCCTTACGTGCGCCTCCTGTATTCTTTTAATTACTGCACTTTTTTAAACTCAAAACCTTTGCTCTATTTATTCTAATAGAGTAAAAGAAAATTCACATTACCGTTTTTTAATTTGGAATCTTTAGCTCCCAATTAAAGACCTTCATTCATTGCAGTAATTATTCAATAAAAAACTAATGCTCAAGCTTTTAAAACTCATTAAAAGCCTGAGATTTCTATATCTATTTTTAAAAATCATTTTTTTAAACAAACAAAACTTATGCTTACAGCAACAAACCTAACTAAAAAATACGGCGATCATACGGCTTTGAATGCCTTAAACTTAACCATAAAAGAAGGCGAAATCTTTGCTCTTTTAGGACAAAATGGTGCAGGAAAAACGACAACAATCAATTTATTTTTAGGTTTTATCGAACCAACATCTGGAGAATTAGAAATCAACAATATATCGGTTACAGCAAACAATCAGGAAACTAAAAAGCATGTGGCTTATATTCCAGAAACCGTAATGCTGTATCCAAATCTTACTGGCTTAGAGAATCTTAAATTCTTTTCGTCATTAGCAGGATTTAACTATTCTGATGGCGAATTAACTTATTTTCTAGACAAAGCAGGACTTCAAGCCAAAGCACATAATCAAAATTTAAGCGGTTACTCTAAAGGAATGCGCCAAAAAGTAGGAATTGCAATTGCGATTGCAAAAAAAGCGAAAGTGCTTTTGTTAGATGAGCCTACAAGCGGCTTAGATCCCAAAGCCTCTAATGAATTTTCTCAGATTCTAAAAGAGCTTTCTGCAGACGGAACGGCAATCTTAATGGCAACTCACGACATCTTCAGAGCAAGAGAAGTGGCTTCGCACATTGGGATAATGAGGCAGGGAAATCTTGTTACTGTTATTGAAGCAGATAAAATCTCTGCAAATGAGTTGGAAGATTTGTATTTACAGACGGTTTAAGATGAAAAATATATTCTCTTTTTTACTTTTAATCGGCGGTACACATTTCATCCAGGCTCAAAATAACAATAACAAAGTTAAAGACAGTATTGCAAAAGATTCTCTGGAAATGGAAACCCAACGAAATGAATTGCAGACTGTTGAAATTGTGGGGCGTTCGACTAAAAAATACAACAGCGACTATTCTTTTGCTGCCACTAAAACTGCGGCTTTAAACAAAGATATTCCGCAGTCCATTTCGACTATAACCAAAGAATTAATTGCCGACAAAGGCGCATTTTATCTCGCTGATGCAGTAAAAATGTCTAGCGGCGTAATTCCGGCAAGTTATTACAACCAATACACGATTCGTGGTATTAGTCAAAACGAAGAAGGACAAATAATCAATGGAATGCGAACGCGTCAGTATTATTTTCTGCAGCCTTTAACAAGCAATATTGAGCGTATTGAAGTTATTAAAGGCCCGTCTAGCGCTACATTTTCTTCTGTTGATCCAGGCGGAAGCATTAATATGGTTACCAAAAAGCCTTTGGCAGTGGACCGAAAAGAAGTTAGCATGAGCGTGGGCAGTTTTAGCACTTTGCGCGGAACGCTTGATTTTACTGGACCCTTAAACGTATCTAAAACACTTTTATATCGTGTAAACGGCGCTTATCAGCAGGCAAAATCATTTCGTGATTTAGTCAATAATAAATCGTTTTTAGTCTCGCCTTCTTTCAGTTATATCCCAAATGAAAAAACGGCAATTAATACCGAACTAATTCTGAGCGATATGACGGGAGTTTTGGATCGCGGACAGCCTATTTTTGGTGCTGTTGCCGGAAAAACAAGTCTGAACAAAACACCAATAAGTTTAAATCTTGGTGCGCCTGGTGATTTTTTCAAGTCGAAAGAAATGATTTTGATGACCAATTTTGCGCATAAATTCAATTCTAAAATTGGTTTTAATGCATCCTACATGAAGCAAACCTGGAAAGAAGATCTGCAGGAACACAGAACTACAAATGCTTTTGCTGTAGACATGAACAATCAGCCTGTTACCAATCTTGCCATGATGCAATTTGTACAGCGTCAGCAAAACTGGGATGTCGACAACTTAAGCGCTTATTTTAATTTCGATTTTAAAACAGGCAAACTAAATCATAAGCTACTAACAGGTTATGATTTAAGCAGCTGGAATAAAAACAAAGGTGGCGGACAAAACGCAGGTAGAGGCTATTTATTGAAAGATGGAACGGTTGCCAGTACTTTTGTTTTGGCAAATGCATCCAATTACCAAACTGTTACGATTGATGGCATTGTTTTGCCCAAACCCAATGTTGATTATTTTAATTTGAATAATCCGATTTACAGAATTACAAGTCCTGACGATTATACTTTGAATGTAAGAACGGCACTGCCATCGGCATTAACAACTACAAATGCTATTTACATCCAAGATCAGATTCAGTGGGAAAAGTTTACTTTTTTATTAGGTTTACGAAACGAATGGTTTGAAGACATTACGAACTATGAAACTAGCAACGAACTTACTGTTAAAAAAACAGCTTTACTGCCCAGAATCGGAATCACTTATGCTGTAAATAGTGCGATAAATGTGTATACGACTTATCTAGAAGGCTATCAGCCACAATCTAATACCGTGACGCTAATGCCTCAAACGGGTTCTTTGCCAGGCGGAAGTCTGTTTGATCCTCTAGAAAGCGATTTGAAAGAAATCGGGATAAAAACCACTTTTTTAAACAATAGCATGACTTTTAATGCTGCTGTTTACGAAATCAATCAGCGTAATATTTTAATGAACGCAAATGATCCGGCAAATCCGGATTTATTGGTAACGCGAGGTGCTGAAAGAAGCCGTGGTTTTGAATGTGATTTAGCAGGCTATATTACACCAGACTGGCAGATTAATGCTTCTTACAGTTACATCGATGCCGAAATAACTCAAGACAGCAATCCTGCTCTAATTGGTGCACGAAAGCAAAATACACCAAAAAATAGCGCCAATTTATGGACACGCTACAATTTTGCTGCTGATTCTGCTTTAAAAGATCTCGGAATTGGATTTGGAGTTCAATATCAAAGCAGTAAAGTGCCTTGGTTTACAAGAGATTTTACACTTCCTGATTTTACCATTTTTGATGCGGCTTTATTTTACAAACCCAACAAAAGCAATGTCCAAATTGCTCTAAATGCAGGCAATTTATTAAACAAAACCTATTGGCTTGGCGCACAGAATTACCTGCGTTTATTTCCTGGAAGTCCTAGAAATGCAAGCCTTACCGTAACTTATAAATTTTAATTCTATTGAGATGAAAAATATTTAAACACATAGAAACATAGATTTTGGTTTATTTTAAAAAAGGTGTTTCACTAGAATAAATCACATAGCTATGTGTTAGAAACTAGTTTCTTTCCATTACCTTCTTTTAGAAAAAAATCTATGTTTCTATGTGTTTAAACCATTCACTCAACAGATAAATTTTAATTAATATGAAATTATTACATACAGAACTCCTTATAGCCAGGCATTTTAAAAATTCTGTTTTTAAAAATCCGGCACTTTATATCATTACCTTTTTTATTGGCGCATTACTTTTATTCGCTGCTTTTTCGGGCTGGGACAATTACAAAAGCCAAAACGAAACCAGTGAAAAATATCAGCATGAATCTCGCGAAGACTGGTTGAAAAACCCAGACAAAAATCCGCATAGAATGGCGCATTACGGCAATTTTGCCTTTAGAAAAAGCACTTCTTTAAGCGTTTTTGAATTTGGAATGGAACCTTTTTTTGGAAATGCGATTTTCTTAGAAGCTCATAAACAAAATACGGCTAATTTCTCTGAGGCAGGATTTTCAAACAGCATGCTTCGATTTGGCGAGATCAGCATTGCTATGGTTTTGCAAGTTTTACTGCCTTTATTAATCTTTTTTATCGGATTTAATGCTGTTGCTTACGAAAGAGAAAACGGAACTCTAAAAATACTTTTAAGCCAAGGAATTAATTGGAAACAGCTTTTATGGGGCAAAATCTTGGGTGTTGCTAGCGTTGTTATGCTTCTTTTTATTCCAACCATTATCGTATTGGTTTTAATTTGGCTCATGCTTCAGAATTTTTCAATTTCGGCAGATGAGACGATCAAAATGCTGCTGTTTATTCTATTTCATTTTATTTATCTAATGTTCTTTTGTATTGTTGCCGTTTTGGTATCGGCGTCAAGCAAAACTTCAAAAAAAGCATTAGTTTCTTTAATTGGAATCTGGCTTATTTTAACGATTATCTTGCCAAGAACAACACAAGCTATTGGAGCTTATTTGTATGAAGCGCCATCAAAAATTCAGTTTACCAGCAATATCGAAAAAGATATTTTAAAACAAGGTGACAGCCACAATCCAAACGATTTGCACTATAAGGCAATAAAAGATTCTTTGTTACGAGTTTACAAAGTCGATTCGGTACAAAAACTTCCTTTTAATTATTCTGGGTTTATTATGACCGAAGGTGAGCGAATCAGCTCGAATATCTACAACAGACATTTAGAAGATTTATTGAAGGTATATGCCCAACAAAACAGCTTTTCTAAAGCCGTTTCTTTTCTGAATCCGTACATCGCCATGAAAAATTTATCGATGGGATTATCGAATACGGATTATGATTCTTACATCGATTTCCAGAAACAAGCGGAGAAATACCGTTACATAATGGCGCAGAAAATGAATGCGTTGCAAGTTAAATACATCAGCAATAAAAAACCTGGTCCAAATGATAAACCGCTAATAATTGGCAAAGAACACTGGACAGATCTTGAAGAATTTCATTATGAGCCTAAAAGCATTAGCGAAGTTTTAAAAACCGAAATCGTTTCTATTGTATCTATTCTTTTATGGGTAATTCTATTGTTTGTTTTGATCAGAATTGCTGCTAAAAATCTAAAAGCCATCTAATATGCTAGTACTCTTATTTAAAAATTTTATACGATCAAAAGGTACCAAAATTGGATTACTTTTTTTATTAATCATTGGTTTTATTAGCCTTTTAATTGGCCATCAATTTCAGGAAAAACAACAAAATAATATTACTGAAGCGGCCGTTTATCAAAAAGAACATATTGCCAGAAATGCCACTTTCCACAAAGATGAAATAGGGCTCCTGCTCTACTACATCAAGTTTTCATTGGTCAACAATACTTTGCCAATTAACAGTTTGGCCATTGGGCAGCGAGATGTTAATCCATCTATTCAAAATGTTACCATTCGTGGTTTAGAAGGTCAGAAATACGATTCGGAACTCAATAATCCGAGTAATTTATTGTCTGGAAATATCGATTTTAGTTTTGTTCTTTTGTACCTGTTTCCGCTTTTGATTATTGCTTTTTCTTATAACATTATTTCTGAAGAAAAAGAATCAGGAACTTGGAAGATTGTTGCCGTACAAAGTCCGAATACTTTTTTTTATATCCTGAAACTATTCTATGTTAGAATTTTAAGTTTAACGGCACTCTTAACTTTGATTCTTTTGGCAGCGGTTGTCTTTTTACAGATTCCGTTGGATCAATCCTTCTTTGTGTTTTACGGACTTTCTATTTTGTACATTTTATTTTGGTTTGCGGTTTGTTTTTTCATTGTATCACTGCAGAAAAATTCTAACTTCAATGCTGTAATTCTGTTAACCATCTGGCTGTTTCTCATAATCATTCTTCCAGCCGCAATCAATACTTATATTATCAACAAATATAAAGTTCCCGAAGCTTTAGAGTTAACCCTCACCCAACGAAATGCGTATCACGAAAAGTGGGATATGGATAAACAGGAAACGGTAGATAAATTCTACAAACATTATCCGCAGTTTAAAAAATATGCACTTCCTGATACAGAATTTAGTTGGCTTTGGTATTATGCGATGCAGCAAATGGGCGACGACGAATCGGCAATTCAGTCCAAAGAATTAGAATCGAAATTAGAGCAGCGAAACCATGCCAGCGAATTAATAGCGCTGTTTATTCCAACGCTTCATACACAGATTCAGTTAAACGAAATTGCAAAATCAGATTTACGCAATCAGCTTTTGTTTTTAAAAGAAACAACTAAATTCCACGAGAAACTACGTCTGCATTTTTATCCAAAAATATTTGACAATGCGCCTGTAAATCAACAAAAGTGGGAAGATTTTAAAGTAGAAACGTTTAAAGACAACTCTGAAACGAGTTTTATGAAAACGATTTTACCTTTATTGCTTTTCAATTTACTTTTGATTGGTTTTGGATGGAGGAATTTTAAACGTAAAGTTATTATTTAACTTCAAAATTATTTAACCGCAAAGCACGCAAAGGTTTACGCAAAGTCTGCAAAGTTTTTAGACAAAGCTTTGCGGACTTTGCGTTTTTATAAGAATCCTAAACAAAAAAACTTTGCGTGCTTTGCGGTTAAAAAAGCAATACTTTGCGGTTAAAAAGTAGTACTTTTAATGAAATTTCCATTTAATGAAAAAATTATTTATAGCCGGAGTTGTCTTTGTATTCATTTTATATGCTTTCAAAAAATTAGTTTATGATTCTTATCAATGGAAAAAAGCAATTAACAGCCCCGAGCATAAATTGCAATTGGGAAGTTTTATCTTTAGTAAACAAAGTGGCTCTAACGGGAGTCAAAGCATGGAACTCAAATACTTTATTTTTAAGGTAATTGAAATAAACGGCGATTATGTGAGACTTTCGGTTGTTAGGCAGTTATCGCAAAAAAACAAACTGCTCCAATCTGATTTCTCCACTACCAAAGAAGCTTACAAAGATTTAAAACAAAACATAGGTAATATAAAAATTACCGGAATACTAAAAGAGGATTTGTATAAAGCGGGTCCTTCTTATAGCTTGAATGATTTTTTATTAGAAAAATATCCTTCTTTACTGGACTCTAGATATTATTTTGAAGAAATCCCAGAAAACAAAAAAAATCGCCCAATACCAGTTGATTACAATGAATTACAGGAATATTTCAGTTTAGTTTATTCTAAAAACGAAATCATAAACAAGGGAAAACTGGTTCCATGGGTTTTAAATAACAATACTACACCTGAATTAGCTGATAGATTATCTAAAAATATAGATTTGATAGTTAATTAACCTCAAAATTTTTTAACCGCAAAGTTCGCAAAGGTTTACGCCAAGTTCGCAAAGTTTTTAGACAAAGCTTTGCGGACTTTGCGTTTTTATAAGAATCCTAAACAAAAAAACTTTGCGTGCTTTGCGGTTAAAAAAGCAATACTTTGCGTTTAAAAAAACAGCAATACTAAACCTATTCTGAATAATTTTTTCAGGAAAGTAGTTTATTTGAATTTTATTTAGAATTAATATAAATAAACTTTTATATTTGCCGCTTTCTGAGCAAAATTGAGTAGTTTTTAAAATTTACTTAATATTGCTTCACCCAAAGTAAATTTCGTTTAATGAATAATAATGCCAGTTTAGAACTAGATCTTTTCCATTCCTTTAAGGAAGGCGACGAAACTGCATTCAAGTTTTTTTACGATAAATACTTTAGGAGAATCCAATCTTTCAGCGTTCAATTTATTTACGATCAAGACGAAGCTGAAAATCTTGCTCAGGAATCCTTACTACACCTGTGGCAAAGTAGAGAAGACATAGAATCTATAAACGGGATTCAAGCTTTCTTATTTACTTATGCTAAATCAAAATGCTTGAATTTAATCCGTCATAATAAAGTGAAGGATAAATTCAAAAATGACCTCTTAAACCACAAAGAAAGAGAATTGGATATCGAAGTTTTAAATTCGATTCAGTTTGATACTTTAGAATTAACCGAATTAGAACGTATAATTCAGGAATCTATCAGCGATCTGCCTCCAAAAACCAGAGAAGTTTTTATCAAAAAACGCTTTGAGAATAAAAAAAATGCAGAAATCGCCGAAGAGCTAGGAGTTTCCTTAAAAGCTGTAGAAGCCCATATGACAAAGGCTTTGAAGATTTTAAAGACGAGATTATCTGATTATTTGTTCTTGATTTTTATGCTTATTTATAATAATTAAGAATAAAAGGTAGGGTATTTTAATTCTGAGGTGTACTTATAATGGCGAGAAGTTTTAAAAAGCATATATGACATCGGAAATACTAAATAAATACCTTTCTAATGAAGCTTCAGAACAAGAAGTTCAGGCACTTTTTGATTGGATTGAAGCATCAGAAGAAAATAAAACACAATTTATAAAGGCTAAGAAAATTTGGGCATTAACCACACTTTCTTCAGACTTATCTATTGAGACTGTTTCGGTAATCCAAATGCAGCCAAAAAACAAAATCAGAACGTATTTAAAGTATGCTGCGATTTTTTTATTGTTTTTGGGTTTAGGGACCACTATTTATTTGTTTAACAGTAAATCTGAAACTCCAAAAGAAATTGTTCTAGAATTAGGCGACGGCCGTCTGGAGTATTTCTCTGGAAAAACTCAGACCACTCTTTTAAATGACAAAGGCGATTTGGTTGCCAAAAAATTTCCGACGGAGATTATTTACTTTGGCAAAGTTCAGGATCACAAAGTGATTTATAATACGCTTTCTATTCCGTACGGAAAACGTTTCAAACTTAAACTTTCAGATGGTACTGTTGTGAGTTTAAATTCTGGAACCACTTTGCGCTATCCGGAGCAATTTGGCTTAAACGGAAACAGAAACGTGTACTTAACTGGCGAGGCATTTTTTGAAGTAGCCAAAGACAAAATGCATCCGTTTATTGTTCATGCTAATCAGGCAGACATTGAAGTTCTCGGTACCACATTTAATGTGAGCGCTTATCCCGAAAACCCTACAGTTAATAGTACATTAATTGAAGGAAGTATTCGAATGTCTGAAGCCCTTAATCCTTCTAATGTTATTTTGCTAGAGCCCAACCAAATGGCTACATGGCAAAATAATTCAAAAAAACTGGTCTTAAAAGAAGTAGATCCAACGTTTTATGCTGCCTGGACAAAAGGCGAACTTGCTTTTAAAGACACCCCATTTTCTACAATCGCTAAAATTATTCAGCGTACTTATGATGTTGAAATTATCAACGAAAATTCTGATTTGGCCAGACAGAATTTTACCGGTACGATTAAAATTAGCGAATCTAGTGTCGAGAACATTTTAGAACTGCTAAAACGTGACACGCCATTTAATTATTCTATTCAACAAAAAACCATTACAATCACCAATCCGCGATAAATAAAAAAACATGACATTTACGATACAACCCGTTTTAAGAAAAATTCTGTTTTTCTTAGCCATTCTCATATCTGGATTTAAAGGATTTTCTCAGAATAAACTCATAACATTACATGTAAAAAACAAACCTATAAGCCTAATTATCAAATCTATTGAAGAGCAAAGTGATTTTAGAATCATTTATAATGCAAAAAAAATAGATACCGATCAGTTAGCCGATATAGATGTTAATAATGCTTCTCTAGAAACGGTTTTAACGCAGTTATTAAAAGATAAAGACATTGCTTTTTACATTCAGAAAAAGCAGGTTTTATTGACTCCTTCGGTTCCTGAAACTTCAAATTCAGCAGTTCAGGAAACTTCAAGAATGATTAGCGGAACGGTCTATAGCGCAAAAGACAGACAACCGCTTCCTGGTGCTTCTATTCGCATAAAAGGAACTGGAATGGGTGCTATTACCGATTTTAACGGAAAGTTTGTCTATCAGCTAAAAGGAAACTCGATTTCAAATCTGGTTCTTGAAGCCGGTTTTTTAGGAATGGAAACCCAATCTCAAAAAGCAGACGACAAAAAAGTTTTTGTTTTTTATCTTCAAGAAGCTACAGACGAACTAAACCCTGTTGTGATTACTTCGTCTTATGGCACTACAAAGCTAAAAGAAGAAATTGTTGGAAGTATTTCGACTTTACAAGCCAAAGATATTGCCGTTGAACAAGCTTCTGAGAGTTTTGATAAAATGATCACGGGACAAATTGCCGGAGTTATGGTAGAAAATACTTCTGGTGTAGGTGGCCCTGTAAAAATTAATATTCGTGGCCAAGGCACATTATCTTCTTTAAGCGGGGCAATTACTGGAACTTCTTCGCAACCGCTTATTATTATTGATGGTGTTGTAATGAGTGAAGAATATGCCATTGACAGCAGTTTGTTTAACGGAAGCGGCGATTTTTCTGAAAACATCGCTAATCCTTTAATGAAAATTGCTCCAGAAAATATTGAAACCATTTCGGTTTTAAAAGATGCCGCAGCTGTAGGTATTTATGGTGCCGATGGTGCAAATGGAGTAATTTTAATTACAACTAAAAAGGGTAAAAAAGGTAAAACGCAATTTGGTTTTTCAAACCAGTTAGGAGTTTCTTCTGCCATTAATCAAATTAAATATTTAAACGGAGAACAATACACAGAACTTCGAAATGAGTTCATGAAAAACACCACAACTGGCTATGTTCCTGTTGCTTATAATGGAGTAAATACAGATTGGTTTAACATTCTAAACCGAGCTGGAATTTATAACAAATACAATTTCAATGTTTCGGGTTCTACTTCTAAATTTTCGTACCGAACTAACGTTAGTTACACCAAAATTGACGAACCACAGGTTGGAAATGAGTCTAAGCAATTAAATGCGGGAATTAATTTAGGCTATAGTTCTGGCAAATGGGATATCAATTTAATGCTGAATCCGAGTTTTGTACAAAAAGATGCGCCTAACATTTTTTATAGTTTTGCCTACCTTCCTACTCTTCCTGTTTATAACGCAGACGGATCGTATGCTAATTTAGGTTTGAGCGGTGCTACGAGAGGAAATCCGTTGGCAGCAATTGAACAGAACAAAAATGAAGCACAGACTTTTGGTCTTTTAGGAAGTATCAATTTATCTTATAAACTCAATAAAAATATTCGTTTTTCTACTCTTTTTGGTATGGATTATACCGATAAAGAACAAGATCGTTATTTTTCTGCAGCAAATGAAAGCGGCCAGTTTAACGGAACTTTTATTTTGGACGGAACTACTTATGCCGCTTGGGGTCGTCGTCTTTTAAACGAAAGAAATTCGAACAAATGGAACTGGCAAGGCCAAGCTTTGTTCAATAAACAACTGAATGAAAACAATGAAATTGATGGTGTTGTTGGTTTTGAATTGGCTGAAGACAAAACAAATTTCAACTACCAATCTGGTGTTGGATTTTTAGAGCCAAACCGTATTAATGCTGTTACAGATGCGATAAGAGATGATAATCCAAACACACCTCAAGATGAATCTAAAGATGGTCAGACTTACAAAAATGAAATCAGTTACAATTCGAGAGTTTCTTTATTCTCGCAGGTAAATTACAACTATAAAAAACGCTATTTCTTGTTGGCAAATTACCGTCGTGATCAGAGTTCTGTTTTTGGAGACGATACCGATGTGGCTCATAATGGAGGTTTGGGTGCTGGTTGGATTATTAGCAATGAAAACTTTTTAAGCTCTAATTCTTGGATTGATTTCTTGAAATTAAAAGCGAGTTATGGTACAACAGGAAATTCTAAAATTGGTTCGTACCGATCAAAAGGTTTGTATAATATCAGCCAAAACGGATACAATGGTTCTATTGGAGCAACTACAGGTTCTGCTCCAAATGGAAGGTTAAGCTGGGAAAAAAACACAAAATTCAATGCAGGATTTGATTTTAATATTTTCAAAAGAATCGAATTGACATTAGAATACTATTATGACAACAAAAGCAATTTAATTACTGCTCGCGATATCCCGACAGAAAATGGTTATAGTTCAGTACAATTAAATGCTGCCAGTATGTACAATAAAGGTTTTGAGCTTACTACAAGAATTAAATGGATAAAAAGCGATGCTTTTAAATGGACAACAGCATTCAATATTTCTACAATAGACAGCAAAGTAACCGACTTAAAAGGCCTAGGAAGCGATTATTCTGAAGCAAATATTGCATTGGCGCAAAAAATTGGTTACAGCACTACAACATTATGGGGAATAAAATGGGTTGGTGTAGATCCTGCAACAGGAAGAGATCTTGTTCAAAAAAATGGTCAAGTTTACGATGCAAAAACCTATAATGAACTCCATACTGTTGCAGATTGGGAGCCAATTGGAGACAAGCAAGCAGATGCTTACGGTGGTTTTTACAACACTTTTACTTTCTACAACAACCTTACGCTGTCTGTTAGAGGAGATTATCAAATTGGTGGTGACTTATTGGCGTCAAGCGTGCTAATAGATCAATACAATGTAACAACAAACCGAAATCTTTCTGTAAATGCATACGATTATTGGAGAAATCCAGGCGACAACGTTTCTCAGTCAGCTGTAACACTTTCGCCAATTCTAAACAACTTAAGCAAGCATATTTATGATGCTACTTATATCAGAATCAGTAATGTTAATTTAAGTTATAATGTGCCGCTGAAAAACACTTTTCTGGATGCTCTTTCTGTTTTTGCCGATGCTACAAATGTGGCGTATTGGTACAAAGAAAAAAGTCCGAAAGGAATGAACGGAGTTCGAGAGTATAGTTATATCTATCCGCAGGCAAGAACAATTTCGCTTGGAGTAAATGCTAAATTTTAAGAAAATGAAATATTCAAAATACTTATCTATATTTTTTCTAATGCTTTCATTACAAAGCTGTAGTGACTTTTTAGAACAAGAACCTGGAACACAAACTTCTATAGACGAACTTTTACAGAACAAAACAGGAGTTTTACAGGCGCTTACAGGACTTTACACCGAAGTAGAAGCCAATGTAAGACCTGATCGCTACGCTGCTTATGCTGATTTGCAGGGCGGTAATATAAAATTTGCACCAGTTGCAACGGGAGGCTCTAGAGGTCAAATTTCTCCAGCAATAAATCTGCAGCAAGTTTATTCTTTTGAAGATGTAGCGCTAACCAGTAATTTCAAATCATTTTATGATAGCAGTTATGATATAATCAATCAGGCAAATTTAATTTTAGAATTTACTCCTGCCCTAACCGACGCCACTGAGGCAGAGAAAAACCAAATAAAAGCAGAAGCTTTGGCAATAAGAGCCTACGCGCATTTTCTTTTATCTCTTGTTTACAGCCAAGATTATAAATATACTCCAGATGCATCGCATTTAGGAATTATCTACAGCACAGAATCTATCAAATCTGGCATACAATATCCTGCCAGAAAAACGGCTGCCGAGACGTATACTTTAATTATAAATGATTTACAAACGGCTATCGATAGTTATTCAGACGCTTCACTCCTTTCTGGTCCTGCTTATTCTTTCTTTAACAGAAAAAATACAAAAGCATTATTGGCAAGAGTTTATCTTCAAAAAGGAGATTGGGCCAATGCTTACGACATGGCAAATGATGTAATTGCCAATTCTGGCGTTGTACTAACCAGCAAAGAAACTTTAATTGCAGAATGGGAAAAACCAGATCTTCCGATATCTGAAATTTTGTTGGAGTTTTCTATTCCAAAAGACACGGAAGGAAATGTTTCTTCCTCAATGACTCAGACTTTTGGCTATACTACAGATACAAATTTTGAAAAATATACTGCTTCAAATGATTTAGTTGATCTTTACGAAAGCACAGATTTAAGAAAACAATTGTTCTTAACAAAATCGCTTTTTACAATAGTAAGCGGCGTTCAGACCAATCTTAATTACAATTTTACCAAAAAATTCCAGAACAATGCGGGTTATGTAGCTTCTAGGCTTAGCGAAATGTATTTGATTCGTGCCGAAGCAGCGCTAGAAACCAACAGAGCCGATTTGGCAATGGCAGATATTAACATCATTCGTGGCCGCGCCAATGCAACTCTATTGACCAGTACAAACAATCTTAAAGAAAATATCTTTTTAGAACGAAGAAAAGAATTATGCTTTGAAGGTTTCCTATTTTTTGATATTGCCAGAATGCATAAAGATGTTTCCAGAAATGATGGCTGTATTGCTACGGTTTGCAGTCTTACTTATCCGTCTTTAAAATACGTACTGCCAATACCAACATTCAACACTAATCTTAACCCAAACTTGCAGCAAAATGACTCGTATTAAGATATTCAGTATATTATTTACAGCACTATTATATATTTCATGTTCTAAAGATGATTACAAATTAGGCTCAGACATTGATCCTTTTTTACGATTTAATTTTTTAGTAAAAAGTGACAACACACCTCTAGAATACCCAACCGTAAACGGGAATTTAGTTCCGCAGTCTACTTATGAAAACAAATCTGTAAAAACCTTAAAAGTTCCTGTGGCTCTAACAACACGCGAATTGAAAGGAACTGTTACGGCCAATTTTAGTGCCGAAACAAACGGTGCAAGCGACAGTTTTAGTGTAAATCCTGTCAATCAGCTTTCTTTTCAAGGCAGCAAATTAACAGATACTATTTATGTCTCGTTTGATAAAAGATGGACTCAAAGCCAGAATATTACATTAAAATTAGAAACGGTTTCTGATCCTGATATTCATATTGGAAACCTGAATACAGAATATCCAAACACTACTTTCAAAATTGATTTAGGAACTATTGCAACCAATTACACCTTTCCGGTAACGCAATACAATATAAAAGGAGAAGTAGGCGAAAAAATCGATTTTATAGTCAATTATCCGAATGGGTTTTTCCCTGAGGAAATTGAAAATGCATCTATTTTTAAATTCCAAAATGGATTCGAATATTCCCTAACTCATGATGATTATGGCAATAATAGAACTTCCGTAACCTATCATTTAACTCTTTTAGAAGATCTTCAAAATGATGATGTTCGCTACGAGTCTAAATTAACGCTTGTAAATATTCCGAATTATACTGCAACAGGAAACATCAACTTGACCATTGTAAAACCAATAAAAACGCCAAGAGATGTTAATACCTATCCCGCTTCTAAATTTACAGATCCGACCAATGCGTTTTATCTAACATACGGCGAACATTGGTTTAACAACAATGGAAACTGTTCATGGATGACTTTCAACGCTTTAACTTTTCCAGTTATCGTGACAAAAGACGATCCAAATGCAATTTTATACAGCGATAAAGGAACTACAAATCCTAATGATGATATTTATCACGATGCTTTCAAAATTGGATTTAACGTCTCAAGCGGAACCAATACTGTGAATTCTTTTGGTTTAAAAAGATGGTTTTCTAACGAAAGTAACTCTGCTGCTATTTCGCCAGGATTTAATATTACTTCGGCTTTGGAATTTTTCCCAGCCAACGGAAACAGCAAAACGGAAGGAACTGTTCTCGTAATTCCGCAAGATATTACAATTGGATCTAGCGCAACAAATACACATAGTATTGCCATTTCAGGAGAAGGAACGTACAAAGAAATCAGCAATGGTTTATATGAAATTTCATTTGAATTAAAACTGACAAATGACAAACTGTTTGGAGGAACAGTTTCGACACAATACAGAATGTACAATAACAGGACGTATCCGAAACCTGCGGCTTTGAGTATTCCTTGTCCTAAAGAAGTTTCTCTTTAGTGGTCAGTTTTTTTTAGTGTTCAGTTTTTAGTCGCAGTCGCAGTTAACAGTCTGAAATGTCCAAGCTTTGTCAAAGTTTAAAACTTTGACAAAGTTTATGGAAGCTAAGACAACCTGAGACTGAGACTGAGACTGAGACTGAGACTGAGACTTGAGACCGAGACTGAAAACCTGAAACCTGAAACTTTAAACCTGAAACAAAAAAAAACAACAAAATTGAAAAAACTAATCTTCCCTCTCCTATTCCTGCTTGGACTATCGGCTTATAAAACAGCTGAAGGTCCTGATTATACAGATATTCAGGAATTACGAAAATTGTATTCTAGCGGAGATTCTTCAAAATGGCCTGCTGCAGAATTACATGAAAACGTAGATAAATCTAAATTTCAGGATATTGGCGTTTTGCCATCCGTTCCTTATCCTGCTTACAATCCGTATTCTAAGGAAAAAGAAAGTTTGGGAAAGATTTTATTTTTTGATCCGAGATTATCACGAAGCGGACAAATTGCGTGTGCTTCTTGCCACAATCCAGAATTGGGCTGGACAGACAATCTAACGCGCTCTTTTGGCCATGATCGCCAAACTGGAAAACGCAATTCTATGACGATTTTAAACTCGGCATACGCAACCTCTCTATTTTGGGACGGACGAGCTTCTAGCTTAGAAGATCAAGCGCAATTTCCTGTTTCTGATCCTTTAGAAATGAATGAAAAACTGACGATTGCCGTTGATAAAATAGCCAAGATAAAAGGTTATAATTCTTTATTTATGGCTGCTTTTGGAGATAAAAAAGTGACTTTAGAGAGAATTCAATATGCGATTGCCACTTTTGAAAGATCTATCAATAGTCCGAAAAGTAAATTTGACCAGTTTGTAAGCGGAAAATCAGACATTTATAACGATCAGCAGGTAAAAGGAATGCATTTGTTTAGAACCAAAGCACAATGCATCAATTGCCATAATACCCCTTATTTCAGCGATAATGAGTTTCATAATGATGGCCAAACTTTATTTGGCACAAAAAATGAAGATTTCGGACGCTATAATGTGACGAAAGATGTAAAAGATATCGGCAAATTTAGAACGCCAACGCTCCGTGAAGTCGTAAACACAAAACCTTGGATGCATCACGGACATTTTCCAACTTTATTGGATGTTGTAGAATTGTACAATTTAGGAAATCCTTCGCCTGTTCAAAAAAAATATCTAGGAACAGCCCGAGATTCTCTCATTCCAAAATCAGATCCAATGCTTAGAAAATTGAATTTAAGCAAAGAAGAAATGGGTGATTTACTGGCTTTTATTGAAACTTTAAGCACGCCAACCAGAAGAATAATGATTCCCGAAATGCCAAAATAAGTTAGTTAATTGATTTGTATTTTGCCCCAACTATTTACAAATCTGTTAAGCCCATTTCATAAGAGAAATGGGCTTTTTATTTTGATTCATAAATATAAAAAACTTCTTTTTAATTCATTATTTTCAAAAAATTGCAATATAAATTTCCATACATTTAACGAGAAAAATTTTAGAATAGTCCCATTTAAAAACTTAATCCAAACAACATTATGAGCTCTCTCAAAATCTGGAAAGAAAAACCAACTGAACAAGAAGTTCAGAATTTAGTAGAAGAATTTTTCGCTTATTTAAAGAAAGGCGAATTAGATAATGCCAAAAATATTGTAGATCACGTTTATGATGATTGGGAAGAATCTATACACGTAATTTGGCGTGATCATTACTTGATTCACGAAATTGCAGAAGACGAATCTTTTGAAGGAAGAGAATGGTTTAATAACCTAGAATGGCTAAATAACCTCGGAATTCTAGATGATTTTATTTGGGCTGAAGAAAACGATAAATCAAGATATTTTGATGTAAGCGTAACTTATATGGATGAGCCCTCTGGATTTGCAGCTCAATTTTATCTGGTAAAAAATGACAATCACTATTTTGTACAAAGAGGATTAATAGACATGGCTTAATCTCAGTTTAGAAATAATAAAGTCCGTAATTATTGATTTGTTACGGACTTTTTTTTATTATTATTTAAAATTAAAATAGTAAATTACTATAATTCCATTGATGCATAAAATAACGCCACATGCTCAATAACATTGGCATTTTTTAAATTTGTTTATCATCAAAAAGAAGCTTTTTCTTTTATAAAAAATTATTGTCATGAGAATAGATCAAATACAAATCAAAACAAACGATATTCAAAAAACGAAAGCATTTTACCAGAACCTTTTTGGACTTTCTATTCTGGAAAATGACCAAAAATCGATCACATTTCAAGCTGGAACTTCTATTTTAAAATTTGTAGAAGATCCAGATTTTAATTCTATTTATCACTATGCTTTTAACATTCCTGAAAATCAGCTTGAAGAAGCCATTCAATGGTGCAACGATAAAGTGGATTTAATTGTTTTGGAAGATAAAAGTGTCGTTACTAACTTCGAAAATTGGAATGCGCATTCTATTTATTTCTTTGATCACAACGGAAATCTACTCGAATTCATTGCTAGACATGATCTTAATAATGAACAAGTTGGTGAATTCAACTCTGCTTCTATTTTAAACATAAGCGAAATCGGGATTGTTACGGAAAGTCCATTACAATTAGGAAATCAATTAATTGAAGAACACGGATTGCATTTCTTTTCTCAAAATACAAATACCGATAAATTTGCTGCAATTGGCGATCATGACGGTTTATTAATTCTAGTTCAACCGACTAGAAATTGGTATCCAACTCAGATTCCTTCTGAAAGTAATCCGGTAAAAATAACTTTAGAGAATAATGAAAACATAATTGAATTGAAGTTTTAATAATCTAGCAATTCTAAATTCTGTATTTTTATGCAACTTTAAAATGAATCAAAATGCCATTTGTTAGAATAAGTCTTCCAAAAAAACTTTCGCTTGAAACAAAAAATACTATTTCTGAAGCTATTCATCAATCTTTAATTGAAGAATTTAATATTCCTGTAGATGATTATTTTCATGTAATTGAAGAACTAGAAACACATCAGATAAAATATCCTAAAAGTTATTTAGGAATTTCACATTGTGAAGAAATAGTTTATGTACAAATAACCGCGGGACAAGGAAGAACTTTAGAACAAAAGAAAAAACTATATCACCAAATTGCTTCGAAAATTTCGGTTTCAACTGAAATACTAATCAACAACATAATTATTATTTTACTGGAAAATAATGGTCATGAAAACTGGTCTTTTGGCAATGGGGAAATTCAAGAGCAAAAACATTTAAAGAAATAAGCAAAAAGCCCAATTCGTATGAATTGGGCTTTTATTATTTTAGAACTTCATTCTCTGAATTCTTACTGCATTCAATATCGCTAATAACGCCACGCCAACATCGGCAAAAACAGCTTCCCACATGGTGGCAAGTCCTCCCGCGCCAAGAATTAATACAAAAGCCTTAACCACAAAAGCAAGCGTAATATTCTGCCAGACAATCTTTTTAGTCTGTTTCCCTATATTGATTGCCATTGCAATTTTACTTGGTTTATCGTCCTGAATTACGACATCGGCAGTTTCTATGGCAGCATCGCTTCCTAACCCTCCCATTGCAATCCCGACCGTGCTTAAAGCAATTACAGGCGCATCGTTTACTCCATCGCCCACAAAAGCAATCGTTTCGTTTTGGGCCTTAATTTCGTTAACCTTATTCACTTTGTCTTCTGGAAGCAAATCACCAAAAGCTTTCGTAATTCCAAGCTTATCTGCTACGAATTGAACGACATTCGATTTATCTCCGCTCAACATAGTCAGCTTTACGCCTAAAGATTTTAGTTTTGAAACCGTTTCTTTCGCATCTTCTTTAATTTCATCTGCAATAGTCAGATAACCTGCAAATTTACTTTCATAAGCAATTGCAATTGTGGTATAAACTATTGAAGACGGATCAATATCATAAGAAATGGAATATTTATCCAAAAGCTTAAAATTCCCTACAAGCAATTCTTTTCCGTTGTAAGTTGCTTTTAATCCGTGGCCTGAAATTTCTTCGATTTCTTTTAATTCTACCGAAGAATCAACTGGTCCCACATGATTATGAATGGCTGTTGCTACAGGATGTGTACTTCTGTTTTCTAAAGCATTAACGAGTTTTAAAATTTCGTCTTTATCCAATTCGGATTTTATAATAACTTCTTGCACTTTAAAAACACCTTCGGTCATCGTTCCCGTTTTGTCAACTACGACATGCTGAATTGTGGAAATACTATCAAGAAAATTACTGCCTTTAAACAAGATTCCGTTTTTACTTGCAGCACCGATTCCGCCAAAATAACCCAACGGAATACTGATAACCAAAGCGCAAGGGCACGAAATAACTAAGAAAACCAAAGCTCTATACAGCCAATCACTAAAGATATAATGGTCTACAAAAAGCATTGGCAAAAGACAAATCGCAATGGCCAGATATACTACAATTGGTGTATATATTTTGGCAAACTTCCTGATGAACAATTCGGCAGGTGCTTTTTTGGTTGTGGCATTTTGTACCAACTCTAGAATTTTAGACAATTTACTGTCATTGTAAGCTGTTGTTACTTTTACTTCGACAATAGTGCTTCCGTTTAACATTCCAGCCAAAACGGTATCGCCTTTCTTTTTAGTGTCTGGTTTACTTTCTCCCGTCAAAGCGGCTGTATTAAACGAAGCGGAATCGGATAACAACACGCCATCCAAACCTAATTTTTCGCCCGCTTTAAGCTGAATAATCGCTCCAATCTGAACGTCTTTGGCTTTGACTTTTACTGCAACATTGTTTTCTAAAATATGCACCTCATCTGGACGTTGATCGAGCAGACTTTTAATACTCGATTTTGCTCTACTAACCGCCATTCCTTGAAAGGTTTCTCCAATAGTGTAAAATAGCATAACAGCAACACCTTCTGGATATTCTCCAATGGCAAAAGCTCCGATTGTCGCGATACACATCAGAAAAAACTCTGAGAAAACATCTCCTTTTACAATGCTTTCGTAAGCTTCTTTCAAAACCGGAAGTCCGACTGGAAGATACGCAATTGCATACCAGACAATTCTAACATATCCTGTAAACCATTCTTGCGGAAAATAGTTATCAAAACCAATTCCGATTAGCAGTAAAATAAAAGATATAATTGATGGCAGAAACAACTGAAAAAGACTTCCGTTTGCATTGTGTTCATGATCATGTCCTTCGTGATTGTGCCCATCATTATCAGTCTGCACAGGCTCGTCATGTGAACAGCAGCAAGAAGGTTTGACTTTATTTTTTTTATTTTTTACTTCTTTATCTTGATGTATCATTTTTTGAGTTTCAAGTTTCAGGTTTAAAGTTTCACGTTTAAAGTTTCACGTTTTTAATGCCTGAAGTTATTGTTTAAATAATGTCCTAAAATTAAGCATTTTGTGGTAAAGTTTGTTGCCACGAAGACGCTAAGGCACAAAGTTTTTTTTTCTCACTTTATGTCATTTCTGTAAAGGTTAGATATTTCGGTAACAAAATTTACCTTTAATAAATTTTGTTGCGATGAGAAATAACAGTCATGATTCAACACTAGAAAGAAACTATTT
>NZ_JAXCWF010000014.1:0-184696 GCF_034044945.1 Flavobacterium sp. CFBP9031
ATTTTAGATTTTAGATTTTAGATTTTAGATTTTAGATTTTAGATTTTAGTTTTTAGATTTTAGATTTTAGATTTTAGATTTTAGATTTTAGATTTTAGATTTTAGATTTTAGATTTTAGATTTTAGATTTTAGATTTTCTAAAAAGTCGCTTCGCTCCTTTTGGAGTTTGGGATTTCAAAAAATTGGATTTTCAAGAATCTTTTATTTCTTAATCTGATCCAAAATATCGTTCATCATCTCGATTTGCACTTTCTGAATTTCGATTAATTCTTGCTGCTGATGCATAATTAAATGATCAATTTTATCATGAATTAATCTAATCTCCAATTCCGATTTCAGGTTGATCATAAAATCTTTTTTAGCGCGATTACGATCTTTTTCTTCCTGACGGTTTTGACTCATCATAATAACCGGCGCCTGCAAAGCGGCTACGCAAGAAAGTATTAAATTTAAAAGAATGAACGGATAGGGATCAAAACCTTTGTTTAGAAAAATATAAACATTTGAAGCAATCCAAATCGTAATGAAAACAACAAACGAAATAATAAAAGTCCAGCTCCCACCAAAATCAGCTACTTTATCGGCCACTTTTTGTCCTAAGTTTCTAGCTTCTTCCTCCTCTTCTACAATGCTTACAATCGATTTATCTTCTTTTAGTGAAGAAATGACATTTTTTTCCATTGCCGAAAGTGCTCCTATTTCGGTAGAGAGATAATTCGAAATGTATTTCTGGCGGTAGACATTCAATTCATTTATAGAAATGCAATCTTCAGCATTAAAATCGGGATATTCCTTTTTAATCAATCCCAAAATAGGATCATGAATTGCTCTTCCATAAATTTTCTCATTTTCATTAAAAGAGATCCCAGAAATTGCACTCGTAAATGTTGGCTTATTTTTCATTTTTAGTATATTTTGAAAGCTAATTTACGCAATTAACTTCTTAAGAATTGTATAAATAAGAACCGTTTAGAATTTGCTTTTTATCACAAATCAAACCTTTCAAAGTAAATTTCTTTCGTTAAATCGTGATTTTATTTCCAAAAAACGCCTTACTTTTAACGTTCCAAAATTATTCATTCATTTTTACCATTGTGACAAAAGACAATATCATACAAAATATAAGAGCTTTAAAGAGCCACTCACACATAAATTACGGTATTAAAACCAAAACGGAAGACTTTACAGAAAAGCTTTTTTACACGCTTTTTGATTCGAATGCGGCACTTGACGAAAGCATTGATGAACTAGAGTTTCGCTTTAAAGAAATTGCGGTTTTGGCTTGTAAAAAACCTCAAAATTTATGCGAATCTATCTGGGATCGCTTTTTGGAGAAGCTTCCTGGAGTTTTAGAAAAACTAAATCAAGATGCCGAATATATTCTTGAAAACGATCCTGCATCAAACAGCATTGATGAAGTCTACTTGGGTTACCCAGGCTTTTATGCCATTGCAATTTACAGACTTAGTCACGAATTATATCATTTAGATTTATTGTTATTCTCTCGATTAATGAGCGAATACGCACATAGAATTACAGGTACAGATATTCACGCAGGAGCCGATATCGCATCGCCATTTTTTATTGATCACGCGACCGGTATTGTAATTGGTGAAACTACAGTTATCAAAAAACATGTAAAAATCTATCAAGGTGTTACGCTTGGTGCATTAAGCGTAAGCAAAGACATGAAAAATGCAAAAAGGCATCCGACCGTTGAAGCCAATGTCTGCATTTATGCCAATGCAACAATTCTGGGCGGAGAAACTGTAATTGGAAAAAACAGTGTTGTTGGAGGAAATGCATGGGTTACCAAATCTATTCCAGAAGATTCTATCGTTTTAAACACCACTACGACTGACGTTAAAATAAAAGAAAAAAAATAACATGAATTCACATAAATTATTAAATCTAATTGGCAATACTCCTTTGATGGAAACGGTCAATCTAGTTAAAAATAAAAATGTAAAACTTTTACTGAAACTAGAAGGAAATAATCCTGGAGGAAGCGTAAAAGATAGAGCGGCATACAATATGATTGCTGCAGCATTAGAAAGAGGCGATATCAAAAAAGGAGATAAATTAATTGAAGCAACCAGCGGAAATACTGGAATTGCGCTTGCTATGATTGCTCAGTTATTTGGCATTGAAATCGAACTGGTTTTACCCGAAGATTCTACCAAAGAACGTACTCAAACTATGCGTGCTTATGGCGCTACAGTTATTCTTACGCCTGCAAGCGAAGGAATTATTGGTTCTAGAGATTATGCCGATAAAAAAGTAGCGCAAGGAGGCTATTTAATGCTGAACCAGTTTGCTAATGATGATAACTGGAAAGCGCATTACAAAACAACAGGGCCTGAAATTTGGAATGATACTGACGGAACGGTAACGCATTTCGTTTCGGCAATGGGAACAACAGGAACTATTATCGGGACTTCTACTTATTTGAAAGAAAAAAATCCAAATGTTCAGATCGTTGGCGCACAGCCAAGTGATGGTTCTCAGATTCCTGGAATCCGTAAATGGCCACAGGAATATCTTCCTAAAATATTTGATGCTTCTAAAGTGGATACTGTTGTAGATGTGAGCGAAGAAGAAGCACGAGAAATGACCAAAAGATTAGCGCTAGAAGAAGGTGTTTTTGCAGGAATGAGCAGCGGAGGTTCTGTTGCAGTTGCCTTAAAAATTGCAGAACAATTAGAATCTGGAGTTGTGGTTGCCGTTATCTGCGACCGTGGTGATCGTTATTTGTCTTCGGATTTATTTGACTAAAAAAGGGACAAAGGTACAGAGGCACAAAGAGACAAAGCCTCTAAACTTTCCCTAAAAAAAACTTTGTCTCTTTGTATCTCTGAAACTTTGCAACTAAAAAAAATGAACTACAGAAAACTAGGAAAAACAAACTTTAATATCTCTGAAATTTCGCTTGGCACTTGGCAAGTTGGCGGAAAATGGGGATCGGGTTTTGATGATAAAACTGCCGATGAACTTTTGAATACTGCTATTGATAATGGCGTAAACTTTATTGATACGGCCGATGTTTACGAAAATGGATTAAGCGAAACTGCTGTTGGAAGAGTGGTTCGTTCTCGTTCTGAACGTATTTTTGTTGCCACAAAATGCGGACGCCAAATTAATCCGCATGTTAATGAAGGATATACGCCAAAAGTACTTCAAAAATTTGTTGAAGACAGTTTAAAAAGAACGGGATTAGAAACACTTGATTTAATTCAGCTGCATTGTCCGCCGACTGAAGTTTACTATCGTCCAGAAATATTTGAACTTTTTGATAGACTAAAAGATCAGGGAAAAATTCTTAACCTCGGTGTAAGCGTTGAAAAAGTCGAAGAAGCTTTAAAAGCCATTGAATACTCAAACGTAACAACGGTTCAGATTATCTTCAATTTGTTTCGTCAGCGACCTTCTGAATTGTTTTTCACGGAAGCTAAAAAGAAAGATATCGGAATTATTGCCCGAGTTCCATTAGCCAGCGGACTTTTAACAGGCAAATTTGACGCAAAAACAACTTTTGACCCTCAGGATCACCGAAATTTTAATCGTAACGGAGAAGCGTTTGATAAAGGCGAAACTTTTTCTGGAATTGATTATGAATTAGGATTAAAAGCTGTTGAAGAATTAAAAGCTTTATTTCCAGAATCAAAAAATCTAGCCGCAATAGCCTTACAATGGATTTTGAGTTTTAATGAAGTAAGCTGTATTATTCCTGGAGCATCCAAAACAGAACATGTTTTATCAAATTTATCGGTTTATGACACTCCAAAATTAACTTCAGAGCAGATTTCAGCAATGAACAAAATCTATAATGACCTTATCAAACCTTCTGTTCATCAGCTTTGGTAAATCTTTACTGTTAAAATAAAAAGGCTGTCAAGAATAAAATCTTACAGCCTTATTTTTTTTTTAGAGTCTAAACGTCGAATTCTATCTTAAATTCTGCACCTTTATTTTTTCCTTCGCTAGATGCGGTCAATCGACCTTTGTTTCTTTCTATGATTTTTTTGCACAAATACAATCCGATTCCTGTCGAACCTTCGTTTGCGGTTCCTAAACGGCTCATTTTGGTGAATTTTTTAAATAATTCCTCAATCTGATTTCGATCAAAACCCATTCCGTAATCTTTTACCGTCATAATCAATTTTGAATCTGCAGAAAAGATTCTGACTTTAATTTTGCTATCAAAATAAGAGAACTTAACGGCGTTGCTTATTAGATTTACCAACACTTGAACCAAAAGCCCCTCGTCTATTTTCAGTTTTGCTTCATTACATTCCAAAACCAAATCCATTTTTATATTTTTATCCAACAAACGCTGTTCAACTTGTTCGTTAATAAAAGGCACAATATTCGAAAACAAAACCGCCTTCACTTCTGGGTTTACTTTTACAACATCATCTTGTTCTTTTAGCAATTTGATGAAATTTTCAATGTATCTAAATTGCAGTTCAGTCGATTCGCAAATTAGCTCAGCCATATTTTTAACCGATTCTGATGGTTCCTCGCTTATAATAAGCTTCGCTAAACCTTGCGGATTTCCTGCAAAATTTTTCAAATCATGCGAAAGCATATAAACCAAATCCTGTTTTTCGTTTATAAAATTCTCTGCTTCATTAATAGATTCCTGTATGTTACACAAAAGCAGACCTGCTTCGTCTGTATAATCTGTTGGCAAAGCAGCTATTTTTCTTGAATCTCTATAGTCATCTAACGCTTTTGAGGCTATAGCAATTGGCTTTATCAGTTTATTTAAAACCAAAAGCGTTATTGCCGTTGCCAGCAATGTCATAATTAAAGAAAAAACAAGAATAGAAGCTGAGGATACTTCATGCTCAAAAAATAGAACAAAAAACAAGATTCCGATTAGGGGAATATGGATACCGATAAAAGCAACAAATAAAAATTTAAAAGCATAACTTTTTTTAAGAAAGCTGATTTTTGAAAGTTTGTGATACAACTTCATAAAAAGATAAAAATAGCAGGTTAATATGTAATTTTATTGGGATTATTACGAAAACAAAATTAGCTTTTATCCCCAATTAAACTAATATTTTGAAGAATTTCTAAATTTTTTCTAAAATTAAATTTGTAAAAGTTTTCAAAGGCTTATTTTTGCGCTATGGGAAGAAAAAATACAGACAAAATTGTCTTTCATCAAATTCAAGTTCTTGATGCTGGTGCAAAAGGGGTTTCAGTAGCCAAAGCACCTGACGGAAAAGTTATCTTTATTCCGAATGTGGTACCTGGAGATGTTGTAGACGTACAGACACTAAAAAAAAGAAAAGCGTATTACGAAGGTAAAGCCGTAAAATTTCACGAATTATCTGAATATAGAGTTGAGCCAATATGCGAACATTTTGGTGTATGCGGAGGTTGCAAATGGCAAAATATGAAATACAGCCAACAACTTGCATTTAAACAAAATGAAGTTAAAAATCACTTACAAAGAATAGGAAAAATCGAACTTCCAGAATTTGAAGATATTTTAGGTTCTGAGAAACAGTTTTTCTACAGAAATAAAATGGAATTTTCTTTTTCTAACAGCCGTTGGTTAACTGAAAAAGAAATTGGAAGCACTGAAGATTTAGGGAACAGAAACGCTTTAGGTTTTCATATTCCTAAAATGTGGGATAAGATCTTAGACATCAAAAAATGTCATTTACAAGAAGATCCTTCAAATGCCATTCGTAACGAAATTAGAGCTTTTGCAAACGAACATAATTTAGCTTTTTTTAATCCGAGAGAACATTCTGGATTATTAAGAACGGTTATGATTCGTACGGTTTCTACTGGAGAAATCATGGTTTTGATTCAGTTTTTTGAAGAAGACAAAGAAAACCGAGAATTAATTCTTGACCATTTATACGAGAAATTCCCTCAAATTACTTCATTACAATATGTTGTAAACGGAAAACCAAACGATACAATTTACGATCAGGATGTAATCCTTTACAAAGGAAGAAACTACATTTTGGAAGAAATGGAAGGTTTAAAATTTAGCATTAATGCTAAATCGTTCTACCAAACCAACTCTGATCAAGCTTACGAATTGTATAAAATAACAAGAGATTTTGCTGGACTTACAGGAAATGAAGTAGTTTATGACTTATATACAGGAACTGGAACCATTGCACAGTTCGTTTCTAAAAAAGCAAAAAAAGTAATTGGAGTAGAAAGTGTTCCTGAAGCTATTATTGATGCTAAAGCCAATGCAGAACGCAATAATATTACAAATTGCGAGTTTTTTGTTGGTGACATGAAGGTAGTCTTTAATGAAGCTTTTATTGCACAGCACGGAAAACCAGACGTTATTATTACAGACCCGCCTCGTGACGGAATGCATAAAGATGTTGTAGAGCAAATTTTAAAAATTGCTCCTAAAAAAGTGGTTTATGTAAGCTGTAATTCTGCAACTCAAGCGCGTGATCTAGCTTTAATGGATGAAAAATACAAAGTAACTCGTGTGCGCCCTGTAGATATGTTTCCGCAGACACATCATGTTGAAAATGTTGTACTTTTAGAACTTCGATAAAAAATACATGAAAAAATTAATCTCTCTTTTACTGCTCTTCACTTTCGGCTTATCTAGCTGCGAGAAAGATGATATCTGCGATGCCAATACACCAACTACACCAAGATTGGTTATGACATTTTATGATATTTCTAGTCCGACGAAAACAAAAAATGTTACCAACTTAAAAGTTATTGGTGACGGAATGGAAGAAGGGATTGTTTTTAATGAAAGTCTCGCAGAAGATGATTCATTGAGATATGTAACCAGCGGAAGTACTGTATCAATTCCGTTAAAGGTAAATGACACTACAGCAACCTTTAAGTTTATTTACAGCTCTTTAAGCACCACAGCTATCAATACTGATGTTATTAAATTTAACTATAACACACAAAATGTATACGTTTCGAGAGCTTGTGGCTTTAAAACTATTTTTCAGCTAAAAAACATTCTGCCTTTTGTACATACTGATCCAGACGGAGATACGTTTTGGATGACCGAAGTTGATTTAGAAAACCCTAACATTGAATCTGAAAATGAAACACACATTAAAGTTTATTTCTAGTCTTTCATTATTGTTTTCAATGTTTTTAGGTTATGCGCAGGATGTTCCTGAGATTTCTAAAAATTTGAAGGACACAATAGCGACTAAAAAGCCAAAAACAGAAACTGTAAAAACGGCAAAACCAGAAATTCAGGAAGCTCAAGCTCCAATAGATAGCGTTATAAAAACAGACCGTTACGGACTTCGTGTTGGTGTTGATTTGTACAAACTTACTCGTGGCCTTTATGACAAAGATTATAAAGGAGTAGAATTTGTTGGAGACTGGCGATTAACCAAAAAGTATTTCTTAGCGGCAGAATTAGGCTACGAAGATAAAACTACAGAAGATGACCGTTTGACTTCTTCTGCTAACGGAACTTATATAAAAGCAGGTTTTGACTATAATTTTTATCAAAACTGGCTTGATATGGAAAACCTTATCACAATAGGAATGCGTGGCGGATTTAGTAGTTTTGCGCAAGAATTGCATAGCTATAAGATCTATAACCCGAATCCGTATTGGGGAGAATTACCTCCAATAGCAACAGACAATAAATATAGCGGACTTACCGCTACTTGGATCGAAGTTGCATTAGGACTAAAAGCCCAAGTTGTGAAAAATGTATTTGTTGGTTTCGGTGTTCAGCTTAAACTTCTGACTTCTAATAAAGAACCAAATAATTTCGAAAACCTTTATATTCCAGGTTTTAACAGAACTTATGACGGAAGTTTTGGAATTGGTTTCAACTACACAGTTTCCTACTTTATTCCGATTTATAAGAAAAAAACAATGGCATCTGAAACAGTAAAAAAAGAAGAGCCTAAGAAGAAAAAATAGTTTTTTTTTAAGGTTCTAAGATGCTAAGACTCTAAGATACTAAGTTTAAAAAAAAGCGGTAAATTCAAGTTGAATTTACCGCTTTTTTATGTTGTTAAGATTAAAAACTTAGAACCTTAGTATCTCAGAATCTTAGCATCTTTTTTAAGTTAACTGAAAATTAATCGCTGCTTGTGTATGTATTAAAGTTGTATCAAAAATAGGGACAATTAAATCTCCTTCTTTTATTACTAGCGGAATTTCGGTGCATCCTAAAATAATGCCTTCTGCTCCATTTTTGATTAATTCATTTGCAATTTCAAGATAACGCTTTTTCGTTTCTTCAGTTGCAATTCCCCTTCCCAATTCTTCGAAAATGGTGTAATGAATAAAATCTTTGTCAGCTTCGCTTATTGGTATTATTGCTTCAATTCCTTTCTGAGCAAGTTTATCTTTAAAGAAATCCAATTCCATTGTGAATTTTGTTCCCAGTAAACCTACTTTTTTCAAGTCTTTTTTCTGAATTTCAACCGCTGTTTCTTCGGCAATATGAATAAGTGGAAGTCCAATAGCTTGCTGCAGTTTGTCTGCAATTAAATGCATCGTATTGGCACATAAAACAATAGCTTCTGCCCCGCCCGATTTTAAAACTTCTGCCGCTTTTAAAAGCATATTAAAAGTAGAATCCCAGTCGTTGGCATCGTTATTCTTTTTAATATCGGCATAATTAAAAGAGTAGATTAGACATTCAGAGAAATTTAGTCCGCCGAGTTTTTCATTAATTCCTTTATTAATTAAAGTATAATAATCAGATGTAGAAACCCAGCTGATTCCGCCAATAAGTCCAATTTTCCTCATATATTTTTCAAATTATCCGATTTCTTTAATTCCTTTTATAAAAAGCCACTTCATAAAAAGCTTTTCACCGTCTTTAGTTCTTACCGCTTGAAATTTAGGCCCAATAATAGTTCCAATTACAAATGCCGTCATCGGAATCCAAATTCCAGTTAATCCCGTGTAAGCCGCAATCAAATATCTAAATAAAAGAAATAAAATTGCAAAAGCAGCCAATTGGTATAAAAAAGCGCGTAGTTGTAGTTTTGACATTTTTTTTGAATTGCTAAGGTTCTGAGAGGCTAAGAGGCTAAGTTTTTTTCCTTGCAACTTATATATTCTTTAGAACCTTAATATTTATTTAAAATTATTCTTTTTCCCATTTTACTAAAACTCTTAGCATCTTAGAATCTTAGAGACTTAGTATCTCAGAATCTTAGAATCTTAGTATCTTAGAGACTTAGACTTGAAACTTCGTTCTCTTGCTTCCTTCGTACATTTCGTATTTTACCAAACGTGCTTCAAGGCTTCCGTTAAAAAGTTTGATTTTTCTAGAAGGTTTTAATCCGACGAATTTTAAGGCTTCAAGGTTGGCTGTAATAAACCAAGCGTTTGTTCCTGGATAATTCTTCTTTAAAGTATCTCCAATACTAGCGTAGAATTTTTCCATATGAATATCCAAACGCTCATCGTAAGGCGGATTGAAAACAATATGCAGTTTACCTTCCGTTTCTTTTTCTGTATCAAAAAAGTTCTCTTCGTAAATTTTAATGTAATCTTCTAAATTAGCATTTCTAATATTGTCTTTCGCTTTGCTTACAGCACTTGGCGCTTTATCAAAACCTTTAATTGTATAATGAAACTCTCTTGTTTTTTTCATTAAACTGTCAACAATCATATCAAATAAATCATTGTCCCAATCTTTCCATTTTTCAAAAGCAAACTCTTTTCTGTTAATGTTTGCTGGAATATTGCAGGCAATCATAGCTGCTTCTGCCAAGAAAGTTCCAGAACCGCACATAGGATCCAAGAAATCACTTTGTCCATCCCAACCAGATAATAAAAGAATTCCAGCTGCCAAAACTTCATTAATAGGGGCAATATTGGTAGCCGTTCTGTAACCACGCTGATGAAGTGAAGCTCCGGAAGTATCTAAAGAAACCGAAACCTGATCTTTGTCAATATGAATATTAATACGCAAATCTGGATACTGCTTATCAATACTTGGACGCTGTCCTGTTCTTTCTCTAAACTGATCTACAATCGCATCTTTACATTTCTGAGAAATAAATTCAGAATGATTGAAATAAGTCGAATGCACCGTGCTATCAATAACAAAAGTCTGATTCGCATTTAAGTATTTAGACCAGTTTATCCCCAAAATTCCTTTGTACAAAGCCTGTTCATTGTTAGCTCTAAAAGAATAAATCGGTTTTAAAACTTTAAGCGCAGTACGCAAAGACAAATTGGCTTTGTACATAAAACCTTTATCTCCTTTAAAGCTTACCATTCTCACACCTTTTTCAACATCTTGAGCGCCAAGTGTGCGTAATTCTTTTTCTAATATTTCTTCAAAGCCAAAAAAACATTTGGCAATCATTTTAAAATTTTCTTCCATTTCTTTTTCAATTAAAAAAAGCCAATCGCTATAACATTTTATTATACTGTTATAAATACGTATCGTAGCGAAATAGTTATTTTTCGGCAAAAATACACTAAATTTGCCGGACTTTTGAATTAATTGAAATAGAATAAATGTCTGTAAAACATAACGCACCAATCCAAAATCAAGAAGACGACAATCAAAACTGGTATTCTTCGTGGTTTGACACGCCATATTATCATATTCTTTACAAGGATCGTAATTATCGTGAAGCTCAGGTTTTCATGGACAATTTAACGCATTATCTTAACTTGCCCGAGAAAGCCAAAGTATTGGATTTAGCGTGCGGAAAAGGCCGTCATTCTATTTATTTAAATCAATTAGGCTACGATGTTTTAGGCGCAGATTTGTCTGAAAACAGCATCGCCGAAGCTAGCAAAAACAGCAATGAAACCCTTCATTTTAAAGTGCACGACATGCGCGAACCTTTTGAAGAAAAGTTTGATGCTATTTTCAATCTTTTTACCAGTTTTGGCTATTTTGAAAGCGACGAAGACAATCTGACCACTTTAAAAGCAATTAAAGAAAGCTTATCAGAATACGGTTTTGCTGTGATCGATTTCATGAATGTACCCAACGTTATTGAAAATCTTGTTCCCGAAGAAGTAAAAACAGTTGACGAAATAGATTTTCACATCAAAAGATACGTTGAAGACGGACATATTTTTAAAGAAATTGATTTTGAAGACCAAGGCAGAAAATATCATTTTACAGAAAAAGTAAAAGCACTAACTTTGAAAGACTTTCAGGATTTAATGGACGAGGCTGGAATTTTTCTTTTAGACATTTTTGGAGACTACAAACTCAAAAAGTTCCATAAAACCGAAAGCGAAAGATTAATCATGATTTTTAAGTAAATTAGTTAATCGTTTATTTGTTGAACCGTTTAATCGGTAAGCAAAAAACGATTAAACAAATCAACGGTTAAACAAATACAAATGAACTATTTATTACCCTTATTTTCTGTACTTTTAGGATATGGCGTGGCTTTATTTATAAAACCAGAAAACAAAAATAATTTAAAATTACTACTCGCATTTAGCGGTTCTTTTTTATTATCGTTAACCGTAATGCATCTTCTTCCAGATGTTTACGAATCACACAATCATAATATCGGAATCTTTATAATGGTCGGAATTTTATTCCAGATTGTACTTGAATTTTTCTCAAAAGGTGCCGAACATGGACATGTTCACGGACACGCAAAAATGTCTCAAATTCCATGGCTTTTATTTATCAGCCTTTGCATTCACGCCTTTTTAGAAGGATTTCCTGTAAGCCACCATCATGGTTTAGCAGTAGGAATTGCCATTCATCATCTGCCAATTGCGGTTATCTTAACCACATTTTTCATCAATGCAGATTTAAACAAAAAAGCCATTTTTGCCTTCATGCTGACCTTTGCCATCATGACCCCACTCGGAACTGTAGCTTCAGAATATTTGCCCTTCTTAAGTAAATATTACACCGAAATAACAGCAATCGTAATAGGTATTTTATTCCACATTTCCTCAACCATCATTTTTGAAAGCAGCGAAGGACACAAATTCAACATTGCCAAAGTTTCTATGATCGTTCTAGGAATTTTATTGGCATTCTTTTTATAATCTGGGCGTGCCCAAATTTCCAAAAGGCGCAATTTAACAAACCGCTTATGTGCGCCTTTCGCAAATTCGGTCGGGCTATTCGCATTACTTCGGTAATTTGCTCCTATCCCTCACGCAAGAAAAAGTTTCAAGTTTCAGGTTTCAAGTTTTACTCTCGCGTGTCAGGCTGAGCGAAGTCGAAGCCCAGTGAAAAATTATCTAATTATCAAATTGACTAATTATCTAATTCCTTAATTCCCCACCCTCTTCTTCTCGTCCTGATTTCCGAAAGCACGTTCTTTCACATTAATCTTTTTATTTCCGAAATTGTAAACCAAAGACAAACGCACAAAACGATTACTTTCATTTTGGCTATAAACCTGTTTTACGCCATTTACAACCGAAGTGAAATCTTTCAAATAAGAAGTATTAAAAATATCATTAGCCAAAAATGCAATCTGAAGCGTTTTATTCAACAAATCCTGTTTAAAACCAATATCAAAACTTGATGCATAACCAATCTCATACAAACCACTTTTAAAAGGTGAACTATAATTAAAATCAATTTGAAGTTTACTGCTTTTCCCTAGTATAAAAGTATTATTCGTCGTAAAATCAATCTGTAAACTATTTGATGGCGTTGCATTAATATCTTTTACAAACTCCGTCTTAGCGCCTAAAAAGTACAAAGTATTTTCACTCTGCCACCAATCTGCAAAACTTGCAGAATAACTTTCTCCCAAACCGTAATTCAAACCTTTATAATAGTTCTCGCGGGTTACAATCTGCGTATTCGTTTCTGGGTTTGAAGTAAAAACAACTCCATATCCATTTGTAATCGCATTTACAAAAATGCTTGTTCTTAAAACCTCTTTATAAGAATGCGCCAATTCAAAATTATCACTAAATGAAGGCTTTAAAAACGGATTTCCTTCAGAATAACTGTTACTATTAATATAAACTCTAAATGGATTCAGCAAATCAAAACGTGGTCGGTTGATTCTTTTTCCATAATTCAGACTAAAAGTATTGTTCTCATTTTTCTTGTACGAAGCATAAAAAGTTGGAAACAACTTCAAATAATCATTTACATTTTCCTGATTCATGGTTTCAGAGAATCCGCTTGTTTGTGTGTTCTCCAATCGTAAACCCATTTGCAGATTCCATTTTTCATTTAGCTTTTTATCTCCATTAATATAAAACGCCTGATTATTTTCAGTGTATTTAAATTGGTTTGACTGACTAGGATCTAATTCTGGAGTTCCAGTTATAGTATTGTAAAAAACCACATCGCTTATGCTGTTTGTAAAACTCATTTTCGCACCATAAGACAAATTAAAAGTTTCAAACGGATGTTCCATATCTGCCTTAAAACTCCAGTTATCAATATCTTGATTGGAAATATTTCTTCCCGCCTGATTGACATCAATAAATTCCATATCTGGATTATAATTGTTCGCTATAAAATCTCTATCAAATTTTGAGCTGTAATTGAAATAATCCACATCAAAAGACAATTTCTTTTTTGAATCAAATTTAGTGATCAAATGCGCATTATAAGTCTGATTTTTAGAACCTTTATCTGTAAAACTTTTATTCAATGTAACCTGCTGCAACTCGTTTTGCGTATTGTACTTTTCAATTCTAATATCCGATCCAAAATCAGGATTATTTCTGTCATTCATAAACTGAAAACCAATCGTTGAGCGTTCAGACAAATCATAGTCTAATGCCAATTTTCCTGAAAAATTCTCATTTTTAACTTTTGTATCGGCGTACATTGTAGAAAATCCATCAGGAAAATACATATCTAAATTCTCTTTAGAGTTTTTATAACCCGTTTTACCATTCACGCTTGCCGAAAATCTAAACTTATTTTTGCTATAGAAGAAATTATCTCTCAAAGTGTAAATTCCATATTTATTCTGATCGTAAGAAACTGTAGTCGAATTTTTCCACGAATCGCGAACTCCTTTTTTCATAATAATATTAATAAGTCCACCTGTTCCATCTGCTTCATATTTTGCAGGCGGATTGCTTATAACTTCAATATTTTTGATATCTGCAGCCGAAATTGATTTCAAGAAATTGTTCAGTTCTTCGCCAGTCAATTCAATTAAACGTCCATCAATCATGACGCGCGAAGTTCCCTTTCCTAAAATGGTAATCACGTCATTTTTCACTACAACTCCAGGCGCAGTATTAATAGCACTTAAAGCATCGCCACCAGTAGTTGTTACATTGTTTTCTAGATTATAAACCAAACGATCTGTTTTCTGCTCAATAGTTTTCTTTTTAGACTGAACCACAACTTCAACTAATTTGGTTTCGTTTTCTTTTAAAATAATAGTTCCTAAATCGGTGTTTTTTTCTAGTGAAATTTCTTTTTCATAATCGGCAAAACCCAAAAGACTGATTTCAATTTTATAAGAACCATTTTTTAGGTTAATTTCAAAAGAGCCATCTTCTTTAGTCGTAGTTCCATCAATAATTTTTCCTTCTTTATTTAGTATTGAAATTTCAGCCCATTCTAAAGATTTGGTTTCACTAGCGACTTTTCCTTTTAGTATTGATTGTGCTAAACAAAATAAAGGCAATAGTAAAAAGATTAGGAGATTTAATTTTTTCATGATTTCTAATTTTAACTTGTTCGATTAATTTGAAGCAAAGTTGCCTTAGAAAATCTTCCTATGCGACCGACAAAAAAAGTCGAACCATTTTCTCAAATAGAAATTGGTTCGACATTATGTAGGCAAGGCGTTCGACTTTTTACAAACCCTTTATTTTCAACTATTTCTGTAGGCTGTTGGGGTTAAATTGGTATATTTTTTAAATGAAGTATTAAAAGAAGATTTGGAGTTAAAACCAACTTCGTACAATATTTCTAGAACAGTTAATTGATTTTTTGATTGATCTCTTAAAATTTGCATGGCTTTTTGAATGCGATATTCATTCACAAAATCAAAAAAATGCTGATCGATATGATGATTTATTAAAATAGATAAATCGCGAACAGGAATACTAATCTGATTGGCCAATTCCTGAATAGTAAGTGATGGATCGAGAAATGGTTCTTTCTCAGTCATATATTGTTTTAAAGTACTAATTTGTGTATTGATCAAATCATTTTGCTGATTTACAGCTTCTGGCTTTTCATCAATTTCTGGCAGAATATCTTTTGTTAATACTAACTTAGAATTTACACCTCTAAAAAGTTCTGGATATTTTAAAGCTTTCATTATAAACCAGCACGTTATAAATAAAGCTATAGTTCCAACAAGGACATTTGCCCACAAAAACACTTCTTTGAAACCGCTGTACCTCAATATGTTTTTTAAAAGTACAATAGAATGTGCAACAAGAAAAACGCATGTCATTTGAAAAAGCCATTTATAAGTAGAAACGCTCGGATTGGTGTAGTTTTCTAGATAAATTTCTTTGTATTTCTTCAAGATCAAAAATACACTTACAATATAAAAAACGTACTGAAATTCTATTAAAATCTGTATAAAATAGATCTCAGACATTTCATTTAAAGGACCTATAAAGTTGCCATTTACAATACTTAAATATATTCTTGGTATAAAAATTAAATTGACTATTACAAAAGGAAGCAAATGAATGAGATGTTTCCATTTTAACTTAAAGTCTGAATAACATACAGATAAAACATACAAATAAAATGATGGCATTCCCAGTAAACAGAAAGTTGCTCTAAAAATTTCTAAATTTCTGTGATCTTCTGTATACAGATAAATAAAAAAACCGCTAAGATCAATTGCCGAAAAAATAAAGAACAAAGCAAATAAGCGGTTTGCCAGTTTATTTTCTGTTTTAACGGTTAGCAGAAAAAATGCCATTAATAAGGAAACGAAAACAGAAATTCGAGCAATTCCCTGTAGTAAATCTAATTGATCCATCTATCTTTTTATATTAGACAAATATAATATTTTCGTTTTTGTAACAAAGCCACAATAAAACCGTCTTTAGAGAGAAAAAATAGAAGAAAAAAATTGATTTTAAATCTCTGAGACTTTGCAAGATTGAAATAAAATATATTAATTTTGACGAGTCTAAATAACGATAAAATGACATTTACGAAAACTACTGAACAAGCCTCAAAATATGAACATTTAGAGAAGATGTCTGTTCATGAATTGTTATCTAATATAAACCAGGAAGATAAAACTGTGCCTTATGCAGTCGAAAAAGCTTTACCACAAATAGAAGCTTTGATTCCGCAGATAGTCGACAAATTAAAACTTGGCGGCAGATTGTTTTATATTGGAGCAGGAACTTCTGGCCGACTTGGTGTTGTTGATGCTTCTGAATGTCCGCCCACTTTTGGCGTTCCTTTCGACTTAGTAAATGGCATTATTGCAGGTGGCGACACTGCAATTAGACGTGCTGTAGAAAACGCCGAAGATAATCCTACACAAGCTTGGATCGATCTTCAAAACCATAAAATCGATTCTAATGATGTTGTAATCGGAATTGCTGCTTCGGGAACAACTCCGTATGTTATCGGCGGATTAGAAACTTGTAACCAAAACAATATTATTACAGGCTGTATTACTTGTAATGCCGGAAGTCCGTTGGCATTGACGGCGCAATTTCCTATTGAAGTTGTAGTTGGGCCAGAATTTGTAACCGGAAGCTCTAGAATGAAAGCTGGAACTGCGCAGAAACTGGTTTTAAACATGATTTCAACTGCAGCTATGATTCAGTTAGGAAAAGTAAGGGGAAACAAAATGGTCGATATGCAGTTAAGCAATGTAAAACTGGTTGATCGTGGTGTAAAAATGATTATGGATGAAATTTCAGTTTCGTATGACGAAGCTTCTGAATTATTGAAAAAATATGGCAGCGTAAGAAATGCTGTCGACAATTATAAAAAATAAAAAGGCTTCTAAGTGGTTGTTTAACCGCAAAGTATACTAAGATTTACGCAAGGTTCGCAAGGTTTTTGTCCAAAACTTTGCGAACTTTGTCATTATAAAAATATAGCATATAAAAAACTTAGCGTACTTTGCGATTAAATACAAGCCAACAGCTTGCAACCTTAAAATTGAAACAAAAAAGATGGCAACAAATAAAGAATTACTAAAAAAAGGAGTGAAATATTTATCAGGCGCTCTGCCCCTAATGTTTCTTGGCCCAACATTGATTTATAATGCTTTTATGAATCAGCATACCAACTGGCATTATCTTGTTTTAGGAATTGGAATTGTGGCTTGCCTAAGTTCTATGCTTTTGATCTTTTTGGGATTGAAAATTATTATGAAAGGTATATTTAACGATTAAGAACTGAAAACTTAAATTTCTAAAATACTTATGGAAGCTCTAATTCACATTCAGAAAACATTTGAGAAAGTTGTTTATATTGATAAGAAAATAAACAATCGCGAGTTTGAAGATTGTGTTTTTAAAAACTGCGACTTTTCTAACAGCAATTTCAATTCTAATACTTTTCTTGACTGCGAGTTTATTGACTGCAATTTATCAATGACAAGTTTGGCAGGAACGAGTTTAAAGAACGTCACTTTCAAAAACTGTAAACTTCTCGGAATTGCATTTAACGAATGTGACGATTTTCTATTCCAGGTTTATTTTGATGAATGCGTTCTTGATTATGCATTGTTTTCCAATAAAAAAATGCCAAAAACTAAGTTCGTTAATTCTTCTGTTCGCGAAGTAACTTTTGTTGGAACCAATTTAACGAGTTCTGTTTTTGATAATTGCGATCTTGATGGCGCTATTTTTAATGAAACACAATTAGCATCGGTCAATTTTAAAACCGCTTACAATTACAAAATCGATCCTGAATTTAATCCGATGAAAAAAGCACAATTTTCTACTGAAGGAATTGTCGGATTATTAGATAAGTATGATATCAAAATCGTTTAGTTATGAGTGCCAATGAATCTTATCTAGAAAGTGTCAGAAAGCAGTTTTTGTATTATAAAATGCTTGGCGAAAAAGCCATTGACCAACTTGAACCTCAACAGCTTTTTATTTCGGTAAATGAAGATACCAACAGCATTGCTACAATAATAAAACATATTTCGGGCAATATGCTGTCTCGATGGACTGATTTTCTTACTACCGATGGTGAAAAAGAATGGCGCAACAGAGATTCTGAATTTGAAAATGATTTACAATCTAAAGATGAAGTTCTTGAACTGTGGAATAAAGGATGGAATTGTCTCGAAAATGCTCTTGAAAACTTACAACCAGAACAGCTTTCAAATATTATTTATATTAGAAATGAAGGCCATACGGTTATAGAAGCTATAAATCGACAATTGGCACATTATCCGTATCATGTCGGACAGATTGTTTTTTATGCCAAACAGCTGAAAAACAGTGAATGGAATAGTTTATCGATTCCCAAAAACAAATCGGGAAATTATAACGCCGAAAAGTTTGCCAAAGAAAAAGAAATCAAGAACTTTACCGATGATGAGTTAAAAAGATTGAAATGACCCGTTTGTCAGTCTGAGCGAAGTCGAAGACCTTTTTGTGACATAAAAATGAAATCTCTAGCTCTAAAAAAACAACTTAATTAAAATGAAAAAAATAGTATTCTTATTCCCCATTTTGGTTTTAGCATCATGCTATAATGCAGAACACAATTGCAAGGATTTTAAAACCGGAAAATTCAAATTTGAAACAGATGTCAACGGCGTAAAAAAAACAACTTATTTTGAGCGTAAAGACGATATCGAAATTGAAACTTACGAAGGAAAAACTGATACTGCTACAATACGCTGGGTAAGTGACTGTGAGTACGTGCTGCAAAAGAAACATCCTAAAAATATGGCTGAAGAAAAAGCAATCAGCATGAAGATTTTAAACACTTCTAAAGATTCTTATACTTTCGAATTTGGCTTGGTTGGTTCTGAAGAAAAACAGCGAGGAACGGTTTATAAAGTTGATTAAATAATAAAGGCTCCATTTGGGAGCTTTTTTTATGCCACAAAGGCACAAAGTCTCCAAGTTTTTTTATTCTCATTTTTTAAACTTTGCAACTCTGAATCTTTATCCCTTTGTAACTAAAAAAACAAACGTGTTTCTTTTACATTTCTATTTTAAATAGTACATTAGAACTCTAATCTAACCAAATGAAAAATACCATTTCGCAGAGAGTTGCCGATTTTTTAAAGAATTATCCGCCGTTTAATTTTCTTCATCAGAGAGATTTAGAAAAGCTATCTGAACAGATTTCTATTATTTATAAAGAAAAAGATGCTGTCATTTTTGCTGAAAACGACAAAACTCATGATTCTTTTTATGTGGTTCATAAAGGCGCTGTTGCACTTAAAAAAAGCACTAAAAATACCGTTTTAGATATGTGCGATGAGGGCGATATTTTTGGATTGCGTCCGTTATTGGCACAAGAAAATTATATCATGGAAGCGGTCGCTCACGAAGAAAGCATTTTGTACGCCATTCCTATTGCGGTTTTTAAACCTTATGCACTGGAGAATAGAAATGTTGGTAATTTCTTGATTGAAAGTTATGCCTCGAATACTCGAAATCCTTATTCCGATATTCATAAAGATAAATTATATGGTGATGATCAGTTAAATGAAAATCTGCATTCGAGTAATCATTCTTTTGACTTGGCGCCCATAAAATATTCAAAAAAAATTGTAACCTGCAGTCCGTCAACCACTGTTAAGGAAGTGGCGAAGATTATGAATAAAAAGAAAGTCGGTGCTATTTTGATTGTTGATGAAATGCTTCCGATTGGTATTTTGACAGATAAAGATCTTCGAAATAAAATCGTTACAGGAGATTTTCCTATTACAACGACTGCCGAAACGATAATGACCAAACCTGTTATTACGTATCCTAAAAAAATGACGGTAACTGAGGCGCAAATGGCAATGATGAAAAGTAATATCAGTCATTTGTGTTTAACGAAAGATGGAACGGTAAACACAAAAGCGGTTGGGATTTTATCGAAACACGACGTTATGGTTGCACTCGGAAACAATCCTGCGGTTTTAATTAAAGCCTTAAAACGAACTAAAAAAATTAAGGAAATAAAACCTATTCGTAACCGAATCATGCAGTTACTGCAAGGCTATTTGGATCAAAATATCCCAATGACATTGATTACCAAAATAATTACAGAACTGAATGAAGCTTGCACCAATCGTGTTATTGAGATTTGCTTAGAAAAAATGAGCAGTCCGCCGCCAGTAAAATTTGCATGGTTGGCACTCGGAAGTCAAGGTCGTGGCGAACAAATGTTACACACAGATCAAGATAATGCCATTGTTTATGAAAATGTGAATGAAGTTTTTAGAGAGGAAACTAAAATCTATTTTCTAAAATTTGCCGGACTTGTCAATAAAGGGCTTTTTGAAATTGGATACGATTATTGTCCTGCCGAAATGATGGCTTCAAACCCAAAATGGTGCATGAGTGTGGACGAATGGAAAAGCCATGTGCATCATTGGATTACAAATCCGGGGAAAAATGAGGTCTTATTGTCCTTTATTTTCTTTGATTATAGTTTAACTTACGGAGATACCGAAGTAGCAAATCAATTGTCTGACTATATTTTTGAAGATTTAAAAGCAAATCCTATTTTCTATATGCATTTGGTGAGTGGTGCTCTGCAAAGCCCTTCTCCTACTGGTTTCTTTAGACAATTTTTGGTAGAGCAAGATGGCGCAAACAAAGATAATTTTGATATTAAACGAAGAGCTTTAATGCCATTGACAGATGCTGCACGTGTTTTAATTTTATCGCACTCGATAAAATCGATTAGCAATACAGCTGAGCGCTTTGAGAAATTAGCAGAACTGGAACCTAACAATAGAGAATTGTATTTATCCTGCTCTTATTCGTTCAAAGCTTTATTGAAATTTAGAACCAAGCAGGGTCTTTTGCATCATGATTCTGGTCAGTTTATCGAATTGGAATCTTTGACCAAAATGGAAAAAATTAAGCTCAAACGTACTTTTAAAACCATTAAGGAACTTCAGGAACTTATTTCGGTGCGTTTTAATATCTCAAATCTGGTATAATAATGAGTTTATTTAATTTTTGGAAAAAAGAAGAGACTAATCTATTCGATGAAAATATTACAATCGAAGAAACTCGTTTTGTGGTTTTGGATACCGAAACAACTGGTTTTGATTACGAAAATGACCGTATTCTCTGCATAGGCGCACTAGTTCTTCAAAACGGAATTATTAATGTTCAGGAAAGCTTTGAAGTATATTTAGAACAAGATCATTACGATAAATCGACCGCTCAAATTCATGGTATTTTAAAAGATTTACTGATTAAACGTCCTACTGAATTGGAGGCATTACAGCAGTTTCTAGATTTTCTAGGAGACTCCATTATCATTGCGCATCACACTATTTTTGATGTTACAATGATTAATAAAGCTTTAGAAAGAAACGGACTTCCTCATTTAACGAATAAAACCTTAGACACGGCTTATTTGTATAAAAAGACTTTAATTCAATCTCATTTATTTGAACGAAAGGATCATTACACCTTAGATGATCTTGCAGACAAATTTGATATTTCCAAGAAAGATCGCCACACAGCACTGGGGGATGCCTACATCACTGCCATTGCATTTCTTAAGATTGTAAAGAAATTGAGAGAGAAAAAAGCAATTAGTTTAAATCAGCTTTTCAAACCTTAAGATTTTTTTATGAATCTTAACTTTACATTTCAACTCCATAATTTACCATTTAGTAATACTAGACTTATAAAAATTAGCAAAAAAGAAAAATAGCCATAACCTGTATTTTGTTTTTGAAAGATAGCTTTGTCGTAATCAAAAAAAACACAAAAACAATTATGAAAGCTAACTTTTTAAAATCAATTACCTTGCTTGGAATTGCAGGCCTTTCTGTAATAAGCTGCCAAAATGACGACAAAGATTCGAATAGTGTAAATGCTAGTATCGATTTTACTTCACATTCAAAAGTGCCACCTTTTGTTTATCCAATGACAGGTTTTGAAAATCTAAAAATCAGTACTTTAATTGCTAGTACAGATGTTCTTCCAGAATCTCCTTCTTTTGTTTATGGTGCACAACCTGATGGAGCTGGATTAATGAAAGATCCAAATGGTAATGGATATATCTTGATTACCAACCACGAAATTCTGCAATCTGTATCAAGAGTTTATTTAGACAAAACTTTCAAACCAGTAAAAGGTGATTATATTGTTGATGGCGTTGGTGGTTTAACTCGTTTATGTTCTGCTACATTGGCAACTCCAGAAATTCACGGATTTGGACCAATCTTCTTAACTGCTGGAGAAAGCGGACAAGAAAGTATGGTGCACGGAATCAATCCGTTGGGACAATCTTCAGATAAAGCAAGAAAAGATAGAGTTTTACCAGCTTTAGGAAAAGCGAGTATGGAAAACGCTGTTCCGCTTCCTAAAGAAGCTTATCCAGGAAAAACCGTAATTCTAATTGGTGAAGATCAATCTTACGCAACTTCACACGTAAGTGCTGGACAATTAATTATGTATGTGAGTACTGTTGGCGATTTGTCTAACGGAAAATTATATGCCTTAAAAAGAACTGATGGAAATCAAGTTGAAACGGATATCAAATTAAATAGCAGTTATCCTGTTGAATTTGTTGAAATTCCAAATGCAAAAAATCTTACCGGGGCTGTTATCAATACAACTGTTAACGACTTAAAAGCAATTCGTTTTTCTAGAGTTGAAGACGTAGATTATAGAAAAGGAAGTGCAAACAACAATAGAGAAATTTATTTTACTGCTACAGGTCAAGCAACCAACAATGCTCCTGTTGACGGTTATACAATGTGGGGAAGAGTTTACAAAGTGAAACTAGATGCTACAAATCCGTTAAAAGGAACTTTAGAATTAGCTGTTGAAGGTGACAGTACTCCAGGAACTGGAATTATTAACCCAGATAACTTATGTGTAACAGAGAACTACGTTTACATTCAAGAAGATGGTGACAGCTACTACGCCGACGCTAAACACGATTCATATATCTGGCAATATAGCATTGCGACAAAGCAAAATAAAGCTTGGTTAAACATGAACCACAAAAGAACCGATGCAGCCTGGAATGCTTTATATAATCAAACTGGCGAAATGAGATTAGGAAGCTGGGAGTTTGGTGCTATGGAAGATATTTCGGACATCATTGGTGTTCCAGATACTTTTACCGTAAACATTCACCCGCACACATGGCAAAGTGATGCATTCAAAAATGCAGACGGTTCAGGAACTCAAACCAACAAAGAGGGAGGACAAACTGTAATTATCAGAAACGTACAGAGATAATAATTTCAGTCAAAATCTATTAACAACCCTTATTTTTCGATAAGGGTTGTTGCTATTAAAACACTATTATGAAATTAAAATATTTTTCATTTCTATTTTTAGCTCTTTGTTTGTTCTTTTCGTGTCAAAAAAATGAAACTTCTAAAACAACAATCAAACAGAATCTTCTTGTTGACTTAAACAAATTAAGCAATGAAATTACCCAATTTCAAAAGCTGGTAGATAGCAATGCTTCTCCAAAAGAAATTGTAGAACAGTTTAAAAAATCACGTTTATTCTATAAAAAAGTGGAATGGGCAATTGAATATTTTATTCCCGAAACGGCTCGTTTTATGAATGGTCCAGCCTTGGATGAAATGGAATTGGAAGAAAATAGATCTTTTGAGCCACATGGGTTTCAAGTAATCGAAGAAATCATTTATCCTGAATATAAAATCGAGGATAAAGAAAATGTCATAAGAGAATTGAATATTTTTCAATCTAACATAAAGCAGCTGAAAACCACATTTGAAGTAATCACTATTTCTGACGATTATGTTTTGGATGCAATGGAACAGAATATATTTCGTGTTATTGCTTTAGGAATTACAGGTTTTGATAGTCCAATTTTACAGTCTTCAATTTCTGAAGCGGGAGAAAGTTTATTATCAATTTCTAAACCTCTTGAAATCATTAATTCCGATAATAAAACACTAGCCGATTTAAAGAAATTAATCGCAGAAGCACAGCAATATTGTAAAGAAAACAATAATTTCAATGCTTTTGACCGAGCCTTTTTTATAACAGAATATTTGAATCCGATTTCGAAAAAAATTAAAACTTTTCAGAAAGAAGAGAATATTAAAAACGTAAAGAAAACAAGCCCATTAAAACCAGAAATTGAAACTTTGTTTGATAAAGATGCTTTTGATGTAAATGCGTTTGTACTTTCTAAAGATTACAATTACACCATAGATAAAGCTAAACTGGGAGAAAAACTGTTTTATGATACCAGCCTTTCAAAAAATAATGACAGAAGCTGTGCAAGTTGCCATCATCCAGAAAAAGCATTTACAGATGGTTTAAAAACAAACGTTTCCTTAACAGGATCTAATCTTGCACGAAACACACCTACTCTTACCTATGCTTCTTTACAAAATGCTCAATTTTGGGATATGCGTCAGTTAGACTTAGAAAAGCAGAGTGTAGACGTAATTCAGAATAAAGAGGAAATGCATGGTTCAATGGATGCTATTCATGCTAAAATTCTATTGAATAAAGAATACATCAGCCTTTTCAAAAAAGCATATCCAAAAACTTCAAAGCCCGAAGCTTGGCAAATTCAAAATGCTATTGCGAGTTATGTGCGTTCTCTAAATGCTTTCGATTCAAGATTTGACGAATACATGAGAGGGAATAAAAATGCTCTGAACAATCAGGAAATAGAGGGAATGAATCTCTTTATGGGAAAAGCAAAATGTGCAACCTGCCACTTTACACCTTTGTTTAACGGAACCGTTCCTCCGAGTTATTCTAAAAGCGAACATGAAGTTATCGGAACTCCTCAAGATGCTTCCGGTAAGAAATTGAGCGTAGATCAAGGGCGATATTTATACAATAAAATGCCTCAATTGGTTGGAGCTTTCAAAACTCCAACAGTTCGAAATGCAGCTGTAACAGCTCCTTACATGCACAATGGTGTTTTTAAAACTTTAGAAGAAGTCGTTTCTTTCTACAACAAAGGCGGTGGAATTGGTTTAGGCTATGAAGTAGAAAACCAAACGCTTCCTTTCGACAAACTAAATTTGACTGTAAAAGAAGAAAAGGCTCTTGTTGCTTTTATGAAAATACTAACGGATAAGAAATACCAGTAAAAACCAAAATAGATTTCAGTAAATCAAAAACGCCAGAACTTTAAGTTTCTGGCGTTTCTCTTTATTTTTATTCGTTTTCTATAAAAAGACGATATGGAAATACATTTGAGGATCTATTTTTTAAGTTCTTCATAAAACTCTCACACAAATAATCCCATTCTGTTGCCGATAGATACTCTTTCTCAATCGGATTTACTTTTAAATGAATATCGACCGTTCGGCTAAAACCTGCTTTTACCGAAATCTCTTTTCGAGTTCCTTTCTCTATTTTAATATCTAAAATACAGCTTTTAAAATGATTAAATCCAAACGCTTTTATATCTGCAAACGTCACAATTCGACCACGCGTTAGCAAAGCATTACGGTATGCTAAAATTCTATCTTTATTATTTTGTTTGTTCATTCCGCCAACTGTATTGGTAATCAATACGGCTTCTTTACTCACAAACTGCATATCTTCTTTGGTTTCTAAAACCGTTCCTGCTTTTATATCATTGCCCTCTTCTGCACAAGTAGACCAATAATGTATTGAAAATGATTTCCCTAAAGATTCATCAAACTTAGGTTTTATCATTAAATAAGGATCATTATTTTTAGAAAAGCTACTTTCTTTAGCCTGCTGCTCTACAGAAGCCAAAAGCTGATTAATTTCGACCAAAGAACTGTTCATAAAGTCTTTTCCTAAACCTGCAAAAGAAGAACTTTCGTCTTTTAAAAGATCTAATACATTTTGAAGCAGTTCTGATGCACTTCTAGAATCAAATCTAGAAACTCCACCCGTTCTTAATACTGCATTTCCTTCTTCAATAACACCATCTTTAAATTCTTTTATTTCGTAATGATTATTGAATCCATCGACAACAGTATCAACATCCAAATAGATATTATTATCTGTTTCCAAAGCAATGTACGACAAGAAATTACCAAGTGTTTTATTTATAATGTGCTTCTTTTTGTTAATTACCGGAAAACAATTTGCTGTAAAAGAAACATTATCTAATATTTGAGGAATTAAAGATTCTGGAAAAACCATTTTTACCCAAATAATAGGATTGTCATTTCTATTTGTTATCGCTTCAAAACATTTGTACTCTTCACCATATTCACTAATAGGCTTATGGTTTAATGCTCCTTTTAGCGTGTAAAAGTTATCAAAATAAAACTCATTTACTTCCTGCATTATCTCGCTCAAATGCGTGTAATTGCGGTTTATAATGCTTTCTATATCAATGTTATTTATAGGAACATTATATCCCTCTTCTACCGTGATTTGTACATCATCCTGAAAACACTTCATTTGCTTCAGGTAGTAATGAAACATCTCTTTCTGATGCGTGTTTTTAATATCGATGTACAACATTAAATCTTCCAAATCCAACACTTTTGGATTTTTTAATTCAATTCCCATAAACACAATACCAGAAGGAAGAGAATGTTTATAATCACGAATAGCATCTTTATAAAAAAGATTCGAAATTTCGAATAAGTTTCTCTCGTAAGCAATATACTTTACCTCAGCAGACGCTAATTTTACTTCTAATGTCGGCGAAAGTGCAATTTCTTTGGTTATTGGAGCTAACGGATTATAAATATTATGAATTCTTCGACTTGCCGACATTTGATTCTGCAATGAAACTTTCATATTATTATCTATTGGCAAAGCATGCAAAATAGCTCTTGCCGGCTTTACTCCCGCCGTAACTTCTGGAAACATAATTTCTAGAACTCTTTCTACAACTCTTGTTTTAGAGTCTTCAAGTTCATGGGCTACTTTCTCCAGTTCGTAAGACAATGCATTAAGCATCATTGACACCACAGGGTCAAAAGATGTTTCCATCTCAACATCTGAAAAGCCCCATGACCTAGCTGCTCTTTTTAGCACTCTGTCTTTTATTCGATCTTGTCTCATGGTATTATTTTAATTCTACTTTCTAATAAGCATAAAATTTAAGCAGGATATGTAAAGAGAGACATTTTAAAACATAAAAAATCTATTTAATTGAAAATGTATATTTATAACGTTTCGATTTTAAACTGTCAACCCTTTCTCTACTATAATATGAAAAAACCTCTATATTGAGACTATCAATACATTCTTTACTTTTCAATTTTTTATTGATTATTTTATTTATTGAATTTATATATCTGTCTAATATTTTTTTTGATTGTGTTATTGAATCTTCTGATATACGAATAGTCATTTCTTGGTTTGCCTTGCATTTTTCAAGGTCAATTTTTGAAATCTCATAAAATATCACTTCAATTTTATCATTTTCTATATCTTTTTTTAATTCTTTCAACTCTTCAGCGACTTCTATAGTCTGCATTCGTTGTGAGCCAGCAGAAATAATTAAACCATATATAAAATAAATTATGACACTTACTGCTATTACAGAAATTATAATTACAAATATTTTTTTCATTATTTTATTTCAATTAAGGGAGGACAATTCGTAATAATATACTCATCATTAACTCTATAAAATTTGGTTCCTTTCCCCGCTTGTGCGAGCGTCTCGCTCGTAAGTGTTAATCCTCGCAAGCGTCCGCCCGTGATAACTTCTCTTGATGAATCATCAAAACTTATAGCTCATCGAAATCTACTATAATAATATTATTACCTTGATCTTCTATTTTTTTGTTATTGATTGTTGATGTACAATACCGGCAAACTCTAATTTTTCTATGACTTTGATCAAATCCTTCCTCAATAAGATTAGAGAAATTATGTATTTTGATTATCTCATCTTTAACATTAATTATTAAGGTATCCTTCAATAATATTTTCTCTGATATACCGATATTAAAATTATTTTCATATAAATAATCTTCTAAATCTTCTTTGATATATTTAACATTTCTGTTTTTAACATAAATCTTAAGATGTTTTAAATCTTTTTCTGAATACTTCTTTGAAAAGTTTTTAAAAGATATCCAAAAGCCTTCTCCACCAGCTACGTAAGTATTGCAGTTATTAGCTTCTTGCGTGTTGCAACTAAACAAAACAAGGAAAAATATAAATAATATTCTATTTAACTTTAATGTATCCATTATAATTTGCCATAAAATGATTTGATGTTATTTTTTTTCTTAAATATTTATTAGCCCCAAATGGATCAGTACCCCAAGAATAAACATTAAAGTCTATTTCATCGATATCTGCCTTAAAAAAACTTGGTTTATAATTCCATATAATAGGGGACTCTAAAACTACCCAATGTAAATCTAAGGAACTTTTATCCCATACGTCGTCAATTAAATCTGAATCAATCATTATTATTAATTTATAACCTAAACCTAATTGTTTATTTATGTCATTAATCTTATTCTCAATATCTAACGTTGTATAAACCAAAGGTTTTATAGGATTATAAACCCCCTTAGAACTCACATCATTATACCCTAAAAACTTTTCGCTTAAAGATGTCATTAGTGGAGGCCAATTAATTGCTTGAAATTCTTCTTCTCCACCTTTATATTTTCTATTATCTGTGTTTCTAGTTCCAGCCATTGTAATATAATCAATTAATGGCATATGAACTTTCTTTTTTATACCACCAATCCATTTCCAGTGCCAAGGATAATTTTTATCATTTAGTATTCCTTTTATAAAAGGTTGTCTGTCTAAAACTTCACTTTCAGGTTTAACAACATAACTGTTAAAAGTGGCTTCCCCTGTTCTAAAAAGTTCTTTAGCAAATTTTTTATAGGTATCTGGCTGTTCTTTAGCAAACAGGTAAAATATACATGCCATACCACATAAAGAAGTTCCTGACTGGTTAATTAACCAAGGTTTACCATTGTCTGTACGGTCAGTTATTTCGTCTTCAACAAACATTCTATCAAACCATCTAAAACGATTATGTTTCCATTCTTTATATTCACCTTCTTTCTCTGGATCTTTTATATATGCTCGGACATAAACAAAACGTCCGCACATATCTTCATCATTCATCGTTATTGTTACTGAATCTCCTTTTGTTGAAAGAGGTATTTCCAACCACTTATTTTGTGATAAACTATGGTACTTAATCATCCATTTTATATCTCTGATATTTGCTGGAGGACTTTTAACATAACTCTTTACTTTAAAATGATATGCTTTCCCAAAAATCATTCCGAGCTGAGTTGTTCCTGACCTATCATTCTTAGACCCCAGATCCAAAGCTGTCAAAAGCTCAATTTCCTTTACAGCTTCATTAACTATTTGTACAGGCAAATCTTTAGGTTCTCCGTGAGTAATACCTGCATCACTTGTTAAACTAACTGACGTACCAGAATTATAAACAATATTACCGTCAGAATAAATATTATGATCTCCTCCTGTAGTTTTGGTTATAGTACCTCCAACTATTCTTACTCTACTCATACCTTAGTGTGATTTAGATTTTTCCGCACTATTAACCTGTATTTCTTTTTTAGAGTGTTTATTTATTCCGCCTTCACTACTATTATCAATTCCTTTAACTCCAATTTCCTGTCTCTCTTTTGCAGTATGCGATTCCAAATTACCTTCAATATTTTCCATGAAGTTTCCTGTAACTGATAACATACTATCACCACCAACTGTTGTATTAAGCATCATACCTACAACACTAGTTTTGTCAGCACCAGCACTTTCTGTAATATTCATTCCAGCACTTACGCTAATATTTTGAGAAGCATTAAAATTGATGTTTTGCGCGTTAAGATCAATCGTATTGTTTGCTGTAATACTAATATTACCGCCAACAGTATCCATTACTATCTCGTTACCATTTTTATCGGCAATTATAATACTTTCGTCTTCGGTAAATTTTATTATGTGTCCGCTTCTGGTATGAATTGCTTTTATATTATTCTGGGCATCAGCATAACCGCTTGAATCTTGTCCGTTATATTGCGCACCAATTACGTAAGGATTTTGGACATTATTGCCTTCAAAACCAATTAAAACTTCTTCTCCGATTTCTGGAACAAAATAAAATCCTTTTCCTGGTCCAGAATAAGGCTGTACCATTCTTATCCAATCTGTAACTGCTGTACCGCTCGCTCCATAAAATTCTACTTGTACACGTCCTAATCCTTCAGGATCATTATTGTCTTTTACCTGTGCAGGCTGCGTTTCTGCTTTACCGTATACAAAAACATCTGTATAATGTGGAGCCGATACATCGGCAGGGATTGCTTTAAATTCGCAAGAATAATTTCCGTGAACCTGAGAATGGTGTACAACTTCTATAGCAATTAGCTCATGCACTACAGTTTGGTTTACTATTGTAAAAACCTGCCCAAGACCAATTGGAAAATAAGAAATCCCGCTGTAATATACACTGTTGGCATCACTACCCGCAGTTTGCAGTTTTACCATTTCCTCTAGTTCTTCTTTATTTGTAGCATTTGCAGTATAAGCACCATTATTTAAATCAGAATTTGCAACCGTTCCCTGATTATAACCTACAATAGCTGCAAAACTATCTTTACTTCCAGAGGAAGTCTTAGCGGCTGCATCACGAAAGGTTGCTACATTTTCATAATTATAACCATTCAGCGAAATTTTATGCGAGCTCATATTAGCTTGTATCTTAAAACTATGCAATGAAGCCCCGTTAATTAACTTGGTCTGACTACTTTTTGTTTGTCCGAACTGCATACGCATTCCATCAAAATAAAACCATTGCCCATAACGCTTAGCAATTCTTTTTAAGAACTCAAAGCTAGTCTCGTTATATTGCAAAAGGTTTCTAAATTCTTTAAGATAGGTTGATTTAATAGAATCTCTTTGATAAAATTCTCCAGGTCCTTCAGCAAAAATTCCCAGTACGATATCATCCATACTGCGATCTTTAAATGTTCTTGACTTTTTCATATCGTCAATTACAATACTGTGGCTTACACCAGAAACGTGTAATCCAGCTGGACTTCCATCAAGATCAATAGAAGAAAGTTCCGTAATGATTCCTTTACTCATTAATCTTATTCCAGTAAGACTTTTAAAGGTAAAAATCACCTCATCACCAAGATAGGTTCTAAGCGCTTTTGCTTGATCTGCCGGATTAATTACTGCTTTACCCGTGTATTGCCAAACAAACGAAAAATGATGATGATCGGCCATTTTTTGAGATAGCTTTAAATCATAATAAACAACGTTTTGGGTAAAACCTCCTATAGTTATATGTACTTGTTCTGAAAAATGTGCCATAATAATGTGTCCTTGTTTTTTAATGAGCTTTTAAACAATTAATCTAACGCAATCCAATTATTTGAGAATTTAGCGTCTCCAAAAGTCAATTCTTTTGCCACTAATTCCATAGTAATTCTCATTGGGATTTCGGTAGTGCTTGTAAATTGCTCATCGTAACCAATACAAAATGCTTTAGTAAACGAAAGCTCTTTCATTTTACTTAATGCATCTCTTCTATAAAAAACAATTTTGCCGTCTTTGGTTAAATCTCCGTTTAACATCCAAGACAAAAAATGACTGTTCTGACTTGCTTCGATAATCATTTTTATTACTCCGCCTTTAGCATTTCCTGTAGGTTTGCTTGTTGTGTCAATTTCTTGTTTGAAACCAATATTAAATTCAAGAACATTATATTCTTCGCCGTCTATATGTAACTTAGATAAAAAACTCATTTGTAGATTTGTTTAGATAATTAATTTAGGAAGTGTGAAAATCCAGCTAATCGGGAATTGAAAACCAGATATTCTAAAAAAGAAAACAAAAAAGGAAGTCCACTTATCGGACTTCCTTTTAGTTTAATTAAGATTGATAAAGTCCAAAGGATTATACCCAAGCATTATCAAATTCTCCTCCACCCATCGAAATTTTACGAGCAGAAATCATAAAAGTTTCAGTTAATGGATTTTCACTGTTATGATCAAAGTTTTCTTTGTACTTAACCATGTAAGCTTCTGTAAACTTTAGCTCTTTTAAAGTAGCATTTGAATCACGTTTAATGAATTTTACTGACCCGTCTTTTCTTTCGAAATTGTTAGTCATCCATTCAAACAATTCAGTACTTCCAGTTGATTCAACCTCGATCATGATTCTTCCTCCACGTGTTACTGTAGATGGACGCCCAGAAGCATCTGTTTCTTGAGCTAAATCATAACTAACGTTTAATACTTTGTAATCTTTTCCTGCTACTGTTAATGATGTTAAAAACGACATAATGAAAAATTTTTAATTATTAATTTATTTATTTATGCTGTAAATATATAAATAAAATCTTATTATAATAATTTAATTAATAAAACTTTATTTACAATATATAATTATCAAGTTGTCAGATATTTAAAAACTAAAAAACATACTTTTTTAGCTTATTGAAATAAAAATAGTACTAAAAAAAGCTATTTATAGGATAGCGGTCCAACAAAAAAGTACCCTCTAAAGTCAAAATCACGATTGGTACTTTTAATTGTTGCTTCAATTATTATATCGACTTTCTTTTTTGATCTGCTCACATCATCAACAAAATAAATCGTCTCAGATAATTCAACTTTAAGCTCGTTTACTTTTATTCTCTTTTCATGAAAAGCCAAAGACTGTTTCATTGTTTTTGAAATGATTTCTTTTAACGTATTTTCATTCATCAGCAAATCAAAGTCGATTTCCCAGATTTTTGAACCAAACGTTTCATCAAACTTGCACTCACCAAATGTAGTAGTAGCTAATAAAATGATTTGTTGGGCGATAGAATGCTCAATCGAGGTTTTTTCTAACTCTTTTTTTTGCATTACGCTATTAAAATCTATTGGAAGTTTGTAAAATGCTCCTTTCATAATTTTGCTTCTTAAATATAAATCAACTTGTTAGCTTGGCCTTTTTTATCTGTTTCCATTTCTTTAGAAACTCGTCTGCGTTTGATAATATGCAGTTTAACCGATGGTGTCAGCTTTAGAAATTTTTCTCTGTATAGTATATCGCCAATGAATCTTTGTCCTTTTTTCTCATCAACAATTACAAAATAGCTTATGCCCTTCTCTACTTTTAGCGCATTAATATCACCAGCAAAAAGCTGAATATTTTGTTCTCCTTTCTGAAAAGTGTAAGTCAGTTTATCTTGATCCAGCTTTCTGTATTTTGAAATATCATAGATTTCCATTTCTTCTTTTAAAGGTTCGAAGGGGATATTTTCAAAAAGAAAATTATTGGGAGCTAAGAATTTTAAACCCAAAAAGCTCCATAATCCTTTTTTCTTTGTTTGCTGTTTATAGAAAAAAGTATCGCGGGTTACTTTATAGATTTCTTTTTCGTTTGTTTTATCATCTGTAACGATCATTTGATAAACGGGAATTTCAATTTCAGCAGGAATTTCGACATCTTTTAAATGTGTATTCAAATAAACTGATCCAACCTCTTGTTCTGAAATTGTTATATTGATACTATGCTTTTTTAAAGCAGAATCTGTTTTTACAATCACTTTTCCTTCTCCGCTTCCTGCATAGAAAACAGAACCGTCGTTATCTGTAAGTCCTAATGAAAGGTTCAATTCTGGAAATGGCATATCTTGATTTTTTATTAGAGATTATATTTAAGTTGTGTCAAATTCTGTCAATCGAATTCTATTTTTTCTTTCTCACTTTATAAAGCTTTAAACAGTGCAGATAAAACCTTATATTTTGATTATCAGCTTCTGTAGGACTAAATTCATAGTCTTTTTTAAGTGTGAAAAATTTAATTGTATTGATACTATTTGACATTAATTTCTTGATGTCTCTTCGTGAAAGTTCAAGAGCTGCAGTTCCATCACAATTTACTTTGAAAGTATTTTTGAGAATATACATTTCTCCATTTTTAAAATAGAGTTCCAGCGGCTGCTCCTGTTTTACACAGACATTATCTGTAAAAATTTTAAAGTATAAATAAATGCTGCCTCTCCTTTTTCCTAACTGAAAAACAGCGTATTCATAATCTTCGTTGTAAACACGAAGTAAAATTGGGGTCGCACTTGCAAATAACTTTCCTGAAAGCAATAAATCGTTTTGCGTAATAGGGCAACTTAAAGTATCAATTTGTTTTACTTTTTGTGCTTTAATCGAACTTGATATGGAAAACAAACCGACTAAAAGTAAAATTTTAAGTACGTTCATGAATTTGAATTATTTGTTTTGATCATTCAAAAGATCAATGTTTTGTTGAAAAAGGAAGCACAATTTTATGTGCTTCCTTTTTTTATTTACTGTACAATTATTTTTGCTCGTAATCTGTATCCCATTCTGTTCCGTCATCTCCTTTGTGTCCATCCATTTTAATAAGGAAGTTTTTAGCAGGGAAATAAGGTTTCATGTGGATATCCATATAAATTCTGTCTTTTTGAATTGGATCTTGCTCGAATCTGCGGATTTCAAAATTCTCGATCAATTTATCTGGACCTGTGATTCCGTCAAGGAAAGCCACAATCTGATTCATAATCTCTTTACGTGTTTTAGCAGTAAAGTTTTCGAAAGCACGACGATTAAGGAAATCCATTAATACTTTAGTTACATAATCAAAAACACGAACTACAGAATAAGTCTGCAAACCTAAGTTATCACCACTGAATAATGTTTTAGCAGAAAATGCCATAACTTTTCCGTACTCGTTTACCATTGGAACCAAACCTAAGTTTTCAAGATTTGCGATTTCACTTTTCTTAAGGTCAAATTTTACTCCGTCAACTTCATTAATTCCTCCAAATTTCTTACCTGCAGTAACTTGAGACATTAATGTTTTGTAAATTTTTCCTGCCAATGCTGCAGAAGGCGCAACGTGTAAATCTTCGCTTTCTCCAATTTGATCAAATCTACCACGTCCAACAAGCCAGTTACATGTCATGATTACGTTAGAACGGTAAACATCTCCTCCAGTTAAAGAAGCAGCATCAAACATTTCCATTACATCATCCGGTTCATCTAAGTGTTCGAAATCGGTAACCAACATTACTTTATTTTCATGCGCAATTTTTGCCCATTTTTCAATCACTTTATTAGAACCTAAATATCCAGGAATTACCAAAATTCCGTAGTTATTTTTAAGGTCTAAACGATCATAATTATCTACTAATTCTGAGTGAATTGCATCGATAAAACGTGTATTGTCAAGATCTTTTAACTGATCAAGTTCAGCATTTACAATCGTAACATTTTTTACTTTATCTGTTTCTGTGTTTTTAAAGAATAAAGCTAAAGTTCTATAAGCCGCTTCAATCTCTCTTGTATCTTCAACAGCTTTTGCAAGGTTTTTTTGTAGCAAAGCTTCAGATTCTTTGCATTTGTCTTCACTTTGCGCTACCATGTCAGTCAAAGCTTCATTATTGCTTAAAACCGAAGTCCAAAGTTCTAATGTTTTTAAAAGCGTTTCTCTTTCTTTGGCTTTGTTTACTTCGCCTAAAAAGATTTTTCTTCTTGCTTTTCTCTCTGGATTAAGATTTTGAACTCCTTCAATCGACATTTCCAGTAAATCAAAACCGCCGTATTTAGCTAGTTTTTCAACATTTTTTTCAATCGAAATTCCTTTTACTGCTTTAGGTTCCAATACCGCTGTATCAAGATCTCCTTTATATGCTTCTTTATTTGACATATCTAAAATATTTTAAGATTCTTATTTGTTCTCTTTTAACTCATTGATCAATGCTCCAAGACTTTCTAGTAAAGCTTGTTTTGCTTCTCCATCTTCTAAAGCCGCTTTTAAAATCTTATTTGATTTTAACTGACGGATAATTTTTTGATATTGATCCTTTTCTGTCTCAAGATCAGATAAAAAACTACTTTGTGTAGTAATTCCTTTTATTCCAAAATCTCCTAAATTTTTAAAGTTTAAAGCTTCTACTTTAGTAGCTCCGTCAACAGTTTCAAAATTTACTTTTACTTCTGGCTTAAAGTGTTCAAATGCTTTTTCAATACTTGTAATTCCTTCTACCAATTCAGGTTTTACTGGAGCATCTACTGTTAACTTCTGAGCAACAAGTGTTCTGTTTTGAGGGATTGCAGTGATTGCTTCATCTGCATCTATTTTTACTTCGTTACCTCCAATTCCATAATTTGACAACATAATTTGAATTTTTTAAATGATTGGTTTATTATTTTTTACTCTTATTTCTGTTTATTGATTTTGATAAATCTGACGGCATACGTCTAAATCTCTGCTTACTTTTTCTAATTCTTCTTTGTATGTTTTGGCCGATTGGTTCAAACTGTCTATTAAGTGAGAATTGTGCGTAAGGCTTCTGATCTGCTTTTTGTAATCAATAATATTCTTGTAAGCGAGAATAACATTGTTGTATAATTTTTTATTCTCAGTCGTATCTTTTGGTACTTTCTGATAAATATTCGCAATCATAACATTTGCCAGACGCTGCTGAAAATCATTATCTACTTTTGGCGAATTAATTGAATCGATTGTCATTCTAATACTATCGATTTTAACCGAAAAGTTAGTCTGATAATCGTATTCTCTTTTCATCATTTCATTCTCTGCTTTCAGCATTTTATTTTCTGCTACTGGCATATAAAAGTTGAATGAAACGGCAAGCAGCATAACGCAAAAAGTTAGGATAAAGGCAATTAAAAAAGCGATAAAGGCTTTCTGGCGTTCTTGTTTATTTAATACTTCCATAATTTATATTACTATTTTACTTTTTAATCTTTGATAAAGAAACCGTGACGTTTTGGGTTATGAACGATATCTTTTTTATCTGTTTCAGCAACAAACAATTCTATGTTTTCTTTCTTTTTACCGATGTAATCCAATTTGTTTAATGTTTCAAATAACTTCTCTATTCTCGCCAAAGCGTTCATTACCAATGAAGCTGTTTTATCAATGTGCACGTGATCGTAACCTGCATTAATAAGAGTGGTAAACATAATCTCCAAATCTCCCTGTGAAATATCGCACCACTCAGCAAAATAATTCAACAGCTCTTCTTTTCCTGCTCCTGATTTCGAGTCGATAAAATTCTTCATCACTCTCGCAAACGATACTACCGAGCCTAGCATTGAAGCGGGATGCTGATGCAGTGAAAACCAACGAAATTGTGTTAGAGTACTTCCCAAATAATATCCGGTATTGTCTGCCAGCTGCATTACAGTCTGCGGTAAAACTCCTGCCTGTTGCCCTCTATTTATTTTTTGAGAAATCTGAACAGCATAAATTTCAATCTGGCCAAACGAACGGGCGATCTGTGCGTGCATGTCAACTAATTTTGGATGACAAGCCACTGTCACTGATGGCGGAATATAATCTTCATCTAAAACTGTAGTGTCTCCAATAAGGACTTTACCAATTGCCAAGTAAAAACCGCCATACCCAATTCCTGAACGGAATTCTTCGGCTTTAATTAAATGCAATTTGTATTCTGGCTGTGTATACGGATATCTTGGCGGAACCTCATCTGGATCTGGCTCTCCAAAAGGAATTCTCTTTTTAGAATTAACCGAAATACAGGCTAATAATACCAATTGTTCTCCGTCTTTTATTTCATAAGTGTCTTCTGGATACGGAACCTGAAGATCTAATGTATCGGTATTGCTTTTACTGATTTCGATTCTTGATCCGTTTGGTGTTATAGCATGGCACTCTTCTACTCGAACACGAAGCAGTTTGTGATTATCGATTCCTAAAGTAATTTTTGTAGTTTCTTTATTTTGGTTTCCAGAATCCAACAACCCATAACTTATTGGTGTGGTATGAATACCAATTGCATCATTTACCAACTCAGAAACGTTGTCCTGAATAGATAAAAAATGACTCTTATTTATCTTCATCCCATCAATCCAGTTTACGGGAAAATGGCTTAATTTTTCTATCATAATTCTATTAGTTTTTATTTTGAAATGAGAATCTTTCGTTTCTCTTTTTGTTAGGTTAGATTTTGATTATTAGTGTTATTTTACTATTATAACAAGATTTTACGGGTTAAATAGATGTAATTGTGCGCAGTGATCCAGATTTTCAGCTTCCATTCAGATCTATATTTTAGTTTTAAACAAAACGTTCTTCGGCTATTACTTAACTTTTATATTTGATATTTAGAACCAAGTATTTAAAAATATTATCTATGTCCAATTGAGTTATTAATTTCAGCAACTTTCGCTAGTATCTCGCTCGTGAATCCTAATTATACCATTACTTTAAAAAATATAAATATTTGATAAATCTCTACAAATTAACCTTAACTACATGCACACGAACAAGACGCTCGCGTGGGTATATTTGAATTTGAAAGCTTACTAAATATTCTACATAAAATTTTCTTTTTGATTTGAGTCTTTATAACCCTCTAATTCTTTTTTAAACTGTTTGATTTGTAAAGAATCTAAAATTCCATGCTTATCAAAAAAAGTTGCTCTTCTTTCAATTTCTCTATTGTAATAACTGCAAAAATCTTTGTTGTTGGTATTTCCAAAACTATCAAAATATGTGCACATATCTCTTAAAAATTCTTCTGTCTTTTCTCTAACATCTGGATCGATATTTAAGCTAGAACCCAAAATAGAACAATAACTTGGAGATAATGAAACATTTTCATCTTCATCTAATTTTTCATTTAGAATTAGTGATTTGTAAATATCTTCTAATTTTTTTTCTGATATTATTAATTCCTCGTCGACTTCTTCGGCTTTTACAAATTCAATAATTTTATAATATATATTTCCTGTAAATTCCACCCCAATTTGTATAATAATTTCTCCTTTCGCTAGAAAAGGAATCTCGACGCTTGAAAATTTTTCAAGTTCTTTCATTGGCTTATTGTAATCAATTTCATTATTCAAGTTTGTAGTTAATAAAACTATACACTTACCTGTTTCTCCAACCTCTGATTTATATTTTTTGCATTCAAACTTGCCATTACTAAAAACACCCTGTACAGGTAATAAATTTGTAATCTGAATATTCGTTATTGATGCAGTAGTAACAAACACGTTTTTTTGATTAAATATTCTTCCCTGTAAATCATAAGTTTTGCCTCCAAATTGATAGCAAAAGTCTAAGTTTTCGCAATCCAAAAAATTTGAAGTTTGATCGTATTGTAAGCTAAAAACTGGCGAATCAATTTTATCATTAAAAAATAAGGATCTTATTTCTGTAGTTTGCCCTACTTGATAAACTAAATGTTGGTTAGATTTAAAACTTTTTAATTGCGCTTGTAAGTTGATATTTATTGTCAACAGCAAGACAATTATTTTCCATTTTATACTTATTATCTGCATACTATTTTATCCTTGAAAAGTTTTTTTTATAAAATTTAGAATATTTTATGATTTGCATAAAAAGTTTTATGCGAAAACGGTAGTATTACTATTGTTTAATCGAAAGACTTGTTTTCTATTTTTTTTCTTCAATAAAAATTGAATTTGCGTATGCATTTTTTGTTCCATCTGTTAGGTTTTTAGGAATGCCATTTATCCATAATTTTGCTACAGTTCTATCTACATCATTTATCTCATATCCTGCAATGTAAATATTATTTTTATGCACAAAAATTGAATTAGCATAGGTGTTTTTTTTACCATTTGTTATATATTCAGCTTTACCATTTATCCATAATTTTACCGTCTCAACTCCATTGATGATTTCACTGCCAACAATATATGTTTTATTTTCGTATACATATATTGCCTTTGCAAACGAGCTGTTTGAACTATTTGAAAGGTTTTGTGCTTTTCCGTTTATCCATAATTTTGCAATATATTTATTGTTTTCTTTTTCATATTCATATCCTACTACATAAACAATATCTTTCTCTACACATAAAGAGAGTGCATAAGAACCATTTATTTCATCGGTAAGATTTTGTGGCTTCCCATTTTTCCAAATTTTTGCCCCATATTTATTAGTCATTATTTTTTCATCCCCACAAATATAGACATCGCCTTTGTCAACAAAAATTGAATAAGCGTCTACCCACTTTTCTCCATTAATTACGTCTTTGGGAATCCCATTTTTCCAAACTTTTATAATATAATTAGTCTTATTAAACTGAGCACCCAAAATATAAATATTATTATTCTCTACAAACAAAGATCTGGCATGAGCAAATGTTTTTCCATCTGTTAACTTTTGTATTTTACCGTTTTTCCAAAGAGCTGCAATATTTTCTTTGTCAGATGCAACATATCCAACAACATAAACATCTTTGTTGTTTACAATCACAGAGTTTGCATCTGAATATCGCTCGCTACTTTCTAAGTTAATGTCTTTTCCATTTTTCCACAATTTTGCAACGTGCCTCATCCCTACTTCATCAGCCATTTCTTCGATTGAATGTTCAAATTTACTGTCATTATATTCATATCCTGTCACATATATATTGACATCCTTTAAACTTCTATTTTCTTCAACAATAGATTTATTTGTTTTGCAATCCGTAAATAAGGCTATAATAGAAATGGTAATAATTATTTGATTTAGATATTTTATACAGCTAGACTTCATATTTTTAATATTGATTGACGTAAATTTCATTTATCAGTGGTGTAATCTTGAATTTTTCTTCTATCTAAATTTATTTGTTCTTTACTTTTATAAACTGATAGCGTAGATTTACAATTTGTTACTATTCCAATTATCAAGATCATCTTGTTTTTATCATTGTTTTCTTTTCGCTTTTACTTTGTTCAATTTTCCTTAAGGAAGGAAATTGTTTACACAATGATATAATCAAACAAACTTTACATACTGTAAAGATTATATATTTTTTCATTTAATTCCCTCAGCTAACAAAAGCATGAAACTTTTGCTAGCCGGGGCTTTTCTTTTCAATATGTCAAGGAGCATTTATGTTATTTATATTATTCCGCTTTTATCTTAGTTTTATATACATATCCTTTTTTACCCTCTTTCGTTTGTACTAACCACCATTCACCTGAATTATCTAAAATTTGAATTCTAGTTCCTGTAGTAATTTTTTGAAGAATTTCAGAAGATGTATTTTTCTCTTTTCTCAAATTTGTAAAACCATCAGGGTCACTTATTTTGTTTAAATTAAATTTTTCATGAAGCAAATTTATTATTTCATCAATTTTAGAATTTGAAACAATATAACTTTCATAACCATCTTTTTTATTTTCCTGAATTTTATTTTCCGATTCTTGTTTAGTTTCAGAAGAAACTTGTAAATCTATTTCCGAAACAGCATAATGATTATTTATTAATGTTTTAACAGCGTTATAATCTTCTTGCTTTATTGCTTGACTCATTAAATCATTTAGCAGAGTAACATCTATCTTATATTTAGTAATAAAATACTGTAGCCAAGCACTGTTTGCATAATATTGTAAATCAAAGAAAGTTTCATTATTTACTAAGTATGATAAATTTTCACTATCAAAATCTTCTGGCAAAGGAATCTCATCAAAATATATTTCAAGCTTTTTCTTGAAATCTTTAATTTCTGGAGTATCCTTATTTAAATCCTTAGGGGCAAAATCAATATTAGTACCTTCATTAAATAAATCCGTGAACTTTATTTCATTTTTCATCTCATTTGTTTGTTTTTGATTATTACAATTTAAAAAATCACTAAAATAGTCTTGTTTAGTTTTTATTTTTTTAAAACTAGGTTCAATAGGATCTAAAGCATTTAATGATAAATATAGTGCATCCCTTTTTGGAGGAATGATGAACCAACCGACAACACTTTCTACGATTTCTTGAGTTTTAGGATTATCTGATAAATTGTTTCTTGTAAAAGCTTTGATAATAATAGTATCATTTCTGATATCATCAATCCTAACCTCATACTTTTCTTTTTTTTCAAAATCACTGGTATAAAAAAGCTGAAAAAGAATTTTTTCACAGTCCGACTCTTGTCTGGTTGAAGTTAAAGAAACTTTATTTTCATTAGATTCCTTTTTTTTTGAACATGCTATTATCGATAGCAAAATGAATAAACATAAAACGATATTGATTTTTCTCATATTTCTAAAAACTATTAACAATTCTCGGAATTGTTGTATTAATAATTGTCACATAATTAGATTGTCTACTTACATCTCTTGTATGCCACCTCCCTACATTTCCATTATGTCTAACTAAAAACTCTGCAACATAAACCATTCCCGCTTCTACAGATGGAAACTTAATATATCTTTTTTTGGAATCAGTTACTTGTGTATTCCCTCCTCTTCCACTCATTCCTTCATTTTCAAACTCTTCCCATATCCCAATTGGGGTGTATTGTGGAAATTTATTATAGACTTCACCATCCCAACCATAAGTTGGATGATTATTGTTTGCTGCTTCCATCCCTGGTCCTCCACAATGTTTATACTGTCCTGATTTAAAATGAGAACATTCCCATCTATACATCATTTCTACATTTTTAGCTATTTCTTCACCATAATTATCATAGATCAATCTTAAAGCTCTTCTAGCATCTTCCAAATTAAATAATTTGTCATCTTTGTTTAATTCTGGTAAATTATCTATCAAAGCAAAAACTTTTATTTCTTCCTCATATTTAGATTCTTTTACTACAATTCGCCCATTACTGGAATACCCTCGTCTTCCATATACTCCTGTAAGTTCAGGAATAACACTTTCTAAGTAATTATTTAAAGCGTGGTAAACAAATTTATAATTTGATGCACTTAAGTCTCCCATTTCACTTCCACAACTAGAATGATTTGTTCCATCAGAATTTCTTATTCCTAAACAACCTATTAAGTCTTTAGATTTCCATGGATCTATAGAAATTGAACTTCTACCTTTTAATGTCATTGCGCCACTCGAAACCTCTAATCTTAAATTTTCTAAAGGTCTCAAATTAGAAACATTATCATCAACAAACCTATATCTAAAACTCTCTTTTCCGGAATGATTCCAAGCTTGCATATATCTTATTCTATATAAACTATTTAAATTATTAGGAGGAATCGGGCCTTTACTTGCATAATTCTTATTATTCGATTGCGTATGTCTTGCAACTGTTAAAATAGTAGACTCTGCATTTTCATAAGTTTTGTATTTTATATCTTGCTTAAGTTTTTTTATAGCTTCTCCTGTTTTATTTCCTCTATAAACATACATTTTATATAAAGGAAATGCACTTTTATCATTTGGCAATTTTTTGCAATAAATTTTCCCCGCTTCTTTATATTCATTCATTCCATTAAAACCACCATAATCAGGATATGACTCTATTCTCCCATTCCTATCTACTTTTATTTCGGTAGCAATTTCACTAGTTATATATAAAACAGCTTCTTTTCCTAGCCCTATAACTTTTTCAAATTTCTCTTTCTTCTGCTCCCCGCCGACTTTCGCAACCTTATTAGTTTGTTCTACAGGATCTGGTTTAAAAACTGTAGCATCAACATCCACTACTTTACTTTCCTTATGTTCTCCTGTCTGTATAACTTCAACATAAGCATAAACTTCCTGTTCTGCACCTTCTCCCCAATAGCCTCCTCCTTTGCTTCTTGGAATTTGATTAAGAGCAACAACTACAGCATATATATTTGATTTAATAGTAAATTTTTCATCAAATAACAAATCATTCGAAATTCCATCTTCATCGTATAATTTAAGACGTATTTCTTTATCTATCAAACCCTTAGAATCTATCCAAACTTTAATTTCTTTACCTTTAAAAACTCCACTTATCGCACGTCCAGCAGTATCTGTAAGATGTACATTCGTAATTTCAGCTTTAACTTTTGGAGCAGATGAAGAACCTGAAGCCGGAGCCTTGGTTTTTGTTTGTACAGGCTGTGGCAAAGAAGCTTTTGGTTTAGCCGGAGTCTGCTGTTGTACCGGAACTTTGCCTTTAAATGGCGCTACAGGAGTTTCAAGATCATTTACGTTTACATTATTACTTGCTATTTTATCTTTATTAAAATCTGTTGTAACATAGTATTCGTGAACTTTACCTTCTTCTGGTCCATTTTGTTTTGCAATTTTAGCAAAACTTGGTTTTAGCAAAAAGTCAACGTCTGCTTTACCGTTTTTAACAACTCCTGAAAGTGTTTGTATTATATTTTTTTCATTTTCTTTATTATGTCCAGCACCAGCTGCATCATCTTCCCACAATGTAACAGATACTTTGTGTTTTTCCATATGAAGACAGTGAACTCTTGCTTTTAGAGTTTGTCCATATGAAAGCGCTTTTGATGGTATCTTTCCATTTTTATCCAGTAATTCAATACTTTCGATTTTAGGTTTTTCGGCTGGATGAGTGGTAACATTTAGGCGTGCTACATCTTCTCCTCTTCTTGCCAGAATGCGGATTCCTTTTCTTTCTAAACTTTTTTGAAGAAAGGTATAAGAAATTCTTTTTCCTGTTTTATCATTTTCTTTTGTCTTGCGCCATCTTCCATTTTCTAAAATATAAATTTCCCATTTTACAGGCTGTTCAAAACTATTGTTAGAAGCTGTATTTTGAAAAGGCAGAACGCTCGGTAAAAAAGTATTTACTGAGTAGAATTCTTCCTTACCTACAACAGGATCCGGGTTTCCAATTATTCTAAAATCTGACATACTATTTTATTTTATTTACAAATAGAATCACTCTCTTCTAAACTCTCTTGAAATTTTGATGTATTAACCAGCGGATTTAACTGGTTATTTACTTGCGGTTTAGCCTTTTTCGCATTTTGTTTGCTCGCTTCTGCTTTTTGACCATGTTTGTCTACTTCTATACAATCTGGCCCTCCAATAGGACAGGTTCCTTTACTGTCTTCCAGTAAAATTTTCCCTTGATTACTTAATGTTACTTTTTCATAAAAGGCGCTCCACTTTGTAATTGTAGCCTGACATGGCAAGTAATCACCACTTCCGTTAGGTTGCATTTTACACTTGCCAAACGTGTTTTTTTCTAATGTTTGGCCAATTTCTTTATCAGTAGCAATGAGTTTTTTTTCAGCATCTTTATCATTGGCATAATGCTTTTCCTGCGATTTTACTTTTAGTACATCTGTTTTAGGTTCTACACTAAATTTACATTTTAGTGTCGCTCCTTGCACTACTACATGTTTCTCACTCATTGCCTTATCATTTTTGAATATTACAATCTCTTTACTACTCCGTTCTATTCTTTAAATCTAATTCTCTTCTTTTTTAATAGATTCAATTTGTATAATCACTTTTATTGCTTCATCATACTCTATATTGCATTCTAAATTCACTTTTTCAATACAATAAGTATCTTCATCTAAAAAATAAGAAGCTTTATAATTTCCTTTCCAAGGATCAAATCCAAAACTTGCTTCAGTTCCGTCATCTACAAAATGACCTATCTGCTCCACCTTTATGAGATTAGATTCATCCAAAAGAGTATTAATTTTCTGCTCAACTTCAAACTTAGATTCTTCATCTTTTTCTAATGGGAAGAAAACTTCATTCTTGAATGAAAAATTGGCTGTATAACCAACATGAATTCCGTTAAAAAAAGTTCTTAAAAAATAATCCGAAGCCAAAAACTTAAATAATGAATCTGAACTTTCTAATGCATAATCTGCATGATCAATATAGTTTTCGACAACCTCTCCTTCATAATAATCTAAAATCGCCTCCTTAATATCTTTCCAACGATTTTCAATTTCATCAAAATTGTAAACAGCAATCCATTTCCCCGTGTTATCAGCCACAATTTTTAATGGATAAAGCACTTTCGCAGTTTTTGCCGCCAACTCATCCATTACGGTATCTGGCAATTCATTATTTACCTTAATAGCATCTCTATTTATCTCAAACAAATGAAAACTGTTTTTATCCGTAGCTAGCCATTTTACACTAGTTTCCATTTCTAAAGTATCAACTTGATCCCCAAAGACAGTTGTATACTGAACTTTATAATCCTTATTAATTCTGTCTGCAACAAAAGGCAATATATGATTACTCGCTAAGGTTACTTTTTGTCCCTTTTTCTCTTCTTTTTCTTTTCGATCTTCAATATATTTTTCCGGAGCCAGAATCAAAAACCGAGAATAACTTTTAAAATCAGCTTCTATTAAATCTTGAATCTCACAATACATATTATGATACCACCTAAGCTCATCGGCCTCAACACCAAGATCTCTGGCTACGCTTGCAAGTGTATCTCCTTTTTTGATCTTATAAGTACGGAACTTGTCGTATGTTGACTCTTCAGGTTTATCTATATGATACATATTGTCTCAAAAAATGTTAAACTTCAACCTCTTTTTCTTTATTTTCCATCTTAGGTTCAAACATAAAGTCTTTACCTTTTCCTTCTTTTTTTGTTTGAGTAATTTCTTTCACTCTTTGTCTTTTACAAATAATGACTGAATTTTCAGTGATGCCGTTCATCCCTAAAGTATATTTCGCATCGACATATTTCGCTGTCTGATACCATTTGGGCTGTAAAAAGAAAACCCAATTGTAATTTTCTCCATTATGCTTTAAATCAATTTTACTTTCTGCATTATGCTCATTATATCCTGAAACGGTATGATAAAATAGAGCCCCAAAATCAATTCTAACCGGACCTTTTGATCTAATTGAGGTATATTTTGTATCGCTTTCTTTTTTCTGAATCAATAATGTTATCAGTAATAAATCCTTCATTTGAACGTTTTCTATCTCAGGAAAAGGATTTTTTCTTTCTGGTATTCTCCAAGTAACATACTCTTTAGGAGGTATCTGCATCATATAGTTAAATACCGCATAAACTCCTGTTGGAACGATAAATACCAAGAAGTGAGAACACATTAAAAAAGTCAAGGCAATGCCGTTTAATGCCGTGTAGATAATGACAAATAATACGCTTGAGTAAAGTGTTATTAGTAAAGAAAACAACAATTCTATACCAACAGATCCTTTTTTATTGAATTCATTAAAGTACCATCTGTACAGGTAAACATTAAGGATTCCGAACAAAAGTGATGCTATTTGATAAAATCGAAATTCGTCTGATAACTCTGTGAATAATTTGTTATAACCCAAAAACCCAACAAGGGCGTATATCAATACAAATGAGAAAACATAGATGTAAAATTTTCTTTTATACTGTACTGCAAATTCTTTTATCTTATCGCTGAATACCATCGTAAGTATAAAACTCACTGCTATAATCGCTACTAAAAATACAATAAGCCTAATATCAATAAGGGCTAATAAATGCTTTTTTACCATTACTAAATTCGTGTTGTGTACCCTAACACAGGTTCTTTACTAAAATTAAACTCTTCGGTTTCTTCATTAATCAATAAAACTGTTTTTACTTCTACTTCCATCGGAAAGAAATGTTCGCAAAAACAATCTATAAATATTTTTATCTCGCCGTTTTTAAGATAATGCTGATACGGTTTATTCGCTATCGGACCTATTTTTATGGTTAAATTCATCGAATAATCCATGTAATTTTTCCCGGTAATAAAATCAACTCCTAATCTATTTTCACCTAACTTAATCTGCTCTCCTTCTTCACTATATTCTTTCGAAGTAGTCGTTGTATAAGTTACTTTTTCTTCAATAATACTAGACAAACAATGACAAGCCAAGTCTATATCTCCCACTATTTTATACGCATAGGGTAAAAGCTGAATAAACTTTGAAACTAAAATTTCTGGATAAATGTGCGACAGTCCCCAAAAATCATAGAAAAACTCCAATGGTTTAGTTCCATTCAGCTGATACAGAAAATTTCTTTCAACGCTTTCAATTTTAGTTCGATAATGAAAAATCTCATTTTCAAAAGGAGTAAAAAAAACACGAGCTTCTGCTTCTTGCTTTTTCTGGTGTTTATGCTCCTTAATCATCTGTTTTACAGATTTATCCGCATTATTTTCAGTCAAACTATGAACAAAACCCTCAGGTAATGCATCATACATACTATCTCGCGACAGCCTAATATTAAGATATTCCTGTTTGTCGTAATTATCGTCCTGAATTCCTGCTCCTAGAATATCACTTCTGTAGGCTCGTGAAAACTGTCCATGGTTTGAAATCGTGATTTCGTCTTGTGCCACGGCTTTATTTTCAAGAAGTTCATTAGCAACAACTTCTGCCCTTATATCATAGGAAATACTCTCTATTTCGTATGCAAGCTCCTCAAGACTTTTTTTACTTTTTCTTTCCATCTTCGTTGATTCGTCCTGCGCCTATATATCGTAACTGAAAGTATTCATCATTGAAATTATATATTGCCAAACCTTTGTCTGTACAAGCCAGAATTCGGTCATTATGCAGATACAAGCCAACATCAGATATTGGATGATCTTTATCGTATCTAAAGAAAACCAGATCGCCTTCGGCAAGAAAACTCCTCCCTGTAAAAATCTGGATCGATTTAGATTTCCACATCCCTGCAGGATCTTTAGGAAGAGTAACCTTGTAAACATCACTGTATAGAGACTGTAGAAAATAAGAGCAATCGATTCCTTTTTTAGAAAAGCTTTTCTCTTTATACGGCGTGTTCAACCAAGGATCTAGGTACGAGTATAATTTGTAATTGGTGATTTTATTTGGCATTACTGCCAGAATAATAGAATATTTCTCTTTGAGAGCCAATACTTCGTCGCTTAAATTCTCGGAGTTATCATTTACGACTGTTTTATTCTTTAAACCTGTTTCGGTCATTTGAGACTGTTTTTTTAATAGCTCCAAAGAATAATCATACTTGAAGGGAATTTGGGAAATATATTTTTGAGCATGGCATTCTGTAAATAAATGCATCATAAGAATCATTATAACAATTTGCCTCATAAAAAATAATATTAATACGCTCTTTTTAGATAATTAAAAAATAATTGACTTCCCAAAATGGGTCTTTTTTAAAATTTCAGCAACATTAAAAACAAACTTATCGCTCATTTTTCCTTTTTCAACCTTGAGAAAATTCTCATTTGTGGACGTAACTCGTTTATTATGAATTTATTTACATTTTGGAACGAGGTGGTTACAAACCTAACAAAATATTTTGTAAGAATACAAATCTTTTTTGTAAAATTTATATTATAAAATATAAGTTTTTTAAAATAATAAAAACTACATTTGCTTCCGTTTTTTGTTAAAATTATCTTACATAGTAAAATATTCCAAAATTTAAAAATGAATCAAAAAAATATCGATATTAGGATTGTATTTTTTTTTACCATCCTGTTATTAGCTGGAATCATTGCCTTTATAGTTCAATTTTTTAATCATGTCGATTGTGAAGACGCAAAATTTTATATCTTTTCAGACCAATCGCAATCAGAAGAATCTATAGAATTTTATGATAAAACTCCTAATGCAAAATCATGGGTTTGGGACTTTGGAGACGGATCAGAAAAAGATGTCAGAAAACATACTTTTCACATTTACAAAAACCCAGGAAAATACTATGTAACACTAACCATAAACGGGGGTTGCACCCATACAAAAGAGCTGGTTATAAAAGACAAATTTGCTGCCGATAAAATAGGCACACCAAAGATTATTGTACCTAAAACGATCACCGTTGGACAGCCAGCCTATTTTAAGTCAATTTCTGAAGATGCTAAGACTTGGGAGTGGGCATTTGGTGAAAATAAAGGCATCGATGAGACTTCTTCAAACCCAGTCTACAACTTCATTACTCCTGGTGAAAAAACAATTACGCTGGTCATAAATGGCGATTTCAGCCGTGTCGCAAAAAAGATAATTTATGTGCATCCAAGAGTTATAAAAAAGACCAATCCGTTGGATGTTAGTTCGTATGAATTTGAGAAAAAAGCAGAAGCTTTTGCGCTTCCTCGCGGTCCTGTAAAAAAAGATCCTTTGGAAGAAATGTTGCAGTACGTACCCGTTGCTCCTAAAGCAAAAACAGTAAAAGACAGTACTGCCACAGTCAAAAAAGCACCTAAAATGTCTGAAGATCAGTTTGAGATTTTATTTAAAAAAGTGGCAGAAGGCAGTAAAGTAAAAGATGATTTTGCCGAATTTTTATGTGATGATCTTGATATTCCAGTTGTAAAAAATGACGCAGATTTATTGACTTTTGCACAATTATGTGCCTCTGTTAAAGGGAAGAAGATTAAAATCGAATCAATACGCTTAAACAAAGACAAACAAACTAACTGCATTAAAGGACTAAATATCAGCTACAAAGTAAAAAAGTATTTGATATGGTCTAAAGATTAAATTGGGTATGGAAGAAGAAAAAAACATTTTCAGTACAGAGCTGTTAAGCGCATTAGAAATTGCTAAAAAGATTGCTAAAACCAATTCAAACAAGTATTACTCGGCTCCACATTTGCTAAAAGCCATTTTAAATAGAGATTTATCACTTTTAAAACGACTTGAAGCTATGGGTAAAGATGTGTATTATCTTGATGAATGGGCAGAAGTTCGAATTGAAGAAGAACCTAAAACTACTAATGTTTTTGATGCTGAACCACACGATCTCATTGACGAAATTATAAAGGAAGCCGAATCTGTTCGAATAGCATTAAATGAGGACGAAATTAGCCTTTATGGTGTTGTAATTGCCATCAGTTCGCCTGGTGTAGCTTTCAATTTTGACCAGATGAAATCTTATCCAATTTCTAGAAATGAATTATTGGAGGATCAGATTGTTATTCCACAAAATAATAACGCGGTCAAACAAGAAGTTAAAAAAGGCTTTTTGGGCAAATACAGCATTCATAAAAATCTTGAAAAGAACAAGAAAAGAATACCTGCAATAGGCCGTGAAGCCGAATTAAATACTATTAAAGAAATTTTATGCCGTTTCTCTAAACCCAATGTATTGCTAATTGGTGATCGTGGCATTGGAAAAACCATTTTAATTGATGCTCTGGTCGAAAATGTCATTAATAATAAAATTCCAGATGTATTAGACAAAGTGCAGTTATTCGAACTGGATTTATCTTCTTTAATTGCCGGCGCTTCGTACAAAGGAGAAATTGAAGACCGTTTAAAAAATTGTATTCAGGAGTTAAAACAGTATCCAAAAGCAATTTTAATTATAGAAGAAATACATACTCTTTTAGATAAAAATGGTGGAGATTCAGGAGTTTCAAATGTCTTAAAAGGTGAATTGGCAAAAGGTTTAAACATTATTGCAACTTCGACAATTGATGAATTTACAAAAAGAATCGAAAAAGAGCAAGGGCTTTCGGGCATGTTTGAAATTGTGAAACTGGAAGAATCGGATGATGAAACCTTGTTTCGAATGATTCGCGAATCAATAAAAACATATCAGGAACATCATAAAATACAAATTGATGACGAAACGATTTCTGAATCTATTCGATTATCTAAAAGGTATTTAAAAGAAAAAAGTCTACCCGAATCAGCTATAAATCTGATTGACCATACAATGTCTGTTCTAAAAACTTCTGGTGAAACTTTTCTAAAAGAAAAAGCTGCGCTTATTAGTAAATTGGAAGCTCTTAAACAAAATGAAAAGGGTTTATCTGAAGAACAATTAATTAAAGAATGTAATTGGTTTTTAACCGATTTAGCAAACAAAACTGCTTTTTTAATGATTGCTGATGAGGAGAATAATTCAAAAACATTTGAATCTTCTGATGCTATCGTCACTCATATTGAAAACCTCTTGCAAATAATCGAAAAGAGAGCTTTAGACAAACGTGTTCATATTGAGGCTTTTGATTTGTCTCTTATAATTGCACAAAAAACAGGAATTCCGGCAGGCAAGCTAAATGAAGAAGAAAAAAATAAACTTAACACAATTGAAGAGGTTTTAAGCAAAAGAGTGATCGGGCAAGATCATTGCATTGCCACGGTTGCTGGTTCCATCTTAGAATCAAGATCAGGTTTAAGCAAAGCAGGTCAGCCCATTGCATCTTTTTTCTTCTTAGGTCCAACAGGAACTGGAAAAACAGAATTAGCCAAAAGTTTAGCTGAATTTCTTTTTCAAGATGAAAATGCAATTATTAGATTTGACATGTCTGAATTTAAAGAGGAACATTCTGCTGCTCTTCTATACGGTGCGCCTCCAGGATATGTGGGCTATGAAGAAGGCGGTTTGCTAGTCAATAAAATTAGGCAGAAGCCCTACTCTATTGTTTTATTTGATGAAATTGAAAAAGCGCATCCATCTGTTTTTGATGTCTTCCTGCAAGTTATGGACGAAGGTAAACTTCACGATCGTTTAGGAAAAGAAGGTGATTTTTCGAATGCTATTATACTCTTCACATCCAATATTGGAGCAGATCACATTGTAGAAACCTTTAACAGCGGCGAAATTCCGAGTTCGACTTCTTTAATGGAAATTATGGCAAATTATTTCAGACCTGAGTTTTTAGGAAGATTAACTGAAATTATTCCTTTTACCCCACTTAGTAAAGAAAATGCTCTTAAAATATTTCAAATACATCTTAAAAAAGAATTTACTGACTTATTGAAAAACATCAATGTCGAAGTCGAAATTCCGATTGAGACTAAAACTTATCTCGCCGAAAACGGATTTAATGCTAAATATGGAGCAAGACCAATTAAAAGCATTATTAGAAGCCACTTGAGAAGACCTTTGGCAAAGAAGCTAATTTCTGGAGAAGTCAAAGATGGCGATATCGTTACGGTAATTATTGAGAATAACGAAGTCAAATGGATTAAAGAAGAAATTGTTCCCGTTGAAAATTAATCGAAGAATCCATCTATAAAAAAACGCTAAGAAATGAATCTTAGCGTTTTTTTTTTATTCTAAAACCAAGCCTATCTGGCCATCGTCATCTAATTCTGTTTCGACTGGATCGTCTTCTGAAATTTCTGGTCTTTCAGGAACTTCTTCAATAGGTTCTTCATAAGGAAGCGGGTCTAATAAGTTTACCTGTTTTAGTTTATCTGTTGTCAATTGATTTCCTAAAGCTTTAAAACCTTTTACGGCTATAAAGTCTTCTACATCAATGTGTAAATCATCTTTTTGAACCCCTTTTATTTTAGCAAAAACCAATTGTGCAACCGGACGATAATCTGTAGAAACAATCTCTAACTGCGAATTCGGGTGATCGGTAATAAAGCTTTCTTCCTTACCTTCATTTTCTACAAGGAAACGTTTCAAGAAATAACGTTCTTTTTCTCCATCATAATAAATTGCAGAAATTGGTTTTTTAGGTTTCCATTTTTCCAAAACGATCATATCTTCATCAAAATGAGTCGATAATTCAGGAATAATAACCTTCAATTTACCCGATTGACTAATTACCAATATTTTATCACTTGGTTTAAATTCGCCTAATAATTCTCCTCTTGCATCAACATTTAAACGTTTTACCGTATCATCAAACCAAACTTTTCTTGGCAATAAAGTCGAAATTCCTTTTTCTTTTAATTCGATTTTCTTGATTGGATATTTGGTAACCAAGTTTCCTTTAGAACCACGTCCTTTAATTGCTAAATTAGCAAAATCAATATCAAATTTCAATTTCTTAATCGTTCCAACCTGACGAAGCAAAATAGTCACAACCTCAGCTTCTCCATTTGGATTATGTGAAAAATAAACTACCTGAGAACCGTTTGTTCCATTAGTTAAATCGTAAGCTTTATCACGTGTTACACCCGTAACATTAAAACGTTTTATATAAGACGGCCCCGATTTACCATCGCGGTACATCATATTATAAATCGTACGTTTATCGTTTTTATCAAAAACTGCGGCGTGTATAATGTCTTTTCCTATAAATGTTTTGGCATCTACTTTTGTGATCATCAATGTTCCGTCTCTCAAAAATACGATAACATCATCAATATCAGAACAATCACCTACATATTCGTCTTTCTTTAAACTCGTTCCTACGAAACCTTCTTCGCGATTTACGTAAAGTTTTGTGTTTCTTAAAACAACTTTTGTAGCTTCAACGTTATCAAAGACACGAAGTTCTGTTTGGCGTTCACGGCCTTTTCCGTATTTCTCTTTTAATTTCGTAAAATAAGCAATTGCAAAATCTGTTAAATGTTCTAGATTATGCTCTACCTCTTTCATTTCGTCTTCTAGCTTAGCGATTAAATCATCCGCTTTATCAGAGTCGAAACGCGTAATACGAATCATCGGAATTTGAGTCAGTCTTTGTAAATCGTCATCATTGATTTCTCTAACGAATGATTTTTTGAAAGGCTCAAAACGATCGTATAAATATTTATAAAGTGATTCTCTATCTCCATATAATTTGAAGTCAATATACATTTCTTCACGAATGAAGATTTTCTCTAAAGTAGAAAAGTGCCACTTATTTTTTAATTCTTCTAACTGAATTTCTAATTCCTGACGAAGTAAATCGACTGTTCTTTCTGTTGAAATTTTCAACATTTGAGAAACACCGATAAACAACGGTTTATTATCTTCAATAACACATCCTAAAGGCGCTACAGATGTTTCACAAGCGGTAAAGGCAAATAAAGCATCAATAGTTTTATCTGGCGAAACGCCTGGGAAAAGGTGAATTAAAATCTCAACATCAGCAGCCGTATTATCTTCGATTTTCTTGATTTTGATTTTACCTTTTTCATTGGCTTTTAAAATACTATCAATTAAACTCGATGTATTGGTCGAAAACGGAATCTGTGTAATCACCAATGTATTTTTGTCTAATTGCGAAATTTTAGCACGCACACGCACACGTCCGCCACGCATTCCGTCGTTGTAATTGGAAACGTCGGCAATACCTTGCGTCATAAAATCAGGATAAAGCGTAAACGGTTTTCCTTTTAAGATTTTAATCGAAGCGTCAATTAACTCGTTGAAGTTATGAGGCAAAACTTTTGTTGATAAACCAACTGCGATACCTTCTGCCCCCTGCGCTAAAAGCAACGGGAATTTAACTGGAAGATTGTTTGGTTCTGCACGACGACCATCATACGAAACTCCCCAATCGGTAATTTTTGGAGAATATAAAACCTCCAAAGCAAATTTAGATAAACGTGCCTCAATATAACGCGAAGCTGCTGCTCCATCGCCTGTTAAAATATTCCCCCAGTTTCCCTGACAGTCAATTAATAAATCTTTCTGACCAATTTGCACCATTGCATCACCAATACTCGCATCTCCGTGTGGGTGATACTGCATGGTGTGACCAACAACATTGGCAACTTTATTATAACGACCATCGTCCAACTCTTTTAAAGAGTGCATAATACGACGCTGAACAGGTTTGAATCCGTCCTCGATAGCAGGAACTGCACGTTCCAAAATTACATACGAAGCGTAATCCAAGAACCAGTCTTTATACATTCCGGTTACTTTTGTAATAACGTCTTCGCCTTCTTCATCCTGATTTTCGTAAAAATGCTGTCCTTCAAAATGTTTAGCATCTACGTCAATAATCTCATCATCATCTCCATTTTGATTGTCATCAATTTGGTTTTCATCCTGATTATTCTCGTCGTCGTTTGGAATTATGTTATCGTCTTCTTCGTCTTTCATATATTTTGTTCAGTATAAAACTACTAAAAAATTCTTCTTCTTTAATCTTAAACCTCCTCCAACTCATCAATCTCCACTTTCAAATTCTTGATAATAAACTCTTGTCTGTCTGGTGTATTTTTACCCATGTAGAAAGACAATAACTGCTCGATTGAAGTGTGTTTATCCATCATAACCGGATCAAGGCGAATGGTGTCTCCAATGAAGTTTTTAAACTCATCTGGCGAAATCTCTCCCAAACCTTTAAATCGAGTAATTTCTGGCTTTGGTTTCAGTTTCTCAATAGCATCTTTTCTTTCTTCCTCAGAATAACAATAAATCGTTTCTTTTTTATTACGAACCCTGAAAAGCGGTGTTTGTAAAATGTACAAATGCCCTTCTTTGATTAATTCTGGGAAAAATTGTAAAAAGAACGTAATTAAAAGCAAACGAATGTGCATTCCGTCGACATCGGCATCGGTTGCGATTACGATGTTGTTGTAACGTAATTTTTCTAATCCGTCCTCAATATCTAATGCTGCTTGCAGTAAATTGAATTCTTCGTTTTCATACACAATCTTTTTCGTCATTCCGTATGAATTCAAAGGCTTACCACGCAAACTGAAAACCGCTTGTGTATTCACGTCACGCGACTTTGTAATCGATCCAGAAGCCGAATCTCCCTCGGTAATAAAAAGCGTACTTTCTAAGTTTCTTGGGTTTTTTGTATCTGGAAGATGCGCACGGCAATCTCTTAATTTTTTATTGTGAAGATTGGCTTTTTTAGCACGATCTGTTGCCAGTTTTCTAATTCCAGATAATTCTTTACGCTCACGTTCTGCCTGAAGAATTTTACGCAATAAAGCTTCGGCAGTTGTTGGATTTTTATGAAGGTAATTATCCAGTTTCGTTTTAATAAAATCGTTAACGAAAGTACGAACAGAAACTGCTGGAGTTCCATCATCAGAACCCATATCGGTAGAACCTAATTTTGTTTTGGTCTGAGACTCAAAAACAGGTTCCATTACTTTAATACTAATCGCACTTACAATAGATTTACGAACATCTGATGCTTCGAAATTCTTGTTGTAAAACTCACGAATCGTTTTTACAACCGCTTCACGGTAAGCCGCTAAGTGCGTTCCTCCTTGTGTTGTATTCTGACCGTTTACAAAAGAATGATATTCTTCGCTGTATTGCGTTTTACTGTGTGTAAGCGCAACCTCGATATCATGCTCTTTTAAATGAATAATTGGGTATTCTAAATCGTCTTCATTGATCGTTTCTTCTAATAAATCACGAAGTCCGTTCTCTGAATAGTATTTTTCTCCGTTGAAAATAATAGTCAAACCATTGTTCAAATAACAATAGTTTTTGACCATTTTGATTACATATTCTAAACGGAATTTATAGTTTTTGAAAATCGTTTCGTCTGGCGTAAAAATTACTTTTGTTCCTTTACGTTTTGTTGTATCGATAACGTCTTCTTCTAGAACCAAATTTCCAGCAGAGAATTCAGCTGCTTTTTGTTTGTCATCACGAACCGATTCTACACGGAAATAATTAGACAAAGCATTTACCGCTTTTGTTCCGACACCATTCAAACCAACCGATTTCTGGAAAGCTTTAGAATCGTACTTTCCACCAGTATTCATTTTCGAAACTACATCGACCACTTTACCCAATGGAATTCCACGTCCGTAATCACGAACAGAAACTGTTTTGTCTTTAATACTTACCTCGATAGTTTTTCCGGCACCCATAACGAACTCATCGATACAGTTGTCTAAAACCTCTTTTAAAAGAATATAAATACCATCATCTGGTGATGATCCGTCCCCTAATTTCCCGATGTACATACCCGGACGCATACGAATATGTTCCTTCCAATCGAGTGAACGAATATTATCTTCGTTGTATTGATTTTGCTCTAGCATAAATGAATTTAGGATTTTTGGCTAATGTACCATTTATCGGTAAAAAATAAAAGCGTATTTCTTTTTTGTTATGAATAATAACAGTTTAAATTCTATTTAAATTGATTTTAAAATAAAACAAACACTAAAAATATAAAAAACTGCTTTTTCAGCAAAAAAATACTATTTGATTCCCAACACTTGTTTTGCCAGCGCAATCATTTCGGGCGTTCCTGTGTTTTTATTTTTTTCGTCTGAAAGTTTAACAACTCCCTGCCAATGTATATTATCAGGTTTTGTATCGGTTAATTTAATGACCATATTCATGGCAGGAAGACCAACATCGTTGGTAAAATTGGTTCCAATCCCGAATGACATTTTTATTTTGTCCTGACAGAAATCAACAATCTTTTTTACTTTATCGTAATTTAAAGAATCTGAAAAAACAATAACTTTTGATTTTGGATCAATTCCCATTTTGGTATAATGAGCAATTACTTTTTGGGCAAACTCAATTGGGTCGCCGCTGTCATGTCGAACACCATCAAAAAGCTTAGAATATTTTTTATCGAATTGGTTGAAAAATATTTCTGTAGTATAAGTATCCGTTAAAGCGATTCCGAGATCACCGCCATAAACTTTTGTCCAGTTTTCGAGACTTATAAAATTCGCCACCTGAAAACCATATTGCGCTGCATGAAACATAAACCATTCGTGCGCATGTGTTCCTAAAGGGCGCTTGTTATTGACCATTGCAAAATGTACATTGCTTGTTCCAATAAAACTTTGTCCACCATAAGTGCTCAAGGTTTTATTTACTAAATCATGAACTTCGTAAGAATGGCGACGTCTGGTTCCAAATTCTAAAACTGAAACTCCTAGTTTATTATAGCTTTCAATTTTTTCTTTCGTAAGATTCTTTATGGCTTCATCATTTAAGCGAATGAGATGGCTCGCTTTATAAAACAATTCTGAAATCAATGCCATTAGTGGCACTTCCCACAAAATTGTTCTATACCAAAATCCTTCTACGGTAACACTGATTTCTGACCCTTCTTGACTGATTTGCACCTCGGAAGGATCAAAACTATATCCTTGGAGAAAATCTAAATAAGTAGGGTCCAAATAAGGGCAATAATGGGCCAGATAATTTTTTTCTTCTTTTGTTAAACGAAGATCTGCCATTGCATCTACAGAAACGCGAAGTAGATCTGCAAAACCTTCTGGAAAAATATGTTTACCACGATTTATGAATCCGTAACGGACTTTTGCCTTTGGAAAAAGCTTTATTACAGCATGCTGCATTGTAAATTTGTAGAAATCATTATCTAAAATTGATTTCAAAAAAGTTGTTTCCATAGCATCAAATTCTTTTCATTTCCCGCTAAGATACGGCAATTTCAGAAAACATAAAATATTGATGAACTCTTATTTTCTAGACAATTTTAAAAGACACAATACTATCGGTGTCAACAAAAATCGTGATATAATTACCTACGTTGCTGTCAACAAGAATTTGAAACTCTAAACCTCCTCTTTTTTCCTTTGGATTTTGAACTTTAACCGGCTGATTCTTTTTGTTTAAATAAAAAACCTGATTGGATTTGGAAACATTTTTAATTTCGACAGTTATTTTATCTCCATTTTTTACTTCCATTATTCCTGAACTTGGCGTTTTGATTTTATAATCATTTTCGATCGTTTTATTATAAATCAATGGACCGTTTAAGAAATCATCTTTGCTTAATCGATCTCCTAAAAACGATCCAGAATCTGGAAAATGTTTGGCAAAAAAGTAGTCAGGATCGGTATCAAAATAAATCGGATTAAAATCATTAACCATTCTTCCTTTATTACTATCATAATAACCTTGACCCCAAGTAACATCGATCAAGCGCCATTTTTTGTTAATCAAAACCATATTCCAAGCATGGTTTGACGAAGTGTTTTTTCTTCCAATGTCAGCCAGTCTTGTTTTAGAATCTCCTTTAACAATTTCGCATTTCAAACCAACTTGTTCAGCCAAATTCTGATACAAAGCAGTAAAACCTTCACAAACCGCTTTTTTTGAGTTAAAAGTTTTTTGAATCAGATTGTCATTCAATTGTTTTATTTTTCGCTGTTTTTCGGCTTCGGTAGAATAACTGAAACCCTGCACTCTTGGCGGATTCAAATAGGCGTTGTAATCATATCTTATATTAAAAGCAATCCAGCTATAAATAGCGCGTGCACGCTCAGCATCCGAATCAAAATCTTTCTCGATTCTGTCGGCTAACTTTTCGGTGCTGTCAAAATTTTTTGGATATTTTGCAACTATTTTATCGACTTCGCTAATCTTTTGAGCGAAAGTAAAATTGATAGAAAAAATATTTAGTAAAAGGAAAATAAGGGCAATCTTTTTTTGTGGCATTTAGAAATTTGATTTAATAATGTTTTTCAGTTCATTATCTAACTCAACGTTAGAGATTTTATTTTCCTGTAAATCAAAATTCGAGCCAAATGCTGGTAATGAGAAACTTCCCTTAATTTCTGCGCCATAACGCGGGAAAAGATTCTGGGCAATTCCTAAAACAGATGCACCTCCTCTTCCTCCTGGAGAAGTTGCCAATAGTAACATTGGTTTATGCTGAAAAACATCTTTTTCAATTCTAGAACTCCAATCGAAAACATTTTTGAAAGCAACAGAATAGTTCCCGTTATTTTCTGCCATTGAAACAACCAGAATATCAGCTTCTTTAAGCTTATTTAGAAATGCTTGTGCCACATCATGCTGCCCAATTTCTTTTTCAAGATCTACACTAAATACAGGCATTGCAAAATCGTTAAGATCTAAAACCTCAACGTCTGCATTTTCAAACAAACTTGACGCGTAAGTCGCTAAATGTTTATTGATTGACTGTTTGCTGTTACTTCCTCCAAAGGCTATAATTTTCATGGTTTCTCGTTTAGTAATTTTTCTTCAATTAGTTCTTTTTTGGGTCCGTCGATTTCATAAATCTCTTTTGCAATTTCTACAGAATATTCGTTAGGATAAATTTTTCCTCCGTAGGATTTTGCATAGACCTTAGTAAATTCTGCTCCAAAATACAGAATTATTGCCGAATAATAAACCCAAACCAGAATAATAATCACAGAACCAGCTGCACCATATACAGAAGCTACTGTCGAACTACCTAAATAAAATCCAATGGCAAATTTACCAATCATAAAAAGTATTGCCGTAACTCCTGATCCTATAAAAGCATCTTTCCATTTTATTTTTCCATCTGGTAACGTTCTAAAAATTATGGCAAAGAGAAGTGTAATACTGGCTAAAACAATGACCACGTTCACAATGTAAAATAAGTAGACTGTACTTTCTGGAAAATAGACTTTTAAACGTGCACTAAGTAAATCTAAAGTTGTACTTATAAAAAGACTGACAAGCATTAAAAAACCAACCGAAGCAATCATCGAGAATGACATTAGGCGGTTTTGAATAAATTTCTTAATTCCTTTATCTGGTTTTGCACGAAGTCCCCAAATAAAATTAATAGAACTTTGTATTTCGGCAAAAACTCCTGAGGCTCCAATTAATAGCATTACGATTCCAAATACGGTTGCAAAAACATTATCGCCAGATAATTGCACATTTTTAATAGCTTCCTGAATTTGAGTTGCAGCGCCATTACCTACCAAACCATTAATTTGTCCGTATAATTCTCCAGTCACTGCTTCTTCTCCAAAAAAGAAACCGCAAATTGTGATAATAATAATCAATAAAGGTGGTAACGCAAATATGGTATAGTATGCCAATGCAGCGCTTAACTTAATTGCATTATCATCGTTAAATTCTAAAAAGGTATTCTTTAAGAGAAACCAAGTTTTGGAGAATATATTTTTGATTTTCATGTGCTGCTTATTTGATATTCTCTCAAATTTAAGCAATCTTGAAAAATTTTAAATTCTTGCTTTTTAGCAGAATTTTACATTTTTACCATGTTTATTTTGAAACTTTTTTATATTCCTGATCATATCCTAGATTTCTAATTTTTAAAATATTTTTAAATTCTTTCTTTGTTGGTTTGATCAAATAACAAAGTGAATCTAGCATTTTTGATTTTATGACAGTAACCGAGTCGAATTTCTTCAAGTCTTCCGGTAAATAAATATTTTTAATTTTAAGAATATCCTTTTCTAACGTAATCGTTTTTATGTTCCAAAAAATAGAATCTCTTGTACTTAAAACCAACTGCCTATTAATACGCTTTAATTTCTGACTGTATGACAATCTGAATAATGTATCCGTATCTCTTTGAGACAATTCAATAGAATCACCTTTTTTAAGCACATCAAATTTATCCTTTCTATCTTTAGTAATTAATTTCCCATCGATGAGGTCATATTCAGATTTTAAAGAATCTAATTTTTGTCTGTGAACCTTGAATTTAAAATAATACTCTCTAAAGATTCCATTATCGTCAATTCTTAAAAAAGTAGAATCTGGATTCATATATAGCCCTCTAAATTTAGAAGGAAAGCTATTTAGTTCAGAATCATCAATCGGTTGAGGATTCTCAAAATAAAATGTCAAACCATCAGATTCTGCAACTGCATCAGCCTTTTTGCAGGAAACAATTAATACAGCTATTGCTATAACTAAAACTGCTTTCTTCATCCAAAGATCATTTATAATGACAAAAAATCCCCTTATCGTAAACCGTCCACAAACTTGCTTTTTGATTGGCCGCTTTTAAAGCATTATTTGCCCAAGTGTTGCAAGTATAGAAAAGGCTATAACTTCCTTTTGCTTCATAAAAAGCGTCTTTTTTGCCATAACTGTGGCCTTCAATCCATTGTGGACGAACTGGATCGCTGAAACTATTTGAAATATAGTAGACTAATTTTTGATAATTTTCTTTAGAAATCAAAATACGTTTGCAGTCGTCTCCTTCTCTTAATTGCTTAAAAAATGTAGCATGCACGGCAGATGAACTGATTCCGAAAGCGGCTTTGAAGGCTGTGCTGGCTTTTAAATCTGACCATTCTGGCGTTTCGAGATAAAATCCTTTATCGCCCCAGCCAAAAGCAATATAATTCATTAACGAATCTTTTGATTGAGTTTGATTAAACTGAATTTCGTTTCGCCAATCTTTAACTTCGTTTTTAATTGGAACTACAATATCGGTATGAACTCCGTTTGAAAGAATGTAAATTGGAATAGCATTTTGTTCTTCGACTTTTGCTATATCGGAGTTGACTGTAATTTTAGAAATAATAAAAACAGAAGTAATGTACAGAGCAAGAAAACTGAAAATTCCGAAAAGTGTCCAGCCTAGAATTTTAAATGATTTTTTTATCATTTTGATTGATTGATTTTAGATTAGTAATTGGTTAATTTTTCTCTAACCAATTTTTAAGCCAAAAATTTTGTTTCCTGAAAACGGTACACAGATTTTACGGATTCGCTTTCGCGAAAGCGCAGATTTAAACTGATTTTTTATTCTTGTTTTTGTCATCCTGAGTGCAATCGAAGGACACACAAAAAGCTCCGCAAAGTATAAGACAATCTTTGCGTGGGCTTCGACTTCGCTCTGCCTGACAAAACAGAACTTTGATTTTGAGTATAAAAAAAACTGCTGAATCTCTCCAGCAGTTTTAATCTATTCTTTTTATTCTTTACTCTATTTTCTAAAGAAAAAAAAATTAAACGTTAAAACGGAAATGCATTACATCACCATCTTTTACAATATATTCTTTTCCTTCAACTTTGAATTTTCCAGCTTCTTTTGCTTTTGCTTCAGAACCGTATTGAACGTAATCATCATATGAAATTACCTCTGCACGAATGAAACCTTTTTCGAAATCTGTGTGGATAACTCCAGCAGCTTGCGGTGCTGTAGCTCCGATATTGATTGTCCAAGCACGAACTTCTTTTACACCAGCTGTAAAGTAAGTCTGTTGTTTTAATAATTTGTAAGCTGCACGAATTAAAACAGAAGCTCCTGGCTCAGTTAATCCCATATCTTCTAAGAAAACTTGGCGTTCTTCGTAGCTTTCCAATTCTGTAATATCAGCCTCTGCTCCTACTGAAAGAATAATAACTTCAGCTTCTTCGTCTTTTACTAATTCACGAACCTGATCTACATATTTGTTTCCGTTTACTGCAGAACTTTCGTCTACGTTACAAACATATAAAACTGGTTTTGCTGTAATCAATTGGAAGCTTTCTAATAAAACTTCTTCATCATTATTTTGAGGAACAATTGTTCTTGCAGATTTTGCCTGTAATAAAGCCTCTCTAATTCTATTTAATAAAGCTTCTTCTGTTTGAGCTTCTTTATTTCCTGTTTTTGCAGCACGTTTTACTTTTTCTAAACGTTTTTCAACAGTTTCTAAATCTTTTAACTGCAATTCGATATCGATAGTTTCTTTATCACGAATTGGATTTACGTTTCCATCAACGTGTACGATATTATCATTATCAAAACAACGTAAAACGTGAATAATAGCATTACACTCTCTAATGTTTCCTAAAAACTGGTTTCCAAGACCTTCACCTTTACTTGCTCCTTTTACCAAACCTGCAATATCTACGATATCTACAGTTGCCATTTGAACGCGTTCTGGTTTTACCAATTCTTCCAATTTGTTGATTCTTGGATCTGGAACGTTTACAACACCAATATTTGGCTCGATTGTACAAAACGGAAAGTTAGCACTCTGCGCTTTTGCATTAGATAAACAATTAAATAATGTTGATTTTCCAACATTTGGCAATCCTACAATTCCTGCTTTCATCTGTTTGTTTCTATTTATTTATTCGACCTCTTAAAAAGGTCTTCAACATTAAACCCTGTTATTTAATGCATTATGATTTACGTGTTTTTCTTCATTTCTGCCAAAATGATATTTTTTGGCTTTAAAATTTTGCAAATATAAGATTTAATAGCTCTTGCACGAAGTAAAAATGTTCAATAATATAATTTTAGCCCTAATCTTAAAAATTTTTAAACATTTTACTAATTTTTTGTTAAAAAAAAGTACTTTTATAAAACTAATCAACAAAAAACAAACCAAAAAACCAAATACCATGAAAAAGATTGCATTATTACTATTTCTGCTGAGTTCAGCGTTTCTTTTTGCACAAAAAGAAGTCTCAGGTGTTGTCAAAGACAAATCTGGTGCACCGCTTCCTGGTGTAAATATTGTCGAAAAAGGAACTTCAAATGGTGTTTCTACCGATTTTGAAGGTAGTTATAAAATAAAAGTAAAAGAAGGCGCTACTTTAATTTTCAGTTATGTAGGATTCGGAACAGTCGAAAAACAAGCTTCTGCCGACAAGATAAACGTTGTTTTGGGCGAAAGCGAAGGTCAAGTTTTAAGCGACGTTGTTGTTACAGGATCCAGAAGCACCAAGAGAACTGTTGTAAATTCTGCTGTTCCCATTGATGTAATTAGTGTAAAAGATGTAACAACACAAAGTGGTAAAATTGAAATTAATCAATTACTTCAATATGTTGCTCCATCTTTTAATGCCAACAAACAATCAGGCTCTGATGGTGCCGATCACGTAGATCCAGCTTCATTAAGAGGTATGGGACCTGACCAGACTTTGGTTTTAATAAACGGAAAAAGAAGGCATCAATCATCCTTAATTAACTTATTTGGAACAAGAGGTCGTGGAAACACAGGAACAGATTTGAATGCAATTCCAGCCGCTTCTATTAAAAGGATCGAGATTTTGCGCGATGGCGCTTCGGCACAATACGGTTCTGATGCCATTGCAGGAGTAATCAATATCATTACAAACGATAATGTAAACGAATTAACGGGATCTGTAACTTACGGTGCTTTCAACACAAAGGCGAAAGGCGATTTTCTTCCTGGAACACCAAATACAAAAGGCTTTAGATTAGATCAAGATGGAAATGGAAATTCATACGGAAAAGATCAGGATTTTGATGGTGGTTCTGTGAGAGTTGCAGCCAATTATGGAGTTGCATTAGGAACCAAAGGCGGCTATGTAAACTTTACAGGTGAGTTTTTGAATAAAAATAAAACCTTAAGACCTGCTTATGATTTTAGAAAAGGTTTTGGCGATGCAAGTATGCACGGAGTAAATTTATTTGCCAATCTTTCTATTCCGATTGCAGACAAAACAGAATTCTACGCTTTTGGAGGAAGTAATTTCAGAGATACAGATGCTTATGCTTTTACCAGAAATGATGGCGAAAGAGTGGTAGAATCAGTTTATCCTGGAGGTTATACGCCAAGAATTACATCAAAAATTAATGATAATTCAGTTGCTGCCGGAATCAAAACAGAATCTACTGGAGGATGGAAATTTGATTTGAGTAATACTTTCGGAAAAAATAAATTTCAATACGACATTAAAGGAACAATAAATGCTTCCCTAGAAGAAAAATCCCCTCACGAGTTTGATGCTGGAGGACATAGTTTGCTCCAAAACACTACTAATTTTGATATTTCTAAAAGTTATGACAGTGTTCTTGAAGGTTTTAATATTGCTTTTGGAACCGAATTTAGAGTAGAAAAATTTGAAATCTTTGCTGGCGAAGAAGGGTCATATACCACTTACGACACCAACGGACAACCTATTACCGATCCTACCACCCAAAGCGCGCCAATTGATCCTATTTCGGGAAATCCTAGACCTGGAAGCTCTCAAGGTTTTCCCGGTTATAGCCCTGCGAATGAAGTAAATGAAAGCCGTACCAACTTCTCTTTATATGCTGATGGCGAATTGGATATAACCAAAGATTTGATGGTAAATGCAGCCATCCGTTTTGAAAACTATAGTGATTTTGGTAGTACTGTAAATGGAAAATTGGCCTCTAGATTAAAACTCGGCGATCACTTTAATTTAAGAGGTTCTGTAAGTACAGGTTTCCGTGCACCATCATTAGCACAGATTTATTACAATTTACGTTTCACCAACTTTAATGCAAGCGGTGCAACCGAAGTTTTATTAGCGCCAAACGACAGCGAAATCACAAGAGCTTTTGGAATTGGTAAATTAAACGAAGAAAAAGCAGTAAATGCATCTTTAGGTTTTACTGCATCTTTTGGAGATTTCACTGCAACAATTGACGGTTACTATATTCAGGTAAAAGATCGTATTGTACTTACTGGATATTTTGATGCAAGCGCTTTAAACCTTGGTGTTTCTGAAGCACAGTTTTTTGCCAATGGTGTAGACACGAGTACACATGGTCTTGATGTGGTTTTCTCTTGGAAAAAAGGATACGATTTTGGTCAGCTTAGCGCCACTTTGGTTGGAAATATCAACGATATGAAAATTGACAAAGTAAAAAACGGCACTCTTGATGAAGCTACTTTCTTCGGAAAACGTGAAAAAGCCTTTTTATTGGCTTCTGCTCCAGACAACAAATTCAGTTTAAACCTAAACTATGCTAAAAATAAATTTGACGCTGGACTAGCTTTTACTCGTTTCAGCAAAGTTGTTTTGGTAGATTATGCAGACGAAGATGATGTTTACAATCCGAGAGTGGTAACCGATTTAACTGTTGGATATCAATTTACTAAAAGTTTAAAACTAACTATCGGAAGCAATAACTTATTTAATGTATATCCGTCCAAACAAGATGAGCAAGGAAACACAGAAGCTGGAGGATATTGGGATGCAGTACAAATGGGATTCAGTGGTGCTTATTACTATGCAAGACTTGGTTTTACTTTTTAATAATTAACGTGGGGCTTCGACTCCGCTCAGCCTGACAATTGAATGAGTTCTTTTTTTGTCTTCCTGAGCGAAGTCGAAGGACACGCAAGAAACTCTACAAAGCAGATCAAAAATCATAATGGACTTCGACTTCACTCAGCCTGAAATAAAACAAAAAATCCTGAGCATAACGTTCAGGATTTTTCTTTTCTATTTATTTAATTACAATTTAAACTCTAATGATGCAATAATAGCTTTTTCTTGCTCTGTTGCTGTAAATCCCGAAATATCCCAATAATTGGTCAGGATTTTGTTTTTCTTATTAAAAAGCGATTTTTCTTTAAAAACATCACTTTCACTATAAGTGAAATTCTGTTTATTGAAACCTGTTGTCACAAAACTATTTCTTACCTGAACATTTTTAGTTTTATCTTTTAAAACAACATTATAGCCAATTTCTTCATTTGAACTCAATAAATAATAATCCGTGCCGTCCCATCTATAATCTACTTTGACAAACGATTTTGTAATATTCTTTTCGCCCTCTTTTGTCTTTTCTTCCACTTTATCCAGTGTTCCTGGCGTTACAGAAATTGTAAATTCTACTATAATTTTTTTCTCAGGATCGTAAATAATTTCAAAATTATCAATTGCCTCTTTTGCTTTATCCAGCGGAACAACTGACATTATATAATAATCTTTATTTTTTGAATGTCCTTTTGTTGTAAAATCATATTCCTTTTTCGCTTTGGGATCCAACAATGGATCCAAATACTTAAAGTTAGAGTAATTCTCCATGATATCATTCAAATTATACCCTTTCAAATCTGCACTAACATCTGTGTCTATCAAACCGTAAGAACGATTTTGTTCTACTAATAACGTAGTTGTATTGTTTTTATTGAATTGAAAGTTAACCAATCCATCATTATAATAAGAATATTGATTGTCTAGCATAAAAAATTCACGAACATATACTTTTAGTCGATGTGCAACGCTAATTTTTTGTTTCGAATTTGAAACTACTTTCTGAAGCATTTTTTGAGGATTTTCTTTTGAGACTACAACTTCGTCTAAGTTTTCTTTTTTATTTTTAAGATAAACTACAAATCCGCTTTCTTTTAAGGCGGCCCAACGAACAGTCAGATTTTCATAATTCATTTCTGAAACCTGTATGTTTGATCCTCCGCTCAAAACAAAAGTTATTTTACCATCTGCATTAGTCATTAAAACCTGTTTCGTTTTTAAGACCATTACAGTAGCATTCTCAATAGGCTGTAGGGTTTCAATGTCTTTTACATAAATAGAATATTCATCATTTTGTGCAAAAACATTCAAATTAAATAATACGACAAATAAAAGTAGCAGTTGCTTCATAGGCGTTGTTATATTTTCAACTAAATTATTGTTTTTTTAACAATAAAGCAACACCAAAAAAATAAAACATTAGTTATCAACAAACTAACTTTTAAAAATACCTGATATCAGGGGGCAAAAAAAATCCTGAGTTTTACAACTCAGGATCCTATTTTTTATAGATGTTCAGAAATAATTATTCGTTATGTAAAAACGCTTGTCTTTCTAACAAAGTTTCTTCGTCTTCAACATGATCATCATCTGGCACACAACAGTCAACAGGACAAACAGCAGCACACTGCGGCTCATCATGGAAACCTTTACATTCTGTACACTTTCCTGGTACTATATAGTAGATTTCGTCAGAAATTGGAGTTTGAGCGTCATCTGCGTCAACTTCAGTTCCGTCAGGTAATACAATTTTTCCAGAAAGACTTGTTCCGTCTTTATATCTCCAATCATCTGCTCCTTCATATATTGCTGTATTTGGGCACTCTGGTTCGCAAGCCCCACAATTGATGCATTCGTCAGTTATAATAATTGCCATCGTTTATTAGTCTTAAAGTTAAAAGTCTTAAAGTTCTAAAGTCAAAATAAAGACAAGAATCGCTTTTGACTTTATAGCTTTTGACTTTCGACTTAATTATGCTTATTTTTGTGCAAAATTACAATCAAAACAATTCATAAGCAAACATTATGACATTAGAAACAAAAAAAAGTGTTTTTGTTGAATTAGGAAAATTTTTAAGTCAGTTTTCTGAGGGCGCTTCTGCGCAAAAATCCGACGTCTTATATAATGATATCTTTTTTGATGATTTCGAAAATCTCATTAGCCTTTCACAATCTCATAACGGATGGTATACCCCTGAGCAGGTTTATTTCTCTATACAGTCATGGGCTGAAGCTTTAACCAATGAAAACATTGACAAATGGCTTTCGGCTTACAAAATAGATCAGAAAGGCGATGCAAAAACTGTTGCTTTGATTTTAGCTGGAAATATTCCGCTAGTAGGCTTTCATGATTTTTTATCGGTTTTAATTACAGGAAACAAAGCTTTAATTAAAACTTCGTCAAACGATCAGCATTTATTGCCATTTTTAGCTAAATATTTAATTGCTGTTGATGAAAATCTAAAAGATAACATCACTTTCGTGGAAGGAAAACTAGAAAATTTTGATGCTGTAATTGCCACTGGAAGCAATAATACTGCTCGTTATTTTGAATATTATTTTAAAGATAAGCCATCGATTATTCGTAAAAACAGAAATTCGGCCGCTATTTTAACCGGAAAAGAAACCACTGAAGAATTGGAAGCGCTTGGTGAAGATATTTTTAGATATTTTGGTTTAGGATGCCGAAATGTTTCCAAACTTTTTATTCCGAAAGAGTATTCTTTTGACACTTTTTTCCAAGCAATGTTCAAATACCAAGACGTTATTCATTACGAAAAATACGCTAATAATTATGACTATAATAAAGCGGTATTTTTAATGAGTAATTTCAAATTATTGGACAACGGATTCTTGACTTTAAAGGAAGACTCAAGTTATGCCTCTCCTATTTCGAGTGTTTTTTATGAATATTATGAAAGCTTAGAAGAACTTAAAAAACGCCTTCAGGACGACACAGACCAAATTCAATGCATTGTTAGCAATAATATAACTGCAGATAGTATAGCATTTGGAGAAACCCAAAAACCGCAATTGTGGGATTACGCAGATAATGTCGATACTATAACGTTTTTGTTAACAACAAAGTAATAAATTGTTTAATTATTTCGAATATTTTAACGCTTTTTCGGCTCTTATTACCGAAATTTGCGTCTTTAAAATTTTCGACTATTAACAACAACCATGAAAAAACACAACTACAGCGCAGGACCAAGTATTTTACCTCAGGAAGTTTTTGAGAAGGCATCAAAAGCAATTTTAAATTTTAATGATTCAGGGTTATCGATCCTTGAAATCTCGCACCGAAGCAAAGATTTCGTTGCAGTTATGGAGGAAGCTCGTTCCCTTGCTTTAGAATTATTAGGACTTCAAGGAAAAGGTTATCAGGCTTTATTTTTACAAGGCGGTGCAAGTACAGCATTCTTAATGGCACCCTATAATTTAATGAAAGAAAACGGAAAAGCTGCTTATTTAGATTCAGGAACGTGGGCAACTGCGGCGATCAAAGAAGCTAAACTTTTCGGTGAGACTGTTGTCGTAGCTTCTTCAAAAGAAGACAATTATACTTATGTTCCTAAAGGTTACGAAATTCCAGCTGATGCTGATTATTTCCACTGCACAAGTAACAATACCATCTTTGGAACTCAAATGAAAGAATTCCCAGCAACAAATGTTCCTGTTGTTTGCGATATGAGTTCTGATATTTTTTCACGTGAATTAGATTTCTCTAAATTTGATTTAATCTACGCTGGTGCTCAAAAAAATATGGGACCTGCAGGAACTACTTTAGTTGTAGTAAAAGAAGAAATCTTAGGCAAAAACGGAAGAACAATTCCAAGTATGTTAGATTACGCTAAACATATCAAAGCTGAAAGTATGTACAATACGCCACCAGTTTTCTCTGTTTATGTTTCTCTTTTAACTTTACAATGGATTAAAGAAAAAGGCGGAATCGCTGCTGTTGAAAAATTAAACAACGCAAAAGCAGAATTACTTTATGCTGAAATCGACAGAAACCCATTGTTTAAAGGTGCTGCTGCGGTAGAAGATCGTTCTAACATGAACGTAACGTTCTTATTGAACAATCCTGAACACACTGAAACTTTTGATGCTTTATGGAAAGCGGCAAATATTTCTGGATTGCCAGGACACCGTTCTGTAGGTGGTTACAGAGCTTCTATTTACAACGCTATGCCTATCGAAAGTGTTCAGGTTTTAGTGGATGTAATGAAAGCATTGGAGTCTAAAGTTTAGTTTTTTTTCGGTTAATCGTTAATTTGTTTAACTGTTTAATCGTCAAAAAATACTTCCTTTAAAATATCAAAAAAGAAAAATCAAATAGCTGGTTTATCGATTAAACAATTAAACGATTAACCAAATAAACAATAAATACAATGAAAGTATTAGCAAATGACGGAATTTCTAAAAGCGGAATTCTAGCCTTAGAAAAAGGTGGTTTTGAAGTTATCACAACAAAAGTAGCTCAAGAACAAGTAGCTAACTATATAAATGAAAATAACATTGACGTAATTTTAGTTCGTAGCGCAACTAAAGTTCGTAAAGATATTATCGATGCTTGTCCTGGAATCAAAGTCATCGGTCGTGGTGGTGTTGGTATGGACAATATCGATGTGGATTATGCTAAAAGCAAAGGAATCCATGTAATTAATACTCCAGCTTCATCTTCAGAATCTGTTGCTGAGTTGGTTTTTGGACACTTATTTTCTGGTGTTCGTTTTTTACATGATTCTAACCGAAATATGCCTCTTGAAGGAGATTCAAACTTTGATGGTTTGAAAAAAGCTTACGCTAACGGAACTGAATTAAGAGGAAAAACTTTAGGTATTGTTGGTATTGGTCGTATCGGACAAGCTACAGCAAAAATGGCTCTTGGTTTAGGAATGAAAGTTATCGCTGCCGACAGTTTTATCCCAGAAGTAGATGTAAAAGTTGAGTTTTTTGACGGACAGTCTATCACAACTAAAATTGTTTCTCAATCTTTAGAATCTTTATTTAAAGAAGCAGATTTCATTACACTACACGTTCCTGCACAAGACGGATACATCATTGGAGAGAAAGAATTTGAAATCTTGAAAGATGGTGTTGGAATTGTAAACTGTGCTCGTGGTGGTGTTATTGATGAAGTGGCGTTAGTAAAAGCTTTAGATTCAGGAAAAGTTGCTTTTGCTGGTTTAGACGTTTTTGAAAGCGAGCCAAAACCAGAAATGGCAATCTTAATGCACTCTAAAATCTCTTTGACTCCACACATCGGAGCAGCTACTGGAGAAGCGCAAGATAGAATTGGTACTGAATTGGCTTCACAAATTATTACTTTGTTGAGCTAGTAAAAATAGATTAAATTCGATTAAAGGGATTTACTACTTATCTGTAGTAAATCCCTTTCTTTTTTATACTTTCGCCAATACTAAAAGTATACTATGAATACAAACAAAAAAACTAAACGCAAGTGGATCGTTCGTGTGATTCTATTTATAATTGCAATTGCTTTGTTCTTCACCTCTATCTTTGGCAATATATTTTCGCTTATTATTGAGAAGGAATATTTTATTCCAAAACAATCTTCCATTTTTACTTTTAATGAAACAGTTGGCAATGAAGGCTCTAGCGATGTGTGGAGATATGGAGAAGATTACAGCAACTATTATTTCAATTTGAGCACATTTGATAATGATGTTTTGTTTTTTCCTAAAAAGAACGTTAATAATTGTCCTGGATTTAATCCTGAAGATGTTACAACCTGGTGCAAAGTAAAAACTCTAAAGCACTAAATCTTAACACTGACTTTAATTTAAGGCAATATAAATAAGTTTTATGTAGAATTTATTGAAGTTGTCGACCCTACTAAGTAAAAAATAGAGTATCTTTAAATGTATTTTTTACTAATTTGTAGTAAATAACTTTCTTTTTTTATTAATTTTGGCGTATAATTTTAAACCTTAAATATCATGTTTGAACAATTAACCCAATTAGTACAGCAATACGGAGGCGACGCTGTGGTAAACAATAACGCTGTCCCAAACGAACATAATGAAGCCGTAATAAACGAAACAAGCAGTTCTATTTTTGAAGGATTAAAAAAGATTGTTTCTGAAGGAAATACAGATCAGATTGCCGGATTATTTAACGGAAACACACCCATTGACAGCTCAAACCCTGTTGTACAGCAAATTCAACAGCAATTAAGCGGAAGTCTTGGTCAAAAATTCGGATTAAGCAGCGCCGATTCAAGCGGAGTTGCTTCCAATTTGATTCCACAGATTTTAGGCTCTTTAGTAAATAAAGCAAAAGATCCAAACGATAGCAGTTTTCAAATTTCTGATATTATAAATTCCATTTCAGGAAACAGCGGACAAGCATCTGGAATAATGGATACTATTTCTAAATACGGAATGCAATTTGGCCTTGACCAAAACAACGACGGAAAAGTTGATGTTGCAGATGTATTAGTAGTTACCAAAAGCAAAGGAGGAATCGCAGGATTTATTGGAAAGCTATTTGGGAGCAAGTAAAGATGTAAGACACTAAGACATTAAGATTCTAAGATGCTAAGTTTTTTATAGATATTCTAAAGTGGTTTGCTATGCAAACCACTTTTTTTTCACAAGAAAATAAAAACTTAATATCTTAGAATCTTAGCATCTTACTATCTTAACAAGTTAGAATCATGTTAAACTCCATCCTCATCTCGTCATTTATTCGTAAATTTAATTCATGAAAAAATGCATTTCCATATTAATTGTGCTACTTACCATTGTTGCATGTTCTACAACTTCGCAGAATATTGCCAGCACTGATACTGTATCTGCATCAAATAAAAAGGTAAACGATACCATTAGAATTGCAAACGATTCATTAGAATACGAAGTCATTATAATCGATAACGGATTCTCAACCTGGCTTGCCTCTCGAGCCTATCCACGAAACTATTACTCTTTACAATACCTTGAAAACAAAAACTATTTGTATGTAACAGAATGGAATAATCGTGTTCTACAGCCACAACGTTATAGCCCAAGGTTATACGAAATGTCTATTGATTATCGCCCAGACATTCATTATGGCTACGAAGTAAATTACTTAATTTACAATTACATGATTTATTTTCAAAATACTTACAAACAAAAGCTTTGGGGCTATGTTCCGTCAAGATAATATACTATATTTGTAATCATTACAAATAGCAATGAACAGATTAAAAAAACGCTGGGGAATTACCTCAAATTTACAAGCCATAATTATATTTATCGTTTTTGCCATCACAGGATCGGCATCTGCGTGGCTTTCTAAACCTTTCTGTGTTTTGCTGGGTATTACTAAAGAAGATTTTGGTGGCTGGTTTACACTCATTCGCCTTATTATTATCTTCCCTATCTATCAAGTTTTACTAGTTGCGATTGGAACTATTTTTGGGCAATTTAAATTCTTTTGGAACTTCGAAAAGAAAATGCTTAAAAATATGGGACTAGGATTTTTATTCAAAGAATAACTCCGCTTTTACCCACTTAATAAAAAAACCGTTCTGGTTAAGATCGTCTCTTAAGCTAAAATTTTATTTAATTTCATTTTTTAGACCGTTTACTATTTTTGAAACTGCAGTTTAATCAATCCCTGCATTTATCAAACATTACATATTTAAAAAATTGGCATAAAAAAAATACATAACATTTTTTTTATGCCAATTTTTTATTTAATCACTATACAGAACAGGATGGTGCAGGATAGTTATATTTTAAGTAATAACAAACTTTACAATAGTTAGAAGCATTTATTAAACTTGATAATCAAACAATTAATGTTTCTAACAAAAATTATTACTTACTAACCAAACCACAATTTGACATGCTGAAAAATTACTTTAAATCCTCCCTTATGGTGGTGATGATTTGTCTCATTGCACCCGTAAACAAGGTTTTTGCTCAAAATCCGATTGTAAAAATCGACTTTGACCAATCAGGAAGACCGAAAGCCGAAGTAAATGATCCCGATTACACCGCTTGGGTAATTGCTTCTGGAAACACTAGTTCTTATACCGAAAATGGAGTTACTTTTACAATTAGTCGCACCGGAACTAATGGAGACAACTTAGGAACCAATTGGTACAAAGCAGGAATTCAAGCCCCTTATTACGCAAGATTGGTCTGTGATGGACTTACAGTAAAAGGCACAACAGCAAATCTTGGCGCTCAAATCGAACTCAAAATAAGCGGTTTAGCCACAGGAGAACATACCTTATTAGCTTTCTTCAACAATGTAGACAGCCCAACCACAAATACCTTTAGTCCAATTGATATTTCTGTAGATGGAAATGTAGTGGTCAATAATTTAATTCCAACTGTAAGAGCAACTAAAACAGCTGACGCAGCGTCTTCTTATTTAAGATTTCAAGCTACAGCAGGAACCGATGTCGTAATTTTAATCGCTGCAGAAACTTCGGGAACAGAAAATGTTAAAAACTTCATTTTTAATGGTTTTGAATTAAACACACCCAATATTTCTCATCAAGCTATAAATCCAGATCCAAAACAAAACAACGAACATGTAGAATTAGTATCTGGCGGAAAATTGTTGCAATGGACTGCTGGGTCGGGAGCTGTTTCACATAATATCTATTTTGGAACAGATCCAACAGCGGTTGATAACGCAACGACAGCTTCACCAGAATATAAAGGAAATCAAGCTTTAGCCAACAATTCTTATCAGGTAAACGGATTGTATACGGGAGCAACTTATTATTGGCGTGTTGATGAAGTTTTATCAAATGGAATTGAAAAAGGAAATGTTTGGCGCTTTCGTCCCGCACAGCTTGCTTTTCCTGACGCTGAAGGATACGGCCGTTTTGCACGTGGAGGACGTGGCGGAAAAGTTGTTGCCGTTACTAATCTAAACGACAGCGGACCAGGAAGTTTTCGTGAAGCCGTTACAAACGATATTGGACCGAGAACAATTGTCTTTAATACTTCTGGTGTAATTCAATTGCAATCACGTCTGGTTTTAAGCCAGCCTTACGTAACAGTTGCCGGACAAACCGCTCCAGGAAAAGGAATCTGCATTCGTTCTGCTCCTTTTGGCGTAACAGGAAACGATGCTGTTGTACAAAATTTGCGTGTTAGAGTTGGTGCAGGACCTACTTTTGACGGAATGGGATTAACAGGTGCAGACAATAGCATTATCGACCACTGCTCTATCAGCTGGACTATTGACGAATCTTTCAGTTCTAGATCTGGAAAAAATATCACCCTTCAGAGAACACTTATTTCTGAGGCTTTAAATGCAGCAAATCATCAAAATTATCCAACAGGAACAGAACATGGATATGCTGCTACAATTGGTGGAGATATCGGAAGTTTCCATCATAATCTTTTAGCACATTGTTATGGCAGAAATTGGAGTCTTGGCGGCGGATTGGACGGAAATGGCGCTTATGCAGGAAAAATGGATATTACCAATAATGTCGTTTATAACTGGGGAGGAAGAACCACAGACGGAGGAACCAAAGAAGTTAACTTTGTAAACAACTATTACAAACCTGGGGCTGGTTCAAAAATATTTGTTGCTTTTAATCAGCAAAATGAAGGTGTTGGAACCGGAATGCAGCAATGTTATTTTAACGGAAATGTAATGCCTGGCTATTTCGACGAATCCAACCAAACTGCTGGAAGAAAAGCATCAGGAAATACAGTTCCTTATGAGAATTTCGTAAATACACCTTTTTTCCCTTCTTATGTAACAACTCAATCGGCTAAAAATGCTTATAAAATTGTTCTTTCCGATGTTGGATGCACCCAGCCAGAATTTGACGAACATGACCAAAGAATTATTTCAGAGACATTAAACGGAACGTATTCTGCTGTCGGAAGTGTAACAGGCAAACCTGGATTTCCAGATAATGAAGCAGATGTTGGTGGTTTCGAAAACTATCCGACTGTAGTGAGAGATGCTAATTGGGATAGCGATCAAGATGGATTGCCAAACTGGTGGGAAAATATCATAGGAACCAATGTAAACTCTGCAATTGGAGATTTTTCAGATGCAAATGCCGATCCTAATTTAGATGGCTATACTCATTTAGACGAGTATTTACAATGGATGTCACTGCCACATTACGAATCTCCAGACGGAACTAAAATTGACATTAATATTCAAAAATTGTCAAGAGGATTTACAAGTGGCGTTTCTTATGCCATTTCGAATGTAGTAAACGGAAATGCAATTCTAAATACAGATGTGGTTGCATTTACACCAACTTCAAACGGATTATGCTCTTTTGAATTTACCGTAACAGATTCTGAAGGTGGTACAATGAAAAGAAAAGTGAATGTTATAAGCGGGCAAAGCTTGACATTAGGAACAGACGATAGTATTAAAGAAATTAAAAACAATGCTTTTAATGTCTGGCCAATTCCAAGCAACGGATCTTTCTCTGTTTTTATTGATAATGAAGAAGCAGAAATTTTAGATCTTAAGATCTACGATATTTATGGAAAAGAATTAGTAAAGCAAAAAATTAAAGGAGGCACACAAGAAACAATCCAATTGCATTCAAAAGGCGTTTTCTTGATTAAAGTCGTAAATCCGCAGACTAAGAAAACACAATACGTAAAAAAAATAATCATTCAATAGTTAAAACTAAAGCAATTAAAAAAGACGGCCTAAAACCGTCTTTTTTTTATTTTTTCTGAAAGAAATAAGTATAAATCCAAGTCAAGGTAAAAGACGGAATCACATCTGTAAAAGGCAGTATTTCCTCAAGAAAAGTCAAAACACCAGCAACCTTCCCTACTCTTCCTTTATACATTCTTGCCATAATTATGGCAGCAATAGGAGCCCAAACCACATCTGAAAACTCACCCAGAAACGGAATCGAAAAAGAAATCATACCAATTCCATCCAAAACCAGCCCTATAAGTAGTTTTGACATTCTGCTATCTTCTGCAACTTCTAAATCTTGCATAACACATTCATTTTTAAGTTAATCGAAATTAAAAATAATTCACGAAATTCTATTATCTCTTTTCTAAATTTAATTTCCATTATTCCCATATCAATTTACGTACCGATTTTAGATTTTAGATTTTAGATTTTAGATTTTAGATTTTAGATTTTAGATTTTAGATTTTAGATTTTAGATTTTAGATTTTAGATTTTAGATTTTCTAAAAGTCGCTTCGCTCCTTTTGGAATTGGGGTTTTGAAATTTGGAATTTGATTTTCACATATTGGAATTTGATTTTGACCATAATCTTCGTTTCTTTGTAAAAACAGTTTCACTACATGATACACGCAAAAAACATACATAAATTTTACGACAAACTTGAAGTTTTAAAAGGAGTTGATTTACATATTAAAAAAGGCGAAATTGTTTCTATCGTTGGTGCTTCGGGCGCTGGTAAAACTACATTACTGCAAATTTTAGGAACACTAGACAAACCAGATCATAATCCCGATTCATCTTTAACCATTAATGGTAAAAATGTACTCGAGTTACAAAACATTAAAAACAATAGCTCAAATCAAGAAAAAGCATTCAAAATCATCACTTGGTTAGGTTCTTTCTATATTATTCTGCTTGCAGGTTTTTTATTGTTTTTTAGAAATAAAATAGAGAATGATATTTTGGGTTATATCAATTGGGGAATATTACTTATGCCCATTATTTTACTATTAGGGTATTACAATCGTTACTTTAAAAAGAAAAGCAGACAAGACAAAATTTTATCCGATTTTAGAAACTTAAATCTTGGTTTCATTTTTCAGTTTCATCAGCTCCTACCTGAGTTTACAGCGCTAGAAAATGTATGTATTCCAGCTCATATTGCAGGCAAAAAAACCGCTGAAACCGAAGAAGAAGCAAAAAAACTGTTGAACTATCTTGGTCTTTCACACAGAATTAACCATAAACCTAGCGAACTTTCGGGCGGAGAACAACAGCGTGTAGCAGTTGCAAGAGCCTTAATCAATAAACCAGATGTCATTTTTGCCGACGAGCCTTCTGGAAATCTGGACACACATTCTGCCGAAAACCTGCACCAATTATTTTTTCAGCTTCGAGACGAGTTCGGACAGACTTTTGTCATTGTAACGCACAACGAAGAATTGGCCAATATGGCTGATAGAAAATTAGTAATGGTCGACGGACAAATTAGCAATTAAGTTAATTAGGAGCTTTTTCCTGCTGTCCTTCCAATCTTTTATGCCGAACCCCGGCATAAAAGGATTTTCCCTCCCATCAGGGCTAGGGCACTCGAACATAAAAGAATATTTCATTTAAAATGAACCAAAAAGAACTCAAAGAATTTCTAGACGAAAAAGTCATTCAATATAACAATCAGGATTTTATAGAAAGTGATCCTGTACAGATTCCGCATCTCTTTACTCAAAAAGAAGATATCGAAATTGCGGGTTTTCTTAGCGCTTCTATTGCTTGGGGAAACCGCAAAATGATTATCAAGAATTCGCATAAAATGATGGAATTAATGGGCAACACACCTTACGATTTCGTTATGTCACATTCTGACGAAGACTTGGCAAGACTAGAAACCTTTGTGCACAGAACTTTCAACGGACATGATTTTGCTGGCTTTATAAAAGGCTTAAAAAATATCTATCAAAACCATAACGGACTGGAAAATGTATTTGCTAAAAATCAGGAAAAAGACAGTTTGCAGAAAAGCATCAGCGAATTTAAAAAGATATTCTTTGAAACCGATCATTTGGCGCGAACTCAAAAACACATTTCAGATCCGTTAAACAATTCGGCCGCAAAAAGAATTAACATGTATCTACGATGGATGGTTCGCCAAGATGCAAAAGGTGTCGATTTAGGAATCTGGAAAAGCATTTCTCCTGCCGTTTTATCTTGTCCGCTAGACGTTCACTCGGGTAATGTTGCCCGCAAACTTGGCATTCTTTCGCGAAAGCAAAATGATGCTAAAGCTTTATTGGAATTAGATACCAAATTAAGAAAAATGGACGCGCAAGATCCTGTAAAATACGATTTTGCCTTGTTCGGATTAGGGGTTTTTGAAGGGTTTTAATATTGAAAATTAAACAGTTAGACTAACAAATTATTAGATGATTTTAAGAATTTGCTAAACAAACCACGAATTTAACGTACATTTGCACAAAATTAAAAGCAAATGAGCACTTTCGAAAAATTTAATCTTCCAAAATCATTACAAAAAGCAGTTGACGAATTAGGATTTGTTACGCCTACTCCTATTCAAGAAAAATCTTTTTCTGTAATCATGTCTGGACGTGATATGATGGGAATTGCACAAACCGGAACCGGTAAAACATTTGCTTATTTACTACCTCTTTTAAAGCTTTATAAATTTACCCATACCAATACGCCGAAAATTGTAATTCTAGTTCCAACTCGTGAGCTAGTGGTTCAAGTAGTTGAAGAAGTAGAAAAACTGACTACCTATATGTCGGTTAAAACGTTGGGTATTTACGGAGGTGTAAACATCAATACGCAGAAAAAGGCCGTTTACGAAGGTGTTGACATTTTAGTCGGAACGCCTGGACGTACAATGGACTTAGCACTTGATGCTGTTGTTCGTTTTGACGAAACACAAAAACTAGTGATCGACGAGTTTGACGAAATGCTGAATTTAGGTTTCAGACCACAACTGACTTCGCTTTTTGCGATGATGAAAACCAAACGCCAAAACATTTTGTTCTCTGCAACGATGACAGATGAAGTTGATGATTTATTAAATGATTATTTCGATTTTCCTGAAGAAGTTACATTGGCACCATCAGGAACTCCGCTGGAAAAAATTACGCAGCTTACTTATAATGTTCCGAATTTCAATACCAAAGTAAACCTTTTAAAACATTTACTGGAAAACGATGAAAGTATGAGTCGTATTTTGGTTTTCGTAAACAACAAAAAGATTTCAGATATGCTTTTCAATCGTATTGATGAGCTTTTTGAAGGACAATTTGGAGTAATTCACTCGAACAAATCTCAAAACTACCGTTTGAGCACAATGGCAGAATTCCAAGAAGGAAATCTTCGTGGCTTAATTACAACTGACGTTATGGCAAGAGGTTTGGATATTTCTAACATCACGCACGTAATTAACTTTGAACTTCCAGAAGAGCCAGAATTGTACATGCACAGAATTGGTCGTACAGGTCGTGCAGACGCAACGGGAACTGCAATTAGTTTTGTTACTCCAAGAGAAGAAGAATTCAAAATTGAAACGGAACTTTTAATGGATCAGGAGCTTAAAATCGCTGATTTCCCTGAAGAAGTCGAAATTTCAGCAAAACTGATCGAAGCTGAAAAAGACAAATTGCCAAGAAAGTTTTTAATGAAAAAACCAAAACTAGAAGGTGATGGCGCTTTCCATGAAAAATCTAAAAAGAACCAAAAAGTAAATCTTGGTGGTCCTTCAAAAACCAAAAAGAAAACTCACGGTTCTGTTAACAGAAATATGTTGAAGACAAGAAACGAGAAGAAGAAGAAAAAATAATTTTTTTAGATGCTAAGGTACTAAGTTGCTAAGGTTCTAAGTTTTTTTTATTCACAAGTAAGAGAAAAGGCTCAAAAGATTAAAATTTAATCTTTTGAGCCTTTTCTCTTAGTATCTTAGCAACTTAGAACCTTAGAACCTTTTTTCTAAATTTTCGTGAATAGAAGTCCTACTGGAGAACATAATTGGATTCTTCTTCCAGTATCTGTCAGTTTTCCTGTTGCGATATCTCTTTTAAAAATAACAATATCATTAGTATATTGATGTCCTACTAAAAGGTAATTTCCTGTTGGATCAATCGCAAAATCTCTTGGTCCTTTTCCTAAAGTGCTTTGCTGTTCAACCAATTCTAAAGCTCCTGTTTTAAGAATTTTGTAAACTGAAATTGCATTGGCGTCTACACGATCGGTAAGATATAAAAAGTTTCCGTCTGGCGAAAGCTTAATTGCCGCTGCTCCCGTTCCTCCTTTAAAGTCTTTTGGAAGAATGCTTGTTTCTGCAACTACCTTCAGACTTCCTGTTTTATCCCAGCTTAATGTTGTCAAAGTTCCATCCAATTCCTGAACTAAATACACAAATTTTCCATCTTTACTGAAAGTCAAATGTCTAGGACCGCTTCCTGGCTTTACATCAACACTTCCTTTTAATATCAAGATTTCGTTTTTAGCTGCTGGATTATATTTATAAATAAATACTTTATCTAAACCCAAATCGTTCGAAAGCACAAACTTTTTATCTGGAGAAAAAACAACCATATGGACATGCGCTTTTTCTTGACGCGCTGCGTTTGGTCCTTTTCCTTCATGCTGGATTAACTGCTGTACTTCAGTAATACTTCCGTCTGTGTTTTTCTTAAAAACCGCGATACTACCGCCAGAATAATTGGCTGCAATTACATGCTTATCATCATTTATTAAATGACACGGATCTGCTCCTAAAGCATCATTTTTATTCAACAAATTGGTCTTTCCAGATGCTGAATCATATGAAAATGAACTTACTGTACTTTGTGTTCCATTTTCGTTCACTGCGTAGATAAACTTATTATCTGCAGAGACAGATAAATAACTTGGGCTTACCACATTCTCAGAAGAACTTTTTAATTTATATTCGCCAGTAGAAGCATCAAATTCATAAACATAAATACCATTGCTTTGGCAGGTATTGGTGTAAGTTCCAACTAATAAATTGAACTTATTTTGAGCTTTAACAGCTGTTATGGATAAAGCGGAAAACAAGATTAAATATATTTTTTTCATAATTTGTTTTTTTGAATTAGCTAAAATAAACAATATATCTATTTGAAACAGTCTCTTTATTACAAGAAATTACAAAAGTTACATTTTTTTCACGTACATAAGAAATATAAGCTTTAGACTTTACCTATAATCTCTTAAATGAACTTATATGGTTTAATAATTTTTAATTCGTATTTTTGACCAGCATCTTCGCGAAAAACAAAACGTAGTGAAGTAAATCGAAGCCAGAATGCATTTTAAACATCCCGAAATTCTATACTTTCTGTTTTTATTGATTGTTCCAATTTTGGTTCATTTATTTCAATTAAGACGATTTAAAACTTCTTTTTTCACCAATGTTCGATTTTTAAAAGAACTTGCCATTCAGACTCGAAAGAGTTCTAAAATCAAAAAACGTCTTTTATTAGCAACACGTTTATTATTGCTTGCTTGCGCAATTATTGCGTTTGCGCAACCTTTTTTTGAAGCTACCGACAGCAAAAATGCTTCAAACAAAATGTATATCGTTTTAGATAATTCGTTTAGTATGCAGGCTAAAGGCAAAAAGGGCGAATTATTAAAAAGAGCTGTTCAGGAATTACTCGAAAACACTCCAGAAAACACTCAATTTTCGCTTTTAACAAACACCGAAAACTTTTGGAATACGGATATAAAATCATCTAAAAGCGCTTTACAAAATCTAAAATACAGCGCAACTTCTTTTGATCTTTCAGCCATTACAGCTAAAATTAAAGCACATAAATCGGCTCATAAAAAAGATATTGTCATTATTACAGATGCCGTTGGTTTAAAAGAAAAAGATATTGCAAATATTGATTTTGAAGAAAAACCTTATTTCATAGTTCCAGAAGCAGAACAGAAAAACAATGTCTCTATTGACAGCGTTTATATTAACCAGACTTTAGAAAACTTCTACGAAATTGGCATTAATTTGTCTGCTTATGGCGAAGATTTTAAACCGGTTTCTACAGCCTTATACAATCAAAATAAACTGATCGCCAAAACGATTATCAATTTTGACACGAAGAAAAAGAAAATAAATTTCACCATTCCAAAAGAAGCTTTTCATGGATATGTTGCAATTGAAGATAACGGTTTAAGTTATGACAACAAATTGTTTTTCAGCATTTCTAAAAACAAAAAAACAAACGTTATCAGTATTGGCGAACCTGAAAAAAGCAACTTCTTATCGAGAATTTATACCTCGGCAGAATTCAATTACAACAATTACCCAATTGGCTCTTTAGATTATAATAGTTTAGAAAAACAAAATACGATTATTCTAAACGAATTAATTGATATTCCGCAGGCATTGCAGACGACTTTAAAAGCTTTTGTTTCTAAAGGCGGAAATTTGGTTGTCATTCCATCTGAGAAAACTTCTCTTTCGAGCTTAAATGCATTATTGGGGAATTTTGGAAAAATTCAATTCGGAAATTTAGAAACTAACAGCAAATTAATCACTAAAATTAATTTCGACCATCCTTTATTTTCAGGCGTTTTCGAAAACAAAATAACCAATTTTCAATATCCAAAAGTAAGTAGTTCGTTTGCTGTTTCGAGTTCTTATCCAGCTGTACTTTCATTTGAAGACCAAACTGCTTTTGTAACTGCTGTTCAAAATCAAGTTTCTGGAATAACGGTTTTTACCGCGCCAATAAATAGTACAAATTCCAATTTTCAGCAATCGCCTTTAATTGTTCCGTTATTTTATAAAATCGCTCAGAACAATCAGAAAACGGGTGTAAATGCTTTGACAATCGGTAACAATCAGCCTTACTTTGTAGATGTTTTATTGACTAAAGATGCTATCTTGGAAGTTAAAGGAACAGACGATTCTTTTATTCCGATTCAGCAGATTTTAAATAATAAAGTCAAATTAACATTCAATGATTTTCCTGAAACCGCTGGAAATTATAGTGTTTTTGACAAAAAAGAATGGGTTGAAAATATCAGTTTTAATTACAAAAGAACGGAAAGCGATTTGAGTCAAGTAAACACGAATGTAGTTTCTGATTTCAAAACTGCCGATACCATTTCAACCATTTTTAATACACTACAAACAGAACGAACAGACAGCCAAATTTGGAAATGGTTTGTTATCTTTGCACTGTTATTTTTAGCATTAGAAATGGCAATTATAAAATTTGTGAAATAGAATTCGCGTTTGTTTTAAAGGCATTTTATTTTTTACAAAAATCATTTTACGACAAAAAATTATCTACATATGAAACTAATCATCAAAAGCGCCAAAATTATCGACTCAAAAAGTCCGTTTCACAATCAGACCGTTGATCTTTTAATTGCAGATGGTGTAATAGAAAAAATAGGCGTTTCTCTTCCAAATGACGATGCAGAAGTAGTACGATTTGATGATCTTCATGTTTCTCAAGGTTGGTTTGATAGCAGTGTCTCGCTGGGCGAGCCAGGTTACGAAGACAGAGAAACTATTGCAAACGGATTGAATGTTGCTGCCAAAAGTGGATTCACAGCAATTGCATTACAGCCCAACTCTTTACCAATTATTGACAATCAATCTCAGGTAAATTTTGTAAAAAATAAAGCAAATGGTTTTGCTACAGAAATTTTCCCAATCGGCTCTTTAACTAAAGCCAGCGAAGGAAAAGATATGGCAGAACTTTTTGATATGAAAAATTCGGGAGCGATTGCTTTTGGAGATTATAACAAAAGTATCGACAATGCTAATATCCTGAAAATTGCTTTACAATATGTTCAAGATTTCGACGGATTGGTAATCGCTTATTCGCAAGATCCAAACATTAAAGGAAATGGTGTAGCAAACGAAGGGATTGTTTCGACAAGATTAGGTTTAAAAGGAATTCCAAATCTGGCAGAAGAACTGCAAATTTCAAGAAATTTATTTTTGTTGGAATATACGGGCGGAAAACTTCACATTCCAACTATTTCTACAGCAAAATCGGTTGAATTAATTAGAGAAGCTAAAGCTAAAGGTATACAAGTAACTTGTAGCGCATCTGTACATCATTTGGTTTTAACGGATGAAAAACTGGACGGATTCGATACTCGATTTAAAGTAACGCCACCACTAAGAACAGAAGTTGACAGACAAGCTTTGCTTAACGGAGTTGCTGACGGAACTATCGACTTGATTACTTCAGACCATAATCCGATTGATATTGAATTCAAAAAAATGGAATTTGATACAGCTAAAAACGGAACGATTGGTTTAGAAAGCGCTTTTGGAGCTTTATTAACGGTTTTACCGGTAGAAACTATAGTTGCAAAACTTACTGCTGCAAGAACTGTTTTTGGTCTTGAAAACAATACAATTCAAGAAGGTGTAAAAGCTAATATTACTTTGTTTGCAACAGAAGGAAAATCAACTTTTACGAAAGAAAACATTCTTTCAAAATCTAAAAATTCTGCTTTTTTAGGGACTGAACTTAAAGGTTCTGTGTACGGAATTTTAAATCAAAATAAACTAGTTACAAAATAATACAAATGAATAATTCAGTCGAAGAAGGAAAACCAATTGCTATTACAAGTTACATTCTAATCATTGGTGTTTTGATCGCTATGAGCATGAATTCTGAAAACAAAAACAGTTTTGCTTCTTTTCATATCCGTCAAGCTTTAGGTTTGTCTTTATCTTTTATTTCTTTAGGAGCAATAATCAGTAATTTCGATAGTTTTTTTATCACTTTCCCAATGTGGATCTGTATTTCAATTCTATGGACTTTCGGAATTTTTAACGCCATTCAAGGACAAACAAGACCTATTCCGTTAGTTGGGCAATTATTTCAGAAATGGTTTAAAAAAATTGGTTAATTTTTAAAATCTCAAGTTTTAAAAATCCAAATTCCAAAACTGGAATCTGAAATTTGGAACCTTAAAAAACTTTGTCAAAGTTTGAAACTTTGACAAAGATCAAGCTGAACACTGAATACTAAAACCTGAACACTAAAAAAATGAATCTATCTTTAGAATATAAAATAAGAGAACCAAAAGTAATTTTAGATAAAAATCCGTTATTGCTTCTATTACACGGATACGGCAGCAATGAAGCCGATTTATTTTCTTTTGCTTCTGAACTTCCAGATAACTATTACATTATTTCTGCTAGAGCACCTTACGATTTACAATATGGTGCTTACGCTTGGTACGCGATTAATTTCGATGCCGATCAAAATAAATTTTCTGATAATGAACAAGCAAAAACTTCTCGTGATATAATTGCTAATTTCATTGACGAATTGGTTGCCAATTACCCAATTGATGCTAATAATGTAACTTTAATCGGATTTAGCCAAGGGTCTATTTTAAGTTATGCAACGGCACTTTCTTATCCAGAAAAAATTCAAAGAGTGGTAGCAATGAGTGGTTATTTTAATGAAGAAATCATCAAAGAAGGTTTTGAAAACAATGATTTCAAAAACTTAAAATTCTTCGCTTCACACGGAACTGTAGATCAAGTTATTCCGATTGAATGGGCGAGAAAAACTCCAGCGATTTTAGAGAAAATAGAGATCCCAGTTGTTTACAAAGAATATCCAGTTGGACATGGAGTAGCACCTCAGAATTTCTTTGATTTTAAGAATTGGCTGATTGGTTAGTGACCCAGTGTTCAGTATTTTAGTTTTCAGCCAATCTAACTTTCTAAATCTAAAAAAATGAGTATTTCAAAACTTGACAATCCCGCATTGATTTTAATTGACATTCAAAAAGGATTTAACGATGTTGCCTATTGGGGCGGAGACCGAAATAATGTTGACGCAGAAGAAAAAGCGGGTGAACTTTTAAAAATTTGGAGAGCTAAAAAACTGCCTATTTTTCACGTTCAGCATTGTTCTTCAAATCCAAATTCGATTTTAAACGAAACAAATCCTGGAAATGAATTTCAGGATATTGTGAAACCTCTTGAGGGAGAAACAATAATCAAAAAGAATGTCAATAGTGCTTTTATAGGAACGAACCTAAAAGAACTAATTGACAATGCTAATATCACGAATCTTGTTATTGTTGGTTTAACTACAGATCATTGTGTTTCTACAACAACTAGAATGGCTGGTAATTTTGGTTATACAGTATATTTAGTTTCGGATGCAACCGCAACTTTCAATAAAAAAGGTCTAAACGGAGAAGAATTCTCTGCCGAATTAATACATCAGACTGCTTTAGCAAGTTTAAACGAAGAATTTGCTCGGGTTGTTGCTTCTGATTTTATTAAAGAAATTATTTAAATATGTAAAAAGTGAAATGTAAAATGATTGACAAATTTACATTTCACTTTTTACATTTTACATTTTACATTTTACATTTATTCTCCTGTATAAAGAATCTTCTCTCCTTTCTTCAGAACATATCCTTTCCAAGGAATTAACTGCCAATCGCCGTTAACCCAAGAATCACCTTCCGATTTTCTTTCTAGAATGATCGATTCTTTCTGAGTATCTAAAAAAAGCTCTGCTTTATTTCCGTCAAAAATTACATAGGAAACCGTAGAATACGTTTTTCCATCTTCAGCATGGTTCAGTTTTGTGCTATTTTCAAAAATCCTGATACACTCTTTTTTAAGCGCTGACCAAGTATAGCCTGCTGAAGCTTTACAGCCATGCGAATCGGAATCTCCTCCAACCACAGCTTCTTTTTGTTGCTCTTTTGGAGTTGTACCAGTGGTGCTGGTATTTTCTTGAGAAACTTTCTTTCCGCAAGAAATTGCACTTGCCATAATCAAAAACAAAAATATCTTTTTCATAATCCTAAATTTATTTAAAGGTCAAAAAAAATAGGATTATAAAATCCTATTTTTGATATAACCAAGTTTGATTTACTTCAAAGGTAATATTATCATCGTTATCAACAAAGTATTTTAACAAGACTTCTCCCCATAATTCTCCATTACTGTAATCTGCAATGATCCAACGGTGGTTTAAAATTTTCACTTTATTGATGATAAATTTGTTTGGACCTATTTGATCTTGCCCTGTATAAGGATTTCCTTTTGGATTTGCATTGAAATCTAACAGTTTTTCAGTTACAACCGGAATTAGCTTCTCATACAAAATCACTTTTCCGCCAGAAGCACTGTTATCAAAGTAGTTTTGTGCATTTTCGTTATGCTCTAAAGAAAAATAATCAGCTTCTGCCAATTGAGTTTTTACTAGACTAATACTATCTCTTAGTTTCTTAGTTGTTTTATCATATCTATTCTGCGCAAATTTTACTTCACCGCTGTAGAACGCATAAGTAAAGACATTCATTAAAATAGCAAGAATAAAAAGATAAAGCATTAAGGATTTTTTCATTGTGTGGTATAATTAAATTGTAATTTCTAAATTATCGTAAGCCAAGAAAACATTTTCAGGAAGGCTTTGCTGCACTTCTTCATGAAATCCTAAAACATGGCTAATATGCGTTAAATACGCTTTTTCGGGCTTAACAAGATTAATAAAATCAAGTGCTTCTTGCAGATTGAAATGAGTATTGTGAGGTTCGACACGCAAAGCATTTACAACCAAAACTTTCAGCCCTTTTAGTTTTTCAATTTCAGCTTGTTCGATGGTTTTTACATCTGTCAGATAAGCAAAATCATCTATTCTATATCCAAAAACCTGCAAATCACCGTGCATAGCATTTATCGGAATTGCCACTTTATCGCCAACTGCAAAAGGTGCATTGTTTTGCACTTCGATTGTTTTTACACTTGGTGCCCCTGGATATTTGTTTACTGTTTCAAAAACATAATCAAAACGACGTCTTAGATTATCTAAAACGCGTTCATGTCCGTAAATTGGAATTTCTCCTTGTCTAAAATTAAACGGGCGGATATCATCTAAACCTGCAGTATGATCTGCATGTTCGTGAGTAAAGAGAATTGCATCCAATTTTTGGCATCCGCAAGAAAGCATTTGCTGTCTGAAATCGGGGCCGCAATCTATTACATAAGAATGCTCGCCCCATGTTATCCAAATGGACACACGAAGCCTTTTATCCTTAGCATCAGTGCTTTTGCAAACGGGATGATCGATTCCGATAATTGGAATACCTTGAGAAGTACCTGTACCTAAAAAATAAACCTTCAATTGAACTTAATTTTTTTACAAAAATAGGATTATTTCTCTTTCATTAGAAGCCTAATTTACTAACTTTGTAACAAATCTATTTAAAACAAAATGGGTACAGAAATAAAACTCAAGGGTGACAAGGTCATCGAACAGATTCCTTCTATAAAAGACAAAGCGTTACGCATTAATTTAAACGAAAATATTTACGGAACATTTGCTGAGATTGGTGCTGGACAAGAGACAGTTAGACACTTTTTCAGATCAGGAGGTTCGTCGGGAACTATTGCAAAAGCGATGTCTGCCTATGATAAAGATTTTAGTGATGCCATTTATGGGACTGAAAGCGACGGAAGATATGTTACTGAAGAGCGACTGAAAAAAATGCTTACACATGAAGGACAAATCATCGAAGAGCGTTTAAGTCGTGAAAAACACCCTACAAAACTTTTTTTTAGCTACGCTAATACTGTTGCCACAATAGATTTTGCCAAACAATTTAAAGGTCACGGCTGGGTCGGAATTAGATACCAAATTGAACCAGACGAAGCGTATAACGAAATTATCTTACATATTCGTTTTAAAGAAACCGACGCTAGATTACAACAAGAAACACTTGGAATTTTAGGAGTTAACTTAATTTACGGTGCTTTTTACAAATACAACGATCCAAAACGATTACTTCGTTACCTTTACGATCACTTAGATAAAGATCAATTAGAGATCGACACCATTAACTTTTCTGGACCTCGTTTTGCCGATGTAGACAATCGTTTAATAAGCTTGCAATTGGTTAAAAACGGAATGACAGATGCCGTAATGTTTAATCCTGAAGGAAAAAACATTCTGCCAGCAGCTATCTTATACAAAAAGAACCTTTTAGCTTTAAGAGGAAGTTTCCGTCCTGTTACTAAAGTAAATATGGACATGTATGAGAAATCATTAGAAATGTTTCTTAAAGAAAATAAAGTTGAAAAAAATAACACTCTGGTTGTTTTTGAAATCACTCTTTCCAATTTACGTTCTGACGGTGAGATTGACGAGCGTGACTTTATGGACAGAGCCGAATTACTTTGTTCTCTTGGCCAAACAGTTATGATTTCGAATTTTCAAGAGTATTATAAAGTTGTAGAATACTTCGCCAATTACACCAAAGCTCGTATGGGATTAGCGATGGGCGTAAACAACCTGGTTGATATTTTTGACGAGAAGTATTATCGTCATTTAAGTGGTGGAATCCTAGAAGCTTTCGGTAAATTATTCTATCGTGATATGAAAGTATTCTTATATCCTATGTTAGATGAAGATGGCTCATTAATGAATTCGAACAACTTAAAGGTTCATCCTAGAATGAAAGAATTGTATAAATTCTTTAAATTCAACGGAAAAGTGGTTGATATTGAAGATTACGATCCGAATATCTTGGATGTTTTCTCTAGAGAAATCCTAAAAATGATCAATCAAGGCATACCTGGCTGGGAACCAATGCTTCCTCCTGGAATTCCTGAAATTATAAAAGAACATCACCTTTTTGGATATCATCCTCAGAAAGAATTAGAACAAAATACGTAATAAAAAAAGTCCCTTTATTGGGACTTTTTTTTATCTTTCAGGTTTCAGGTTATTGTTGGAGTGGGTATTTTTTTTTACCGCAAAGCTCGCAAAGTTTTTCGCAAAGCTCGCAGAGAAATTATATAAAGCTTTGTAAAAGTTTTTTAAGTCCTCAAAGTAATATAATCTATACTTCTAAGCTTTGAGGACTTAAAAAAAACTTTAATTCAAACTGTAAACCTTTGCGAGCTTTGCGAAAAACTTTGTGAACTTTGCGTTAAAATTAAGTCCCAACAGGCAACTTGAAACTTGAAACCTAAAACTTGAAACAAAAATCTCTACTTCAAAATCTGCGAAGCGTGTTCTTTTGTTTTTACTTTTTCTATTACTTCTTCTATAATTCCTTTTTCGTTGATTACGAAAGTTGTTCTATGAATTCCGTCGTATTCTTTTCCCATGAATTTCTTCGGTCCCCAAACTCCAAATGCATTAATAACCGATTTGTCTTCATCTGCAAGTAAAGGAAATGGCAATTCGTATTTTTCTTTGAATTTTATCTGCGCTTTCTCACTGTCGGCACTAACACCAAGAAGTTCATAATTATTTGCTTGAAAACGATGAAAATTATCTCTTAAATCACAAGCTTCAGCCGTACAGCCTGGCGTACTTGCTTTTGGATAAAAGAAAACAACTAATTTTTTTCCAGCATAATCTGCTAGCTTATGTGTTTTTCCGTCTTGATCTATTCCTGAAAAATTTGGCGCTTTATCTCCTGCTTTTAATGTTGTCATACCTTTTTTTTATTTTAGATTGTTGATTTTAGAATTTAGATTACTGATTCTGTAGTTTTGATTTTAGATTATTCACAAAGATAAATTATAACTTACAACTCACGGCTCATAATTTGCAACTTCTTTTTGCCCCAGATTGAAGTGAAAACCCCGGAATTATGATAGTCTACATTTTTTGTATTTAAAAAGCGACCGAAGGAAGCTCTTTTAAATACTTAAAAATGTGACTAGCATAATGAGGAGTTGAAACGGAAAGCTGGATTAGGCACATCATTAAAATTATACTATTTTTACAACATTAAAAATACGGAAATGAATAAAGAAGCTCGCGTACAATTTGTTATTGATAAATTAAAAGAACTCTACCCTACCATACCTGTTCCGCTTGATCATAAAGATCCTTATACGCTTTTGATCGCTGTTTTATTGTCTGCACAATGTACCGATGTTCGTGTAAATCAAATTACACCTTTATTATTTGCAAAAGCCGATAACCCGTATGATATGGTTAAAATGTCGGTAGAAGAAATCAAAGAAATTATTCGTCCGTGCGGTCTATCTCCTATGAAATCTAAAGGCATTTATGGTCTATCTGAGATTTTAATTGAAAAGTATAATGGAGAAGTTCCGCAAAGTTTTGAGGCACTTGAAGCTTTACCTGCTGTTGGACACAAAACGGCAAGTGTGGTAATGTCCCAAGCTTTTGGCGTGCCCGCTTTTCCTGTAGATACGCATATTCACCGTTTGATGTACAGATGGAATCTATCTAACGGCAAAAATGTAGCGCAGACCGAAAAAGATGCTAAAAGATTATTTCCTAGAGATTTATGGAATGATTTGCACTTACAAATTATTTGGTACGGCCGAGAATATTCGCCCGCTAGAGGCTGGAATCTTGAAAAAGATATTATAACGAAAACAGTTGGTAAAAAATCTCTAATTGAAGAGTTGGAAAAAAGTACAAATAAGGTCAAAAAATAAAAGGCGCAGATAAAAAACATCTGCACCTTTGTTATTTTTCAACTTTGTATCTTTTTAAGAAAATTACATTCCCGCTTTTAAAGCATTATATTCTGCATTCATATCAAGCGACCTGTAAACGCCCAATAATGTTTTGGTAGCATCTGGATTTTTCGGTTCAAGAACCAATACTTTTTTCAAATACGGAATTGCGCTTCGAATAATATCATCTTTCTGAGCGTTCAGTTTGTCATATTTCTTCATTTCGGCTGGAGTAGTTCCTAATGATGCTATTTCATCAGCCAAATCTTTTTTCATTTGCAATTTCAAATAAGCCAAATTAATATAGGCATCAACATAATTCGGGTCTAATTCCAGAACATAATTATAAATAGATTCTGCTCTTGGATAATCCTTTTTTTCAAGATACGCATAAGCTAGGTTATTGTTGACTTCTGTTCTTTTAGAAGGCACAGACTCTGTTCTGGGTTTTTCGTAAAGACCTTGCTGTATTGCCGACTCTCTAGCTTTTGGCGAAATAAAAACGTCTTCTTCTTTTGTTTTCTTATTTGTCGCATAGTACAAAACTCCTTTTCCTGAATAATTAATCTTTTTCAGAAGTTCGTAGTAAGTCACAGCTGCATTGAAATCTTTGGCATTTAGAGATGAAGATGCTGCATTGTATAAGTTTATGGTATCTTTTTTATCAAACAAATATACCTTATAGCTTTTTTCGGCACTTTCTTTGTATTTTTCGGCTTTAAAATCTGCCATTGCACCATTTACAAGACTAGCTTTCATGTCTTTTAAAGCCATATTAGCTTTAATGGTCCACTTAAATTTTCCTGATTCGTTCTCGTATAAGAAAACGTCTTGATACGATTGCGATGCCAATGTAAAATTGTTTGCTGCATCTATGTTTTTTACAGCCAAATCTTTTAAGACATTACCTTTTAAGAAATAGTAATCAGATTTGTCTTCATCAGAAGCATTAAGAATAAGGTATTCTGTTTTAGTTAAAATAGTCAAAGCGTCTTGACTATTTCCTTTATCAAATAAAGACTGCGCTTCCTTAATTTTGTCTTTTTGGGCAAATGCGCCAATGCTCATCAATAATAAGCACGACAACACTTTAATGTTCTCTTTCATTTTTACGGTTAAGTTTTGGTGATTAAATGATTTTTCTTAGTTCTTTTGAGGCACAGTAAAGAGATAATTAAACTGGTTTAAAAATTATCTTTATTACCATTTGTGAGTAAACATTTTCTGGTCCAAATATTTTCTCAAAAATCAAATGAGCATCAAACTTAACAAAATAAAGCAGGGTAGTTTTTCTTCATAAACGATCTATTTTTTGGGGTTAAATATTTAATTTTTAATGTATTGTTTTTCTAATTCTTATCTTAATCAACTTTTCAATACGAATAACACTTTATAAAAGTATTTTATTCGAGTAAAAAGTTAGTTTTTTAACTAAAATAGAATTAAAAACCAAATAAACATATAAATTCTCATCAAATTTTTAAATTTTAACAAAACAAGAGAAAAATGATGTAAAAACCTTATGTTTTTTAAATCAGAAAAAGTAGAAATAAAAAAAACTCACTACTTGTATATTAAATATACAAACAGTGAGCTCTTAAACCAAAACGACCATTTGGTTTATTTTGATAAACATCCGACAGGAGCAGTGGGCTGTTTAGTTAGCTATAATCTCAAAATTTTTATCCTCAATCTTAACTACAGTCAAGGCTCTTGAATAATTCAATAAAAAAGAAACAACTTCTTTTTTAGGTTTAAGATTTTTAGAAGCTAATGCTTTTTTTGAGTAAATTTTCCCCATACTATCAGAATATTTTATACTAATATAACGGGCTTATTATCAAAATAGTATTAGTTGGTTAAAATAATTTGATGTTTATCTATTATTTTTCTCAAATTCATTAGCGCATAACGCATTCTTCCTAATGCTGTATTGATGCTAACGCCTGTTACTTCAGAAATTTCTTTGAAGCTCATGTCTTGATACATACGCATCACCAGTACTTCCTTTTGGTCTTCTGGCAGCTCTTCTATTAGCTTTTTCAAATCAAGTTCTACTTGATCTACAATCATTTTGCCTTCAATTGTCAAGGTATCGTCTGACATAATAGAGAAAATAGAAAACTCTTCTGTCTCTCTGTACATTGGCATTTTCTTTGTTTTGCGAAAATGATCTACAATTAAATTATGAGAAATACGCATAACCCAAGGCAAAAATTTACCCTCTTCGTTGTACGAATTACTTTTTAAAGTTTTAATTACTTTAATAAATGTATCTTGAAAAATATCATTTGAAATATCTCTATCAGCTATCTTAGAATATATAAATCCATATATCTTAGACTCGTGCCTTTTTATTAATGTTGCAAGTGCAGCTTCACTACCGTCAACATAATTTTTTACTAATAGAGCGTCTGGAGTATGCAGATCAGCCATAATAACTACTTTTTTTAGTTTTAATTTTAAAATTTGGAGTATTTTCTAAAAAGTAGTTTTTTTATATAGGCGTTTCTTTTTTATAGGTTATGTTAATATTGTGACCAAATTTAACAAATTTTAGTTTTAAAAAGCAAATAAAATCATTAATAATTATTAGTAAAACTTTTATTAATGTACAATAAACATAAAATTTACGTACAAACAGCTAAAAATTCACAAAACAAAAGAGGCTTAAAAGCGTTAAAAAATACATCTAAACACCTCAATATTAACGAGATAATATTTACTTATTCATTCAAATCAAAATTCAAATTACAATTTTTCTCGGAATAAGCAGACAATTGTTTAATATTTTTTTCGCAGAACAATTTATTTCCATGCAAAAAGCATCTTTTTTAAGTTAAAATGCAGTTCAAAAAAGAATCCTAAAAGATTAAAATAGTTAAGATTTGGAACTAAATCCTTAACTAAATCCAATTCAAAATTGATTACTTTTGTAAAAATTGACTTTTTTATGCAAATTGACCTTTCTAAAATAGATCCAAAATCAAATATTATAATTAAAGGAGCACAGGTACATAATTTAAAAAATGTAGATGTTGTAATTCCGAGAAATAAACTGGTTGTCATTACAGGTCTTTCAGGATCAGGAAAATCGAGTTTAGCTTTTGATACTTTATATGCCGAAGGACAAAGACGTTACGTAGAAAGTTTATCCTCTTATGCGCGTCAGTTTTTAGGCCGTTTAGACAAACCAAAGGTAGAATACATTAAAGGCATTGCACCTGCAATTGCTATTGAGCAAAAGGTTAACACAACCAACGCCCGTTCGACTGTAGGAACTTCTACAGAAATTTACGACTACATCAAACTTTTGTTTGCGAGAATTGGACGCACGTACTCTCCTATTTCTGGGCAGGAAGTCAAAAAAAATACCGTTACAGATGTTATTTCCGACGTTAAAAATCTTCCACTCGATAGCAGATGGTTACTTCTTGCTCCTATTCATCTTGAAGAAGGCAGACAATTAGAAGATAAACTAAAAGTGCTTTTACAGCAAGGTTTTGCCCGTATCTTGGTTGATAATGAAATGGTTCGTTTAGACGAGTTTTCTGCTTCAGATTTACATCAATTAGACAATAAAGATATTTTATTGATCATTGACCGTATTGTTGTAAAAGAGGAAGAAGAATTTTATAACCGTCTGGCTGATGCTGTACAAACTGCTTTTTTTGAAGGAAAAGGAATTTGTTATCTTCAAGAATTAAATGCCGAAAAGAGATTTTCTTATTCGAATAATTTTGAGCTTGATGGAATAACTTTTCTAGAGCCAAATGTGCATTTATTCAGTTTCAATAATCCGTATGGAGCTTGCCCTGTTTGTGAAGGTTATGGAAATATAATTGGCATTGATGCTGATCTGGTTGTTCCGAACACTTCATTATCCATTTATGAAAGCGCTATTTATCCATGGCGTGGCGAGAGCATGAGCTGGTACAAAGATGAATTGGTCAAACATGCTTATAAATTTGATTTCCCAATTCACAAACCCTATTTTCAATTAACGGACGAACAGAAAGATTTAATTTGGACTGGAAATCAGTATTTTCAAGGACTTAATGATTTCTTCAGAGAATTGGAAGAAAAAAATTATAAGATTCAAAATCGTGTAATGCTTTCGCGTTACCGCGGAAAAACAAAATGTCATATTTGTAAAGGCAAACGTCTGCGCGAAGAAGCATCTTACGTAAAAATAAACGGAAAAACGGTTTCTGACTTGGTAGATTTACCAATTAAGCATTTGGTTACTTTCTTCAAAAACATTGAATTAAATCAGTACGAACAGCAGATTGCTAAACGTTTGATGGTTGAAATTAATAATCGTTTATCTTTTTTAACCGAAGTTGGATTGGATTATCTTACTTTAAATAGAAATTCTGCTACACTTTCTGGAGGAGAATCTCAGCGTATTAATCTAGCAACTTCGCTTGGAAGCAGTTTGGTTGGATCGATGTATATTTTGGATGAGCCAAGTATAGGTCTGCATCCCAAAGATTCTGAAAGACTAATTAAAGTATTGCTTTCTCTTCGTGATCTTGGCAACACCGTAATTGTGGTTGAGCATGACGAAGATATTATGAAAGCTGCCGATATGATTATTGATATTGGTCCCGAAGCTGGAACTTTTGGAGGGAAATTGGTTGCACAAGGAACTTATGATGAAATTTTGAAATCTGATTCTTTGACCGCAAAATATTTAAATGGCGATTTAGAAATTTCTGTTCCAAAGAAAAGAAGAAAATTCAAAAATCATATTGATATTATTGGCGCACGCGAAAATAACTTAAAGAATATTAATGTTACTTTTCCATTAGATGTTCTAACTGTTGTTACAGGAGTTTCTGGAAGCGGAAAAAGTACTTTAATTAAGAAGATTTTGTTTCCTGCGGTACAGAAAAAACTGGAAAGCGCCTCTGAAAAAGCAGGACAATTTACTGAAATTTCTGGATCTTTTTCGCAAATTAAGCATATTGAGTATGTAGATCAAAATCCGATTGGAAGAAGTTCAAGATCAAATCCAGTTACCTATATCAAAGCATATGATGATATTCGTGATTTGTATGCCAAAGAAAAATTATCCAAAATAAGAGGGTATCAGGCGAAACACTTCTCTTTTAATGTTGACGGAGGACGATGCGAAACTTGTAAAGGAGAAGGTTCTATCAATGTCGAAATGGTCTTTATGGCCGATGTTTCGCTACCTTGTGAAACTTGTGGTGGAAAGCGATTTAAAAAAGAAATTCTAGAGGTTACTTTTGACAATCAGAATATCAATGACATTCTTACCATGACAATTGACGATGCGATTGCCTTTTTCGAAAAAAACAAACAGGCTAAAATCATTCAAAAATTGCAGCCTCTTCAAGATGTAGGTTTAGGATATGTTCAATTAGGGCAATCTTCTTCTACACTTTCTGGTGGAGAAGCACAGCGTATTAAATTGGCTTCCTTTTTAGTGAAAGGAGCAACAAAAGACAAAGCATTATTTGTTTTTGATGAGCCTACAACTGGTCTTCATTTTCATGATATTAAAAAGCTTTTGGCTTCGTTTGATGCATTAATAGATAAAGGACACTCGATCATTGTAATCGAACATAACCTAGATTTAATAAAATGCGCCGATTGGATACTCGATTTAGGTCCAGAAGGCGGAGAAAATGGAGGTCATTTATTGGCATCTGGAACCCCAGAAGATATTGTAAAAGTAAAAGAATCGGTAACGGGAGTTTACTTAAAAGACAAACTATAAATCTTACTCGTTTTTAAATAACAAAGCCATAAATGCAATTGATTAATTTGCATTTATGGCTTTATTTATTTCTCGTTTTTTAGCTTTCTTATGCTACCAAACATCTTTCCTCAAAAGGAAGACCATCTTCGTCAATAGCTACTAAAATCTTTTTTTGTTTTGAAGCTTCAAAGGTTAAGTACAGCCATGCAAATGACCATAAACCTAGAGTTAAACAAAAAATCAAAAAATTCAAACTGTGATTAACCACTTTACCACCTTTAGATAAAACTGCGAAAAGCAATTCATCATTTCTTTCTTCTAAAGTAAATCCATTATGAACTTTGGTTGATATCATATTAGAAAATACTTGCATGCTTTGTTCATGGCTGAGATGATTGTACTTCATAATTTCTAATCTACAATTAATTCTGGTTACACTTTATTCGTAATTTCCTTCAAAACTATTTAATTCCTAACAATAAATAAACACCTACATCTAGTCATTTTATTAGAAAAAAAACTGAATTTCGAGCAAAGTACTGACAAACATTCATGATAAAGTTAATTTTTATTCAATTAATTACAAAGTATCCATGTGTTAAAGTTTTAAATTTAATTACTCGTTATCAATTATTTAACCTTTGCTTTTAATATTAAAAACAGGAGATTCATAATCCTCTTTCAAATAATTAGGCGGAATTGTTGTTGTGTTTCCATCTCGTAAAGCACTGTAATGAGGCGACATAATCTCTATACCTGCTGCATTAAAAGAATCTTGAATATTTTGATGAAGCGAAGAATAAATCCTCGGTTGTTTGGTTGGTTCTTTGGTATAAACATTTATTTGATACGAAACATAAAAATCATCTAAACTGGTTTGCAATACAAATGGTTTAGGTTCTTTTTCTGTCATTTCCGTTTTTAAAGCGGCATCAATCAAGGCAGCATAAATGTCTTTCCAAGGAACATCATATCCAATTGTCACTGTGGTATGTATTAATAATCCGTTTGTGGACTGATTTGTGTTTGCCGAATAATTGGTTGAAGTACTTGACAAAACGGTAGCATTTGGAATTGTTATATCTTCAAATTTTGGTGTTCTAATTCTGGTGACCAAGGCAGTTTTTTCAATTACTTCACCGCTTACATCACCAATTTTTATAAAATCCCCTATTTTAAACGGACGCATATAGGTAATAACCAAACCTGCAACCATATTGGCAATGGCATTAGAAGAACCAAGCGAGAATAAAACTCCGACAAATACAGAAACTCCCTTAAAAATAGGAGAATCTGAACCTGGCAAATACGGAAAAATAATCACCAGCATAAAAGCGTACATTAAAAGTCTGATCACGTTGAATGTCGGTAATGCCCAATCACTATAAAAGCCATCAATTTTAATGTTTTCTGATTTTATTTCATAAAAGAAAAACTTAATTACCTTAAGAGAGTATTTAAAAATAATGATGATTACAATTATGGTAAACAAGCTTGGCAAAAAGCTGATAAATCCCATAAAAGCCAATTTAGCTGGCGTTAAAATCCATTTGAGCAATGTTGTTGTATAGTCTTTTGTAGCAGGAAATATGCTGAACAAAACAGGAAGCGAAAGATATACGATTAAAATAAGCGTAATTATTTTTATAATCCCAAAAAATCGAAGGAACAAAAACAACTGTTTGTCTGGAGATAATATATTAATTGAATTGTAACTGACTCCTTTAAAATACCTAGCTCTATTTTTTACGATATATCTTTTTATGAAATTGAAAACTTTCGATATCAAAAATAAGACTAATCCAATTATAAGAGTTAATAATACTGTATATCCAATTCGTTTAGGAAGCTGCGAATAATTTTCATTCTGATAGATTATTGCACTTTTAATTTTAGCTAAATTGCGATTGGCAATCGCGCTTACTGTGCTATTTTCGGCTTTTGCATCGGCTTCCAAAACAGACATAATCACCAAATCGCTTTGATATACAATATCCATAGAAACATCAGAAGAAATAACTTTTATAGAATCTTTTTCAAAAAAAGACTCATTGTACAATCTCTTAATTTTACTAGTAATATATTGTGCTCGTTCTTTTGCAGAAAAGGAGCCAACATTATGGTAAATAAAAAAAATTGTATCATTAAAAGGCTTAACAGGATAACCTTTTGGTTTTACTGTTGCAGATTCTTTTTCTTGGTTTTTCAGATTATTATTCTGGGCGATTACCGAAAAAGAAAACAAGACAAAAAACAAAGCTAATAACCTAAGTACTTTTATTTTCATATTCTATTAGAAATAAATTAGTTATCCTTTCTAACAAATATAAAAACAAAAAAGCTACGATTTTTAAATTACTTTCTTTTTTACAGAAAAATCAGATCAAATTTTAAAACCTAATTTTTTAAAAATTGAATCTATAACATTATTGATATCTGGTGAAATCTTAAATTTATAATTCAAATACAGATATAAAATAGTTACTAATATCGATTTTAAAGCAATACTGATTAATTGAAAAAACGGGAATTCCCAAAAATAAAACAATAAAAACAATGCAAAGGTTAAGAGCATCGAATGAATAGTCTGTTTTGTAAAAGGGTATAAATGAAGTTTTTTTACCACAAAAAGCAGTTTTGCCAAACTATATAAAGTAATAGATAAAAGTGTTGCAAAGGCAGAACCAAAAATCCCGAAAATCGGAATAAATATCATGTTTAAAATTACGGTCAGAACAACAAGCATTAATCCTAAATACAATACCATACGGTAATATTTGGTATTAAAAATAATAGCATTATTATTTCCTAAAATCAAGTCAAAATACTTAGAAAGACCAATCATAAATACAACTGAAATACCTCCACTGTATTCTTTTGGAACCAATTCATACAATTGATGAATGTTCACAAAAATACACAGCATTACAAATCCACCGACAATCTGTAAGTTAATTGACGTTTTTTTGTATAGCTGATTCAATTCGTCGTGTTTGTTTTCATGCATTAACTTTGCCGTAATTGGATACACAATCTGATGCATGGCACGGCTCGGCACTGAAATAACCAAAGCAATATAAGTAGCGACTGAATAATAAGCAATATTTTCAATCTTCATGTATTGATTCAGCATCAGCTTATCTCCATCTAGAAGCAAATTGGCAACGCTTCCTGACAAGATAATATAAAAAGTATACTCCATTACACTTTTTACATTTTCTGGTATTGTAATCTGGAAATTCGGCTTTTTAATATAAAATGCATAAAACATTGTGATAATAAAAGCCAGAAAATAAATACCCGCAGTTACATAAACAAACTCAACTAAACTGATCCAATTGAAATACAATCCGATTAAGGCAAATGTAGAAAGTAGTCTTAAACCAACTTCTTTTATAAAGTTTCCAAAAACAGAATGCATATGCACTCTCGCCCAGGCGTAAAATATCTCAAAATAGGCCATGCAAATTCCAATAAACGGAATAAGAAGCATGAACTCACGAACAACTGGGTTCTCTTTAGAAACAAAATCGGTTATATCGTCATAGAAGAAGATTCCGATAAGTCCTAATGGAATACACATTAAAATGGGAAACAGTGCGGTAAAAGACAAAAACTGCTCTCTTTCTTCTTCTGTTTCATATTGCGAATAAAACTTTACAAGCGTATTCTGCATTCCGATTGCAAACAAAGGCATAATTACGTTTGCTGCAGAAGTAACGTAATTGGTTAATGCGTAATAAGTTGCCCCAAGAAAAACGGGATAAAGGTATAATGTATTAATGGCTCCGATACCAAAACCAATATATGTAATTATAGTGTTTTTAAAAGACTGATTTAAGACAATACCCATTTCTTGAGTTTAGATTGTATTTTATTTTTAAATGATTATCCTCTAATCAGCTGTGCTAATTGTTTGGTTAGGTTTTTTCTCGAATATTGCTGTAAACCAATTCCATGAGATTGTAATTTCCCCTCCAAAAACTGATTAAAAAAGTCCAAAATTACACTTTTTAATTTCGCTTTCTCAGAATAATCAAAAAATACTCCAGTATTGGTCTGTGTAACGATATCGGCAAAGTCTGAACCTTGAGGCCCGATAGCGATTATTGGACGGTTTGAGACCATATATTCGAACAATTTTCCTGGAATAATGCTTTTAGTATCTTCAGAATTAATTTCTATTAAAAGTAAAACTTGAGATTTTCGTTGATGCGAAACGGCTTCTTTGTGAGAAACGTACCCCACCAAATTCAAATAATCATTTAATTGATGTTCTTGAATAGCATCTAGAACTTCTTGACTTACTGCTCCAATTAATTTTATTTCTAAATGCGTCTTAAATTCTGGAACTTCTTGCAATAATTCAACTAATACTTCCCATAAAAATGGTGGATTTCTATCAGATAAGAATGAACCAATATGGGCTAAAGTAAATTTAGTGTCTAGCGTCTGTTTTCCGACAGTTTCAACATCGTAACCGTTTGTGATTACCGTAATTGGCTTATTGGTAATAGCCTCAAATTCAGCTTTTGTAGTTTTACTTGTTACAATGATTTCGTCTGCAGAATTAAGCACTTTGTGTTCTAAGTTCTTATGCTTTTTTTCGGCATAAGAAGATAAACGAAGTGCTTTGTGATAGCCAATTGTTGTCCAAGGATCACGAAAATCCGCAAACCATTTTACTTTTAATTTCTGCTGTAATTCTAAACCAATTAAGTGCAAACTGTGTGGCGGTCCAGAAGTTACAATAGTATCGATATTATTTTCCTGAATGTATTTTTCTAAATAAGAAACTGATGGTTTTACCCAAAACACACGAGCATCTGGAATAAAAAGATTTCCACGAACCCAAAGAAATGTTTTATCCAAAAAGGTCTGTTTTTTCTTTTGCGGAAAAATTCCTGAACTGATTTTCTTGGTTTTGTTTTTGGAAAAAATAGAAGCCAATTGATAAGGCTCCCAGATTTTATTCTTTAGAACAATTACTTTATCTGATATCTCACTTACCAAACCTTCATCAACAATTGGGTAAGTCGGGTTTTCTGGAACATAAACTATTGGTTGTACATCAAATTCGGGCAGATATTTTACAAATTTCAGCCAACGCTGTACTCCAGGCCCTCCCGCAGGTGGAAAATAATAGGTAATTATTAAAAGTTTTTTTTGTTCCATATTTAAATTACACAGAGATTCACAAAGTCAACACTAAGTATAGCAAAGATTTTTTTAATTATTTTGAGTATCTCTGTGACTTTTTTGCGAATCTTTGCGGTAGAATTTTTCAAAATAAATCCCTCCAGCTAAAAGCAACAACATTCCGATTGAACTTATTAACGTAATGGTTCCTCCAGTTTGAATAATCTGAGGCTCAAATTTAAATTCAATAGTGTGTTTTCCAGCAGGAACTTCCATTGCTCTTAGAACATAATCAACTGGAAAATGATCTGTTAATTTACCGTCTATATAAGCGTTCCAGCCATTTTTATAATACATTTCAGAGAAAACAGCTAAACCATCTCCGTTATTTTCAGATTTGTATTTGATATAATTTGGCTTATAAGTAACAACTTTAATTGTTCCTGTTGTGTCAAAAGCTTTCTTTAATCTCGCGTTTTGGAATTTACTTTCATGCTCGTGAACATTGAAAACTGCTACTTTTTTAGTGTCTAAAGTATTCAACGCTTTCATTACATCATCTGGTTTATTTACCAGTTTTACTGCACCCACAAACCAAGCATTTCCGTTAGCATCTGGATTAACAGCAGGAATTTGATTTCCTTCTTTATCTACTTGAATTACATACTTAACATTCAACATATTAAGCACTTCAAGGTTATTTTTAGCAATTTGATAATCATACAATTGCTGCATTCTTCTAGGTCTTACAGCACTATAACCTCCAATTGTTTTATGGAAATAAGAAGATCTACCTTGCAATTGTCCCTGAAGGTCAAACACACGATAAACTGAAGTGTCTTTTAATATCTGAGAATCTGCCTGCGTTTCTTGAAAAGGAGCTGCAATCTGAACTGGGCTAACAAAATCTTTGGCAGAAACGTATTTTTTATCTACAAAGAATAAATCAAAAATCATTACCAATCCAACTACAACTAAAGTAGTTGTTTGAGAGAATTTATTCTTTACAAACATCCAAAGCACTACAAATGTCACTATAATTAAGAATCCAGATCTTAATAAATCCGCATAATACATCGTCATTCGGTCTTCTCTTAAGGCATCAACGAAACCTGGCCCGTAGCTTTCCAAATAAGCACTATCGTTCATTCCAGTAAAATGGAAGAAGCTTTTTGCTATTAGCAAAATAACAAGTACGCCTAAACCAAAAACTCCTGTTTGCACTAATGCTTTCTGCTGTAATTTTGGTTCATCTTTAGCTTTAAAGAATGATTGTAATCCCATAACTGCTAAAACAGGGAAACACAATTCTAAAATAACCTGAATTGAAGATACAGCTCTAAATTTATCGTAAAGAGGAACATATTCTATAAAAAAGTCTGTCAATAACGAAAAGTTTTTCCCCCAAGAAAGCACCAAAGTAAAAAGTGCTCCGGTAAGAAAAACATATTTAATTTTTCTTTCGTCTATAAATAAAGCTAAAACTGCTAAAAAGAAAACTACAGCTCCAATATAAGCTGGTGCAGAAACGATTGGCTGATCTCCCCAATACGTTGGCATTCCAGAAACAAAATCCTGAGCTTGAGATGCAGGAACTCCCTGCTCAAGCATAAATGCATACATACGGCTGTCTGTACCCACGTTTTCGTGACTTGAACCTCCAAAAATTCTTGGTGCAATTAAATTTAAACTTTCCGCAATACCATAACTATATTCTGTAATATAATCTGTCGTCATAGAAGCAGTCGTTTCATTTTTAGATCCGTCTGGATTAAAAGTCAACTCGCTTTTATCTCTGATACTGTATTTAGCATATTCGTTGGTTGCCATTAAATTACCTGCATTGGCACCTAAGGCAAAAATCCCTGCAACTAGTAAAACTCCACAAGAAATTAAAAGTCCTTTAAAATCTTTTTCTCTAATAAAATTGTAAGCATAATAACCTGAAAGTATAAATAAGAAAATCAATAAATAATAGGTCATTTGGAAGTGATTGGCACTAATTTCTAGTGCTACGGCAAACATGGTGAGCAGACCTCCCTTAATATACTTCTTCTGAAAGACGAGTATAAACCCAGCAATCACCAAAGGCATATAGGCAATAGCATGCGCTTTAGCATTATGCCCAACCCCTAAAATAATGATCATATAAGTGGAGAAACCAAAGGCAATTGAACCTATAAAGGCTTTCAAAGGATCTGTTTTTAAAACCAATAATAAGCCATAAAAACCAAGGAAATATAAAAATAAGTAATCTGCTGGACGCGGAAGAAAACGTAGTACGTCATCGACTTTGCCTATAAAATCGTTTGGATAATTTGCTCCGAGCTGATAGGTTGGCATACCTCCAAAAGCAGAGTTTGTCCAATAAGGTTCAGCATTTTCCGTTGCTCTAAAATCGTTTTGCTCTTTTGCCATTCCGGTGTATTGAGCAATATCAGACTGGAAGATTTGTTTTCCTTGCAGAACTGGATAAAAATAAATTAACGAAACAAAAATAAAGCCCAAGATAACAAGGGCATGCGGATAGAACTTATTTACTATTTTCAATTTTGGCTAGTTTGGGTTAAAATGAATCCTAAATTTTCAGGACACAAATCTAATCTATTTCTTCGTAATCGACATACTCTCCCACTTTTTTGGTTTCGCGCGGGTTTTTAGCATTAGCGGTATTAATGATTATTTCATCATTATTACTTGTATGTTGATTGTTCTGATACGTATTGCCTTGATTATACTGCTGTTGCTGTCTTTGAAAATTTTCACTAGCATTTTCTACCGCCTTTTTAACCAATACTGGCAAAAAGATTCTAGCTAAAAATTTAAAAATGTAATAAAAAGCTATAACCCACATGATGGTCTTAAACAAACCTGAAAATGATGCTTCTTGCATAACTATATATTTTTTTCCAAAATTAATAAATCCATTCCTTAAAAATAAAATATGAATCTTAAATAAATAATAAAATATGTACATTTGAAATGCGTTATTATTTTTTAATCCAAAAAAAATTATATGTCCAAAATTAAAAACTTACTTGCCCCGGTACTTTTTTTTATTCCACAACTGTTTTTTGCACAATATACTGATGTTATTAATTCCAACCGCCCAGGAGAAACCATGTCAGCATATGCTGTCGGAAAATCTGTAATTCAAGCTGAACTTGGTGTTTATGGAATTAAAGAAAAGCACGATTTATTAGATTATGATGCCAGCGGATTTGGTACAGATTTAACCCTAAGATATGGAGCTTTTTTAGAACAACTAGAATTTATTGTTGATTTACAATACCAAACAGAAAACTTTGACACTCCGTATACTAGCTATAAAAAGAACAATTTCAGACAAACGGTTTTAGGAGCTAAATATCTTATTTATGATCCATACAAAAACTATAAGAGAGAAGTAAACATTTACAGCTATAAAGCCAATCGTAATTTTCAATGGCGCGAATTAATTCCAGCGGTTTCGGTTTTTGCTGGAGCTAATTTTGTTGGCGCAAATAATCCTTACTATTTTTCTCCAGATGGCGAAATTTCACCTAAAGTTTCATTGATCACGCAAAACTTGTTAGGAGGCGGATCTTGGGTGTTTGTAACTAATATTTTTGCAGATTATATCAGTACAGACTATCCAAGTTACGGATATATCTTAACTTTGACGCACGGATTTAATGATAGATGGTCTGGTTTTATTGAAAACCAAGGACATAAAAGTGATTTTTATAGTGATTCAATCCTTCGTGCAGGAGCTGCTTTTTTGCTGTCTTCAAATATGCAGGTTGATGCTTCTATAAGTACTAATTTCAAAAACACCCCATCTATTGTATATGGAGGCGTTGGAGTATCATGGCGTTATGACGGATGGTACAAAGAAAAACAAATTGAAAATAAAGCCGCAGATAGAGCTAAAAAGAATCCTGACAACGAGAAAAAAGTTGATTATCAGGAAAAAGAAAGAAAACGTAAAGCAAAATACGAATAAAAACATAATAACTAGATCCTTTTTAAGGACTCTCAATACCACCTAATGATTACAATTAAAGAAGCCAAAAGCAAGAAAGAATTAACCGAATACATTAAATTTCCTTTCTCATTATACAAGGATAATCCGTATTGGGTGCCACCTATCATTTCAGACGAGTTGGAATCTTTTGATAAAACTAAAAATCCTGCGTTTGATAATGCTGAAGCTTATTTTTATCTAGCATACAGAGACAATAAAATTGTTGGACGTATTACTGCCATTATCAATTGGTCTGAAGTTAATAATCAGCATAAAAGAAAAGTTCGTTTTGGATGGTTTGATGTAATTGATGATATTGAAGTTACAAAAGCACTTCTAGAAAAAGTTTATGAATTAGGAAGAAAACACAACTTAGAGCATGCTGAAGGCCCAATGGGATTCTCAAATCTAGACAAAGTTGGTGTTCTTACCGAAGGTTATGATCAGGTTGGAACCATGATTACTTGGTATAATCATCCTTATTATGTAACTCATTTTGAACAATTAGGATTTCAGGTTGAAAAACAATATATCGAAAGTATCTTCCCTTTTTCAAACGTAAAACCAGAGTTCTTTCAGAAAGCTGTGGCTTTAATCAAAAAACGTTACGAAGTAAGATCTCTAACTTTTACCAAAACAAAAGACATTATGCCTCACGTAGACAAAATGTTTGATTTGTTTAATGAATCTTACGAAAAACTTGCTTCGTTTGTAGCGATTTCTGATATTCAGAAAGAATATTTCAAAAAGAAATACATCAGTTTCATCAATCCAGAATATATTAAGTTTGTTGTTGATAAAGATGATAATTTAGTTGCTTTTAGCATTGTAATGCCAAGTTTTACAGAAGCATTGCAAAAAATAAAAGGAAAATTATTTCCGTTTGGTTTTCTACAATTATTAAAGGCTAAAAAACACAGTAAAGATGTTGTTTTTTATTTAATCGGTGTCCATCCAGATTATCAGAACAAAGGTGTAACGGCATTAATTTTTGATGAATATTACAAAACTTTTTCAGAAAAAGGAATTAGAAATTGCATTAGAACTCCAGAATTATTAGAAAATAATGCAATCCATTTGCTTTGGAAAAACTTTGACCCTACTATTCACTGTCAGAGAAAAACTTATTTGAAGGATCTTTAATTTTAGTTTTTAGTCACGGTCACAGTTTTCAGTTTTAGAAAATTAACTATAAAAAAAATCCATTCGCCCCCAAACGAATGGATTTTTCACTTTTATAAAACACATCATTATTCTACTTTGCAATCTACTTTTACCAAACTATTTTTTGCATCAAATTTCAGTTTTGATTTATCTTTAAATGAAACCTTATCATTTGCGGTTACCACATCGCCGTACCCTTCAATAAAAGTTCCGTCTTTTTGCAGAAAAGCAACCTCTCTTACAGATGAAACTCCTTCCGAATTAAATGTATAATCAGCAATTAAAGTATCGCCTTTCATGTTCCCGATTAAGGTTCCTTCATTTTTATCTTTTCCAACCAGATTATAGCTTAGCTTTCCATTTACTTCCTGATGGGAATTAACGTTAAAACTCATCTCTATAATACTTCCGTTAAGTCGCCAAGCATAACATTGATCTCCCGCAGGCTCTACAAGTTCAGCTTCTTTTGGCGGACTTGGTGTAATTTGTACCGGCTCTATCGTCGTTGTTTCTTTTTTACAAGAAGCAAAAACCGACAGCGAAAGTACAGCTATTAGTGTTAGTACTTTTTTCATAATTCTTTATTTTTATTTTGTGATTATGATATAAAGTTACCTCAAATAAAAAAAAATCCATTCGTAGAACGAATGGATTTTTTTACATAATTCCCACTTAAGGAAATCTATTTTTATGAGAAATTACGAGACGTCAACAGTTGTACGTTCAGCAATTTCTTTATAAGTTCCGTTAACTAATTTCTCACGGATCGCTTCAAATGCTGTTAAAGTCTCTTCGATATCAGCTAAAGTGTGAGAGGCAGTTGGAATCATTCTTAACAAAATAATTCCTTTTGGAATAACTGGATAAACCACAATAGAAAGGAAAATTCCGTAATTTTCTCTTAAATCGTTTACCATTACCATTGCTTCCGGAATACTTCCTTCTAAGTAAACTGGCGTAATACAAGTATTAGTATCTCCAATGTTAAATCCTTTTTCTTTAAGACCGCTTTGCAATGCATTTACGTTTTCCCAAAGTTTGTCTTTAATTGCAGAAGATTTACGCAATAACTCTAAACGTTTTAAAGAACCAATTGTTTGAATCATTGGTAAAGCTTTAGCAAACATTTGAGAACGTAAATTATATTTCAAGTAATCAATAACTGTTTTATCAGCCGCTACGAAAGCACCGATGTTAGCCATAGATTTTGCAAAAGTAGAGAAGTAAACATCAATTTGATCTTGAACTCCTTGCTCCTCACCTGCTCCAGCACCAGTTTTACCTAAAGTACCAAAACCGTGAGCATCATCTACTAATAATCTGAAATTGTATTTTTTCTTTAATTCAGCAATTTCTTTTAATTTTCCTTGCTGTCCGCGCATTCCAAAAACACCTTCAGTAATAAATAAAATACCTCCGCCTGTTTCTTCTGCCATTTTAGTAGCACGTTGCAGGTTTTTCTCCATACTTTCCAAATCATTGTGTTTGTATGTGAAACGTTTACCCATATGCAAACGAACACCATCAATGATACAAGCATGTGAATCTACATCATAAACAATAATGTCATTTTTAGTAACCAAAGCATCAATGATAGACACCATTCCTTGGTAACCAAAATTTAATAAATAAGCAGATTCTTTCATTACGAATTCTGCTAATTCATTCTCTAATTGTTCGTGGTACGTAGTGTGTCCAGACATCATACGAGCTCCCATCGGATACGCTGCACCAAATTGAATTGCTGCATCAGTATCTGCCTGACGAACTTCTGGATGATTGGCTAAACCTAAATAATCATTTAAACTCCAGTTTAAAATATTTTTTCCGTGAAATTGCATTCTAGGACCCAACTCTCCTTCTAACTTTGGGAAAACATAATAACCTTCTGCTTGAGAAGCCCATTTTCCTAAAGGTCCTTTATTGTCCTGAATTCTTTCGAATAAATCTTTTACCATAATATATGTAGTAATTTTTTTTACTTAATCAGCGAGCAAAAATAATCATTATTAATTTAAAATGAAGAGCCTCAATTATTTTTATTAAAAAATATTCGGCCACAAAAGAAATATAAGATTTTACATCTATTTATTTAATCCCCAAAAAGCCCCTTAACTCTCTAATTGTGTAAAAACATGATTAATATCATAATAAAGGACAAAGAAGTCTTTTATTTTTGTTTAGAAATTTAACGCAAAACTAAATCTAAATATATCATGAAAAGAACTATCAAAATCTGGATTAAAACGAGCTTTCTTATCTGCACGTTATTTATGTTGCTCATTTTAGGAAGTTGCAAAAAAAATGAAGACAAGTCGTATGCAAATATTATGACTGAAGGAGAAATGGATGCCGAACTTACAGCTCCTCCTCATGTTCCTAAACCAGTCGGAAGCAGAACAGCGATGAAACTGAAACTAAACATGGAAATTAAAGAACAAGAAGGAACAATGACTGATGGAGTAAAATATACGTATTGGACATTTGGAGGCTCTGTTCCAGGAAGCTTTATTAGAACCCGTGTTGGTGATGAAGTTGAATTTCACTTAAAAAACCATCCTGATAACAAATTGCCTCACAATATCGATTTACACGCTGTAACTGGTCCAGGCGGTGGGGCAACCTCATCTCTTGTTGCTCCAGGACACGAAAAAGTATTCAGCTTTAAAGTTATAAATCCTGGATTATACGTTTATCACTGTGCTACTGCTCCTGTGGGAATGCACATTGCAAATGGTATGTACGGATTAATTTTGGTTGAACCAGAAGGAGGACTTCCTCCTGTTGATAAAGAATACTACGTTATGCAAGGTGATTTTTACACTCAAGGCGAATATGGCGCAAAAGGTCTTCAGCCGTTTGACATGAACAAAGCGGTAAAAGAAACTCCTGATTATGTTGTCTTTAATGGAAAAGTTGGTGCTTTAACAAATGGTGGTGAATTAACCGCAAAAGTAGGCGAAACTGTTCGTTTGTTTGTTGGAAATGGCGGACCTAATTTAGTTTCTTCTTTTCACGTTATTGGAGAAATATTTGACAATGTGCATGTTGAAGGTGGAAGTACAGTAAATAAAAATGTTCAGACTACTTTAATTCCTGCTGGTGGTGCGGCAATTGTAGATTTTAAAGTAGAAACTCCGGGAACTTTCATTTTAGTTGATCACTCTATTTTTAGAGCATTTAATAAAGGGGCTTTGGGAATGCTTAAAGTTGAAGGAAAAGAAAATAAAAACATTTACTCAGGAACCATTCAAGAGGGTATTTACTTGCCTGAGGGCGGAACAATACAAAAAATGCCAGGAACCTCAACTGCAAAAGTTGCAGTTCCGAAACGTACCGTTGAAGAGAAAGTTAAAATTGGTAAAGAAATCTTTGGAACAACATGTTTCGCTTGCCATCAATCTGAAGGACAAGGAATTCCAAGTACTTTTCCTCCTCTAGCAAAATCAGATTATTTAAATGCTGATTCTAAACGTGCAATTAAAACAATTCTTCATGGTTTAACTGGAGAAGTAACCGTTAACGGTAAAAAATACAACAACGTAATGCCTGCTCAGAATTTATCTGATGATGAAATCGCAAATGTATTGACTTACATTTATAATAGCTGGGGCAACAATAAAACAGAAGTCACACCAGAAATGGTTAAAGCTTTAAGATAACAGCAAAACTCCTAGAATGAAAAAATACATTTTCATACTTACAATTTTCTTTTTCTCTGCGGTTAGTGTCATGAAGGCTCAGGAAAAAGGGATGGCATTCATAAAAGAGGGATCTTATGTCCCTCTTTATGGAGCTGTTTCTCAAAAACCTGTTATAGTAAAACCTTTTTACATAGACATTTATCCTGTAACCAATAGTGAGTTTTTAGAATTCGTCAAAAAAAATCCTTCTTATCAAAAATCTAAGATTAAAGGAATTTTCGCTGATAAAAGCTATTTGTCTTATTGGACAAATGATTTTCATTTTGGAAATGCCAATCCTAAATCGCCAGTAACAAGTGTATCTTGGTTTGCAGCAAAAAAGTACTGTGAATGTCAAGGAAAACGATTAGCGACAATGGATGAATGGGAATATGTAGCAATGGCCGACACCAGAAAAATCGATGCACGGACCAAAAAAGAATTCAACGAATATATTTTGTCTTGGTATGAGAAATCGAGAACGTATGAAAATGAAATTGGAAAAACTTTTAAAAATTATTGGGGAGTTTACGATATGCACGGTTTAGTTTGGGAATGGACCTCTGATTTCAATAGTATCTTTTTATCGGGAGAATCAAGAAAAGATAAAAGCACCGATAAAAATCTCTTCTGCGGAAGCGCTTCTGTAAATGCATCCGATTTAATGGATTATGCCGCATTTATGCGCTATGCATTCAGAGGAAGCTTGAAAGCACAGTATTCTACACGAAATCTTGGATTTAGATGTGCCAGCACGACAAAACCGAAAATCTAATTTAAAATTATTTTATAATGAAAAAAATAGCAGTTGCTTTTCTTCTCTTATTCTCGCTTTACAGTTGCAAAGAGTCTGATAAAAAAGAAGTAATAGCAGAAACAAAAAAGGAAATCAGCGATTTATCAATTTACAATCTGCCTTCTAAATGGACAACACAAGATGGAAAAGATATTGAATTAAAATCACTTAGAGGAAATGTTTTGGTAATGGTGATGATTTATACCAGTTGCAAATCGGCTTGCCCAAGATTAGTTGCCGATATGCGGGATATAGAATCAAAACTGGAGAAAAAGACGAAACAACATGTCAAATTGATTTTGGTTAGTATTGATCCGAATACAGATACACCCGAAAGATTAAAATCGTTTGCAATTGAAAATAAAATGAATCAAGATCCTTGGATTTTCCTTCGTTCAACTGAAGAAAACACTCGTGAATTTGCAGCTGTCTTAGCAGTAAATTACAAAAAAATTTCTCCAATAGATTTTTCGCATTCAAATATTATAAGTGTCTTTAATCCAGAAGGAGAATTGGTATTTCAACAAGAAGGTTTAGGCGTAAATAATGAAAAAACAATTGAAGCAATAAATTTGGAAGCAGGAAAAATATAGACACTCAATTTTTAAACACATAGAAACATAGATTAAAAAAATACAAAAAAATGATTTAAAAAAATCTAGATTTTTAACACATAGCTATGTGTATTTATGCAAGTGAAACGCCTTTTTTTTTAGGTTTCAAAATCTATGTTTCTATGTGTTTAAATTAAAATTTCAATAGATAAATAGGTTAATTAGTAAGAAACAAGAGTACGATTTCTATGCAGAAATTGCCTCTTGTTTTTTATTTAAAAGCTAAGTTAAGCTTCGGAGAAGCGAAATGTTTATAAAAAAATCTAAATTACCTACATAGAAAGCTCCAGCGGAGCGACATATTTATACAATCATATTAGGATTATAATTTATTAACCTGATAAATATGTCGCTCCGCTGGAGCTTTTTGTCTTAGCCAAACGTTTTCTATAAATATTTCGCTTCTCCGAATCTTTAAAAATATGTTATAAATATATTGTCCTTTCAGGGGGTTAATTACTGTGACAATATGAATATCGCTTAATTATTGAACTCATCATTAAAACCAATCCCAAAACCAAAAGAATACTAAAAATCAAAATATTTTGAAAATATCCTGGAATACTTCCTTCTCCAAAAAAGAAAAACCAGCCTTGAAGAAATAGTAACACTTCTGTCAAAATATATCCCAAAATAAAAACCTTCACTCCTATTTTTAATAGGACAGAATTGGAAGAAAGTATTTTATTCTGAAGCAGAATTCCAAACAAAAATCCAGTTATGATTCCCAAAGTTGTTAAATGAATAAATCCAATAACAAAATTTCTAATTTGATGTGAAACTTCAGCTAAGTTTGGGAAAATAGTCAGCATTTGAATTCCAACTTTCAAAAATAAAGAACACAAAGCCAAACTATAAACCATTTTAGTCGTTTTATCTAAAGTACTTTTGAAATGATTTATTTGCGGTTGCAACATTTTATAGAAATAAATAAAAGCGCACAATTGAATTATAACTCCACAAACATTAATATAACTCAAAATATCATTTTCTATAAACCAGCGAACTGGAAAACAAAGCGTTAATAGTGTAGAAGCAATCATTAGAAAGTAAAACTTCTTAAATTTTACCTCATCAATCTTTTCTTGAAATTGTTTTAAAAACAAAGCTAAAATCGCTAAAATAAACCAGCCATTGAACTGAAAATGCAGGAAAAACTGAATGGCAATCTGATAAAATGCACTCTGTTTTCCTAAAGTGCTTACCGCAGGACCAAGACACCAAACTCCGCAAGTGGATAAAATCATAAATAGAATCGAAACCAACAAAAGTCTTTGCGATGGAGATTTATCTCTTAAACTGTCTTTCCAAACCAAACGGCAGAAAATATAACTGAGTACAATATGCATTGTCGAAAATACAATCGAAAACAACGCGTAGCCCTGAATAGGAAAAGCGATCATCATTCCGATAACAGAAAATTCAGTCAGCCAAAATAACCGATTGTAAATAGGTTTCTGCCTTTTTTCTTTCGGAATAAAAAAATGAACAATCAAAACATAAACGATCAAATAAACCCAGCCTAACATAGCAACATGTGAATGTGCGTGAAGCAAAAAACTATAGTTTAAAAAATCTAAGGGAAAGAGATACATAAAGCGCATTAATAATCCGAAAACGCAGGCAATCAGAAAATTAAAAAAACAGCAAAGTATCCAGCTCTTTTGTGAATTCATAGTTTTTTATTTTTAAACACATAGAAACTTAGATTTTGCAAATGCTTAAAAGGCGTTTCACTTGCATAAATACACATAGCTATGTGTGAAAATCTAGATTTTCTAAAATCATCTTTTTTGAGTTTTATAAATCTATGCTTCTATGTGTTTAATTTGAATTAAAAATAACATTTCTCAAAATAAAAAACACCGATAACTATCATCTTTAGATATTCTATCGGTGCTTTTTCCACTATTAAAATTAACCTTTTATTCTACTTCAACAAAGTCTTTTTCTAAAGCCACAGCTTTTGGAAACAAAATATTATTTTCCAAATGAATGTGTTTATGCAAATCTGCTTCAAATTCTTTCAGCATTGCAAAAGTTACTCTGTAAGTTGTGCAAGCATCTGCTGGCGGAGTGTAATTATCTGTCAACGCAGCTATTTCTCTAAAACGCTCGCCTTCATTATCGTGTTCGTGCATCATCATCGCAATCGGATTTGAAACTGTCCCGAAAGAGGGTTGAGATAAAATTCCGTCAGATTCTTTTGTTTTCACCATTCTTTTTACAAATGGAAATAAAACCAATTCTTCTTTTTTCATGTGTTGAGATAATTCTCCTGCACAGCCAATAAACAGTTCGTTTATTTTAAATAATTCTGGATGATTTGCGCCGTGCACTTTGCATAATTTATCTAAAAACGGAAGCAAAACATTTGTTTTTTCTTCTACATAACGGTGATGCGTTTTCTCAATATAATCTGCCAATAAATCTAAGGGCCATGAATTAAAATCAATTGTTCCGCTGTTTTCTGATTGTGCAACTTGCAACACATTTTCCAATAAAGTATCGGCATCAATATTTTGTTTTTCGCATACTTCAGTAACTGTTCGGTTTCCTTTGCAACAAAAATCTATTCTATATTTTGAAAATACTGCAGCCGTTCTAAAATCTTCAGCTACAAACGATCCTATTGTTTTGTTTTTTAAATTTTCCATGATAATCAATATTATATTTTGTGTGTTTTATTTTTTGTTTTTTAATGTCAGTTCAAATACAAACCAAGCCATTGTAATAAATCCGATTCCGAAAATAGAATCTCCAATAGCGCGAAGCCATTTTAAAGTAATCATTGTTGGCTGTTGCATTAATTCTGATGAACGAGCGTACCACATTCCGTGATTGATGCTCTCAATTGCCTGCCAAACTCCAATTGGTAATAAACTTAGAATTGCCATTAGGAATAAACCAATATTTAGAGACCAGAAAGTAATTTTTAACAGCTTATTATTCCAGCTTACATTTCGATACAAACTTCTTAGTACAAATAGTACTAGACCTATTCCCAGCATTCCGTACACTCCAAACAATGCGGTATGTCCGTGTAAAGGCGTTGTATTTAAGCCTTGAACATAATACAATGCAATTGGCGGATTAATAATGAATCCGAAGATTCCGGCTCCAAGGAAATTCCAAAAGGCCACAGAAATCATGAAATAAATTGGCCATTTATAATCGGCAATCCATTGCGTTGATTTTGATATTTTATAGTTTTGATATGCTTCAAATCCGATTAAAGTCAACGGAACCACTTCTAAAGCACTGAATGTTGCCCCCAAAGCCATAATTGCTGTTGGTGTTCCAGAGAAATATAAGTGATGGAATGTTCCTAAAATACCTCCAGACATGAAAATAATGGTTGCAAAAAGCACATTTAAAGTCGCCGTTTTCGTTTTTAATAATCCTAAACGAACAAACAAGAAGGCGATTACAACTGTTGCAAATACTTCAAAGAATCCTTCAACCCAAAGGTGCACTACCCACCATCTCCAATATTCTGCAATTGCTAGATTGGTTTGTCTTCCCCACATTAATCCTGCTCCGTAGAACATGGCAATTGCCGAACAAGAAACTAAGAACAAAATAATTAAGTTTTTTTCTTCTGTCTTTTTCTTTAAAACCGGAATCAAAGGACGAACCATTAAAGCCAGCCACAAGAACAATCCCACTAAAAGGAAAATCTGCCAGAAACGACCTAAATCGACATATTCGTAACCTTGATGTCCGAACCAGAAGTTTTGCACTAAATTTAGTTTTTGCATTACTCCAAACCATTGTCCAGCCATTGATCCCAAAACAATAATCAATAAAGCAATAAACAGAAAGTTGATACCAAAATACTGAAATTTAGGATCTTTACCCGAAACTGCTGGCGCAATATATAATCCTGTTGCCAACCAAGCCGTTGCAATCCAGAAAATGGCCAATTGCGTGTGCCATGTACGTGTTACAGCATAAGGCAGAATTTTGTCAATCGGAATTCCGTATAAACCATTTCCTTCCACTCCGTAATGCGCGGTAATAATTCCGAAAACCATTTGTAAAACCATCAGCAGACTCACAATCCAGAAATATTTGGTTACCAATCCCATAGATTTGGTTTTGCCCTGCTTGATAAGCGGATCTTCTTTTGGCAGCGGAAATTCTTCCTCTTCACCAGATTTTGCATGATAGAAAACTAAGATTCCAACACTTAAAATCAATAAAATAATACTTACTCCAGACCAAGCTAAAAGCTCTGTAGTGGCAGTATTTCCAACCAATTCATCTGACGGCCAGTTGTGTGTATACGAAATATCTCCATCAGGACGATTGGTAACTGTTGCCCAAGTTGCCCAGAAGAAAAAAGCATTCATTTTATGCATTCTTTCAACATCTTTAATAGAGTTTTTCGGAATCGCATATTCTTCTCTCAACTTATCAAATTGAGGATCATTGGTAAAAAGACCTTTATAATACTCGCTTAAATACTCAATTGCCGCTAAACGGTTTTCAGAAATGGTCAGCACTCCGGTTTCAGCATCATATCTATTGGTCCTTAAATCTTTCTGAAGACGAACTTTTAGAGCCGATTGTTTTTCGGCATCCAATTCATCATATTTTTGATTAAAATCTTTCTTTGCATAGATATCCAATATAAAAACGGCTTCTCTGTGTAGCCAATCTGCGGTCCAGTCTGGGGCCACATAGGCGCCGTGCCCCCAGATAGATCCCACTTCCTGGCCTCCTATACTTTGCCAGATATTTTGTCCGTCTTTAATTTCGCTTTCGCTAAAGACAGCTTTACCAGAATCGGTTACAATTTCTTTTGGAACTGGCGGTGCCTGCTGATAAATCTCGTAACCGTAATAACCAAGCACGGCAAATGACATACTCATTACCAATGCAAAAACTATCCATAATTTTTTTTCTCTTTTCATTTCTTTTGGGGGAAATTGATTAATAAAAGATAAAAATGTCTTTTATTTGTTTTTAAAAAAACTCCAAACCTATTTACAGCATTTGGAGTTTATGTTATTTACTCAACAATTAATACACCTTTCATCATGGCTACGTGACCAGGGAAAGAGCAAATAAATGGGTATGATCCTTTTTTATCAATTGTAAACTCGATTGTATCTTCTTCTCCACCACCAATTAATTTAGTGTGTGCAACGATTGAAGCTTTTTCAGATTCTGGAATATAATCAGTTGCTTTAGCATCATTAGCTTTTAAAGCAAAAGCAGCTTGATCTGTTCCTTCTTGTAAAATCACTAAATTGTGTCCCATTGCTTCTTTCGGAATTTTACCAACATGCTTCAAAGTCAATTTGATTGGTTTTCCAGCAACAGCTTTCAATTCACTTGTATTAAACTGCATTTGGTCATTTCCTTCAATAACTAAAACATTTTCCTCTGTCGGAGCAGCTGTTGGAGCTGGTTCACCTTCGGTAGATGTTTCGGTTGTTTCTGTTGATTCAGCTGGAGCTGTTTCTTTTTTACCACAAGAAGTAACTGCTAAAAATCCCATTAGGATTAATACTGAAATTTTGGTTTTTGTATTCATTTTTAAGATATTTAATAATATTAATTGTTCGCATTTGTCGCTTTGAGAAAGAAATCTCCCGATTTTACATCAGAAGCTAGCTGTTCTAAAGTTGTATTTTTAAGCATTTCTAAAAGCAGTCCTCGTATTTTCTTAAACTCGTGATGAACTGGGCAAGGATGTTCTTCTGAGCATTCTTTTAATCCAATTCCGCAGCCGCTGTAAATTTTGTTTCCATCAATAGCATCCACAATCTGAATTAATTTAATCGATTTTGATGCCTCTGGCGAAACTTCAAATCCGCCTCCTACTCCTTTTGTCGAATTAATTATGCCGCTTTTGGTTAAAATCTGCATAATCTTGGCTGTAAAGGGTTCTGGCGAATCAATCTCTTTCGCGACATCTTTTATCCCCACTCTAATCCCTTTTGAAGATTTGGTTGCAATAAATATTGAAGCCCTTATTCCATATTCACACGCTTTTGAAAACATACATCCTTAATTAATTCCTGACAAAGATAGAAAGGTTTTATATAAAAGACAAGTTTATCTTTAATTAATTTTTAATGCTTTGAATATTATTTATAATGAAACTAATTAGTACTAATAATTACACATATTCATCATTGAATTCTTATAAAACCCAATTTTAATTTTAACTTTGAGAGTATTAAATTTTAAATATTTAACAAATGCCTTTAAGCAATTCAAAAGATTTAAAACTGGCAGTCCTTATTGATGCAGACAATGTGCCCTACAGCAATGTAAAAGGCATGATGGAAGAAATTGCAAAATTGGGAACGCCCACTACGAAAAGGATTTATGCCGATTGGACAAAACCTAATGCAAATGGCTGGAAAGGTGTTTTATTAGAACATGCTATTACTCCTATTCAACAATATAGTTATACCGTTGGAAAAAATTCTTCAGATTCAGCTTTGATTATTGATGCAATGGATTTGCTTTATTCTGGAAAACTAGATGGTTTCTGTATCGTTTCTAGCGACAGCGATTTTACACGTCTTGCCATTCGCCTTCGCGAATCGGGAATGAAAGTAATTGGTATAGGAGAAAAGAAAACGCCAAACTCCTTTATTGTAGCTTGCGACCGATTTATTTATATTGAAGTTTTGGATGGTGCAACTCAAAAGAAAAAACCTAAAACTGCTGCTGCAGATACCAAAAAACCAATTGAAAAACCGGCTGAAAAAGCACTTCATAAAATTGACAAACAGACTATTGAACTGATTGAAGCTACCATCGAAGATATTGAAGATGATGATGGTTGGGCATTTTTAGGAGATGTCGGAAATCTGATTGTGAAGAAAAAACCAGAATTTGATCCTCGAAATTATGGTTTCTCTAAATTGACACCAATGCTTAAATCATTAACTGATATTTTGGAAATCGACGAAAGAGAATCAGATAAAAAAGGAATCAAACACGTTTATGTACGTTTAAGATTCAACTAATTATCGCATTTATTACCTATTTAATTTTTTAAAAACATGAGAAAAAAATTCTTTATTTACGGATTCTTATTGTTTCTAATTGTTCTTGCAATTTATTATTACACTGGACGAGGTTACTTACTCGTATTTATTATTCCGCTTTTGCTAATTGTCGGAGCTTACAATGCCTCTCAGGAAAAACACGCCATTTTAAGGAACTTTCCTGTTCTGGGTTATTTCAGATATTTATTTGAAATGATCGCACCTGAGATTCAGCAATATTTTATTGAAAGATCTACAGACGGAAAACCTTTTTCTAGAAACCAGCGCTCATTAGTTTACCAAAGAGCAAAAAATATTGATTCGAGTACTCCGTTCGGAACGCAATTAAACTTAAATACAGAAAGTTATGAAGGAATAAAACACTCTATTTTCCCTGCTAAAGTAAACGAAGAATTGCCTCGTGTTTTGGTTGGAGGAAAAGATTGTAAACAGCCTTATTCGGCTTCTTTATTTAATGTTTCCGCAATGAGTTTTGGTTCATTGAGCGAACATGCAGTTCGTGCCATCAATATTGGAGCAAAAAAAGGAAATTTCTACCAAAATACCGGAGAAGGCGGATTAACCGAATTTCATCTTGCAGGCGGCGGAGACATTACTTGGCAGATTGGAACAGGTTATTTTGGCTGTCGAGATGCAGAAGGGAATTTCAGTCCAGAAAACTTCTCAGAAAAAGCCAATCTTCCAAACGTAAAAATGATCGAGATTAAGCTTTCTCAAGGTGCAAAACCAGGTCACGGAGGTGTTCTTCCAGCAAAGAAAAACACAGAACAGATTGCTAAAATTAGAGGTGTTGTGCCGCACACCATGATTCTTTCTCCTCCTGGACATCATGCTTTTTCTGATGCTAGCGGATTAATTCAGTTTATCAAACAGTTACGTGAACTATCTAATGGCAAACCAATCGGATTTAAATTATGTATCGGAAACACAGCCGAATTTGAAGCTATATGTCAGGAAATGATCAATGAAGACACTTATCCTGATTTTATAACTGTTGACGGTGCAGAAGGCGGAACGGGCGCTGCTCCACTTGAGTTTGCAGATGGTGTCGGAATGCCTTTTGAACCTGCATTAATTTTTGTAAATAAAACCTTGGTGCGTTTAGGTATTCGCGATAAAATGCGCATTATTGGAAGCGGGAAAATTATTTCTGGATATTCTATTTTACACGCGATTGCTTTGGGTGCAGATATGTGTAACAGTGCGAGAGGATTTATGTTTTCTTTAGGCTGTATTCAGGCTCTACGCTGTCATAATAATGAATGTCCAACCGGAGTAGCAACTCAAAACAAAATGCTCATGAAAGGTTTGGTTGTTACAGATAAATCAGAAAGGGTATTTCACTTTCATAAAAATACACTTCATTCTGCAAATGAGCTCTTAGCTGCCGCTGGAAAAACATCATTTGCCGATGTTGATATCAACATTTTTATGCGTGGAGATGAGTTTACCAATTTATCTGAACTCTATTTCCCTGATAATTTGAAAAACGTTACTCAATTCTCATAAAAAAAATCCTCTTCAATTGAAGAGGATTTTTTTTATATCCTATTTTGGTTATAATTTCGCTGTTTCTTTACCTGCGCTGGTATTTCCTTATAAAGCCGCTAATTCTTCTTGATCTACTACTTCTTGGGCCAAAATAGCATTATTATAAGCTAAGAAGTAGACGTCGAACTTTACACCTTCAGCAATAAGAGAAGATGAAATTTGGTCATTCTTGATCATCTCTTTTAACAAATCTGGAAAAGATTCTTTGTAGGCTAATTTGTTTGCATCATTTTCTTCCAAATTGGTTTCAATTCTAATTTCGATTTTATTGTCATTTAGAAAAGCTTTTGCAGATGTGCTCGTAATTCCACTTCCTTTTATAGAAGAAGAATTATTGTAATTACTTACATGCTCCTGGATTTTCTGCTTGGTATTTTTACAGCTTACTAAAAATAATGCAAAAGCAATTGCAAATGCGATTTGGGTAATTTTTTTCATAATTTTTTGGTTTAATAGTTGTTTTTTTAACTCAAACATAATTAATTCATAACATAAAAACAACATTCAACTACAAAAAGAACACACATAATTCTTTGAATACAAACCCATTATCTCCTCAAAAGAAAAATATTTGTAAGAATAGAAACTTTCCTTTTATACTTAACTTCTAGTATTAAACATAAAAAAGTCTCTTTAAATAAATTTCAAAGAGACTTTCAATATGTAAGAATTAGAATGAGTTGTATTTTCTACAAACGTAATTTATTATTTCAATAAATATTTTAGAGATTCTCCTGTCAGCACTTCCTTACCCAAAACGGTATTATCATTTGCCAGAAAATAAACATCAAACTGAACACCTTCTTCTATTAATTGCCTTGGAATCTCATCTTTTTCAATCATCGATTTTAGCATTCTTGTAAATGCTATAGAAGTAGCAATTTTATTTTTTTCATTTTGTTCTAAATTGGTTTCAAATCGCAATTCAATTTTATCGTCATTAATGTAACCTCTTGCCGTAGTAAGCGTTACATTTTCGGCTCTAAAACTTGGAGCAATACTTTTGTTGTACGTAACAACATATTCTTGAAGTTTCTGTTTGGTATTTTTACAGCTTACAAGTGTTAATACCATCATTATTGCAAAGGCAATCTGGCTTATTTTCTTTAGCATAATATTCTATTTTAATTTTTGAAGTCTTAATAATGCCTCAAGATAGTAATAATCTGCGTAATTTATAGAACAATCTATTTCGCTTCCTGCAGGTTTATGTCCGGTTGAATGCAGTAAAAATGCCGAATTGACATCGTGACTCTGATAATCGTTTGAAAGCGAAACAATCATCTTTTTAGCTTTTGTCAAATATTCAGCTTTTAAATTCTTGTCTTTGGTGTACGAACTTAATTCTAAAAGTGCAGACGAAACAATGGCGGCTGCCGAAGCATCACGAGGTTCGTTAGGAATATTTGGCGCATTAAAATCCCAATATGGAACTAAATCTTCGGTAGTTAATTTATCTAAATAAACACGCGCCAATTTATGGGCAAAATCTAAAAACTTAGCGTCTTTTGTTTCTCTATACGTCATCGTAAAACCATAAATAGCCCAAGCCTGACCACGTGCCCACATACTGTCATCGCTATATCCTTGTGCTGTTCTTCCTTTTATCTTTTTTCCAGTTTCGAAATCGTAAATTATAACATGATACGAAGTGTTATCTGGTCTAAAATGATTGGCCATTGTGGTTTCGGCATGTTTAACTGCTATATCGTATAATTTTTTACTTCCTCCATTTTTTGAAGCCCAAAACAAAAGCTCCAAATTCATCATATTATCAATAATAGTATTATGCCCTCCCATTTTGTTTTGAGGCCAAGATTGAATGGTTCCCACTTTCGGATTAAAAAGCGTTGCCAATGTATCGGCAGTTCTTAAAATAATTTGTTTGTATTCTGGATTTTTAGCCAATCTATATCCGTTTCCAAAACTATTAAAAACCTGAAAACCTAAATCATGATCACCTGCTTTGCTCACAGATAATGGCGTTAAAAAACGACTGAATTTATCGGCTTCTTTTTCCCATTTTTTATCTTTAGTTGCTTCATACAAAAACCATAATTCTCCAGGCCAGAATCCGCTTGTCCAATCTTTATATCCAACAAATTTCCATTCTTTGCTTCCGTTTGGAACTGTTCGCGGAGAAGTCCCATCATCCGGAATCACTTTTAAAGTTTTTGAAGCTTGCTCTGCGCAATAATCTAACTGTTTTTTAATATTAAACGTTTTGTCTTTCTGAGAATAACCTTGATTTCCTAGAAGAAACAAAGCCGCAATCAGAGTAAAAAATTTTGCATTCATGTGGTTGATAGTTTGTTTAATCGATAAATTTATGAAATAAAGTCAATCTAATTGAGTTTTGTATTTTTGTTCGACCTAATATGTACAATTAATACCGTAATTTCTATTTTGAACAAAACCAGAATTACCTATTTCGCTGCTTTTCTAAGCATAATTTTCTTCGGAATCCTTTCTAGAAAAATCTCTTTTATCCCCTTATGGATTGGCGATTTTCTATATGCTGTCATGATTTATTTTCTGGTTCGAATATTTCTTCCTTTCAAAAATGCTTTCGCAATTGCGTGCCTTTCTCTATTGATTTGTTATGGAATTGAATTTCTACAATTATATCAAGCGGATTGGATTGTAGCACTTAGAAAAACACTTTTTGGAAGATATGTTTTAGGCCAGGGATTTCTTTGGGAAGATATTCTGGCTTATACTTTTGGAATTCTTGTAGTTTTTGCTTTTGAAAAAATAACCTTGAATTATTTCAGTCAAAAGTCTGTGTAATTTTTTCGATGTTTAAACTGTTCGCCATTGCCATGAATATTTGATGATACGTTCCTTTATTATCATACAATTCGTCATGAGTTCCTTTTTCGACACATCTACCTTTTTCTAAAACGATAATATTAGAAGCGTCGATAATCTGGGAAATACTATGCGATATTATAATTACGGTTCTATCTTTTTTGATAGCATCCAGAGACTTTTTAATTTGTTCTGTTGCAATGGCATCCAAACTTGCTGTTGGTTCATCAAGGAAAATAATTGGCGGATTTTTGAGAAATAATCTAGCAATCGCAATACGCTGCTGTTGGCCGCCTGAAAGCAAATGCGCATCAGAATCGTAACCTTTTGGCAATTGAATAACCTGCTCGTGAATATAGGCTTGCTTTGCTGCTTCGATAACTTCATCTTTTGAAGCTTCAGGTTTTCCGTATAAAATATTCTCAGCAATTGTTCCTTTAAAAATATGATTTTTCTGAAGCACCAAACCAATATTTTTACGCAGAAAATCGGTATTGTATTCAAGCAAATCAACTCCATCCAAAAATATCTGACCAGAAGAAGGCAAGTAGAATTTATCCAGCAAATTAATAATGGTACTTTTTCCAGCACCGCTTAATCCGACCAAAGCAGTGGTTTCATTTGGTTTTACAGTAAAATTTATATCATAAAGTGCCTGAGTTCCGTTTGGATATACAAAATCTACATTTTTCACTTCTATTAATCCAACAATTTTTTCTGGGATGTAATTACCGCTAGTTTCTGTCTCATGCTCTGCTTCTAAAATATCAAAGAACCCTTCAGAATAAATTAATGCATCATTTACCTCGTCATAAATTCGGTGTAATTGTCTAATTGGCGATGAAACATTATTAAAGAGCATAATATGAAACATAATCGCACCAATTGTCATTTGATTATTCAAAACAAAATAAGCCGTTAGAATAATTATAATTACTACTCCTATCTGTTCAACAAAGCTTTTAATACTTTCAAAAATAAAACTGGTTTTTCGGGTTTGCAGCTGATTTTCGGTCATTTCAAACTGAATCTTTTCATGACGATCGGCTTCTGTAGATTCGCGCACAAAAGACTTAATTACTGTTATCGATTCAATTAAACTAATGATTCCGTTGTTTTTAGTTTCACGGTAATTACGCATTCTACGTCGAAATCCGCTCAATCTTGTTGCTTGCAATTGACTGATGTAAAAATAAATCGGGATAATACACAAACTTACCAAACCCACATAAACATTGGCATAGAACATAATTACCAAAGCCACAAAAGCGTTGGCAAACAAAGGCAAAATATCAATAAAGAAATTTTGCACCAAACGCGTTAAACTGCTAATTCCGGCATCAATTCTAGTCTGAAGTTTCCCGCTTTCGTTTTCATCCGAAGTATAAAATTCCATTCTGTAACTTAGAATTTTTTCTACTATGGTTTGAGAAATATCGCGCGTAATAAAAATACGGAGTTTCTCTCCGTAGAATTTCTGTCCAAATTGAACTACAGAATTCACCAATTCTTTAGTTAACAAAACAACACTAATTATACCGAGTAAATGAAATCCTTTAGATAATGGTTCGTGAGCCACCATTAAATTGTTTATGGTATCGACAGTATATTTTAAAATTACAGCATTTACCTGTGCCGCAAAAGACCCCAAGAAAGTTAATAGTAAAGTTGCAATCACCATTTTTCTGTACGGCTTTACAAAAGGCAGGATTTTTTTATAAAGTACTGATAATTGCATTTATTTGAATTTTAGCTAACATATCAAATATAAGAATTCTAAATTTGTGTTGAAAATCATTTAAACACATAATGCTATGAAACTCGTTTTCGCTTCAAACAACAAAAATAAAATCGCAGAAATTCAAAGTATGCTTCCAGAAAGCATCAAAATATTAAGTTTAGAAGATGTTAATTGTTTTGAAGACATTCCAGAAACTGCAGATACCATTGAAGGAAATGCGATTTTAAAAGCAGATTATGTAACCCAGAAATATGGTTATGATTGTTTTGCAGATGATACAGGTCTAGAAGTAAATGCTTTAAATGGTGAACCTGGAGTATATTCTGCGCGATATGCAGGCGAGCAAAAAAATGCAGACGACAACATGAACAAGCTTTTAGATGCTTTAAAAAATGAAGAAAATCGCAACGCTCAGTTCAAAACTGTTATAACTTTAAACCTAAATGGAAAACAATATTTGTTTACTGGGATTGCAAAAGGAGAAATTACTTTAACCAAAACAGGTACAAATGGTTTTGGATACGACCCCATTTTTAAACCCGAAAATTTTAACGAGACCTTTGCAGAACTGCCTTTGGAAACCAAAAATACGATTGGTCACCGCGGAAAAGCGGTTAAGCAACTCATTGATTTTCTGAACACCACAAAATAATTGTTTAAAATACAACATTTTAGTAGCTAAATTTTACATTTTACGACGTGTTTTTTGGCATTTTTCTTCATTTGACGCAAAAATTTATTTCAACAAAAATGTAACTTTTTGATAATCAAATCTTAACAAATACATAATTCTTAAAATTGCATTAGTTTATCTGAATAATTAGCAGTAATTTTGCACCCTATTTTAAAACACATATGAATAAATTTGAACAATTAGGATTGAATGAATCGTTACTGAAGGCGATTTTAGATCTAGGATTTGAAAATCCGTCAGAGGTACAGGAAAAGGCGATTCCCCTATTATTGGAAAAAGACACGGATATGGTTGCGTTGGCTCAAACAGGGACAGGGAAAACGGCAGCTTTCGGTTTTCCGCTAATTCAAAAAATTGATGCCGACAACAGAAATACACAAGCATTAGTTTTATCGCCAACACGCGAGTTATGTTTACAGATTACTAACGAACTTAAAAACTACTCAAAATACGAAAAAGGTATTAATGTGGTAGCAGTTTACGGAGGAGCTAGTATAACAGAGCAAGCAAGAGAAATAAAGAGAGGTGCGCAAATTATTGTGGCAACTCCAGGAAGAATGCAAGACATGATTAACAGAGGTTTAGTAAACATTAAAAATATAGATTACTGTATTTTGGATGAGGCTGACGAAATGTTAAACATGGGATTCTATGAGGATATCGTATCTATTTTATCAGATACTCCAGATGAAAAAAGCACATGGTTGTTCTCTGCAACTATGCCGCAAGAGGTTGCTAGAATTGCAAAACAATTTATGAGCGAACCGGTTGAGATTACAGTTGGAGCTAAAAATTCAGGTTCATCTACAGTTTCTCACGAATTTTATTTAGTAAATGCTCGTGACCGTTACGAAGCTTTAAAACGTTTAGCTGATGCTAATCCAGACATTTTCTCTGTAGTTTTCTGTCGTACAAAAAGAGACACGCAAGCTATCGCTGAGAAGTTAATTGAAGATGGATATAGCGCCGCTGCGTTACACGGAGATTTATCTCAAGCGCAACGTGATGGTGTAATGAAATCGTTCCGTGGAAGACAAATTCAGATGCTTGTTGCTACTGACGTTGCTGCACGTGGTATTGACGTTGATAACGTAACTCACGTTGTTAACTATCAATTGCCTGACGAAATTGAAACATACAACCACCGTTCGGGCCGTACTGGTAGAGCTGGAAAATTAGGTACTTCTATTGTAATTGTTACAAAAAGCGAGTTACGTAAAATTTCTTCTATCGAGAGAATCATCAAACAGAAATTCGAAGAAAAAACGATTCCATCTGGAATTGAAATCTGCGAAATTCAGTTGTTACACTTAGCAAACAAAATTAAAGATACTGAAGTTGATCACGAAATTGACAACTATTTACCAGCAATTAACAATGTTCTTGAAGATTTATCTAAAGAAGAATTGATCAAAAAAATGGTATCAGTAGAATTTAACCGTTTCATCGCATACTACAAAAAGAACAGAGATATTTCTACTCAATCTTCAGACAGACGTGAAAGAGGCGATTCTGAACCAAGAGAATTCAGCAATAATGGAGCAGTTCGTTATTTCGTAAACATTGGTTCTAGAGACAACTTCGACTGGATGTCATTAAAAGATTACTTGAAAGAAACATTAGACTTAGGTCGTGATGATATCTTTAAAGTTGACGTAAAAGAAGGATTCTCATTCTTTAATACTGATCCTCAATTTACTGATAAAGTAATGGATGTTTTAAACAACGTTCAATTAGAAGGTCGTCGTATTAATGTTGAGATTTCTAAAAACGATGGTGGTGGAAGACGTGATCACAACAACCGTGGTGGCGGAAGACGTGATTCTAACAGAAGAGACGGAAACTTCGCTCCAAGACGTGAAGGCGGATTTAGAAGTGATAGAAATTCTTCTAGAGATGGAGGTTCACGCGAAGGTGGATCACGTGACGGAGGTTTTAGAGGCGACAGAAATTCTGCTCCAAGAAGAGAAGGTGGCTTTAGAAGCTCTGCTCCAAGAAGTGAAGGTGGTTCTGACAGAGCACCAAGACGTTCTGAAAACTTCGGCGACAGCTCAAGACCAAGAAGATCTAGAAGAGATTAATAATTTAATTTCTTAAAATACAAAATCCCAAATTCCAGACATACTTGGAAGTTGGGATTTTTTTTATATCCATAATTTTATACTTTATAAATAGTTTTACAATCCAAAACAATAGGATACAATCTTCCCTTTCCCATTTTATTTAACACAAAAAAAGCAATACTGTAGCCTTTGTTAATTTTCTTATAATTAAATTCCAAGACTGCGAGATATTTAATCCCGATTTACTACTTTTAGTGCTTTAAATCAGGATATGAAATATTTCGCAGTTTTCTTTTTTACACTTCTCGCCAACATTGGTTTTGCACAAGATACGCAAGATGCACAGCCAACAGTTCCACAAAGAGTTTCAGGTTATGTTATTAATGACGACAGCAAACAACCGCTGGCTGGCGTAAATATCATTAACACCAACAAAGTGCGTGGTGCAAAATCTGACGAAAAAGGGTATTTTGAAATTGACGTGCAAGTAAACGATACACTTCATTTTTCTATTCTAGGATTTCAATCGCTAAGAATTAGAGTTACAAATGACTGGATTAAGAATAAAGTGACTAGAATTCAGCTTACAGAAAAAGCAATTGCTTTGGAAGAAGTTGTTATTGCTCCTTTCTCTTTGACAGGATATCTTGAAATTGATTCTAAATTAATTCCAACAAAAGAAAACTATCGTTACAGTATTTCGGGACTTACACAAGGTTATGAAGCTGGAGAATATGCTCCAAATGCTTTTGGAAAAGTCCTCGGTTCGATCTTTAACCCTGCCGATATGCTCTATAATTTCTTTGGCAAGAACGGTAAAGAACTCAAGAAACTAAAGGAAATGAAAAAAGATGATACGGTAAGAACGCTCTTAGAATCAAAATACGATCGTGAAACAGTTGCCGTATTATTAGGAGTCAGCAAAGATGAAATCCCTGAAATTATGCATCGCTGTAACTATTCCGATTCTTTCATCCAGACCGCAAATGATCTTCAGATTATGGATGCGATAAGCGCTTGTTATGAACAATATAAAGTATTAAAACGTAATTAATTCTTAATACAAAAAAAAGAACATCTAAATCCTCAATTTTAAAAATTGGGGATTTTTTTTGGCCTTTCAGATTTTAAAAACCTTACATTTACTTACAAAACAGTAAAATCAATATTATGGCAAAAGGTCAAGATGCTAAAAAAACAGCAAAAAAAGAACCGTTAAAAACGGCTAAAGAAAAGAAAGAAGAAAAGAGAGAAAAGAAAAATACTCCTAAGAGAGATTAAAAAAAGTGATCAATGATCAGTTTTTTTTAGTGTTCAGTCTTTAGCATCATATTTACTGATTACTAAAAACTGAACACTGAATACTTTTATTTAACTGGAATATTAGAAAGGATTTCTAACACAAATTTCCAATATTTCTGTGCAGAAGAAATACTTGCTCTTTCGTCTGGAGAGTGCGCTCCGTGAATTGTTGGACCGAAAGAAATCATGTCCATATCAGGGTAATTTGTTCCTAAAATTCCGCATTCTAAACCTGCATGGCAAGCCACAACTTTAGGCTGTTCTCCATTTTGTTTTTCGTAGATCTCTTTTAAGACTTCTAAAATTTCCGAATTTACATTTGGTGTCCATCCTGGATAAGAACCAGAAAGCTCCACTTCACACCCTACCAATTCAAAAGCAGAACGTAAAGAATTTGCCAAATCAAATTTCGAAGATTCAACAGAAGAACGTGTTAAACATCCTACCAAGATTTCTCCATCTTTAATAACTACACGAGCAATATTATTTGAAGTTTCAACCAAATCGGCCATATCAGCGCTCATTTTGTAAACTCCATTCTGAGCTGCATAAATCGCTCTGATAATTCCTTCCTGTACACCTAAATCCATCACTTTTTCAGGCAAATCACCTTTTACGATTTCAATAGTCAAATTAGGCTCGGTTGTTTTATATTCGGCTTTGATATCAGAAATAATTTCCTGCATATCGTAAACATAAGCTTCATCAAACATTTGAGAAATAACTACTTTAGCAACACTTTCTCTCGGAATTGCATTTCTAAGGCTCCCTCCGTTGATTTCTACAACCTGCAAACCAAAGTTTTCAAATGCGTCAAACAACAAACGGTTCATGATTTTATTAGCGTTTCCTAAACCTTTATGAATATCCATTCCTGAATGCCCGCCATTTAAACCTTTTACTGTAATTGTATAACCAACAGAACCTTCTGGAACTTCTTCTTCATGATAGGTTCTAGTTGCCGTTACATCAATTCCACCAGCACATCCAATATCAATTTCATCATCTTCTTCAGTATCCAAATTCAGTAAAATCTGACCTTGCAAAATTCCGCCTTTTAGGTTTAAAGCACCAGTCATTCCTGTTTCTTCATCAATTGTAAATAAAGCTTCAATTGCAGGATGCGGAATGTCTTTGCTTTCAAGAATTGCCATAATAGTCGCCACCCCTAGCCCATTATCAGCTCCAAGTGTTGTGCCTCGCGCGCGAACCCAGTCACCATCCACATACATGTCGATTCCTTGTGTATCAAAATCAAAAACTGTATCAGCATTTTTTTGATGCACCATATCTAAGTGCCCTTGCATTACGATTGGTTTACGATTTTCCATTCCTGGAGTTGCCGGTTTTCTGATGATTACATTTCTGATTTCATCTTCGAAAGTTTCCAAACCTAAGCTGTTTCCAAAGTTCTTCATAAACTCAATTACACGTTCTTCCTTTTTAGAAGGACGCGGAACAGCATTTAAATCTGCGAATTTATTCCAAAGTGCTTTTGGCTCCAGATTTCTAATTTCTTGACTCATTATATTTTGTTTGATGTTTAACAATTAAGAGTCCCAAAGTTACAAAGTTTCAACTCTTTTTTGAGCACAAATTTGAGGAATTAGCACGAATTAAAACAACTCTAAAAATTAGATTAAAAAACATCTAACTTAAAGAAAAACATCAAAACAGATTGAAAATTTTTAGAAAGGATATTTTGAAGGGTTTAATGATGTATTAAAAACGGACAAAATAAATACCTTTTTTATTTCTTCATCAAGAAAATAAAAGATGATAAAAGGAAATTTCTTAGTAGGAAGACCACGATAATCTTTATATCTAATCTCAAAAAATGGATTTCTAGATATTGTATCTAAATGTTCATCAATAACTTGATAAAAATATTCACCTAAACCAATTTGTTTAGACTCATAATAATCAATCGCATCTTGTATATCAGCAAGCGCTCTTGGCTCTATTACAACTTCAAAAATCATTTTTCAGATTTAAAACGCAACTGCTTTTTTGCTTCATTCCAAGGAAGAAAATCATCTGCTTTTGAAGTTGATCTTCTTTCATCTAACAAATTTTTCATTTCTTCGCTTACAGAAAATTCATTAATTACGGTTTCATAATTAAATTTCTCTATCAACTGCATAAAGAATGACAATTCATTATCGGGAATATTTAAAGTGATTTGTGTCATTTTTATTGTTATTGAATAACAAATTTACAAAAAAGAAAACGAACTACTATTTTAATTATTATTTTTAACCAAAAAGTAAAACCGTGACACGAAAATATATCCTTCCTTTATTTCTCTTAGTTCAAATTATTTTTTATAAAATCCTGCCATTCTTTCCTGACTTTGTGGAGGGGTTTTATAGCAAAAATTTATTCGTTAGAATTTCTCATTTTTCAAGAACAATCTTAGGTAAAATTCCTTTTTCTGTCGGCGATATTATTTATGCTCTTTTAATGATTTCTATAATTAGTTGGTTTTGGGAAATTAGAAAAACTTGGAAAATAGATTGGAAGGATCATCTTCTTAAAATCTTAGGCAAGATCTCTGTCTTTTACTTTTTCTTTCACCTGCTTTGGGCTTTCAATTACTATCGTAAACCTCTTTTTGAAAAAATGGAAATCAAGAGAGAATATACTGATGCTGATCTTTTGGCTTTCACTAAAAGATTAATTGCAAAGACGAATGAAGTTCAGTTTCAAATTACAAAAAATGAAAGCTCTAAAATTGTTTTTCCATATTCACAGAAAGAGTCATTTAACATGATATTAAACGGTTATGATAATTTAGCAAAAGAACATCCTTATTTTAAATACAAAACATTAAGCGTAAAAAAATCACTGTTTAGCCTTCCTTTAACTTATATGGGATTTGGCGGTTATTTAAATCCATTTACAAACGAAGCGCAAATTAACGACTTATTGCCAATGTACACTTTTCCACTAACTACATCTCATGAAATGGCACATCAGATTGGTTTTGCAAGTGAAAGTGAATGTAATTTTATTGGCCTTTTAGCTTCTGTTAAAAATGACAATTTATATTATCAATATGCAGGATATAGTTTTGCATTACGCTATTGTCTAGGAATCTGGCAATTTAAAAACGAGAAAATTTTTGAAATACTAAAGAAACAAGTAAATACTGGAATTTTAAAAAACTATCAAGAAGACCAAGATTTCTGGAAAAAATATGACACCTTTATAGATAAAGGTTTTCATTTTCTATGGGATAGTTTTTTAAAAACAAATAACCAAAAAGATGGAATGAAAAGCTATAGTAAGTTTATCGATTTGACGATTAATTACTATAAAACAAGAAAATTATAATCCAACTGTAACAAAAATGATTTCATAACTACTAATACATTATGAGTGAAAATCTAGAACAGTCATTTGTTGCGCAGCTTCAGGCAAATCAGAATATAATCCACAAGATTTGTAGATTATATACTGCTGGCGAAGATGCTCATAAAGATTTGTTTCAAGAAATCACCATTCAGCTTTGGAAAGCTTATCCAAAATTTAGAGGCGACAGTAAATTTTCGACTTGGACCTATCGTGTTGCCTTAAACACAGCCATTACCTTATACCGAAAAACCAAAAGAACTATATCGACGGTAGATTATGAAAATCATCAGCATTTTGTAAAAGATGTTGACTACAATTATGAAGAAGAGGAGCAGATAAAACTGATGTATAAGGCAGTTTATCAATTAAATGACATCGAAAAGGCATTAGTTTTTATGTATTTAGAAGACAAAGATTATCAAGAAATAGCTGAAACTTTAGGAATCAGCGAAGTGAATGCGCGCGTGAAAATGAACAGAATTAAAGGGAAACTTAAAAAAATACTAAATCCTTAAAAATTATTATGAAAGAACTGGATTTACTAAAAAAAGACTGGCAAAAGAACTCTGATTCTTTTCAACAAATTTCTGAAAATGAAATCTATAAGATGATTCATAGAAAATCATCTTCAATTGTAAAATGGATTTTAATCATCAGTATTTTGGAGATTTCGTTTTGGACTTTTTCCAACTTGTTTATCAATACAGATGATGTATTGCGAAAAATGAATCATCCTGAAATAGTAACAGCTTTAGAGTTTCTAACCTACTTTAATTATGTTGTTGTATTGATTTTTGTTTACATTTTCTACAAAAACTACAGAACAATTTCGACCACAATAGCAACAAAATCATTGATGAGCGCTATTTTAAAGACCCGAAAAACAGTACAGTATTATGTTTGGTATAATCTCGGAATGATTGTAATTACAGCAATTTTAAGCTTCTTTATTGCTTTTGTCTACAATCCAGATATGGAGTTTCTTAGAGAAAAATTAGCGATGAACGGAAAAGCCATGTTTGTTACTATAGGAATATTATTCCTTGTAATTTTAGGTTTCTTTGGATTATTCTGGTGTTTTTACCGAATTATTTACGGAACACTTTTACGCAGATTATACGCTAATTACAAAGAGTTGAAGAAGATAGATTTTTGAAAAAGTTTTTAAGGTTCTGAGATGATGCTAAGGTTCTAAGTTTTTTGAATTAAAAACTCTTACGCTACGGAACAAATAGATTTGTCACCCTGAGCGAAGTCGAAGGGCACAAAGTTAGGCTTCGACTTCCCTCAGCCAGACAAAAACTTTAAACAAAAAAACTATTCTAATAATCCCAACGTCTTAATTTATTCAGTTCTTCTTGCGCTTTGATTTCTTCAGCAGGAATAACTTTTAAAAATGAAGGATGCTGTTCGATTGCGTATTCTACTTTTTCTACAATTTGTTCGATGGTATCGTTTTCATAATCAATATCAAGAGGCTCTTTTATAATGAAGGATTGTAGAATTCCTTTTTTCTTCATTCGAAGTCCTTTTTTGTCAAACGAACGACGGAAACCGTCAATTACAATAGGAATAACGATTGGTTTGTGTTGTTTGATAATATGAGCCGTTCCTTTACGAACTGGTTTAAACGATTTTGTTGTTCCTTGCGGGAAAGTAATAACCCAGCCGTCTTCTAACGCAATTCTGATGTTTTCTGTATCGTTTGGATTTACATCACGCTTTTCTGTAACATCAACACCTTTAGCACGCCAAGTTCTCTCAACGGTAATTGCGCCAACATAAGCTAAGATTCTTGGCAGTAATCCAGCCTGCATGGTTTCTTTGGCTGCTACGTAATAAATATTCATTTTGGGCTGCCACAAATAGCCAATATTCTTAATAGTGTCTTGACGCCCCGATAAACTGGCGTTAAAAACATGAAACATCGCCACAACATCTGCAAAATAAGTCTGGTGATTGGATATAAATAAAACATTAGTATCTGGGAGCGTTTTAATAATTTCAGATCCTTCAATCTGTAATTCATTAAAACCTCTATACCTCCTATGAGTCATGGCACCGAGAACTCGGATTAACCATTTCTTGATGAATAATATATGCCCAAAAGGATTTCGTTTAAACAATCCCATAACTAATTTATCTTATTTTTTTGTTAGGTCGCAAACATACAAAAATTATTCTTTTAGCAACACTTTAAAACAATTTCTCCAAATAACAGTTATACAAATGAATATCAAATCATTAAATAAACTTTATCAAATTTCTTTTGCAATAGCGACATTCAAAACATCGCGCAATTCACTCAAAATCATTGCTGTGGCACCCCAAACAACGTGATTTTGAATATTAAAGGCAGGAACTAAAATATTTGCTCCGTAAGAAGTTGATAATCTGGCTTCAATAATTATATCATCATTTAAAAAAACAGACAAAGGCAGTTCGATAATTCCAGCCACTTCTCTTATATCGGGATAAAAAGAAAGTTCTTCTGTGGCAATTCCTAAAAAAGGATGCACCAAAAAATTACTTGGCGGAATATACATCGGAGAAAAATGTTTAATTATATTTATTTTATCTCTCGTTACTCCAACCTCTTCATGCGTTTCTCTAAGTGCAGTGGTTTCAAAATTAATATCTTCCTTTTCATATTTTCCTCCTGGAAATGCTATCTGAGCAGAATGAACGCCATCATAAGCATTTCTAACAATCAAAACCAAATGTGTTTTTTCCTGTTTTGGATAAAACAGCATCATTACTCCCGCCATTCTGGCGTTTAATGCATCAATATCAAGATTTTTTAATCCCTCTATACGCTCTTTTGGAGCCATTTTTAAGTGTGACGTCACTGCTGGTAATTCTAGCGGAATTATATTGGGAACATATTTCAAAAAGTCTTGAAAATTCATAATCAAAGCTTATTTTTGTATTTTCAAATAAAACATAAATATACTCCAGAAAACGCAGTACCGCAAGTTTTCTAATCTTAAAGCCAAAAAAAATGTACAGCAGAGAAGAATCGCAAAGAATAAAAAGAGAATTTTGGGTAGCTTTTGCCGAAAAATACCCTCGCAAATGGGTACTTTACGACACTAAAATCAAAGATTTTTCTTTTAAATTTTATGTAGATAATAAGAAAGCGCAGGTTTTAATTGATATCGAACACAGAAGCGATGAAAAACGTATTGCCTACTTTGAAAAACTTGAGGCTTTAAAAAATATCCTAGAGGAAGAATTTATCAAAGATTTGGTTTTTGAAAAAAATTATACTCTTGAAAGTGGTAAAAATATCAGCCGAATTTGGGTAGAAAAACTTGGCGTTGGTTTCAGCAATAAAAATACTTGGGATACTATTTTTGATTTCTTTAACGAAAACATGCATGCTCTAGAAATGTTCTATTTAGAATATGATGAGTTTATTAAGGATGTGGATTCTTTGTAGTTTCTGAGATCCTAAGACATTGAGCTTTTTTATATAGCAAACCCGACAGATTTTTAAAAACTGTCGGGTTTATTATTTTATTAAATTCAAAAGACTTAGAATCTTAGCATCTCAGAAACTTAGAAACTTAGACAGTAATAATATTATAAACGATGATATGATCATCATAATTAATATAAAGCTGTTTTCTATAATCTTGTTTTTTTCGTGTGATAATTGACAGCTTGCATTCTTTCCCATCATTATCTTTGCACATAAAAGAATATACAATATCTGTGTCGTTTTCTTCTCTTTCAATATAATCTAAAATACTGTAAAGCTGGATTTCTTGAGAATAAACTACAATTCTATGTTTATTGGTATCTAAAACAACCGAAAGATTTACTAAATCTAGATTGGACCACTCGCCCCATTTTCCTCTTTCATTTTTTTGTAGAACGCTAAATCCTGAAGTTTTAAAATGATATGATTGACTTTTAGCTTGTTGAAGGCCTAACACTAAAAAAAGTAATAGTATATATGTGCGTATAGAATTCATAGATTATTTCTTGCAGTCAATTAAAACTCAAATGTAGTCTTTTCTTTGGATGCGACTTCAAATTCGGCTATCATTTGTCGAATAATTTCTTCAACCGGCAAAATTTCATGAATCAGACCTGCAACCTGTCCAATCTCCAATTCTCCCTCATCCAAATCCCCTTCAAACATTCCTTTTTTGGCTCTTGCGCGTCCTAAAAGATGAACCAATTCTTCTTTAGAAGGACATTTTTGATACAAATCCTGAACATCCTGATAGAACTTATTTTTTACTAATCTTACAGGAGCCAATTCTTTCAAAGTCAACTGAGTACCTCCTTCTATAGTATTAACTATCGTATCTTTAAAATTATTGTGTGCCGAAGATTCAAAAGATGCTGCAAAACGGCTTCCGACCTGAACACCATCTGCGCCTAAAACCATTGCCGCAAGCATTCCTCTTCCTGTCGCAATTCCGCCCGCTGCAATTAAAGGGATTTGTATTTTTTCTTTCACCATCGGAATCAAAGTCAACGTTGTGGTTTCTTCGCGTCCGTTATGTCCGCCTGCTTCAAAACCTTCTGCCACGACAGCATCAACACCAGCATCTTGCGCTTTTAAAGCAAAAACACTGCTGCTTACCACGTGAACAACTGTAATACCTCTTTCTTTCAAAAAAGAAGTCCAAGTTTTCGGGTTTCCTGCAGAAGTAAAAACAATTTTAACGCCTTCATCAACCACAATATTCATAATCTCTTCGATGTTAGGATATAACATCGGAATATTGACACCAAAAGGTTTGTCTGTTGCTTTTTTACATTTTTGAATGTGTTCTCTAAGAACTTCTGGATACATAGAACCTGCACCAATAAGTCCTAAACCTCCTGCATTACTTACCGCCGAAGCCAATTTGTAACCACTATTCCAGATCATTCCACCTTGAATGATTGGGTATTTTATATTAAAGAGTTGGGTAATTTTATTCATTAAAACTATTGCTTGATTATTTTTCCTGTCTTATGCAGATTATCACCATCAAAACTATAAATGTAAAGTCCGCTTTGAAGTGATTGCAAGGAAAGAACTGGATTTGAATTATTAATTTTTTCTTCGATTAATTTTTGCCCTAAAATAGAATAAATAGTTACCGATGCGGTATTGCTTTCATTTAAAAAAGAAAACCAAACTTCACTCTTTGCAGGATTTGGATAGACCAAAAATGAGGTTTCAGCTATAAAATCATCTACCCCTAATGCCGTACCAAAATTCGGAATTCCATATCCATAATTATTATCAGGATTCGCATATTTATCGGCAGAAGCCAAAATCATCTGTCTAATTTCTTGGTTTGTTTTTGATGGAAAAGCTTGCCACAACGAAGCCGCCATTCCTGCCATAATCGGACATGAAAATGAAGTTCCGCTTGCTGTACCAATAGTTCCATTTGCATCAGAAACCACAGTCGATGATCCTTGTGCCATTACATCAGGTTTTATACGCCCATCAGAACTTGGTCCGATCGAACTGAAACTAGATCGTACTTTGTTAGCTGTAACTGATCCAATTGCCAAAACAGATGCTGCATCGGCTGGAGCACCAATGTGCTTTTCAGGTTGAGTTCCTTCATTTCCAGCAGAAGCCAAAACTAATATTCCTTTACTAAAAGCGATTTCGGCACCACGCGAAATAAAAGTGGTAATTCCGTTCATATCGCTGTATGTATGATTGTACCTAACTTCATCTCGATCAAGGAAATATCCAAGCGAAGTCGTAATAATATCTACTCCCAAAGCGTCCGCTTTCTCCGCCGCTTCAACCCAAATTGATTCTTCAAGAGGATTCTCATCAGCAACAATTTCAGTTATAAAAAGATAGTAGGAAGCGTTTGGAGCCGTCCCTATTAAAGCATTTTCTTTGTAACCGCCCATTGTAGAAAGCACTTTCGTTCCATGATCTCCTCCTGTATAGAAATTAGCATTTCGAGTGGTAAAATCGTATCCTCCTAGAATTTTATTATTATTTCTAAGATTTTCAAATGGCTGAGCGGTATTGACACCTGGAAATCCAGCATCTAAAACAGCAATAATTTTACCTTCTCCTGTGTAGTTCTGTTGATGCAAAACCTGCCCATTCAACGTCTGAATTTGATTGGCAGAATTACCATAAGCATAATCAATAGCGGTTTGTATTTGTTTTTTCGTCTGATTGATTGCAGTTTCTGAAACTTTTTTTCCCGTAGTATTTAAAGTTCTATCTGCAAATTCTACTTTCTGAACAAAAGCTAACGCTTTTAAAGCATTGATATTAGCCTGAGTTCCCTGAATATGAAGTGCATTCAGCCATTTCGACTGTGCTTTTACCGTAATTCCTGTACTTGCGGAAATTTGATTAACATACGAGGTCTCTAACGGAGCATCAGTAATATCCAAAACGATATTTTGGTTCGTTCTTCGATCCAGAGCTCTTTGCGAAAGTACAGCTTGAGGATTGTCATAAAAAGCCTGTACATTAGGTTTTCCATTAAAATAAACCCATGCATCTTCTTGTGCAAATACTGTAAACGAAAGAAGTATTAAAAGAAAAGTAAAGTTACATCTCATTCATCTATACTTTTTAGGGATCTTCTCCCAAATAAAGTATAAAGCTAAGAAATTACTCCCGAACCAACTAATTCATTTTCTAAATACCAAGCAACAAACTGTCCTTCTGTAATAGCAGACTGTGGTTCTTCAAACTCTACGTACATTCCGTCTTCAAATTGATGTAAAACAGCTTTTTGAAGAGGCTGACGGTAACGAATTCTAGCCATCACTTCCATTTTCTCACCAGCTTTCAAAGTCATATCTTCTCTAATCCAATGAACTTCAGATTTTCCAACAAAAAGTGCTTTTTTAAATAATCCAGGATGTTGGCTTGATAAACCTGTATAGATAGTATTAGTTTCTACATCGGTTGCAATTACAAATAAAGGATCTGTTGTTCCTCCTACATTTAGACCTTTTCTTTGTCCAACTGTAAAATAATGAGCCCCTTGGTGTTTTCCAACCACTTTTCCCATTGTTGGAAGATAGTCTAGTTTTTGAGATTCTAACTTTAATCTTTCTTCCAAAGAAAGTTCAGCTGATTTTTCAGAAGTATAAATCGGATCATTTTTATCTACTTGAACAATTTTACCATCTTTTGGCTGTAATTTTTGCTGTAAAAATTCTGGAAGACGAACTTTTCCAATAAAACATAAACCTTGTGAATCTTTCTTTTCTGCTGTAACCAATTCCATTTCAGCAGCAATTTCGCGCACTTCTGGTTTTGTTAAAGCTCCAATAGGAAACAAAGCTTTAGATAATTGTTCTTGTGACAATTGGCATAAGAAGTACGATTGATCTTTATTATTGTCAACTCCAGCAACTAGTTGGTAAACTGGTTTTCCGTCTACCTCAATTTCGCTTTTTTGACAATAATGTCCCGTTGCCACATAATCCGCTCCAAGACTTAAAGCGATTTTCATAAACACATCAAATTTGATTTCGCGGTTACAAAGCACGTCAGGATTTGGAGTTCTTCCTTTTTCGTATTCGTTGAACATATAATCAACAATTTTTTCTTTGTATTCCTCGCTTAAATCAACAGTTTGAAACGGTATGCCTAATTTTTCAGCCACAAGCAAAGCATCATTACTGTCTTCCAGCCAAGGACATTCGTTAGAAATAGTAACAGAGTCATCGTGCCAGTTTTTCATAAAAAGGCCAATAACTTCGTATCCCTGCTGTTGCAATAAATACGCTGCAACACTAGAATCTACTCCACCTGAAAGTCCAACAACTACTCGTTTCATTTTGAAAAGTTTAATTTTTTAAGGTTGCAAAGGTACGCCAAATAATAGAAAATTTCACCATGGTTTTCATTACTTTAAGCAATCCCGCAGTAGATAAAACTTATTACTTTTTTAAGTACATTTAATCATCCATTTTTATTCTATGAAAAAATACATTTATAGCTTGTTTTTCCTTTTCGTATTAACTTCGTTAAGTGCGCAGCGATTCAGCGCATCTTTGCCAAATTATGAAGCATACAAAGCATTTAGAGGAAAACCTTTGTCTGATAAATTTTCGAATATTGAATCAGTAAAAGTCATTTACGATCTCAGAAAACAAAAAATGTATTATTTCAACAGCAGTATTATTTTGCTTCATTACGATTTTGTAGTTAATTATTTGGGATACAGCCATGATTTAGAAGTCTTCAATAATGAGAACTATAGCAACACTGAAAAGAATAGAGATTTTCTTCTCGGAAATTTAAATCACATTAAAGGAACAGACAAATGGATTTTTGAACTCGCTGCATCCGATCATATGCCTCTACCACTGATTGAACGTTTTTTTACTATGGTCAAAAATTCTACTTTTATTGGAGAAAAACTGAAATTTTATCTGAACAATCCAGAAATGATGAATTGGTTCCAACGTGAAGAATTCAAAATTCCATGCGTGAAATCTGATTATATTTTTGGAGAATTAAAATATCAGGAAGTTGTTCGCGGAAGTAGTATTGGGATTTTGCAGCAATACAAAATCAAAGATTTAGAAACTGTAAAACCAAGTTCTGACGAAATTATCATTCTGGACGGAACGCCTGATATTCTCCCAAATGTGCGAGGAATTATTGTAAATGAACTTCAAACTCCATTAAGCCATTTGGTTCTTTTAGGAAAAAACAGAAAGATTCCGATAATGGCTTATACGGATATTGAAAAAGACAACAACATCAAAAGGCTGCTTTCTAAAAAAGTAGAAATAAAAATTGAAGTCGATACTTTTTTCATTAAAGAAACCACTAAAAAAATTCCAACAAAGTCTCCTGGAAAAAAGAAAAAGCTAGTTATAGACAATAGCGTTACAGAATTGATCAATTTATCTGAAATTCCAAAAAAGGGAATAAACTATATCGGTTCAAAAGCACAAAACATGGCTTATTTAATTGCGATTTCTAAAGAGATTTCCTTTAAAGTTCCCGAAAATGCACATGCTATTCCGTTTTACTACTATACAAAGCATATTCAGAACCCTACTATTTCTGCATTAATTGCAGAGCTTTTAGCTTTCCCACAAAAAGATTCTGCGGTTTGGATTAATAAACAGCTTAAAAAAATTAGAGACGCTATCAAAAAAGAACCTATTGATCCTGAATTAATATCGAAATTGAATATTGCTTTTAAAGACGCCAAATTTAAAAACTTCAGATTTCGTTCGTCTACGAATGCAGAAGATTTAGATGATTTTAATGGCGCTGGATTGTACGATTCTAAAACCGGAATTTTAGGCGATTCGATCAAAACTTTCGAAAAAGCAATAAAACAAGTCTGGGCAAGTGTCTGGAATGAAGCCTCGTATAACGAACGAGAACTTTTTGGAATTGATCAGCAAAATATTGCAATGGGCGTTTTGGTACATCGCTCTTTTCCAGATGAATTGGCAAATGGCGTAATTATTACCAAAAATATATTTAGAGAAAACTTTCCTGGAATTACGGTCAATGTTCAAAAGGGAGAAAATTCGGTTGTGAAACCCGAAAAAGGAGAAATCTGCGAACAGTTTGTAGCCTATCATTTCAATGACGGTAAAGATGAAACCGATTTTGATATTGATTATACTTCCAATTCCAATTTGAATGATAATGAACCGTTATTGACTCGAAAAGAAATGAGTAAGCTATACGATGTCAGCAAAAAAATTGAAACCAAAATGTATCGCTATTGGCGCAAAAACCAATTTCATCCGGTAGATATTGAATTTAAAATTGTGGGCGAAAAAAGAGATTTGTACATCAAACAAGTCCGTCCATTCAACAATTAATAGAATACTAATAAATCTATTTCATTGCTTGCTGTGTTGATTAATACAATTCTAAAGTCGAAATCTTCAATCTTAATTTTCTGCTGAATTGATTTTCGTATTACTTCTGAGTTTAAAGAAAAATTATCGTCAAGCGGAATTTTCACATCTACAGAATTCAGATATTTTGAAGCTTTTTTATTGACAATAACCGAAGCGGCAATATAAAATCCGATAATAATAATTTGAAAAAACAGCAATAATTCAATCTTTTCAAACGGATACATGATGTCCAGAATTGACAATGTAATTGTGGCAAAAAGAAAGATGATAGCATTTACCGTGAAAGATTGTGTTCTAAATCGAAGTATCGAAAAAATAGCAAAAAGACCAAAACCAATTCCGACTCCAATTTCTATTTTGGTAAAAAGATAACAAAGGGAAAAAGTACAAAGTCCCACAATAACCATCAACGGATTTATAGTAGCATTATCTTTTCTGTTGGAGAAAAAATACAAAACCAAAATCGAAAAAAACAACAGTAAAAATCGTCCTAAAAGCTCTTGTAAATCCATTGGTTAGAATAAATTGGTTACTCAAAAGTAAACAATTTATTCTTTACCTATTTTATTTTTAAGGAATGAATTCTGAGCTTTTCAAACTATTATTTTTTTGGCGCTGGTCCTTTTTCAGAAGCTTTATTCGTGTTTTTAGGATCGCTCATATTTACTTCCTTCACTAATTTTCCTTTTTGGTAAAACTGCCAGATTCCAGCTTTTTTACCATTTATAAACTTTCCTTTAGAAGCAACAGACTTATCTGAATCATAAAAAACAGCTGCACCATTGTATTCATTATTTACAAAGTTCGATTCTTCAAGAAGCGTTCCGTCCTGCCCTATTTTTTTATAGGGCCCTTCCTTTAAACCATTTTTATAAGTCATCTCTTCCGCAATTTGCGCATTGGGATAATAAACAGTTTTTAAACCTTCTAATTTTCCATTTTTATAATTCTCAACCGCCATTAAAACTTTAGAAGCTTTATGGTAATATTTCCATTCCCCTTCGCGAGCTTTTCCTATCTCTTTTCCTTCGCTTACTTTGTTTTTATTTTGATCAAAAAAGACAGTATACGAACTTCCATCATTGGCACTAAAATCTCTTGTTGCTAAGACATCACCTTTTTTAGTATCATCAAAAAATTTAAAAACACCAGTTTCCTTTCCATGATCAAAATTTCCTTCGTAGCGAGGTCGTTTAGATTCAGCATAAGTCCCTTTCCAAAGTCCGTCTTTTTTTCCAGCCGCGTCAACTTTATTGGTTTCTTGAGAAAAAGCTGCTGTAGTAATTAGAAATAAAATCCAAATTTTTTTCATAAACTGTTTTTCTTTATAACATTAAAAAGCGTGTTTTATTATTGCAAAAGTATAACCAATTTTACTTTTTTACCGATTTTTAAAGTCTTAAATACTATTTAAAATTTTGTTAAACAAAATTTAGACCTACGAATAATAAAACCAGAACTAAACCAACATAAAAAACTAAAAATCAACACTATAAAAACAACAAATAACGCAAGTAAAACATGTAATGAATATAACTTTTGTTTAACATTATGTAAATAAAGTTAAACAAAAACTCATAATTTAGCCTAACAAACTAAAAACTATATTATGAAAACATTCAAAATTAAATTAATTGCTTTTTTAGCATTAATTGCTTTCGTCAGCATTTCATGTAATAATGATGACGATGACTCGCAACAGACCTCACAAACGATTCTATCTATTGCGAAAGCAAATCCTGATCTTAGCAGTTTAGTTGCTGCTTTAGAAAAAGCAGATCTAGCTGCTACATTGAACTCTTCTGGCTCTTATACAGTATTTGCGCCAAATAATAAAGCTTTTAGCGCTTTTCTCTCTGCAAACGGTTATGCTAATCTTAACGCAGTTCCTGTTGCTGCTTTAAAAGAAATACTACTCAACCACGTTTTAAGCACAAAAGTAAAATCTAGCGAGATTACTACCGGATATGTAAAAACTCTGGCCAAAGGAAATGCTTCGGCTTCAAACACTATAAGCATGTATCTTGAAAAAAACACAGGAGTTGATATTAACGGCGGAAAAGCAAACGGTGGTGCAACAGTAACAACTGCAGATATTGAAGCTTCAAATGGCGTTATTCATTTGGTTGATGGTGTAATAGGATTACCTACTATTGTTAACCATGCTGTGGCTAACAAAAATTTCACCACTCTTGTAACAGCATTGAGCTACAACTCTGCATCTGGTTTTGTTGGAATATTATCTGGAACTGCAAATTCACCTTTTACTGTTTTTGCACCCACAAATGCTGCATTTGCAAGCTTCTTAACTGAAACTGGATTTTCTGGTCTTTCTGCGATTCCTGCTAATGTTTTAGAAACTACCCTAAAATATCACGTAGTTGCTGGTGCGAATGTACAATCGAGTTCTTTAACAAACGGACAGGTGGTTAATACTTTTGCGAGTCAAAGTTTCACAATTGGTCTTACTGGGGGCGCAAAAATTACGGACACCAATAATAGAGTGAGTAATATTATTGTAACAGATGTTCAATGTTCAAACGGTATAATCCATGCTATTGATAAGGTTTTATTGCCTAAGTTTTAAATACAACTAATTGCAAATAAAAAACCGTCTCGCTTTTAACGAGACGGTTTTTTGTTTTTATTTATAAAGAATTATTTCTTTTTCTTATTCTGAGATTTTGCTGCTTCCTGTTGTTCCATTACTTCTTGAAGACGCTGTTGGAACTTACTTGGCTTTTTAGGCTCTCTTTGTTTGTTTTCTTGAATCTGAGCGTGAATTTTATCACTGTCTACAATATAATTCTTGATTACAAACATGATTCCGATTGTAATTAAGTTTGAAATAAAGTTATACAAACTCAATCCTGAACCGTAGTTATTGAAGAAAATTAACATCATTAATGGTGAAACATAAATCATGATTTTCATCATTTTTGCCATATCTGGCATACCTTCCTGCTGAGGAGCTGCCATTTGCTGATCTCCAGAAGTCATTTTCATGTAGAAGAAAATCGCAATTGCAGCCAAGATTGGAAACAAACTAATGTGATCTCCGTACATCGGAATAGTAAATGGTAATTTTACAACAGAGTCAAAAGATGATAAATCGTCTGCCCAAAGGAAACTTTTTTGTCTTAATTCAAATGCCGCAGGGAAAAACTGGAACGATGCGTACATAAATGGCAACTGAATCAATGCCGGAATACATCCTGCCATTGGGTTTACACCTGCTTTGTTGTACAGTTTCATTGTTTCCTGTTGTTTCTTCATTGGGTCTTTTTTGAATTTCTCTCCCAACTCAGCAATATCAGGTCTTAAAACTTTCATTTTAGCCTGAGACAAGAATGATTTATACGTAATTGGCGACATGGCCAATTTGATGATAATTGTAAAAATAATGATTGCGATACCTAACGACAATCCCATTGTCGAACTTAAGAACCCGAATAATGGAATGAAAATCCATTTGTTGATCCATCCAAAAATCCCCCATCCTAATGGAATAATTTTTTCGAAGTTTTTATCGTAAGCCTTTAATGTTTTATAATCTGCAGGACCCATGTACAAATTCATTTTGTAATCGATCTCTCCGTTTGAAAACGCTAAAGGCAAATTAGCTCTAAACTGTTTGGTAAAAACAGTATCAATTTTTTCGTCTTTAACTAAATCATCAGATTGTAACTTTGAAGTTTCAAAAGGTTTTTCTGTAGATAAAATAGTCGTAAAGAAATGCTGTTTAAAAGCTATATAACTTACTTTTTCAGGAGTTTCTTCTTTTCCTTGTCCGTGCGAACTAACGTTATTGTATTTTGATTCGTTGTATTTGAAATCAATTTGTGCATAACGGTTTTCGTAAGCTACACTTTTCTCATTTCTATATGTTTTTAAATCCCATTGCAAATCAATTGGTTTTGCAGAATTTAAAACTCTGTTTAATCCTTGAGAACGGATATCAAAACCAACTAAATAATCGTTTGGTTTTAAAACATATTTGTACTCTAAAAATTCATTAGCTCCAGCTTTCAAACGCATAGATAAAACTTGGTCTGCACCAATTTTCTCTAATGTTGGCTCGAAATACAAATCTTTAGAATTTAATGTTCTATTATCTGTAGTAAGAAGCTGTAAATTTAAATTTGAGTTGTTATTTTTGATTAACTCAACTAACTGTCCAGAACCTTTTTTTAATCTTTCGAATTCTTTTAAAGTAGCTTCAACAATATAACCACCTTTATTAGCAATCTTTAATTTTAATTTTTCATTTTCGATTGTAGTAAAAGCTTCTTTTGCAGAAGGAAGTGTTGCAGAATAAGCAAATCCTCCTAAAGTTTTTTGCAATTGAGCCAATTGAACTGTATCTCCAGGAGTTACAGCTGCAGCTGGTAATGACGCAGTTTTAGCTTTATCTGCTTTTGATTGTGCTTCTTGTTTAGCAACTAATTCTTTCTTGGCTTTTTCAGCAGCGATTTCTTTTTCAGAAGGCTGATTTTGATACATTATCCAAATCAAAATTCCGAATATCAGTACAAAACCAATGATTGAATTGAGGTCTAATTTTTTTTCTTCCATTATAATTTAAAAAAGTTATTCGTTGAAGTCTATTAGTACTGAGTTTATCTCAAAAGTTACAAACTTCTCAAAATATTAATTACTGTTTTTTATGCGCATTTACTGCAGCAGCCACAAAGTTTACAAAGATTGGGTGCGGATTTGCAACCGTGCTTTTGTATTCTGGATGGTATTGAACACCGATAAAAAATGGGTGATTTTCAAGCTCAACGATTTCCACTAAACCTGTATCAGGATTAACTCCAGAAGCCTTTAAACCTGCTTTTTGCAATTCATCAGCATATTTATTGTTATACTCATAACGGTGGCGGTGACGCTCCGAAATAGTTTTTTCTCCGTAAATTCTGTGTGCTAAAGTGTTTGGTTTAATATCACATTTCCAAGCACCTAAACGCATTGTTCCTCCTTTATCGGTTACATTTTTCTGTTCTTCCATTAAATTCACAACTGGATGAGGCGTTTTATCGTTCATCTCTGTAGAATTCGCATCAGCGTAACCTAAAATATTTCTAGAATATTCGATAACAGACATTTGCATTCCTAAACAAATTCCGAAGAAAGGAATGTTGTTTTCACGCACAAAACGAACTGCTTCGATTTTTCCTTCAATACCTCTTTCACCAAAACCTGGAGCAACTAAAACTCCGTCAAGAGAACCTAATTTTTCTTCCACATTATCAGCATTAATATGCTCTGAGTGAATAGAAATTACGTTTACTTTTGTTTCGTTTGCAGCTCCTGCATGAATGAATGCCTCCAAAATAGATTTGTAACAATCCTGCATTTCTACATATTTTCCAACTAAACCAATGTTTACAGTTTGTTTTGGATTTTTTAATCTTTTTAAGAAAGTATTCCAGTTTTTAAGATCTGGAGATGCTTTTTTAGGTAAATCTAATTTCTTTAAAGCCACAACATCTAATCCTTCTTCAAGCATTAAATTTGGAACTTCATATATAGTAGAAGCATCAATTGACTGAATAACTGCTTCTTTCTTAACATTACAGAATAAAGCTAATTTCTGGCGCAATTCCTGAGACAATTCGTGCTCCGTTCTACAAACCAAAATATCTGCTTTAATACCGCTCTCCATTAAAGTTTTAACAGAGTGCTGAGTTGGTTTTGTTTTCAATTCACCTGCAGCTGCCAAATATGGAACTAATGTTAAATGAATCACGATTCCGTTATTTTCACCTAACTCCCAAACTAATTGACGAACAGATTCTATATAAGGTAAAGATTCGATATCACCAACAGTACCACCAATTTCAGTAATTACAATATCATAGTCGCCAGATTTACCTAGCAATTGCATTCTGTCTTTGATTTCGTTTGTAATATGAGGAACAACCTGAACCGTTTTTCCTAAAAACTCTCCTCTTCTTTCTTTTTCAATAACCGAAAGATAAACTCTTCCTGTAGTAACGTTATTAGCCTGAGAAGTAGGAACGTTCAAGAAACGCTCGTAGTGCCCTAAGTCTAAGTCTGTTTCAGCTCCATCATCTGTCACATAACATTCTCCGTGCTCATACGGGTTTAGTGTCCCCGGATCTACGTTAATATATGGATCAAATTTTTGAATAGTCGTGCGATATCCTCTTCCTTGTAACAATTTTGCCAAAGATGCCGCGATAATCCCTTTTCCTAATGAAGAGGTCACACCTCCTGTAACAAAAATATATTTTGTTTGATTCATTCTGTTGTTGTTTGTAAGTAGTTGTGTAAAAAACTTGGCAAAAGTACAAATTTAATTAGACAATTTATACAATAGACTTCTTAGATTTTTAGAATTTTAGAATGCTGATTTTTTAGCTTTTTCAAATCAAAAGAAAACCTTCCTATATATTAATTTTTATCTATTATTTAAAAGATTTTCAGTCATTATAATGAAAATTTCATCTAATTATATAAAAATCCCATAATCATAAAAAGCATATTATATTGGCTTGGGATATTGCTTCTTAATATTTCGAATTAATTCTTCTAAACCATTCAATTTCAATTCATAAATAAGCTGCAATTGCTGACCAAGCTCTCCTTTTGGAAATCCTTTATTATGATACCAAACCACATAATACTCAGGTAAATCAATTAAAAATTTCCCCTCGTATTTCCCGAAAGGCATTTTGGTGTGCGCTAATTTTATGAGTTGTTTTTTGTCTTGATCCATAAGTTTTTTGTTGTAGAAAAAAGAAGCAAGATGAAAGACCAATGCTTTCTTCTTGCTTCAATTAGTTGCAAAGCTATTATTTATTTACCACAGATTAAAAAATAGTTTTCAGTCGCAGTTTACAATTAAATAAAACCGAACATAAAAACTAAAACCACAGATTAAAAGGATTCTCACAGATTACTAAATCAAAGACTAGAAAACTAACAGCCTTAGCATCTTAAAAAAAACTTAGAACCTTAGCATCTTTAAAAAAAGAAGCAAGAAAAAAGAACTTATTTGCGTTCCCTCTTCCTGCTTCAAAAATATCATTTAAGACTTATTACTAATTTCTAAAAACGCTAAAAAAAACTTAGAATCTTAGAATCTCAGAACCTTAGCATCTTAGTAGTGCCATCTCACGAAAGCTTCCATTGCAGCATACGTTGCTAAACCTAATTGGTGATACAATTCTGCTGTTTCGCGGTTTCTGTCTTCTGCTCTCTGCCAGAACTCTCTTGCATCTGTTCCTTGGAAAACAACTCCATCTTTTTGAGATTGGTGCTTGAAGATTCCGTGACGTTTTTCTAGAACCTGATCTGGACTCATTGGAACAGCCATCTCAACCTCATCAATTCCCCATTCTTGCCAAGCTCCACGGTATAACCATAACCAACAATCGTTCATGAACTCTTTTGGTTTTAAAACTTTTACTGCCTCAAAAATCGCATCCAAACAAACTTTGTGAGTTCCGTGTGGATCTGCTAAATCTCCCGCTGCGTAAATCTGGTGTGGTTTAATTTTCTCAATTAAATCAACTGTCAACTGAACATCTTCTGGTCCAATTGGTTTTTTCTCGATTGTACCTGTTTCATAGAATGGCAATTCCATAAAGTGAATCTGCTCATCTGGAAGACCAACAAAATGACTTGTAGCTCTCGCCTCTCCTTTTCTGATTAAACCTTTAATGTAACGAACTTCTGGAATATCAATTTCGCTGTTCTTTTTGTTCTGCAAGAATGCTTCTGCCTTTTTGTAAATACTATCTGCCTCAGCGCTTTTGATTCCAAATTTCTCGTTGTAATCAATCACAAATCTTGCAAAACGAAGCGCTTCATCATCAGCTACGGCAATGTTTCCAGATGTTTGATAAGCAACGTGCACTTCATGTCCTTGCTCTTGCAAACGCATGAAAGTTCCTCCCATACTGATAATATCATCATCTGGGTGCGGACTGAAAATCAACACACGTTTTTTAGCTGGCTCCGCTCTTTCGGGACGATTTGAGTCGTCTGCATTTGGTTTTCCACCTGGCCAACCTGTAATTGTATTTTGTAATTTATTAAATATCTTAATGTTAGTATCGTAAGCTGGACCAGAATCTGCCAACAAATCACTCATACCGTTTTCGATATAATCTGCATCAGTAAGCATTAAAATTGGCTTTTTAAGATCTAATGCCAATCCTAAAACTGCTTTACGAGTTAATTTATCTGTCCAAACGATTTTCTCCACCAACCAAGGCTTGTTGATTCTAGTTAGTTTTGAAGAAGCTTCTTTGTCTAAGATAAAAACAGCATTATTATGCTCTTGCAAAAATGAAGCTGGAACTCGGTTTGTAACTTCGTCCTCAACAGATCTTTTTACAATGTTTGCTTTTCCTTCTCCCCAAGCCAATAAGATTACTCTTTTTGCTTCCATGATTTTTTTAACCCCAAGTGTAATTGCAGTTCTTGGCGTATTATTTAAACCAAAGAAATCTTTACTTGCCGCAACTCTTGTAATATGATCTAAAGCCACTAAACGAGTTTTAGAGTTTTGAAGCGAACCAGACTCATTAAATCCGATGTGTCCGTTTCCTCCAATTCCAAGAATCTGAAGATCGATTCCGCCTAAAGCTTCAATTTTAGCTTCATATTCGTGGCAATAATCTGCAATTTGTTCTTTTGTTAAAAGTCCGTCTGGAACGTGGGCGTTTTCAGGTAAAATATCGACATGATCAAACAAAAGCTCTTTCATGAAACGAACATAACTATTGATTGAATTGGGTTCCATTGGATAATATTCATCCAAGTTAAAACTGATTACATTTTTAAAACTCAAACCTTCTTCTTTGTGCAGACGCACTAATTCGGCATATAATCCTTTTGGAGAAGAACCTGTTGCCAAACCAAGAATACATGGCTTTCCTTCTTTTTCTTTTTCTTTGATTAATGCTGCAATTTCTTGCGCTACTTCTTTTGAAGCATCTGTTGAGTTTTCAAAAACAACTGTATTAATGTTTTCGAATCGTTTTTCGAAACCTGTTGCTTTGTCGATTTTACTTTTTAACATGATATATTAATTTTTTATTTTTGTTCAACTATTCCATTTCCTGTACTTATGCCCTTTTACAGCATAAAACAAAATCATTGCATAAGAAGGTAATAACATTAAATACGCCAACTGATTACCGCTTTTTGAAACACCTTGCATATTTTTTGCAATATTTGCAGAATTGATACTTTCAGTAATCATTCCGTAAAACAGTGGAAAAACTGCTCCACCGATAATTCCCATAATCAAAATAGCACTACCAATCTTGGTGTAACCTCCTAAATCCTGCAAAGCCATTGGCCAAATTGCTGGCCAGCACAATGCATTTGCCAATCCTAAAAGCGCTACTAAAAGTATCACCAATGGTATATTTGGAGTTCCAGGAAATGCAATCATTATTTTTGGCGAAATCAAAACAATTGCCAAAACCAGCATCAAGCCCAATATTCCTGACACTTTTAAAGCAGTGACCTGAGAAAGATATTTAGGAATCAATACTATTCCAAGAACGTATCCGATAACCATTGCCGACATGGTAAATGAGGTTAGTTTAAGATAGAAATTCCCTTCTTCACCATAAACTCCAAGTTGTTTTCCGAAAGCTCCAATAGAATCTCCTGCCAAAACTTCGACAGACAAATACAGCATTAAAGTAATTACTCCTAAAACAAGCTGCGGATATTTAAATGCATTTTTAATCTGTTGAAAAACACTTAGATTCGAAACATTTCCCTCTTCATCCAAATCAATTTCTGGAAGAGGAGAAAATTTCACCATCAAAGCTAAAACAGTAATAATCAACCCCATATAAAGATACGGCGTTTGTAATTGCAAAGCAAGAGAATTTAACGCTGTAGTTTTTGCAACTTCATCCATCGCAGCAATTTTGTCTGCGGTAAAGTCCTGCATATTAGACAAAACCAAAACCGTAAGAACGATTGGCGCTACAAATCCAGCTAGTTTATTTGCAATTCCTAAAACACTGATTCTTGCAGCTGCACTTTCTCTTGGACCAATTACAACAACATACGGATTTGATGCTGTCTGTAAAACCGCCAAGCCAGTTCCCATTACAAATAAGGCTAATAAAAATAAAAGAAAGGTACGACTAGAAGCCGCTGGATAAAACATAAAAGCTCCTGCGGCAATAATTAGCAACCCTAAAGAAATTCCGTTTTTATATCCCACTTTTTCAATAATATAAGAAGAAGGAACTGCCATTACGAAGTAGGCAATATAAAATGCGAAAGTCACAAAATAAGCTTGCGAAGAAGTTAGTTCGCAGGCTAATTCAAAAAACGGAATTAGTGGTCCGTTAAGCCACGTTACGAATCCTAGAATAAAAAACAATAAGGTTAAAATTACCATCGGAACAATGGCACTTTTTTTCTCTATCTGTAATGTACTTTGAATGTTTGTCATAATTTTTGGTTGATTAGTTTATAGATTTATTTAATTCAAAATCTAAATTAGAATCAACTCTCACATTATTGATTGCGTAATTTATGCAAATATCTGCATTTTTTTTGCAAAACAAAAGTACTACATTAAATTTCCTTATTCTCTAATTTAGATATGAAAGTTTTGTTAATTTTTGCTATTCCAGTTTAAATCAGGGTAATATTTTGCCAAATATGTTTTTACATCGGCAATATCTTCTTTGGCTGTTAGGTCTGGAACATGCTCCGAAAACGGAATTCCGATCGTTGTATTCGGATTTTCTTTAACGGAGTTCAAAAGCACAGTTGGAAGCTCCTTCTCATCACGCTCTGGATGCACCGGGCAATTTTTAAGATGTATATATAAAGTCTTGCCATTAAACTTAAAAGCATTCATACTCACACGGATCTTTCCTTCTGCATCTTTATATTGTTCCAAATCCTCTTCTGAAGGCTTTTCTAAAATATCCAAAAGCTGATTATTTGCATCTAATTTTGCAATTGCAAAACGAGAAATACGCTCCAGCGGAAAATCCATTGCATCGCGATCGTAACTAATAAAAGCATTCGGACTTTCAGTTTCTCTTAAAGCACGCAATGCTTCAGCCGAATACAAATTATCGCTATTACAAACCGAATAAAACTGCGAATTCAATTCTGGATATTGCTCTACTGCCTGAAACAAAGCGTCTGCAGTTCCAAAAGGCTTCACTCTTCCTTCAGGAATATATTGAATCGCAAATGAGATGTTCAATCCATGAAAATCATTATCCTTCATTTTACTTCCGTAAAACTCTTTAAACAATTCTCCCTGCTCACCTATTATAATATAAATGTTTTTATAGCCTGCTTTTTTTGCATTCCACAAAAGATAATCCAACAGCGGTCTTCCGCTTGCGCCAACCCCTATTAAACCTTTACTTCTTTCGTTGGCCTGCGCAATTTCTTCAGGAGAAAGATTATTGGTAACCGCTTCTTTTTTCATACGAGAAGAAGCTCCACCAGCTAGAATCACTAAATTGTCGTGCATTTTATTTTAATTTTCAATATTATCAATAATTCGTACTCCCGGATCAACATTTACCGCATAAGCTTCTTGTGCTCCTGCGTGTAAAATCGCCTTAATAACCCCATCTTCATTTTTTGGATCAGCGATCACCACAATGCTTCCGCCACCGCCAGAACCCACAATTTTTGCTCCGTATGCACCTGCTTTTAAGGCCGCATTAATCATTGCATCAATTCTTGGAACGGTTATTTTCAGCAAATCGCGTAAAATTTCATGATGCCCATTCATTAAAGCACCTATTTTTTTAAGATCTAAAACTGGTTTTTCAAATTCCTTTAAAGCTTCTTTGGTAAAATAATAATTTCTAATGGCTGCTTCAAAAAACGGAATTAGACGATCTGGAAGACAATTTCTATATTTATCCAAATCCTCTATTTCAGATGAATTCAAGTCAAACTGCGGATAGTTTTGCTTCACAATATCAATTGCCATTAAAGCATTTCCTTTTAATTCGCCAAGCAATCCAATAGTTTCTTTTGGAACACCTGAAACTCCAGTAATTAAACCTTTTAACCCCGTTCCTATTACATTAAAAGAAAACGGTTTTCTGGTATTAATATAAACGATATTTCCAACGCCAATACTAAAATGATCCATCATTCCGCCAGGTTCTCCGTGTTCTACAACTTCAGATTCGTAACCTAATTTAGAAAGAAATTCAGGCGTAACTTCTTGATCAATTCCGAAAGCTTCTATCAGGAAACGAATCCAAGCCATCAGCAAAGCCGACGAACTCGATGTTCCCGAATTAATCGGAATATCTCCAGTAATTGTAATATCGTAACCCGATTTAGGTTCACAGCCATATCTTCGCAATACTCGCAAAGCAGATGCAAAATAATCTCTCGGTTCTAATTTTTCGAAAGCCTCGTATATATCGACAACTCTAATTTCATTAATATCAACCATATTCAGAACAAAAGTTTTGGCCTGATTTTCTTTTGCAATTAATTTAATATTTCGATCTATCGCACAGGCTATAACAGGCAACCCTAAATAATCTTGATGATCTCCAAAAAGACAGGTTCGGCCGGGAGCTAATGAGGTAATTTTTTTCACTTAAACACTTTGTATTAAAATACTTTATTTCAATAAATTAAAGCATTATTTGGTTATAGATTTATTTTAGTTTTTCGGTTTTTATTTCACGAAACTAGAGATTATATTTTTATAAAACAAGAAAAAATATAAAAATGTGCTCGAACACACTATTTTTATGTTCTCGAGCACATTTATTAATTCTTACACAAAAAATGCGTTTATTAACTCAAAGTTTTTATATTTGTCTATATGGACAAAAAGTACACAATTAAGGATATAGCACAAATGGCTGGAGTTTCTAAAGGAACTGTAGACCGTGTGCTGCACAATAGAGGAAAAGTATCTCCTGCTGCACTCGAAAAAATCAATGAAGTTTTGAATGTTATTGATTACGAGCCCAACTTAATTGCACGAAATCTGAAAAGCACCAAAGTATACCGTATTTGCGTTTTACTTCCAGATCCTGTTTTTGACCCGTACTGGCTTCCTTGTGTTAACGGAATTCAGGATGCCATTACAGAATTTAAAGCTTACAATGTTGTTATAGAAATACATTACTTTAATCCAGAAAGCACCAAATCTTTTTTAAAGACAAATGAAACTATTATATCGCAATCGCCAGATGCTGTTTTATTGACTCCACTTTTTCATAAGGAAACCATCGAAATCATAAATCAATATGACGAATTAGGGATTATGGTTAACACTTTCAATAACCAGGTAGAATCCTCTTCTATTAAAAGTTTTGTGGGACAAGATTTATACAAAAGCGGCCGTGTTGCCGCTAGTTTAATGAATCTGATTCTTCCAAAAGGGCAAATTGCGATTATACATATTGATGAAAGTCTTAAAAATGCTGTTCACATGCAGGAAAAAGAACGCGGCTTTAGAAGTTATTTTGAAGAAAAAAACCTTTCTAATTTCTCTTTAACCACTTTAAAACTGAAATATTCCAACATTGAAACTAAGCTACCAGCTTTCATAAATGAAAATCCAGATTTAAGTGGCATTTTCATTACCACTTCAAAAGCTTACCAAATTGCCTCTACACTTTCAAACGTAACAGACAAAAAGATCGCTTTGATTGGCTATGATTTAATTGATAAAAATGTTAGTTTTTTAAATCAAGGATTGGTTCACTTCTTAATCCATCAAAATCAAAAAAGACAAGCTTATTTAGGTGTAAGCACTTTGGCAGATCACTTTATCTTTAGAAAAGACATTCCGGAAACTATTTTGCTTCCTATTGATATTATCAATGTAGAGAATGCTTCTTTTTACGTTAGCTAATGTGGTTTGCCACTAAGACGCTAAGGCACGAAGTTTTTTTTGAATCTCGCAAAGTCGCAGAGGCGCAAAGTCTTTTTTATACTTTCAATACTTTTGTCGTATCCTGACTCGGCTTAATACCATTAAGCCAAGGACTTGCTTTTTTTTAGTCTCTCGCAGATTTTGCAGATTTACGCAGAAAAAATGAGTAAAAAATCTGCTGAATCTGCTAAATCTGCGGGCTGTTTTTTTTCTTAATTTAATCATATTGAGATATAGTAGAGGCTTCAACCAAGATCGCAGATTTCTTAATTGTGTTCCTGTGGTTGAGACCACGGGCTATGTTTGAAAATAGATTCAAAAAAATCCTTTTAAAGCTTTAGCCAAACATAATAATTTAGGCTAGAGCCATTTCTTTACTCTATTCAAACTCCAGCTTTAGCTGGAGACAATTCAAATTAGATTTTCCCTTAAAAAAAACTTTGCGCCTCTGCGACTTTGCGAGATTCAAATAAAAAAGCAAAAAAACTTTGTGCCTTTGCAGCAAACTTTACTTCAAGATAAACTTCCCAAAAGAAGAAGGAATATGAAAATTCGGTTCTGCGGTATTAGGATCTACCCACGTAATCCAAGTTGGTTCGTAATTTCCGCTTTCATCTTTAGAAAATTTAGCTCGGTAAACTCCAGCTTCGATAATATTATCATGAATTAAATCCAATTCTTTTAAAGACGCAATACTAATTGATCCCGCAACCGTAAACGATTTTTGTCCTTTTACCGACTGTATTTCCAACTGTTTTTCTGGCCATTTCCAATTGTAATCAAAATTCCAATTCGGATAAGCTTCAAAATCCAAAATACGCGCATCTACATCCATTTCCAAACAATAATACGGACTTAGTTTTTCATTTTTTCTAAAAAACAGCTCTACTCTATCCGAATTACAAATACTGTCTGTGGAATTGTCTTTTCTATCAATATAAATCTCTGAATCAAAAACTTGAAAATTAAAATATAAATAATCTAAATCCCAAAGCGCACGAAATTCAATCTTTAAGACAGGATGATTATTCCATGGCGAAGTAAAATCGGTTAAACAATTTGCTTTTTTCCAAAAAACAGGATCCATAATTTCGCTTGCGTTTTTTTGACTTTTATCGATTATTTCTACGTGGTATTCTTTCAAAATTCTTCTTCTTAAAATCTGTTAATTTTTCATTTTCAAAAAAGGTCAAAATGACCATTAATTCATTTCGCGATTTCGGCCTTTTTATTGTTGACCAATATAGTTCAAAAATCGAATTAAAAAACAAAGCGAATTCATAATTAAAACTAAAAATCACTTCTTTTTCAGCATAAGAAAAGACTGCTTAATTTTTACGTTTTTCGCTTAGTGGTTGCGAAATTCATAAGTTTTTAATAAATCCTTATTTAAAATTCAAAAAAACGCCAATATCACACCTACTGTTTTTTCCAAACTATTTTAAAAATATCACAGCAATTTAAGTCAAAAAAAACGATTCGCACAATTTTATGTGCTCGAGAACATAAATTTTGTGTGTTCGAGCACATTTTTTGTGTTTTTTCTTGTTTTATAAAAATATAATCTCTAGTTTCGTCAGAGATTAATCTTAAAACTAAGTTAATTATGCAAAAATCGGGGCGATTTTTAACCTTTAAAAAAGAAGAAAATAGAACTAAACAAGCCGTGTTTAGCGCAAAAGCAAAACCTCTTATTTGCATAGAAAACAATTTAATCAACACGTAACTAAAAAAAACAAAATGAATTCCACGATCAAAAAAGAAATCTAAAACCTACAAACAAGAAAAAAAAACAATTAAACATTAACCAAAACCAATTTAAAGTATGAAATTATTAACCCAAAAAAAGCCAAGAGATTTTCGGATTAACAATTTATCCCGCAAAGAAATCGGAATAACGGTTCTCTCGTTATTAGTTTTTACATTTCAAGCTTCTGCAGCTTCTTCTATAAATACTTCAGATAAAAATAAAACCGCGCTGTATTTTGAAAAAACAGTAAAAGGTACTGTTACAGATCAAAACGGTTTGCCTCTTCCAGGAGCAAATGTTGTGGTTAAAGGCACTACAAAAGGTGTTCAGACGGATGTTGACGGAACTTTTGCTATTACAGTTCCAGATAATGCAACAAAATTGGTAATTACTTTCATTGGTATGGAAGACCAAGAAGTAAGTATTGGAAGCGCGCCTCTAAAAATTGTCATGAAAGAAGCAGGACAAAAACTAGAAGAAGTAGTAATTGGATACGGAAAGTCTAAGAAAAAAGACCTTACAGGTTCTGTGAGTTCTCTTAGCAAAGACAATTTAAACTTAGGCGGAACGGTTGCAAACGTTGGACAAGCTCTTCAAGGACGTGCTTCTGGAGTACAGGTGCAGCAAAACAGTTATGCGCCAGGAACAAATCCTCAGGTTGTAATTAGAGGTGGGAACTCAATTAATACCTCTAATGCTCCGCTATACGTAGTCGACGGATTCATTACCAGTACTGGAGGTTCTATTAGTCCAAACGACATTGAAAACATTCAAATCCTTAAAGATGCGGCTTCTACAGCAATCTACGGTGCTCGTGGAGGAAATGGGGTAATTTTGATTACTACTAAAAAAGGAAAAGCGGGAAAAATGAATATGGAAGCTGAGATTTCTGATGGTTTTCAAAACATCATAAAAGAGCCATCTTTAATGACTGGACAGCAATATGCCAATTATCAGAATGCTCTAAATGCTGAAAACGGAAGACCTCCACTTTTCCCTTCTAGCTTTCCTGTTGCCAATACCAACTGGTTTGACGCTGCAACTCGTACTGGTGAAGTGCTTAACAGAACGCTTACTTTTAGCGGAAGCGACCAAACTTCAAAATTCTTTCTTTCTGGAAACTATTTAAAACAAACTGGAGCTATCGTAAACACTGATTTTGAAAGATATAGTGTGAGAATGGGTGCAGAAAAGAAATTCAATGATAAGCTAAACATGGGAATGAATGCTTATGGTGCTGTTGCTGAAGGAAATAATAGTGATTTTGGTGATAATATCTTATCTCCGATGTTCTCTATACAGACTGCTCCTCCAGCTATTCCGATTTACAATGCAGATGGTTCGTATTATAAATTTCAAGGAAAGGATAATGCTTTAGCACTTTTACTTGAGCCTACAGATCATACAATCAATAGATTGGTAAACGGAAACATGTTTTTAGATTATCAGATCATTAAAGGTTTAACGTATCACTTTGGTGCGGGTGCAGAATGGCAGGAAAACATTCAAGGAAAATATACTCCTAGTACTTTAGTAGCTGGAGCAGCCTTGAAAGGTTCTGGTTCTGAGGAAAACATAACGTATTTCAGATGGAGTACAGAACAGTATTTGACTTATAAATTTGATATCAAAGAAAAACATGCTATAACAGCAATGATTGGTACTTCGAACCAAAAAGACACATTTGAGAGAGTAAGAGCAGCTGGTACAGGTTTCTCAAGTGATTTATTGACTTATTACAATTTGCAAGGAGCTTCAGTGTATTTAAAACCTGAAACAGAAAAAACAGAAACGAAATTGACTTCTTATTTTGGAAGGTTAAATTATGCGTTCAACGATAAATACTTAGCCACTTTTACAATTAGAAAAGACGGTTCTTCTCGTTTTGGACCAAACAACAGATTCGGTATTTTTCCTTCTGGAGCTGTTGCCTGGAAAATCTCTAACGAATCTTTTATGCAAAACGTAAAAGCAATTTCTGAACTTAAGTTGAGAGCGAGTTATGGTATTACAGGTAGTGATGGTATTGGAGACTACTCTTATATGAGCCGTTTATCTTCTTGGGGTGTAACTATTGCACCAGATGAATTTGTTGCAGGAACAGAACCAGCAAACTTAGCTAACCCAAATCTAAAATGGGAACAAACTGCTCAAACGGATATTGGTTTAGATTTGGGGTTATTTAATGACAAACTTTCTATTACATTCGATTATTACAAAAAAAGAACGACAGATGCTCTTTTAAATGTTCCTGTTGGAGGATGGTGGGGATTTGGCACTCAGAGAGTTAATGCAGGGGTTATTGATAACCAAGGTGTTGAACTTGGAATAAGCACCACAAACTTTAGAAATGATAAATTTACTTGGACAACTTCATTAAATCTAGCATATAACAAACAAGAAGTAGTATCTCTTGCAGATAATGTAAAAATCATCAGTTCGAACACTTCTAATCCAAGTGGAACAGTTTCTGGTCAGGAATTTACAAGATTGGAGCCAGGAAAAGAAATGGGAGTTTTGTATGGTTATATATATGCAGGGGTTATCAAAACTGGAGAAACTTATGCTCCTCAGCCATTATCTGCTCCTGGAGATCCTAAATATGTAGACGTTGATGGTGACGGTCAAATTACAGCAAAAGATAGAACGTATCTAGGAAACTCTATTCCGCACTATGTAGCTGGTTTTAATAACGATTTTAGATATAGAAACTTTGACATGAATATCTTTTTCCAAGGCGCTTTTGACTATTCAGTTTACAATATGACTAAAATGGTTGGTGAGTCTTCTACAAGCACAGATGCACTAAACCGTTGGGTTGCTGGAAAAAATGAAAATACAGATATTCCTAGAGATGGCTATTACAAAAGTACTTACGGAAGTTATGTGAATTCTAAATTTGTTGAAGAAGCTTCTTACTTGCGTCTGAAAAATGTTTCTATCGGATATACGATTCCTGAAAGTGCTCTAAAAACAGTGAAATTTATTGACAGCATCAGATTATATGCTATCGGACAAAATTTACTAACGATCACAAACTATTCTGGAAATGACCCTGAGGTAAATGGCCATACCACTAGTGCTACTGCACAAAATATTGGTGGCGGAATCGACTTTAACTCATTCCCAGCTTCAAGAACTTTTATACTTGGAATTAAAGTCGCAATTCACTAGTCTAAAATGCTTTATAGTAACATTAAATTGATTAAAATGAAAAAATATACAATCTTATTACTTTTACTTACCGCTGGGACACAGTTTTCGTGCAACCAAGATTTGGATCCTACGGTATATAGCAGTTTGACTAATACCAATGGGTATCAGACAAAATCGGATGCTATTGCGGCTATCAATTCCATTTATGGAAGGCTAAAAGGACCATCTGTAGGCGATAACTTCTCGTATTGGGCTACAAGACACTTTGCTCTAACAGATATTGCTACAGATTTAGGACATTGCCAATTTGGAGGAGATCCGGGACAATTATCATTAGGAACTTGGAATTCTGCAAACGGTCTTTTGAGAGAAGACTGGAACGCGATGTATAAATTGATTGCCAATGCCAACAATGCAATTTTCAACATTACACCAATGGGCGGTATTACAGCTGCTGAAAAAGCACAATTTATTGCAGAAGCTAAATTCTTAAGATGTTCTGCTTACATGGATTTGACAGATTCTTGGGGGCCAGTAATTTTGATTACCGAAGCCAACCTTGGAAATCCTGGGTATTTAGAACAAACTCCGCCGTCATCTGTAGAAGAAATTGATGCTTTCATTATTAAAGAATTGACTGAAGCTGCTGATGTTCTTCCTCTTAATTACAAAAACAATGAAATTTATGGCACAAATGATGTAGGACGTGCTACAAAAGGCGCTGCTCTTACGCTATTGGCTAAATTATACTTAAGAAGCCACGACTGGCAAAAAGTAGCAACGCTAACTAAACAAGTAATGGATTTAAACGAATACCAGCTTTATCCTTCTTACTTAGGTTTGTTTAAAGAAAGTAACAAATGGTGCAGCGAAAATATCTTCTCTTCTTTGAGTGACGCCAACACAAACGGAACGGAATTATTAAACCATTTTGGTCCTGTTGATCATCCTGTTGTTCAGAACAGATGGCAGTATTATACTGTAAACTGGGATTTCTACAACACTTTTGGTGATGAAGATGAAAGAAAACAATGCTTCTTCCCAGAATTTATGGGTACAGATGGTCTTCTTCATAAACAAGCACCTTCATTGGGAGCTCAACCACCAGCTGGGGAATTCTACATGCAAGACGTTTCTACAAAAAAATATGCTGACGACGAAACCACTACTTATTATGATGGTCATAGTGTAAATATACTTCGTTATGCTGATGTTTTATTGAGCAGAGCTGAAGCATTAAACGAAATCAGCGGACCAACTCAAGAAGCGATAGATCTTATCAACCAAGTAAAAGGAAGATCACATGCTAAACTTCTAGTTTTATCAGATCATACGCAGACTAGTTTGAGAGATGCTATTTTACAAGAAAGAGGTTGGGAGCTTTTCTACGAAGGAAAACGCCGTTCAGATCTAATCAGAATGAACAAATATGATGTTTTGGTAAATGCATACCACCTTAGAGTTGGTGAGGCCGCTTTAATCAAAATGCCGCAAAACAAATATTACACCTATCCGCAAAGTCAGGTAGACCTTAATCCGAACTTAAGCAACGCCGACAGACAATAAAGAATATCTAAATCAAGAACAGACAGTTAAATGTCTGTCTGTTCTTGATTTTTTATAACAATAAAAGTACTTTTCTGTTTCACAAAAGAAGCTTTTCAGATGATCAAAAAATTAATACAAAAAGGAAGTTTTATTTTAGTCCTGCTTGCATTGGCAAGTTGTTCTAACAACCAAATTATCTCCAATATCAATATTGGCACTCATGGCAACAACGAATTGAAAATTCAGATCGATGTTATTACGAATGACCAAGCACAGGTATATGCAGAATATTGGTCGGACAAAAAAGGGAATCAAAGTAAAACAATCTCTCCTATTTCAAAATCTGGCCTTAAACACTCGTTGGTACTTTGCAACATAACTCCTGAAACCAATTATAGTTTTCAATTAATAACGGTTCAAAACGGTAATAAACAAACCAGTAAAGTTTATACTTTCAAATCTAGAAAACTTCCAGAATGGCTACAAAAACAATTTAAAGCCAATTGTCCGAAACCAGAATTATTGCCAGAAAATTTCAAAAAAGGCTTTCTGCTTTTAGCGAAAAGAGAAACTCCCGGAACGGCTTACATTGTAGATTACAAAGGAAATTTAAGATGGTATCATACGCTTGAAGGAACTGGATTTAAAGTTACGCATTTTACAAAAGAACAAACCATTCTATCTATTTTAGGAACAAATGACGAACCTACAAGTTATGGAAGCGAAATTCTAGAAATTAATCTTCAAGGCGATACTTTAACCCACATCAAAAAACGACAAGGTGATTTAAAGCAGGTTCTTCATCACGAAATCATCAAAAAATCGGCTGACGAAATTGTCGCTTTAACTGTCGAGCAAAAAATAATTGATTTAACTTCTATTGGAGGAAAAAAACAAGATACCATCAACGGAGACGGAATTATCATCTTAAATAAAAAAGGAAAACAGCTTTGGAAATGGAGTGTTTTTGATGACTTAGATCCGTTTAAAGATAAAGATCTACTGAAAACCAAAAAGGACTGGACGCATGCCAATAGTTTGAGCTATGATAAAGATGGAAATTTTTTAATCTCATTCTATAATAATGGTCAGATTTGGAAAATCAATTCGAAAACAGGAAAAGTAATCTGGAAATTAGGAAAAGGCGGCACAATGAAAATGGCTCCAGATACCAATTTCTCTCAGGCGCATGCCGCACATATTGATCAAGAAGGAAGTTTATTGTTTTTTGATAATGGTGTCGATATCAAACAATCTTCGGTTTTTGCCTTAAAAGTGGACGAAAAAAATAATGATGTAAAACTTGATTTTCATATCAAACTACCAAAAGATATTTACAACGACAGAATGGGAAGCGCTTATATGATCAATAAAGACCTCTTTTTGGTTTGTTGTTCTAAAAGACATATTACCGTTTTAACCAATAAAAAAGGAGTTCTGTTATGGGCTTTAGAATCTGAAATTCCACCATACAGAACCATCTTTATTCCTGAAGAAAAATTGAAACCTTTTCTTCTAAATTAAAAAATAGTAACCATGAAAAAAACAATTCTTATCGGACTTTTTTCAGCATTGACCATGGCTGTTTTCAATTCCTGTACCAAATCAAATTCTCAAACTTTGGCTTCAAAAGTTACTGAAGAAGAAGATGAAGGCTATATCACAATCGACACCTCTAAAATTCCTGACGATCAATTTGGAGAATCGGTTCGTTACGGAAGAGAATTAATGATGAAAACCGCTTATTATATTGGTCCAAACGGAAAGAACGGACAATATTTAGGCAATAAAATGAACTGTACCAACTGTCATCAAGATGCAGGAACAAAACCTCATGCGTTCAATTTGATGTCTTCACATGATAACTATCCACAATATCGCGGACGCGAAAACAAGGTGCTTACACTAGCAGAAAGAGTTAATAACTGCATTATGCGCCCGCATTCTGGAAAACCGCTTCCGTTGGACAGTAAAGAAATGGTGGCGTTTTTATCTTATTTCAAATGGATTAGCAAATTTGTACCAAAAGATGGTAATTTTAAAGGAGCTAAAAATTTAGAAATCGAATTTCCAGATGTTGCCGCAAGTCCAGAAAGAGGAAAAGTTTTATTTGCTGAAAACTGCGCGAGATGCCACGGAAACAATGGTGAAGGAGTTTACAATGCCGACAAATCAGGTTACACATACCCGCCACTTTGGGGACAATACGGTTATCAGCCAGGTTCAAGCATGCACCGTGTAATCAAACAAGCGCAATGGTTAAAAAGCAATATGCCTTATGATAAAGTACTGCTTGGAAAACCATATCTTACAGACAAGCAAGCACTTGACATTGCAGCTTATGTAAATGATGATAAAATTCATACCAGACCAAATCCTAAAACATTTGATTATCCAGATAAAATGGGCAAACCTATCGATTATGCACACAGTCCGTTTAACGATAATTTCTCTGAAGAACAGCATAAATATGGGCCTTACAAACCTATTATAGCTTATTGGAAAAAACAAGGATGGAAAGCCGTTTACTAAACTCAAAATATACTATTTAACCTGATTATACAATACAATGAAACTAAACCTAAACAACACAACGCTTTTAAGCAGAATATTGATAATGTGTTTTATCACGATCAGCATTCCTCTAACTGCACAAATTAAATATTCAGACGGAAATGACAGCTGGAATCCGAATCAATTAGGAAATCACCGCGCTGTAATTGCTTTTTCTGGCTCAGGAAATGTTGCTAAAACAACGATCGAATGGCGTAGAAGAGATACAAATCCGGAACTTAAAAAAATTATCGTTCAGGATGCGTCTGGAAAAGAAATTCAGAACATAAAAACCGAAAATATCAATAGAGAAAACGGAACTATTTTCTTTGAACCCATTTCTGGAAAGGGAACATACTACGTTTATTATATGCCTTATGTTGATGAAGGAACGGCAAATTACCCAAAAGGAATTTATCAGAAACCAGAAAACAAAGCCGATGCAAAATGGCTTTCTAATGTAAAAGCAAACTTAAAAGACAATGCTACTGTAACAGAAATTCAGAGCGTAAATGCTTTCAATAGTTTTTACCCAATGGAAGTAATTGCTACAGCTTCTGAAACTTCTGCTCTTGTGGCAAAAAACAGCGGAAATTCTTTCTTGGTTTTCCCAGAAGACAGAGAACATTCTATCAAATTAAAATCAGATTTACCGCAAAGATGGATTCAGAAAGGCGTTCAAAACAGCTTTTCTGATACGGCAATGAAAGGCGAATATTTAGCTTTTCAATTAGGCGTTTACGCTCTTGAAGATTTAAAAAATGTAAAAGTATCTTTTACCAACTTAGTTAGTACAACTGGAGCAACTATAGAAGCGAAAGACATTAGTTGTATCAATACTGACGGAACAAAATATGACGGAAATCCTTTTACAAATACTGTTTCAGTTTCAAAAGGAAAAATTCAGGCAATGTGGTGCGGTATCGATGTTCCGCAAACTGCAGCTGCTGGAACGTACAACGGAAAAGCAACTGTAACTTCTGACGGAAAATCAAAAGAAATCAGCCTTCAAATTACGGTTTCTAATGAAGTTACAAAAAACGGAGGCATCGACAGTCCTGAAAAAATGACGCGTCTAAAATGGTTAAACTCAACTTTAGCGCAAGAAAATAAGGTTATTGCTCCTTATACTCCATTAACCGTAAACAACTCTGAAATTTCATTATTAGGAAGAAAACTAATTGTAGCTCCAAACGGATTCCCAGCACAAATTCAGACGTTCTTTACTCCAGAAATGACTTCTGTAACAACAAAAGCAAATGATATTTTAAGTTCTCCACTTGATTTTCATTTTGTTGATGCATCTGGAAAAGAAGCGCAATGGAAAAACAGCGGTGTAAAATTCACTAAAAAAGAAGCGGGAACAGTTTCTTGGGAAAGCACTTCGACTTCAAAATCGGTTCAAATGGATGTTAACGCTTCTGTTGAATTTGACGGTTTTGTACATTATATTGTAAAAGTTACGGCTCTTGAAGACGTTACCTTTAACGACATTAATTTCCAAATGCCAATGCAGCCAACATCTGCAAAATACATGATGGGATTAGGTCAAAAAGGTGGAGATCGCCCTGCAACTTTTGACTGGAAATGGGATGTAGCACATAAAAACCAAGACGGCGCTTGGATTGGTGCAGTAAACTCTGGATTGCAGTTTTCTTTAAGAGACGAAAAATACAGCCGTCCGTTAAACACGAATTTCTATTTGCAAAAACCTTTGCTATTGCCAACTTCTTGGGGTAACGAAAATAAAGGTGGAATTACGATTACACCAAACCAAAAATCGGTTCTAGTAAATGCGTACAGCGGAGCTAGAACAATGAAAAAAGGTGATGTTTTGTACTATAACTTCAACTTATTAATTACGCCATTCCACACCATCAATACCGATTTTCAATGGGATACGAAGTTTTACCACAAATACAGTCCGATCGATTCTATTGCTAAAACTGGCGCAACGGTAATCAATATTCACCACGCAAATGCAATCAATCCGTATATCAATTATCCTTTTATCGAATTTAAAAAGATGAAAACGTATATCGATGAAGCACATGAAAAAGGTTTAAAAGTAAAAATCTATAATACGATTAGAGAGGTTTCTAACAAAGCTTATGAGACTTTCGCTCTTAGAAGTTTAGGTCACGAAATCTATTCTCCAGGAAAAGGTGGCGGTTTCTCTTGGCTTCAAGAACACGTTGGCGATGATTATATCGCTGCTTGGTTTGTTCCTGAAATTAAAGATGCCGCAATTGTAAATAGCGGTATGAACCGTTGGCATAATTATTATGTGGAAGGAATGAATTGGCTGACTCAAAACGTGGGTATAGATGGAATTTATTTAGATGACGTTGCTTTCGACAGAATCACGATGAAACGTATCAAAAGAGTTTTAACCAAAGATGGCCACCCTGGAATTATCGATTTACATAGTGCAAATCAATACAATAAAAGCGACGGTTTCAACAATAGCGCTAATTTATACATGGAGCACTTTCCGTACATCAATAAATTATGGTTTGGAGAATATTTTGATTACGAGAAAAATCAGCCTGACTTTTTCTTGACTGAGGTAAGCGGAATTCCGTTTGGATTAATGGGAGAAATGCTTCAGGATGGTGGAAATCCGTGGAGAGGAATGGTTTACGGAATGACAAACAGATTGCCTTGGAGCGATGGTGCAGATCCGAGAAATATCTGGAAAGTTTGGGATTCTTTCGGAATTAAAGGTTCTGAAATGATTGGATATTGGAGCGAAAACTGTCCTGTAAAAACAAACAACGACAAAGTTCTAGCAACAGTTTACAAAAAGAACGGAACGGCTTTAATTTCAATCGCAAGCTGGGCAGATGCTGATGTAAATGTGAAACTAAATATTGACTGGAAAAAACTAGGAATCAATCCTGCAAAAGCAACTATTAGTGCTCCAGAAGTTACCAATTTCCAGCCTGCAAAAACATTCACAACAAAAGACGAAATAACTGTTCCTAAAGGAAAAGGATGGTTATTGATTGTGAAGTAAATACAACTAAAATTTAATGCCACAGATTACACAGATTAATTTGTATTACACACAGATTAAAAAAATCATTTAAATCTGTGAATCCCGATAGCTATCGGGAGTGGCAAAAAAACAACCACAAAAAACTAGCTCTCCATCATGAAATTTAGACCATTATTATCCTTTTTACTCCTTGGAAGCCTCTTTGTCTCAGCACAAAACAAACCCACTATAAAAGAATACAAAAAAGTATTTACCACATATCCGTTCTCAGACCCTGATCCGATTCCGAAACCAGATACCAAGTTTTATCCCTATTTCCGTTTTGATGGTTTTACCGATAAACCCGTTCAGAAAGAATGGAAAGTAATCGAAATTGAAAACGATTATATTAAACTGATGATTTTGCCAGAAATTGGCGGAAAAGTCTGGTCGGCTATAGAAAAATCTACAGGAAAAGACATTGTTTACAATAATCACGTTGTAAAATTTAGAGACATTGCCATGCGCGGACCGTGGACAAGCGGCGGTGTTGAAGGCAATTACGGAATTATCGGCCACACGCCAAACTGCGCCACTCCTGTCGATTATAAAATCATAAACCGAGAAGACGGAAGCATTAGCTGTGTAATTGGAGTTTTAGATTTATTAACTAGAACTTCTTGGAAATTAGATATCAATCTACCGAAAGACAAAGCCTATTTTACCACAAATTCGTTTTGGTCTAACACAACCGAATTCGAACAGCCTTATTATACTTGGATGAATACGGGAATAAAAGCTGCCGAAAATCTGCAGTTTATTTATCCAGGACAGACTTACATTGGTCATAACGGAGATTACCATTCGTGGCCACTAGATAAGGAAAACGGTAAAGATTTATCTTTCTATAAAAACAATAATTTTGGCGGTTACAAATCGTATCACGTATTCGGGAAATATGATGATTTCTTTGGCGGATATTATCATGACGAAGATTTCGGAATGGGAAGATACGGCAATCACGACGATAAGCCGGGTAAAAAAATCTGGATTTGGGGATTGTCCCAGCAAGGAATGATTTGGGAAAAACTATTATCCGATACTGACGGACAATATGTAGAAGTACAAAGCGGAAGATTGTTTAATCAGGCGAGCGAAGGCAGTAATCTTACACCTTTCAAACAGCGTTCATTCGCACCATATCAAACGGATACTTGGACTGAATATTGGTTTCCTGTTAAACAAACAAAAGGTTTTGTAAAAGCAAACAATTATGGTTCAGTTAATATTAAAAACGAAAACGGCTGGCTGAAAATCTATTTTTCTCCACTTCAAAAATTAAACGAAAAAATTGAAGTTTTTGAAGACGATAAAAAAGTATATTCTAAAGATATTGCTCTGAATACGATGCAAACTTTTAAAGATTCTATTCAGGTAAAAGTCGATTCTAATAAATTGAAATTTGTTTTAGGCGGCAATAAACTGGTTTGGAATTCTGCTCCAGAAGATGGAAACATCAATCGCCCTCTAGAAATACCAAAAGATTTTGATCATAATTCGGTTTACGGATTGTATCAGCAAGGAAAAAACTATATCAGTTTTAAAGATTATGTTCTAGCTGAAGATAAATTGAATGCTTGTTTAAAATTAGATCCAAACTTTGCTCCTGCTCTTTCTGCATTGGCTTCTCTGCAAATCAGAAAATTAGATTACAAAGCAGCTGTAAATTCGGCAAGCAAAGCTTTAGCAATAGATACTTACGATCCTGCTGGAAATTATTTTTATGCTTTGGCAAACTTTCATTTAGGAAATACTATTGATGCAAAAGATGGTTTTGATATTGCTGCGGCAAGTGTTGAATTTAGAAGTCCAGCTTATACTGCTTTAAGCAAAATTTATTTAGCCGAAAATGATCTGCCAAAAGCTATTGAATATGCTGAAAAAAGCTTAGTATACAATCAATACAATATAGAAGGTTTACAGGTTTTAGCGGTTTTATATCGTCTTCAAAATAATTCAGATAAAGCAAATTCAGTTTTAAAAACGATTACAAAATTGGATCCGCTGAATCATTTTGCTGATTTTGAAAAATACCTTTCGAACAATTCAAACGATTCAAAAAATGCTTTTACTGCTGCCATTCAAAACGAAATGCCAGAACAGACTTTTCTTGAATTAGGAATTTGGTATAACAACATAAGCCGAAAAGAAGAAGCTTTAAAAGTCTTTTCTATCGCTGAACCAAGTGCTGAAATTATCTATTGGAAAGCCTTTTTAGAAAACAAACCAGTTGACGTAAGCAAAATCAAACCAGGAACTAGTTTTCCTTTTAGAAATGAAACCGCTGAAATTTTAAAATCATTAATTAAAACAAATGATCAGTATCAATTAAAATATCATTTAGGTTTAATTGAATGGAATCGCAACAGCATTTCAGAAGCTAAAAGATTGTTTTCAGAATGCGGTTCAAAACCAAATGATCCTGCGTTTTATGGAGCGAAAGCTTCGTTATTTAAAGATGATGCTTCGATAGTATTGGCAAGTCTTCAGCAAGCTATAAAATTAGATCCGCAAGGCTGGAGATACCATAAAATGCTTGCAGAACATTATATCGCCCAAAAACAATTTGATAAAGCGCTTACAACGGCGGAATCTTTCTATAAAAAACATCAAGACAATTACTTGATTGGAATGCTTTACGCTAAAACTTTATTGCTAAATAAAAAATACCGTGAAGCCGATGCATTTTTAACCAAATTGCAAATCCTTCCTTTTGAAGGCGCAACCGCAGGAAGACAATTGTATCACGAAGCTAAATTGATGCAGGCTTTAGCAGAAATCAAAAACAAGCAGTACAAAAAAGCATTACAATTTATTGCCGATGCCAAACTGTTTCCAGAGAATTTAGGTGTAGGAAAACCGTATGACGAAAATATTGATGAAAGACTAGAAAATTGGCTGGATTATGAATGTTATACCAATTTAGGAAACAAAGAAATGGCTTCTAAATCTTTGGAAAAAATTGTCGCTTTCCGTCCTGTGATTGATAATACGGTTATGAATTTCCTTCCGGCAAATCAATTGGTTTCGGCTTGGGCAATAGAAAAAACTTCTTCTGCGCAAGAGGCTGAAAAATGGATTAAAAATCAGGCCAATTTATATCCGACAAATAAAATAGTACAATGGACTTTATTGTCTTACACCAAAAAACAATCGAATATTTTAAGTGAAGATGAAAAAGACGGCGAAGTTAGAATTATCGAAAAACTGTAAAGAACTTTCTAAAACAATAAAAATGAAAAACCATTTTTTAAAATATACTTTTTTTGGTCTTGTCCTTTTGATGGCACCAAAAATAGAGGCACAAAACAAAACAGAAAAGGCAGATGAATTATCCATTTATCGCGCTACTCCTTTAAAAACACATGATTTAATTCATACCAAACTAGAAGTTTCATTCGATTACGGAAAACGCTATTTGTACGGAAAAGAATGGATTACTTTAAAACCGCATTTTTACGAAACCGATTCGCTTAAATTGGATGCAAAAGGAATGGATTTTAAAGAAATCGCTATTATTGATGGTAAAAAAAGCATTCCGTTACAATACAAATACGATAACGAAGAACTTTCTATCGCTTTAAACAGAAAATACAAAAGAACCGAAAAGTATACGATTTTTATTAATTACACAGCAAAACCAGCAGAACTGAAAAGCAAAGCTGGCGAATCGATTACCAATTCAAACGGATTGTATTTCATTAATCCTGATGGAAAAGGTGACAAACCAACACAAATATGGACGCAAGGCGAGACGGAAGCTTCTTCTTGCTGGTTCCCGACAATTGACAAACCAAATCAGAAAACAACTTCTGAAATTGCAATGACAGTTGAGGCAAAATATACCACGCTTTCAAACGGCAAATTAGCTTCCCAAAAAGTAAATAAAGATGGAACCAGAACTGATATCTGGAAAATGGAACAGCCAAATGCGCCTTATTTATTTATGATGGCCGTTGGTGATTTTAAAATCTATAAAGATTCTTATAACGGTAAAGAAGTCAGCTATTATTTAGAGCCAAAATATGCGCCATATGCCAAACAGATTTTTTACAAAACGCCAGATATGATGAATTTTTACAGCAAAATGCTTGGTGTAGAATATCCATGGGCAAAATATGCGCAAATTGTGGTGAAAGACTATTTTGGAGGTGCTATGGAAAATACTTCTGCGACAGTTCATGGTGAATATGTTCAGAAAACAGAACGAGAATTATTAGATGATAATCAAGAAAGTACCATTGCTCATGAGCTTTTTCACCAATGGTTTGGAGATTATGTAACGGCTGAATCTTGGTCAAATTTAACAATGAATGAATCGTTTGCTACTTTTGGAGAAGTTCTTTGGCACGGTCACGATGCTGGACAAGATGCTGAAGACAGATCTCGTTATGAAAAATTACAGAATTATTTACGCTCACAAAAAAATGGTGACAGCCCTATTTTAGCCCGTTTTCATTACAGAAACGCAGACGATATGTTTGATAATATCAGCTATTCGAAAGGTTCGATTATTTTGTATGCCATGAAAAACCAAATGGGTGACGAAGCTTTTTTTAAAGGACTAAATCATTATTTAACCACAAACGCTTATAAATCTGGAGAACCGCATCAGCTGCGTTTATCGATGGAAGAAGTGACTGGAAAAGACTGGCTGCCTTATTTTGATCAGTGGTATTATAATGCTGGAAGTCCGATTCTGGATGTGATTTACAAATATGCTAACGGAAAAATTACCATTACAATAAGTCAATCTCAGGATAGTGCTGTGCAAACCTTTACACTGCCTTTAAAAGTTGATTTTTACGTAAACGGAACTAAAATAAGAAAGGATATTTTAATTGATAAAAGAACGCAAAGTTTCAGTTTTGATCTTCCTTCAAAACCAGAATTTATAGATTTAGATCCGGATAAAATTCTAGTTGGTGAAGTTAATGTAGATAAAAAAACGGCTGCTGATTATCTTTTTCAATATAAAAATGCGCCATCGTATTATAACCGAATTGAAGCTATAAAATTTGCTTCAAAGACAGAAGTCAGGAGTCACAACTTATTTTATTGGAAGGTTTAAAAGATCCCCAAGAAGACTTAAGAGTGTTGAGCATCAAAGCAATTGATTTAAATGAAAAACAAACCAAAGATCAGGTTTTAAAATCACTGCTTGACATTGCCAAAAACGACAAAAAGACCATTGCCAGAGCAAATGCTATTGTAAAATTGGCTTCTACTGGAGATACTTCTTACAAAACGTTAATGGAAGAAAGCATTAAAGAACAATCATACAACGTAATTGCTGCAGGATTAGCAGGATTAACAAAATATGCACCAGCCGAAGCAGATAAGGCATTGGCTTCATTAGATGACGATACCCAAAAACATGTAACGCCATTAATGAAAAGATTTAGTAGTCAAAAATAATTATAAAAGTCCTTGGATTGTTTTGTTTTTGAAAACCTCTCTAATTTGGTTCATTAGAGAGGTTACTTTTAGAATAAATTACCACTAAAATATCACTTATGAAAACTACCTTTTTTAAATCAACTATAGCTCTTTTTCTTTTGTTCGGATGGACAATTGCATCGGCACAAATGATTAAGACCAAAACTCCTGCACGTGCAAAAGGACAGCAAGATGTGTTGAGAATGGCAGCAGATCCGATTCCAACCGTTCGTGTTGCTTTCATCGGACTTGGGATGCGCGGTCCTGGAGCGGTCGAACGTATGACACATATTCAGGGTGTGGAAATTGTGGCTTTGTGCGACATGACTCAAGAAAATACTGCAAAATCAAATGAGATTTTAACGAAAGCAGGTTTCCCAAAAGCACAGGAATTCTATGGTGATGAAAATGCTTGGAGAAAAGTAACGGCTTTGCCAAACGTAGATTTAGTTTATGTAGCTACAGACTGGCTCCACCATGCTTCTATCGGAGTTCAAGCCATGAAAGACGGAAAACACGTTGCGATTGAAGTTCCTGGCGCTTTAACCATGACAGAAATCTGGGAATTGATTGATACTTCAGAAAAAACTAGAAAGCACTGTATGCAATTGGAAAACTGCGTTTACGATTTCTTCGAACTGACTACTTTAAACATGGCTCAGCAAGGTCTTTTTGGAGAAATTCTTCATGCTGAAGGTTCTTATATTCACGGTTTACAGCCTTTTTGGGGAGAATACTGGAATAACTGGAGAATGGATTACAATATCAAACACCGCGGCGATGTTTATGCGACACACGGTATGGGGCCTGCGTGTCAGGCACTAAACATTCATCGCGGTGACAAAATGAATTTCTTGGTTTCTATGGATACAAAAGCCGTCGGAAATCCTGCTTACATTAAAGAAAAATCAGGAAAAGAAATTAAAGATTTTAGAAACGGTGATCATACCATGACGATGATTCGTACCGAAAATGGAAAAACAATTCAGATTCAGCACGATGTGACTTCTCCTCGCCCGTACAGCAGAATGTATCAATTGAGCGGGACAAAAGGATTTGCCAATAAATATCCGCTTGAAGGTTATGCATTGGACGGAAAAGAGTTAGGTGACGATGTAAAACCAAATCACGAAAAATTAAGTGCGCACTCTTTTGTTCCTGAAGAAGTGAAAAAAGCATTAATCGAAAAATACAAACATCCAATTGCTAAAGGAATCGAAGAACAAGCCAAAAAAGTAGGCGGTCACGGCGGAATGGATTTTATTATGGATTATCGTTTAATTCACTGTCTGCAAAAGGGACTTCCTCTGGATATGGACGTATACGATTTAGCCGAATGGTCTTGTCTTGGTCCATTAACCGAAATTTCATTAGATCATAATTCTGCTCCCGTTGAAATTCCAGATTTTACGCGTGGAGGCTGGAATAAACTTAAAAAATTAGAGTTTTCAGAATAAATATATTGGTTAGTTAAAGAGGGACAAGAGGGCAAAGTAGATGTTGCTCTCTTGTTCCATTTTTACACCATTCATAAAACAAAAAAAGCCACCTGATTTTCTCAGATGGCTTTTCTTATTTTTTGATAAAAAAATTAATTCCAATTGAAAGTAATTCTCTTTTCTATTTCACTGCTTAAACTTAGAAATACTGGGCAAGTCATTGCAGCACGTTCCAAAATCGTTTTGCTTTTTTCATCAGCATTACTTTTCATTTGAAATACAATTTCGATTGCTCCAATTCTTCTTGGTTCTGCATTCATAATTTTAGTTACTTCAGCTGTGGAACCAACAAAATCTACTTCCAAATCACGGGCTTTAATTCCCATAATGGTCATCATGCAGCTTGCTAATGCGTTTGCTACAGTATCTGTTGGAGAAAATGCCTCACCTTTTCCGTTATTATCTAATGGTGCGTCAGAAATGATTTCGCTTCCTGATTGCACGTGAATTGAACCTGTTCTTAAATCTCCTAAATAGGTTACTTTTGATGTCATTAATTTGCTACTTTTAAAGTTAAGTCACTATCATAATATAAGATGTAAACACCTTTATTAGCGTGTCCGCCATCTTCTTTTCTATAATATTGAAATTTATTGTCTACTTGCTGAGTCGTCATCAAATCAGCTGTTTCTTGAAATGTTTTTCCTTGAGATAAACGCATCATCGTGTCAAAAGTTACATCAAATCCTCTAGTTGCATAAGTTGTTGGATTTGCTTTGTTTTTCAAACGAAATTGTTTTTCATAAATTAAAACTGGCTGTTCGTCACTTTCGCGCGTTACAGAAGGATACATTAATTTCAATTTTATCAAATTATCAAAACTAATTTCATCTGTATCCAATGTGCTGTTTGGCTCTAAAATCACCAATTGAACCTGACATGTTTTCTGAGAATCAAGCAATGCTTTAATTGTAGCTTTAACCATCGCTGTATTACCGGTTTCCATCACAACATAATTCATTCGATTTGGCATCAACAAGCTTTTTAAATTAGCCACATCCAAACCACCTGTTTCGGTTAAAGTTGCAAATGCAACTCCTTTTTGGTTTTGTCTGATATAATTAATAACCGACTCCTTTTTCTTATCTACTACCGCTACAATATTCCCGTTTTTAGAACGCATATAATCAAAAACCGAATTTCTAATCACGTCATTTGAAGGTATAGTTTGATATAAATTGTCAATCGGATTTGCACTATCTTTTGATAAAGGAGAAATTACTGGAACGTCATATGAACGTAGCATGTTTGCTGTAGTTTCTGCGTTACTTTGGTAAAATGGCCCAATTACAGCATCCGCATCTTGAAGCTTCGGAGTTAAACCTACAACATTAGAAGTTGTTTTAGTTTCCTGAGAATCGTAAATAGCAACATCAATTGGAAGTTTTAATGTTTTTGCAGAATCAATCGCCATCATAGCTCCAGCATAAAAATCTAAAGTCATGTTTAAGAACTTGTCGTTTTTAATTCTGTTAGCTGTTCCAGAAGTATCGCTTTGTACTTTAGCCAAATTAAAAGGAAGCAATAAAACTACTTTTTTACGCTCGTTAAGCCCTTTCTTTTTGGTCAACTCAACAATTTCTACGTTTTCGTTTTCAGTCGATTTTACTTTATCGACAATTTTAATTCCACCGCCAGTATTTTCAACTGGTTTATACACTGAAGAATCAGCAGGTTTATCTGGCACTTGTGCAGCAACAATTGGTGCTGGAGCCACATATCCTGTTGGAACTTTCAAAACCATTCCTTCTTTTACACCTTCAGAAAGTGACGGATTCAATGCCACTAGTTCTTCTTGCGACAAATGGAAAACTCTTCCTAAACTATAAAAAGTTTCTTTTGGTTTAACCTGATATTCCATATAAGTCACTGCTTTTTTAGAAGTTTCCGCAGGCTTTTTATTTTCTACAGCTTTTGCCGTTTCTACTGGAGCAGCTTCTGTTTTTGGAGCTGTGCCTTTTATCGTCAATCTGTAACCAACTGGCAAGCTGTTCACAATATCTGGATTGCGTTTTTCTAATTCGTCAACCGTAATATTATACTGTTTTGCAATACCAAATTTTGTTTCTTTTGGCTGAACATCATGATAAACATATTTTTCGGCACCTTTTTCTTTCGCAGGTTTTGCTGCTGCTGCTTTTGGAGCAGATCCTTTTGCTGGAATAACCAATTTTTGTCCGATTTGAACACCTGTTTTTTCCAAAAACGGATTTGCCGCTTTTAAAGCTTCATCTGAAATTCCGTACTTGTGCTCAATGCTGTAAAATGTTTCCTTTGGCTGCACTTCATGAATAATTTCTTTTCCTGAAACAGCTGCTTTAGTTTCAGAAACTTCTTTTTTTGCTTCTCCTGTTTTTGTCGGAATCAACAGCACAGAATTGGGCACCAATCCCGTTCTTGCATCTGGATTGAGCTGATAGATATCATAAGGCGTTACCTTAAATTTTTGTGCAATCTGATTAATCGTCTCACCGCTCGATACTTTGTACTTCACCACTTTTTCTTGCGAAAATGCGCTGGAAGTCATAAAAAATACGAGAGACAATACTGTTAAATAATATTTCATAATAAGGCTTAAAACAATTTAATTTCTAATTCTAAAATAAGTTACGATTTTACTAAAAGCAAAATTCGCGCCGTTTGCTTTATCGCTGTAAAAATTACCTTAAATCGATTTCTACTTTAGCAATAATGATTTCTTTATATAACTCATCTTCTTCTTTTTTCTTGCATTTATAAAGCACTTCTTCCATGTTTTCGAACTTATCGGCGTAAACATAATACGAAAGGCTGTTAATGTTGAAAAAGAAGCTAGCGTTAAATTCACCAGAATCAATGAGTTTCATAATGAGCTTATCTCGGTCAACTGCGTCTGTAAATATACCTAAAACTAAGTAATACCCGTTTGAAACTTCTTTAAGATTATCATAAACTTCAACTTTTACTGTTTTGTCAGGCCTTAACGGATTGTCTTTCAATTCTTGTTTCATTTCTTGTAATGAAATTGTTTTTGAATTTTCAGCTGCACCCTTTTTTTCCTGTTTCTTAACCGCTTCATCCTGATATTTTTTCAATTTGATCAAAGCCAATTTATCATCAAATTTTCGAGCTTCCATACTATAATAAGAAGCTTTACTGATGTGTCTTTTTACTTCAATTTTTTTCTGAGTGTCCAAAGAATCTATTTTAGCAATTAAAAGCTGATTTTTTTCATCTCCTCTTTCTTGCTCGATTTTATAACGTTTAATTTCTTCTAAAGACAAACGCTGCTGCAAAGGTTCTGTATTAGATTTTTTCTCGCTTTCGCGGATTTTCTTCTTGTATTCCTGATTTTCCTCAACTGCGATTTTCTCTACTTTATTCATCAAACCAGCGTAGGCTTTTCTGTTTTCCGCCAGTTCCTTTTTCAATTGAGATGATAATTCATTTGTTTTATTGATTCCTTCAGAAGATTGTCTTTCTAGTCTTTTAGATTCTTCAACATTCAAAATATCCATTCGCTTCAACTCTTTCAAATCATTATTCATTGAAGTGACAAGCGAATCTAATTTTGCCATTAAAATATCTTGAACATTTTTATTTGCTTCTAAAACCAAACGGAGTTTTTCAACTGAGTTTTCTTTAGAACCATTCATATCGTTCAGATTCACTTTCAGATCATTAATTTTTATAATTTTCTGATTCATTTCTTTCTGAACCACAAGACGGTCTTTTAAATCCTCTATTTCGACTGTTTTAGCTTTTGTTTTTTCAACCACAACTTGTTTTTCGGCCAAAGCCAACATCAATTCTTCACTTTCGTTTGATGGTTTTATGGCTGCTGTATTAATGGCTAATTTGTTTCCAACAACTAATCCGTTTACGATTTCAGGATTTTGAGATTCTAATTGATCAATTGAAATTCCGTATTTCTTAGCAATCGAAAATTTAGTTTCTTTTGGCTCTACAACATGAAAAATGGTTTCTTGATTAATTACACGAACTCTCCCATCCAAGGTTTTTCTTTTGTTCGGAATTGAAATCGTTTGACCAATTTGCAATCCATTAATTAAAATGTCTTTATTTAAATTTTCTAAATCTTGAACCGAAACATTGTATTGTCTCGCAATGCTGAATAAAGATTCTTTAGCCACAACTTGATGCGTAGTTTTTGAAGAAACAGCAGCTTCTAATTTAGTTGCATTATCTAAATTTTGAGGAATTATTAATTCTTGACCAATTTGGAGTCCGCTGGCCAGAATTTCTGAATTGGCATTCTGAATGGCTTCAACCGAAACATGATATTGTTTAGACAAACCAAACAATGTTTCTTTGGGCGCAACAATATGGGTTTGTTGCTTTGAATTTTTATTTTCTAAGGAGTGAACTGGAATCTTTATAATCTGATTATCCTTGATTCCGTTTTGCGATTCGGGGTTGAGTTTGTAAATATCGTCTACAGAAACCTTGTATTTTTGGGCAATGAAAAAAGCGGTTTCTCCTTTTTGAATTCTGTGTTCAATTATTGCATCTTGTGCAGTTATTTTGTTAAAAGACAAAACAAACACAAGAGAAATCGTTAAAAGTTCTCTCATAAATAGTAGGTTGTAAAAAATTAAGGCCTTACAAATGTAAGACCTTAATTTTAAATTATGCTACTATTCCCACTCAATTGTTGCAGGTGGTTTCGAACTAATATCGTAAACTACACGATTCACGCCTTTTACTTTATTGATAATGTCGTTTGACACTTTCATCAAGAAATCATAAGGTAAATGAACCCAGTCAGCAGTCATACCATCTGTTGATTCTACAGCTCTAAGCGCTACTACTTTTTCGTAAGTACGCTCATCGCCCATAACACCAACACTGTTTACAGGAAGCAAAATTGCTCCAGCCTGCCAAACTTTATCGTATAATCCCCAAGATTTTAATCCTTCGATAAATACAGAATCAACATCTTGCAAGATCTGTACTTTCTCTGGCGTAATATCTCCTAAAATTCTGATTGATAATCCTGGTCCTGGGAAAGGGTGTCTTCCTAATAATTCTGGATCTATTCCTAATGTAGCTCCTACTCTTCTTACTTCGTCTTTAAACAACATTCTAAGTGGTTCTACAATTTTTAATTTCATATAATCTGGCAATCCACCAACATTATGGTGCGATTTAATTGTCGCAGATGGTCCTTTTACCGAAACAGATTCGATAACGTCTGGATAAATAGTTCCTTGCGCCAACCATTTTACGTCTTCTAATAAGTGCGATTCATCATCAAAAACTTCGATAAATACACGACCAATTGTTTTACGTTTCGTTTCAGGATCACTGATTCCGGCCAATTCGCCTAGGAAACGATCTCCAGCATCTACTCCTTTTACATTTAATCCCATTCCTTTGTATTGATCTAATACACTTTGGAATTCGTTTTTACGTAAAAGTCCGTTGTTAACGAAAATACAGTATAAATTTTGTCCGATTGCTTTGTTTAATAAAACTGCCGCCACAGTAGAATCTACTCCTCCAGATAAACCAAGAACCACTTTATCGTTTCCTAATTTCTCTTTTAGTTCTGCTACCATTTCGTCAACGAAAGCATTTGGAGTAAAGTTTTGAGGAACTTCAGCAATTTTAACTAAGAAATTCTCCAGCATTTTTTTTCCATCTGTAGAGTGGTAAACTTCTGGATGATATTGAATTGCATAAGTAGTTTCGCCTTCAATTTTATAAGCTGCGTATTCTACATCATGCGTGCTTGCTAATTTTACAGCATTTGTTGGAAGCGCTTTGATACTATCGCTATGGCTCATCCAAACCTGGCTGTTTTCTGAAACTCCGTCAAAGAAAGTTTCACCTTCTTTAATATAAGACAAGTTTGCTCTACCGTATTCTCTTGTATTGGAAGCAGCTACTTCACCACCGCTGAAATGAGCCAAATATTGAGCTCCGTAACAAACAGCAAGCAAAGGCATTTTACCTCTAATTTGTGATAAATCAGGATGTGGCGCATCTTCTCCTCTAACAGAGAAAGGGCTTCCTCCTAAAATTACGGCTTTATAACTTGATAAATCACTTGGAATGTGATTGTAAGGAAAAATTTCGCAGAATATATTTAATTCGCGAACTCTACGCGCAATAAGCTGAGTATATTGCGATCCGAAATCTAAAATAAGTACGTTGTGTTGCATGCGCAAAAATACTTTTTATATTCGAAATTGAAAAATCGGAGCAATGAAAAAAAATATTTTTTTTTCATTGTAGATTCTAAGATACTTAGTTACTAAGATTCTGAGCTTTTTTCTAGCTCAAAAACAAAAAACTTAGCATTTTAGAACCTTAGCAACTCAGTATCTTTGCAAATCCAAAAACCGAATTATTTCGTATCTAACGAAAAACCCAATTTAATTTAACCATGAAATCAAAAATTATTGCCCTGTCAGCTTTCTTATCGATCTTTTTTTGCTCTTGCAACACTGTTGATGATTTGCTGACTTTTACTATTTCGAACAATGCTTCGATTAAAATTCAAAGCACTTCTCCAATTAATCTGCCTTCAGAGATTATTACGCCAGAGGTTACGACCAATTCTTCTGCTGAGTTTGAAAACAATAAAACAAAAGTAAATTTGGTGAAAGATGTAAAAATCAGATCGCTGAAATTATCGATTACAGATCCTTCAGATAAAACATTTACCTTTTTAAAATCTATACATCTATATATTTCTACAGCTAATTCAGAAGAAATTGAATTAGCGTATGCTGACAATATCAATGTATCTAGTAATACGATCGATTTGATTTGTACTGATAAAAGATTAGATGAATATATAAAAGCAGACAGTTACAAAATCAGAACGAAAGTAACATTGAAAGAAACTTTAACAAAAGATGTGACCGTAAAAGCAGAAATGAAGTTTAAGGTTACTGCGGATCCATTTTAGTCTAAGATGCTAAGGTTCTGAGGTTCTGAGGTTCTAAGATTCTAAGATTCTGAGGTTTTAATCAGATTGTATAACAAAAAAGGAGATTCTAAAATAGACTGCACCCAAAAGTTTAGACAAATTAATAATTAAGTTTTATAATAATGAGCTCGATATTGTATCGGGCTCATTCCTTTTAGA